>LAKY01000074.1:854-12137 GCA_000987045.1 Clostridiales bacterium PH28_bin88 | reverse complement strand
AGGGGCCATTAGAATCGCCCCTACTTAAAAAAACTGTGTCCATGAAATCGGGGGCTTTACAGCTGGTTAAAAACAGGGAAAATGACTTTTAGCAGGACAGCTCCCATATTTAATCGTAGGAATATCTTATAGGATTCGAGGCTCCGCGAAGCCGGTAATCGCTAGGTATCCGCCTGTTCAGATAAAGTTCACGATCTGGAATCGGCGCGACCTCGCCACTAAAACCAAACCGGCCAGGAATATCATTATTAAGAATGGGGAAATTAGCTGACGTTGCCGGTGCCCAACAGAGATTGCTGTACACCTCCATGACAATACCGTTTCTTATAGCTAAAACATGCGTTGCCCTACGAGCTCTTTCAAAATTCACTCTCCATGCCAACCTAACTCTGTCATATAACCCTATGCCGTCGTTTTCGCCGCCGTTACCTATCGTAATGAACAGCAATTTGTGGCCTTCAGCTATTTCAATTTCTTTACTGGAGTATTCGCGAAGTATCTCATACACTGTCCGCGGACCGAAGTCATTACTGCCAACACCAGCTTGGATATTTGTTAATTGTTGATACGCGTCAATTAGTGCAGCTTCGACCTCCTTTGCAGTTTCATCGTCCATTCCATGTCTATGTATAACAACGATTGGCTCCAATCCTGAATTGCGTATGCTCTGTATCACGGATTGTTTTGCCGACACAAAGTCTTCATCTTGGCCAATATTACAATTCAAGTGGCCGAAGACCCTGTTATTTATTCCTTTTCCGACATAAAATGTCGATCCTGACCGCGGATCGATCAACCTGTAAACGTAAACATTGAGCCTCTCCTGAACGTCTTGAGGAAATGTCATCATCATGCCCTCCTAATTTGATCTGCAGCCCCTGCCAAAGCCATTGGCAACATAAAGCTTATAATTCATATAACATGATTACAAATCAGTCAACGCATAACAAACTATTGTCATTGCCTTCCTGAACCAAACGGCTGCTGTATAAACGATTGAAGTAGGTATCTACATTTTATGAAATGTTACCACGCGCAGTCTGGCAAGCGCAATGGTTAAGGCTTCTACAGCCGCTTCCGAAAGTGTCCGCCAAATACGCACTCTGTGAGCGAACGACGATTATTAGCCTGCATCCGCACATAAGATATAGGGCAAGTTTTTTCCCTCGCGTGGCAGATTTTTGCGTCTCCATTTTGTGTGGCCGTTTGCGTCACACTTGAGGTGCATGCTCGGCACAAAGTGGAGGGTATGAATATGCCACGGGTAAAACCAAGACCCAGTGCTGGAGCAAGGCAGGGAACATACGACGCAGACAAACTGTACGTACAGGCGCGGGCCCTGACCTATCTCTACCGCATTTCCAGGGATGAAGGGAGGATGAAGAGCGGGGTGGTAGAACTCCTGCAATGGATCGCTGGTAGCGACCTTGAGCGCGTCTTCAAAAAAGCTTTCTCACTGCTTTCTCCCAGGCGCAAAAGGGCAATGGAGGACAACGGGCACTGGGAAGACGGGGAGGCGCGCGAGGAGGATTTCTATCAATGGGCGCTCAGCAAGGCCTACAACCAGCTGGGACGTGAAAAGCAACTACGGGTTTGGCGTGCTATCGACGAAGAATGTTCCTTCTTAAATAATTTCAACGACCTGGCGGCTCAATCCGTCATTGCAAGGAACTTCAGTGAGTTCGGCACTGCTTTTGGGCTCAATGAGACTGAGGTCGAGGTCTTGCGTTTTCTTTTCATGGGAGAACATTGGGATGCTTTCGGAGGTTTTTTCATTAACGAACTTGAGTGCATTAAGCTCAGTCAGCGTGGATTGCTGGCCCGCATTCTCGGCGTCCAGCGCAAAGAACTCGACAATGCCTTCCGCGGCAGGCTTAATACTCTCAAGCTGATCACAGGCTCCTACAGGCCCGAGGTGGCCGAGGAAGCTCAGGAGGCCATTCTTGTGCACGGCGGAAAGAGCCTTTCCGAGAGCTACTTCCGTACCTGCAGTGACACGAATATCCCTCTCTCTCAGTTCCTGGTTCCGGCCGCGACAGTGGAACACATGAAGGCTCTTCTGTGCGCACAGGGCGAGCGGCCTGTACACATACTTCTTTACGGCGCTCCGGGCACGGGCAAGACGAGTTTCGCCCGCGCCTTGATTGGAGCCGCAGGCATGGCCGCCATTGAGGTGACCCAGCCGCGCGACGATGAGAATGGTTCAAAGCGGTTGGCCATCCATACGGCGTGCGTCTGGGCCGCAGGCAATCCCGAGCATGTGGTGTTGGCGGATGACGCGGATAGCGTCCTGAACACCACAGGCGGCTTCTTTCTACAGGGCGAGACTCGCGACAAAGGGTGGCTCAATCAACTCATGGAGGAGCCGAAGCTGCGCGTCGTCTGGGTCGTCAACTCGGTGGATGAGGTGGACGAGGCAGTGCGAAGGCGCTTTGCCTTTAGCCTGTGCTTTGGCCGACTCTCGCGCGGGCAACGCGTGCGTCAATGGATCGGCGTGCTGGCCGCACACGGGGCTGAAGCCATGCTTGGCAAGGACGATGTTGAGAAATTGGTGCGCCGTTTCGATGTAAGCGCCGGCGTGGTGGATATGGCCGTGGCTCAATCGCTGCGCGTGGCGACCGGGCGAAATGAAAATGATGGGATCAACCTGGGTGAGTGCGACGTATTCAAAACCTCCCTTACGCGTTCGCTTGAGGCGCACATGGTGCTTCGCGAGAACGGCAGTCCATTTCTCCCGCCCCAGGGGATCGAGGGAGACTATTCGCTTGAGGGACTTTCCATAGCAGGCGATCTCGCTGGAACAATGCGCGCGATCCAAGCCTTCGACACCTGGCTGCGCGCGGACAATACTGGCAAGCGCCGCAACTGCAACCTGCTCTTTTACGGCCCTCCCGGAACGGGCAAGAGCGAGCTCGCGAAACATATTGCCGAATCTATCGACCGTGATCTCGTCGTGAGGCGGTTGTCCGACATCCTAAATCCTTACGTCGGAGTAACCGAACGCAACATCGCGAAGGCGTTCGCCGAAGCTGAGGAGACTGGGGCTGTGCTGGTCTTCGACGAGGTAGACTCGCTGCTCTTCTCCCGTGAGAAGGCGCATCGTTCTTGGGAGGTCAACCAGGTCAACGAGTTCCTGACGTCCATGGAACGCTTCAGGGGCATCATGGTCTGTACCACCAACGCATTCGATGGCCTGGATTCAGCGAGCCTCAGGCGCTTCGGGCACAAGATCCGCTTTGACTATCTCACGGCCGAAGGCGCTCTCACCTTCTATCGGCGAATGTTGGCGCCTTTATGCCCAGCCCCTTTGACCGAAGCTGAAGAAGCGCGCCTCAGCCACTTGGAACGCCTCACCCCCGGCGACTTCAGAAATGTACGGGACCGCTTCGAGTTATTCGACAGGGACGGATTCTCGCCCTCGGACTTCATTAGCTGCCTCGAGGATGAGATCCGAGCCAAGCAGGGTGGAATCGCCAACCGGACGCTCGGCTTCTAAGTGTCCGGGGACGATCCCAAATGCCCATTAAAACTATGACCAAAATTGGAGGAATCATGTCCACATATATTTCTGCGAGAACGTATCGCCGCGACCGCTATCTCGGAGCACTCTTCGGTCTCGCTGTCGGAGACGCTCTAGGTTTTCCTGTCCAGTTCCAAGCGCCCGGCAGTTTTTCCCCTGTCACCGAAATGCGCTTCCGGGATCCAGAACTCGGCATCGTCTGCTGGTCTGACGACACCTCCATGGCCCTCTGCCTTGCAGAGAGTCTGCTCGTATGCGACGGGTTCGTTCCTCGCGACCAGATGGAGCGGTACGTCCGTTGGCTCGACAAAGGGCATCTCAGCAGCACGGGGGAGGCGTTCGACGTCGGCCAAACCGTATTGGGTTCGCTTCAATCCTTCAAACGGACTGGCGAGCCTTTCGCCGGTCCCGAGGGGAGGTGGGCTGCGGGAAACGGGTCACTCATGCGCTTGGCACCGGTTCCCATGTTTTTCGGAAATGATCCGGTTGGAGCAGTGGCCTTTTCTGGGGAAAGCTCACGGACAACTCACCAAGCGCGGGCCTGCATAGATGCTTGTCGCTACTTTGGTGGCCTGCTCTGGGGAGCGCTGCGTGGCGTTGGCAAAGACGAGCTTCTGGCTGGGATCTTCGAGCCTTATCCTGGGGTTTGGAAAAACAACCCGCTGTGCGATGAGATTCTTGAGGTCGCAGGAGGCTCCTACAAGATCAAGCAGCCGCCGCTAATCCAGGGCAGCGGCTATGTAGTTCGCTCTCTCGAAGCGGCGCTGTGGGCGTTCTATTCCACGGACACCTTCCACGATGGAGCGCTCCTCGCTGTCAATCTCGGCGACGACGCCGACACGACTGCGGCAATCTATGGGCAGATCGCTGGTGCTTGCCTCGGATTCTCAGCCATCCCCGCAAACTGGACCTCCTCAATGGCGCTTTGGCAGTACATTTCGGAACTTGCCAACGGCCTTTGCGACGCGGTCGTCATGACTGAAAAGGAAGGAGAAGGCGAATGATGAACGCAAGTGAGGCTCACCCTATTCGCAAACCCTTCCCGCGTTCTTACTGGGTTGTGCCCGGTCTACTTCTGGCAGGGTGCTATCCAGGAAGCCTGATTTTTGAAGAGGCCGAAATGAAGCTCTCTGGACTTGTGGCCTGTGGGATTGGCCGAGTCATCACCTTAATGGAAGAGGATGAGCGCGATTGGCTTGGCAAACCCTTCATTCCTTATGGGTCTCGGCTGCATGCCTTGGCCGCCGCCGCTGGTCGGCCAATTGAGGTCGTGCGGCATCCTATCCGAGACGGCGGAGTCCCTACCCCAGAGCGGATGCGAATCATCCTGGACGACATTAAGGCATCTCATGCACGCGGAACGCCCGTATACGTTCATTGCTGGGGCGGCAAAGGGAGGACTGGAACGGTGGTCGGCTGCTTTCTCATGCGATGCGGAATGGCTGAATCCGAGAGCGTCCTGGACATGATCGACAGAATGCGCCGAGAAGATCCAAAACGTTACGATCCTTCGCCCGAAAACGACCGGCAGAGAGAGATGGTCACTTTTTGGAGGGAAAGGTCATGAATACACTGAACGAACTGGAGGATATTCTCTACTTCGCCTACGGCTCGAACCTGGATGAGTCAGACTTGCTCGGCTGGTGCTCCCGGCACGGTTTGAATTATCCCCTTGGAGAATGCTTGGGAAGGGCGCGATTACCCGATCATGAATTGGCCTTTGACCGTTATTCCAGCGCCCGCAACGGAGGAGTTCTTGACTGCCGTATGTCTCCGGGCCGCTCTGTAGAAGGAGCGCTGTTTGTGGTCCTCCCAGGCGGGTGGAGCGTACTTGATCGCAAGGAAGGCCATCCCGGCGCGTACGTGCGCAGGGAAACATCAGTGGTTGACCAGGCCGGGAACACTGTGCGCGTGATGACTTACTTTGTCGCCATGCCAGCCCTCCCGTTAGTGCCTCCCTCCAGGACGTACCTCGACATCGTTCGCAAGGGCCTCGCGTCGCGTGGGATACCTGCCGACGAGCTTCATCGCGCGGTGGATGCAGCCAAAGAACGGAGGTAAGCCCCCGTTTCAGTGCACTCGCCCTACGGGGGGCTCACAATTCGCATCTTGCCCTGAAAGATGCCCAAGTGCATAAAGAAACGGGCTTAAGCCATTGTGAGGCTAGGCTGCTGTCCACCCCCCATTCCTCGACGGAGTAATACATGCACCCAAGCAAAATCGTCAAACTCACCAAGGCCATCGATTTGCTTGGCCGCCCACAGGGCACCACCATCGATGCATTGAAGGCAGAACTTGGAGTTGACCGTCGATCTGTATACCGACTTCTTGACACCATGCAGCAACTCGGCTTTCCAATCTACGATGAGAAAGGAGAGGGTCGCCGCAAGTGCTGGAAATTTGAACAGAGTTACCTTCAGAAGTTACCGAACCTACAATTGCCAGATCTGAAGCTGACGGTATCAGAGGTCATCGGGCTATATCTGGCCAAAAGCGACATGACGGCCCTACACGGCACCGAGATCGGCGTAGCCGTGGACAGCGCCTTCAACAAGATCGGTAGCCTCCTTCCCAATAACCTCTTTGCCAAGCTGGACAAGATAAAGGCGCTTTTCGTCTCGACCTGCAAGGACGGCAAGGAATACGCAGGCAAAGAGAAGGTAATCGCGGACTTCATCAAGGCCACCTTGGAACAGAAGACATGCGTCATCACCTATAACTCTTTTTCGACCGGGAGATGTTCTCAGTTCCTTATCGATCCACTCCATATCTTTGAACGCTATGGAGGGCTTTACGGTTTCGTCCGGACGACTGATTACGGGGATATTAGAATGCTTGCCTTGGAACGCATCGCAACACTGAAAATCAGCACCAAGCGATTTTCTCCACCCCAAGACTTCGATCCGGTCGACCGTCTTGATGAGGCTTTTGACCTCATCCTAGACGATCCCGTAGAGGCCGTCATCTGGTTCTCCGCAGAGCAGGCCCCCTACGTCATGGAACGAAAGCGGTTCAACGGGAAATGGAGTGAAAACCCAGACGGCTCCATCCTTCTGCGTCTGAAGACTTCAGGGAGATGGGATATCGTGCGCTGGGTTCTCTCTTGCGGTGCCGGGGCTCGCGTGGTCGAGCCAAAGGATCTGCAAGATGCCTTAGTGGCGGAAATCACCGCCATGCAGGGCATTTATGGCAATTGTCAGGATAGCTAGGCCACCTCCGCCTTAAGAATAGACGCCAGTGGATGCTGATGCGCTCAATTTCAACCAATCCCTTACTGATTCCATGGTTGCGAAGGAAGGCTCTTCGTTGCCTCTCAAAGAGCACTCCACGATCTGCGGGGGCGATCCTCGGCTGATTGCCAAGGTAGCCCTTTCTGGCCGCAGCACTTTGTAAATGGAGAGTTCGCCGCGAAGAACTTGCTCTAATTGGGAATAAACACAATGCGCCATGTCCCGCCCCTCTCGGAAAAGTTCAGCCGAATCAGTGATCGGGGTGATGTCAGGGGTGCCGAAGAGAGGCGGCACTGGTAGTGGGACAGAATGCTCCTCCTCACTCCTCTCAATCGCCACTTGAGCCAGCTTGTCGTGATGGCGCATGAGATCGTCCGGGGTTTTCCAGGCCTGCGCGATTTTGGCGAAAAGCTTGGCATCGGCTTCGCCCCGTAGGGCGCAAAACATTTTCCACGTATCCCTATGAATAGCGACGAGTCTGTCCATCCTTACGGCATCGATACCCTCGGAAATGCAGCGGACGATAATTTTGTACGGCAGAATTGGTTGTCCGTTTCTGTAAGCTCTGCCTACAGTGTCCGGGGCGAAAGAAGGCCAATGCAGGATCCGATCGTTCTGTGACTCGGCATACAACATTTCCCACATCCGAAGAAATTCCTCATAATCGCATCTTATGAGTCGTATTTTGCGAAATAGCTGTGGCGTCAGCATTGTCTGCTCGCCGAAGATCAGCCGCACGATCTCCCTGCGTTTCTTTGATGCCGTTCGCGCCAAGACAGAGAGCTTGCGGTCGTCTTCCGATGCTACACGACAAAGCAACCAAAACAAGTCAGGTACGTCGCAAGCGAGGTCAGCGCTGGCCGGGGCGCAACGCAGAAAGCGGAGCACCGTCAATTGCAAATGCCGGAAACGTCGTGCGACGTGCTGAACCTCCATCGGAATACGGCGGATGAAATCCCGTATAGGCCCACGATGTGCGGTTGATTCCTCGTGAAGCACTATTAAGCCTGGGTCTGCTGCGACATGTACCCAATTACCCCGAGCCCAGCGCGAGCAGGTTAAGCCCCCTTGCCAATTCGCCAGGCGGAATATCCCCCATTCGGTTCGCATGTGCATGCAATACGGGTCTTGCCGGTGAGTGAATACGTTGTCCTCCGTGATGAGCATCGGGAACCTCCAGCCCGATGAAAAAGACGACATGTGACGAAATCGGCCTCACACCGACAACATAGAGTAACGTTTCAACCCCTTCAGAATAAAAAGCTAGCTGATCAACTTGATGCCTTCTCGTCGGCTGACCCCGGCGCAATGTCTCGACACCAAGATGGAAAACCAGGAAACCCGGAGTCCCAACTTATGGCTGGTGCAGGCCATGTGCATGCCCGAATCGCTGGGCGCTGGCCAACGGCGGGGAGTCGGTCACCTCCCCCGCCGCTGGCAGAAAGGTCTAGATCTGGATCGAATAGCAAGATGCTTCCCCGTCCGCAAATTGATGAAGAAGAACAGATAGCGACCACCAAGCTTTGCCCCAGCATCGAACTGATTTTGCGACACACTGAAAAAGTATCTGTTGAAGTCCGAGCCAATCCCATAACGACTCGTCGTCTTGATTTCGACGAATCTGATGCGCTTACGATTCCGCCTGATGTCGGCTGGGTCGGAGAGGTCCACCCGAGGCCCCTTGTCGATCAAGATCGCATCGAAGGCTGTTCCTGCGATTCCAGAACCACCAGCGCCCTTAAGAAAGATCTTCAGGGCTTTCCCCCTCGGCTTTTTGATAAGTCCAAACCGCTTGAAAATCATGTCGGGCGAACACAAGCTGGACTTGTCCGCAGCCCTACCCGTTTTCACAGAGCATTTTTTGAGGTTCGAAGCAGCCATCTTTCCCTCCTAGAACTTGGAAAAGCGTGTTCGTAGATTTTGCGAGATTGACAAACGACAACCCCCCTACCAATGGACACCTTCGAAGAAGGTCCAATGTGATCCATTTTTTCGAAACGATGTCCATATAAATTTCATTACAATCGAAAAAAATATTTTTCGCCAATCAAAAGATTCAAATATCGAAACCTTGAACTGAAGATGGATCATCGACCAGTCCATACCAAATGAATTAAAATTTGTATGCGACTCAACCATAGATTGTCATACAAGAAATCTGACCATCCCCAGCCTGAAGCTTGGTTTGAAAAAGATATAAAAGAGGCAAAAGAGAAGAATCATGGAATCCGCCACGGAAGCCTGTGACCTGCTCGGTGCTTTCGGACCCAACTGATGGTAGAGGCAGTGGCTCCCGACTACGAAGAGGAAGCCATGAGGAGTCCCGATTTTCCGAAGATGCAGATGACCGGTCTGAATTTCGCCGTGCATGGGGTTCGGCACATCATCACCCGTATGCGCCTCGGGGAGTTCGGCCACGAGACCGCCAGGGTCGGCCTTATGGGCAAAGGCGCGGCCGCAAAACTACGTAAACTGCCCCGAGAGCTGGACAGACTGGACAAGAACTCGCCACGGCCGGACAGCGAGATCATCAAGGCAGTGCCCAGAAGAATGTCGACAGAGAGCACTCCGTTACGGTTCCTGCCGAACCCGAGCAGATCCGGGCATAGTGTGCAGTGGACGACCATCTACCACGAGCAACGCATGGCCGCCGACATGCCTTTCGGAGACGCGCGGGAGGTTGATCGACGACGGTGCGGGACCACCTGCCGCCGAGGCGCACACATGCCTCAGTAAAATTCCCAGCGGTGTCTTGGCGAGGCCGAGGACGAAAGACAGACTGACCATCCGGTCACGCCTTGTTCTTTACGGCGTATGGCACGTCCAGTATGCGCGTGCCCGACCTTCAAGCTCGCGCAAGAATCTGATTGAGCCCCTGAAGCCCCGACGGATGCCAATGGTTTTGATGAAAAGCGGGCAAAACCTGCAAAATAGCGCTTTTTGACCAAAAGCGAGCATTTTCGCGTTTTCTGGCTTCTTTGGTCAAAAACGACGATTTTGCAGGAAATGGCGCTTTTTTGCTAAAGCCGGGTCTGCTCGTCAGCCGGACCTGCGTAAGGAAATATGCCGGAGCAAAACGGCACTTTGGCTAATATGGAAAGTAAAGTATTGCAGGGACGCTACGCTAAAGCAGCGACTCCTAGGCGGCTAGGGCGCTCCAGAGCAGACGATGGCGGTTTCCGCGAGGAGGTGGAGGCGCGGAGGCGCGGAGCAGGTCGTGGTGACCCCAGGCCCGTCATGCCAGTGCCAGGCCCAGAGCCAGTGAGGAGGCGTCGGCGAGTTCATCCAGCATGGGCTATACTACCCACGCGATACCAATGCGTCAGCGACTCACTGAGCAGACAAAGGAAAGAGAAGGAAACAGAAAAGGAAAGAAAAGATTAAATAGAAGGAAAAGGAAAAAAGCTTAGTGACGCAGGAAACAGGAAATGAAAGGCATCAAAAAGCAAAGTAAAGCTAGAAGTATCCACACAAGCGACAAGCAAAATCGGTGCATGCGCCATAAATAGCCGCTTACACAGAATTTTTAATCCGACATAAACGAAAATAAAGCTTCTAAACTTCTCTATCCTGCGTCGCTCCGTTCCCGAATTTTGACCCTTTCAGGTACGACAAGTCCAGACCGTAGTCGATCTTCTCGACGACCTCCCTGAGCAGCACGGCCGGGGAATAGGCCTTGGCGTAGACGCTTTCTGCTGTCCCTTCCTGCGCGTGGCCCGTGACATCTGAATAGATGTCCTTCGGGATGCGCTGTTTCTTGAAGAAGTCGATGACCGTGTGCCGGAAAGCGTGCAAGTCGTGCAGTTCCGAGTCCAGGCCGACGCTTTTCCGGAAGCGGGAGAACCATTTGCTCACTGCGTGGCCGTAGCGGTTCCGTATCTTTTTAAGCTCCGGGAAAAGCCGCTTCTCGCCCGACTTGACGACCGAGGCATGGTAGCGGAGGAAACCCAGATCCTGAAGAACCGGATGAACGGGGACGAGCCGGATGGAACTTGCGGTCTTGACGTGCTTGTCCCGCTTGCCATCCGGCCCCGGATTCTCGTTGATGTCCAACACCCATACGCCGTCCACCTCTCGAACATCCTCGACGTACAGTTGGCAAAGCTCCTCAAGGCGCGCCCCCGTGAAGATGCAGAGCAGCGGGATCCAGAACATGTACGGCTGCTTGAAGCTGTCCCCCCGATATCCCTTGGCGTTGAACATTGTTGTCAGGTCTTCGGGAGTGAACACCGCCCGGGCCCCATCCATGCGCTCATTCCTGGTGCGCAGTTTCAATCCCCTGGCGTAGTTCTCCTTGAGATAGCCGTGCCGCACGCACCACTCGAAGAAGCTCGAAATATTTGTCACGATGTTATTGAAAGTTGTCTTGCCGAGACGCTTCTTTGGCGCCGCGCGCAAAATCTCCGCGATGCTCTTGTTCCTGTACTCCTTGGCCTTCTTCCGGTTGGGCGGCAACTGCATGAGGGTCGTTTTGAAGGTGCGCATGGCCGCAAAGTCGATGCTGCTGACAGGCACGTCACCAAGAATGTCGAT
>LAKY01000074.1:442-808 GCA_000987045.1 Clostridiales bacterium PH28_bin88 | reverse complement strand
GACCGCAGGTGCCGCTGGTCCGCCTGACTTCACTTCGGTCGACAGGGAGTCCAGGGATTCGTCGGACTGGGGCGGGTACAGTGTCTTCTCGAAGTTGAAGTCGCCCTGGCTCCGGTGGATGCAGATCGTGTAGTAGTTGATGAAGTGCTTGGCTATCTCGTGCGCGAGCATCCGCTGTTTGACGGGGTCTTCCGGGAATTCGACCCCGACGTCCTCCTCGCAGAAGACGCGGGCAAGGCCTTCAAGTCGGGCATAATCCCGCTTTGCCAGGATCGCTTTGAAGTAGGCAATGCGCTTCTCGGTTTCCCCGGGCAGGTAGTCCATCTCCTTGGGATAGTTTTTCACGCAGTCGGTGAAGCGCTGCAT
>LAKY01000074.1:0-402 GCA_000987045.1 Clostridiales bacterium PH28_bin88 | reverse complement strand
GGTCATGCGCCCAAGCATGCGAAAGACATCCCGCACGGCGAGGGCGAGGCGCTTTGCCTTCACCCGCGCCTCGGCAATATACCCTGTGCCCAGGCTGCGGCGCAACTCGCTGCAACCAAGGGCCGCACGGTGCTCGCGCGGCACAGCGTGGCGGAAGTAGTAGGTGTTTCCCTTCAGGAGAAGGCTGGTCCCGGCAGCGCTTGGCATGGCTCGCCCCAAAGTGGGTTCGAAGGGCTTTTGACCCAGTCGTTGACCCCGTCTTTGACCCAACAGGCGAATTTCGCGCTTTCAGACCTTTTGCGGCTTTTCCCGGTCCCAAAAAGGGAAAGGGTTCCAGCCGGTTGGCTGAAACCCTTTCTGAAAAGTGGTGCCGAAGGGGAGACTCGAACTCCCACGGCCTTG
>LAKY01000066.1 GCA_000987045.1 Clostridiales bacterium PH28_bin88 | reverse complement strand
GCCTTTGGCTTTAAATGTAGGGATTCACCCGTAACGGCAACATAATCAGACTGGCAACATAATGAAGATAACGGGGGGATAAGCATGGATATAGCCAGGCAACTGGCGGGGGAACTGGGACTGAAGCCTGAGCAGGTGGCGCGGACTGTGGTGCTCCTGGACGAGGGCAATACGGTACCCTTTATTGCCCGCTACCGTAAAGAAGTCACCGGTGGCGTCGACGACGCCACCTTGCGGGATTTGCAGGAGCGTCTCACCTACCTGCGCCACGTCCAGGCCCGGCGGGATGAGATCACCCGCCTGCTGGCCGAGCAGGGCGTGCTTACGGAAGAGCTGTCGGCAGCCATCGCCGCGGCAGGCACCCTGGTCGAACTGGAAGACATCTACCGCCCTTACCGGCCCAAGCGCAGGACGCGGGCCTCGGTGGCCAGGGAAAAGGGCCTGGGCCCACTGGCGGAGGCATTGCTGGACTTGCGGGATGGCTCGCCGGAGGGGCTGGCGGCAGGCTATGTCAACGAGGAACTGGGTGTAGCCACGGTGGAAGAAGCCCTGCAGGGGGCCATGGATATCATCGCGGAAATGGTGGCGGACAACGCCGAGTACCGGGGCGAGGCGCGCAACCTCTCCAGGACGAGAGGCCTGGTGGTTTCCCGGGGGAAGAAGGAAGGGCGTTCCCCCTACGAGATGTACTACGAATTCCAGGAACCGGTGGCCCGCATCCTACCCCACCGGGTGCTGGCCTTAAACCGGGGCGAAAAAGAGGAGTGGTTGACGGTAAAGGTGGAGGCCCCCGAAGAGCAGATCCTGGCATACCTTAAAGGAAAAATGGTGCGGAAGGGGCCGGCCGCAGGGTTGGTGGAGGAGGCGGTAGCAGACGGCTACCGCCGGCTGATGGCTCCCAGCATCGAGCGGGAGGTGCGGCAGGAACTGACCGACCGGGCGGAAGAGCAGGCCATCAAGGTATTCGCCGTCAACCTGAACCAACTGCTGCTTACCCCGCCGTGCCGGGGCTACCGGGTGCTGGGGGTGGACCCGGCCTACCGCACCGGGTGCAAGCTGGCGGTGGTGGATGAGACCGGCAAGGTGCTGGAGACGGGGGTGATCTACCCAACCCCTCCCCAGAACCAGGTGGAGCAGGCCAAGGCGGCGGTGAAGAAGCTGGTGGGCCGCCACGGCGTGCAGGTAATCGCTATCGGCAACGGCACCGCCTCCCGGGAGACGGAGCGGTTTATCGCCCAGTTGATCAAAGAGGTGGAAGCACCCCTGGTGTACACCATCGTTAACGAGGCCGGGGCTTCCGTGTACTCCGCCTCCTCCCTGGGGAGCGAGGAGTTCCCGGACCTGGATGTATCCCTGAGAAGCGCCGTTTCCATTGCCCGACGCCTGCTGGACCCCCTGGCGGAACTGGTGAAGATCGACCCCAAGTCCATCGGGGTGGGGCAGTACCAGCATGACGTGAACCAGAAGCGGCTGGCGGAGACCCTGGCAGGGGTGGTGGAGGACTGTGTGAACCGGGTAGGGGTGGACCTGAATACCGCCTCCTGGGCGCTCTTGTCCTATGTGGCCGGCCTGAACACCACCCAGGCCAAGAACCTCGTCCGCTACCGGGAAGCAAACGGGAGTTTCAAAAGCCGGCAGGACCTGATGGCAGTGCCCCGGCTGGGCGAGAAAACCTTTGTGCAGTGCGCCGGCTTCCTGCGCATCCCGGGCGCGGTCAACATCCTGGACAACACCGGGGTGCACCCCGAATCCTACGAAGTCACGTACCGGCTGCTGGCGGCCCTGGGGGCCACGCCGGCGGACTTTGCCGCCGGGAGGTACCGTGACCTGCCGGTNNCATCATCAAAGAACTGGAACGGCCCGGCCGGGACCCCCGGGAGGAACTCCCCCCGCCGGTCTTCCAGGAAGACGTATTGGAGCTGGAGGACTTAAAGCCTGGAATGATCCTCACCGGGGTGGTGCGCAACGTGGTGGACTTCGGCGTTTTCGTGGACATCGGCGTCCACCAGGACGGCCTGGTCCACATCTCCGAACTGAGCAACACCTTCGTGCGCAACCCCCTGGAAGCGGTCAAGGTGGGCGACAACGTCCGCGTCAAGGTGCTGGAGGTAGACCTGCACCGCCGCCGCATCTCCCTCTCCATCAAACAGGCCATGCATTAGTGACTGGTGGTAGGGAGCGCTCATCAGACCCGCTTTTAGCGGCTAGGAGCCAAGAGGTGCAGTGGCAAGTGGTTGGCAGCCAGTTTCCATATATTAACCAGCAGAAACAGAGAGAGCCAGCGCGGCTCTCTTAATTCTTATACCCTACTCCCCGGGCCAATTGGTAGTTAATGTACTGGTTAAGACTAACCTTTTCCTCTTTGGCCCGTTCTACCAGGATGCGGTGACGTATTCCGACCCCTTGCCTGCAGGTGGACGCTTTACTACATTGTATCACAAAAGGAGTTGCNNGGGAGGGGACTTCTCGGCGGAGGAGTTAAAGCCGTACGCTTAAGTATTTTGTCCAGATCTTCGAACTTGACATCTTGAGGATTGTTGACGACTTTATAATAAAGTTTTTCGGTTCTGGTCATTAGTCGCAACACCACCCAGACAATATGGTCCCATATGTGGAACCGAGTAATCAAGGAGCTTTACTTCGCCGGGTCTTTTTAGAACACGAATTCCGTGAGTGGGTCTAAGCATTGAGGGAGAGGTAGTTATGTGGTACAATTTAGCAAAGAAATGGACTTGTGAGGTTGATGATTTTAGGGGGGTGTATCATGCCGCGCCTTTCCAGGAGGCTTTCGCTGATCCGCTTAAATGAAGAACAGTTGTGCCGGATGGCGGACTACTGCCGCCAGCGGGGCGACGTGCTGGCCTTGTATATTTACGGATCTTACGGTACACCTGAGCAGACTCCCTTGTCCGATCTGGACCTGGCAGTGCTCCCTATGCCGGGCGGAAATTGGGACCTGGATATCCTGCTGGAAGTGATGGGTGAACTGGTGGGCATCGGGCGAAATGACGACATCAACGTGATCAACCTGAAAAAAGTGCCGGTTACCCTGCAGTTCCGAGTTTTGGAGACAGGACGGGCGCTCTTTATCCGCGACCCTGTTTTGCTGGCGGAATTTATGGAAACGGTGGTCAGGCGCCATGCCGACTTTGCGCCGGACCTGCAGGCCATCTACCGTGACTTTGATCAAGCCATAAGGAGTGAATTCTTGTGACGGTGGACCAGGATAAGGTACGCCAGAAGCTGCAATTCATGCGTGCCCGGCTGAAGGAACTTGAGCGTTTTCAAAATATGACCGAAGAGGATTTTACCGCAGATCGGCTCTTCCCCTCAGCAGCGACACGTATGTTGCAGATAACCATCGAAGCCATGTTGGACCTTTGCGCCCACATCGCCGTAAGAGAGGGCTGGGGGTTACCCAAGTCGTACCAGGAAGCTGTTTCTCTGGTAGCGGATCACGGGATAATTCCCCGGGCGATGCTGGATACATACCGGCAAATGGCCCGGTTTAGAAATCGGGTGGTGCACCTTTACGATGATGTGGATGATGCCGAGGTGTTGCGAATAATCCGGGAAAACCTGAATGATTTTCGCCCGTTTATGGCAGCCGTAATCGAGAGGTATTTACCGGAAACGTAATTACTGTCCAACGAAAATGGTTATGATGGGAACTATAAGCTTATAATTTATCGGCCTAAGATAGGCCGATCTTTGCTCTTCCCACAAGAAACTGAACCGTAATTCATCCGGAAAAAACCGTATTTGGGAAGCCGATTCCCGCATTTTGCCAGGGATTTACCACAAACTGGAGCTAACTCCTTTATACTAGGATTACAAGGCTACTTTGGTGAGAAAGTGAGCGGTTAGGGAGGTGAGAGATGACTATGTTTTAACTGTCTTCGGTAGGGCAATTGCCGACTTGTTTCCGGGACACAGCCGAATAGTATGCAACGGTTCTTATCCATATGGTATACTAGTATTGGATCAGAAAAGTAAGAAAGAAGGTAACTCCGAGGGGCTTTAATCCGTGATTACCCGTCCGGTCGCCGCCCATCATGACGGGCCAAAGGGCGAAGAACTCTCCAACCATGATGATATTATTACAGAGAACCTGGAGAAGGCCGCCGCAGTGGCGGGAGGAACGGGAGAAGCTGAAGAAAAAAACGATAAACTAAAAAATCGAAGGTGGGTGACGTTCAAATGTCCTTGGCCATCGAGAAAATTGCAAAAGAATTTGCAACGCTAACACCGCAAGAAAAAATCGAATTCCTTAAGCGCGTTACAGTTTCAAACCATGGCGAGTGGGTTGAGTTGAACGGTAAGATTCTCTTTATCCCCTACGATGATGAACCCTGGACAGAAGAGGATGAGGCCGACTGGCAAGAAGGACAAACAGACATAGCTGAAGGCCGCGTCAAGCCTTGGGACCAAGTAAAAAAGGAACTCGGACTATGAGGCTGGTTATTACCGAAAAAGCTGAAAAGGATCTGGCCGGGCTGGACAGGAGAACCAGCCAACGCATCCGGGACGCATTCGATGTAATGATCACTAATGTAAACATGGTGGACCTTAAGAAGTTAAAAGGCACACGCGATCGGTGGCGATTACGCGTGGGAGATTACCGGGTACTTTTACAAATTGTCGGGGATGAGGCAACCGTTTATGCACTTCGCGTAAAACATCGGAAAGAGGCTTACAAGTAGCTGCCCACCGTATTAGGGTGAGAACAAAGATTTATTGGACCTGTGATATTTACAGCATCAGGAGACTTTCGAGGAATTCGTTTCCGACCACGTGTTTCCGGCAAATGGCCCGCTTTCGTAACCGGGTGGTGCACCTTTACGATGATGTGGATGACGCTGAAGTATTACGCATTATCCAGGAAAACCTGAATGATTTTCGCCCGTTTATGGCAGCCGTAATTGAGAAGTATTTACCGGATACTTAACTTACTGTCCACGCGGATACCCGCTCCCAGCGGGGGGGCCATCGATACGGGTCTAAGGTACCAACTTTACTATGATAAGTATTTGCCGCTTTGGTTCGCGTTCAGCCTACCAGTTGGCTGGCCTGGTGCCAACCGGCAACACCGAAAGAGTTGTTGAAGTAATTTGGCGAGAAGGGGTAGGTTATACAGCCTACCCCTTCAACATTTTTTAACAATTCTCCTCTAACCGATAAAACCCTCCCGGATTTCGCCCGGCGAAAACCGCATTTCGCCAGCCGAATCCCGCATTATGCCCTGAAAAAGAATCGGATTTGGGAAGCATTTCGCCCGGGTTGGGCAGGAAATAAAAACCACTCCAAGAATATTAAGGAGTGATGGGTTACATGGATAAAATGCCGTTAATCAACCTGGTAGCGCAATCAATTCCAGAAAGCATCCTTTTATTGCTTTTTGCAGCGCAAGTGTTGACAGTTTAAAGCTGGTCTGTGGCCAGCTTATTTTTTTGCTTAGAAAAGCCTGAAGTAAACAAGGATTGACAGGTGATTACCTTTGGATGGCCGGTGGGGCTTTGGTCCTGCCGGCCTTTTTTAGGGGGAGAGTGGAGGTTTAGGGCCAACCATAATTTGGCAACAATAGAACTGGGTCTAGTTTGAGGAGGTTTGCATAGAATGAACTGATACCCGCAACTTCTAATGGAAAAAGGGACCAAAATTTAAGAGGTGAGGACATGTTAGCCAGGATACCCTGGCGTCCCGTTGAGCCGCGGCACCGGTGGATCCTGATCGGGATCCTGGCCGCTGTGGTGCTCGTGGGCGTTATGGGTTACTTGTCGCTGGAGAAGGAAGTTACCGTCCTGGTGGACGGGCAATGTATAACTGTAACAACAAGGCAGATGACCGTGGGCGGGGCACTGCGCCATGCCGGCGTCACCATAGGGGAATATGACCTGGTGCAGCCGGGTATCCGGGAAAGGCTGGCCAACCCTTCAGTGGTAAGGATCACCCGGGCGGTACCGGTGAAGTTTTATTACGACGGGGTGGAGCAGGTGGCCATGGTTCCCATCCCCACGGTAGCCAGCGTTCTGCAGCAGCAGGGGATTTACCTGGGACCGGAGGACCGGATGGAGACCAACCTTTCGCCGGCAGGCGAAGAGGACATGTACGTCCGCATCAGCCGTACCCGGCGGGCGACCTTCGTGGAAAGGGTGGAGGTACCGTTTAAAACCCAGTACCGGGAAGACCGGCACCTGCCTCAGGGTACCAGGAAGGTCGTGCGGGAAGGGCTGCCGGGCTTGCTGGAACAGCGGGTAACGGTGACCTACCGGGACGGCGAGGAAGTGGAGCGACGGGTGCTAAGCTCGGCCCAAGTCCGGGCGCCGCAGGCAAAGATAGTGGCTGTCGGTAGCGGCACCGTTCCGCAGTTGGCCTCTCGCGGCGGGGAGCCTCAGCAGGGCCGCCGCGAGATGGTGCTGGTAGCCACGGGTTATACCCAAAGCCCTGAAGAGGGCACTGCAGACGGCATTACCGCTACCGGCACCCGGGTACGCCCGGGGGTGGTGGCGGTGGACCCGCGGGTCATCCCGCTGGGCAGCACTCTCTGGGTGGAAGGTTACGGGTATGCCAGGGCGGAAGATACCGGCGGGGCCATCAAAGGGAACCGCATCGATTTGTTCTTCGAGACCAAGGCGGAGGCTTTTCGCTGGGGCCGCCGTACCGTCAAGGCTTATATCGTAGAATAACTACCCCCCTGCCGGAGGGCAAGGGTTGGCTCCGGGGGCCATGTGAATGGACAGGCCCCCAAGTGATGTATAGGAAAGTGCGCTTGCATTAATACTGCAGAGCACTTTCCTATACATGGGGGGTTATAGGGGGTGTACCCCCCTATTCTTGCGGGGTGCTCAGGCCGAAGGCCGCCGAACACCCGCAAGGGGCACGCCGTTCGACTAAGGCGGTAAACCGCCAAGTCTCACGCAGGGGGCGGCAGCCCCTAGCGGACAACAAAGGCGACTTCCGATAAATCGCCGTAGGCGATGAGAGTCGCCTTTCTTGTTTGCAGGATATTTGCCCCTTCATGCCGAATAAAGTCAAGACAGAAAGTACTGGTTAAAGTCTTGCGGAGGTATTTCATGGAGGCTATACTACGAGGGATAAACCCTTGGCTGGCAGGAGGCCCGAAGAAAAAGGCGCTGTTTGCGGCTGTGCTGGCCCTGGTCCTAACGCTGTTGCTTGCGGTTGGCTACCACGCCCTCCGGAAGCACGTTACCGTGCTGGTGGACGGCCAAAGGATGGTTGTAGGCACCTTCGCCGGTACGGTGGGTGAGGTGCTGTCCCAGCAGGGGATTGTCCTCGGCGAGAAGGACGTGACACTTCCGGCCCTCAATACGGTTATCGATGAGGGTATGGAGATTACTGTCCGGCGGGCATTTCCGGTGGCTGTCACCGCCGACGGGCAAACGCGGGAAGTACTCACTCCCCCGGTAGAGGTAGCTAATCTTCTGGAACAGGCCGGGATTGCCCTTTCCCCCCTGGACCGGGTACAGCCCGGCCTGGAGGAGGAACTGCAACCGGGGGACCGGGTGGTGGTTACCCGGGTAACCACCAAGGATATCTCTGAAACCAGGGAGCTATCCTATACTACGGAAAAACGGGATGACAACACCCTGGAACGGGGCATCCGGAAAATTGTGCGGCGCGGACAGAAAGGATTGGAGAAACTCCTGATCAGGGTGACTTATGAGGACGGGCGGGAGGTTAAGCGGGAGGTGGTTGGCCGGGAGGTGGTCAAGCAGCCGGTGAGCCAGTTGATTGCCATGGGAACCATTTCCTTGGCTTCCCGTGGCGGGCACACCTTCCGCTTCAGAGAGGTCCGGGTGATGGAGGCTACCGCATATACCCACACCGGGAACACCACCTATACCGGGGTTTATCCCCAGGTAGGCATGGTAGCGGTAGATCCCGCCGTGATCCCGCTGGCCCAAAAGCTTTATGTGGAAGGGTATGGGTATGCCGTGGCCCGGGATATAGGCAGCGCTATCAAGGGTGATCGGATCGACCTGTTCATGGAAACCGCCAAGGAGGCCCTGCGCTGGGGCCGCAAAAAGGTAAAGGTATATGTGTTGGAGTGAGGCCGGTACAAGATACCTGCCTCTTTTTTCCCCCATAAACAACCAATCCTGGCGCCTGGTTCAGAATTTGTAACTGCGCGTACAATGTATTATAATTATGATAAGCCTTACAGGTGATCACGGCGCTTCCAGGAAGGAACAACGAAGATGCAAGAAGTTGCCACCCCGGCAGGCACCAGGCAAGTCCTCAGAAGGCACGGTTTACGGTTAAAGAAAGGGCTGGGACAGCATTTTCTGGTGGAACCCCGCATTGTGCGGGAGATAGTGGACGGGGCTGAGTTGGAATCTGGTGATGTGGTGGTGGAGGTCGGACCCGGTATCGGGACCCTCACTCAGACTTTGGCCCGGCATGCCGGCCTGGTCATTGCCCTGGAACTGGACCGGGCGCTGCTCCCGGTACTGGCGGAGACGGTGGGAGAGTATCCCAATGTACGAGTAATCCAGGGGGACGCCATGAGGGTAGACCTGGACGAACTGGTGGCCGGGCAAATGCCGGGGCTCACAGATCTCCCTCGTTACAAGGTGGTCGCCAACCTGCCTTACTATATCACTACGCCGCTTTTGATGCGTTTTTTGGAGTCGGGCTACCGGATCCACAGCCTGGTTTTGATGGTGCAGCAGGAGGTGGCCGAGCGCATCCTGGCTGCCCCGGGCGGTAAGGCTTATGGGGCTTTGTCTGTGGCCGCTCAGTACCGGACCACCCCTTTCCTGGTCACCAGAGTTCCACCGGGGGTTTTCATTCCGCCACCCGAGGTGGCCTCCATGGTGGTGCGGCTGGTGATGAGGACCGAGCCTGCCGTGGCGGTACCCGATGAACAGCTTTACTTTGCCCTGGTGAAGGCGGCCTTCGGCCAGCGCCGTAAAACCCTGTTGAACGCCTTGTCCAACGGTGGGTTTGGGCCAACCAAGGATGAGTGGGAAGAAATGTTAGGCGATGCCCATATTGACGGTCGCCGGCGTGGCGAGACTCTGAGCCTGCAGGAGTTTGCGGCGGTATGCGGCGTGCTCTGGCACTGGAAGGTGGCCCAAAAATCCGCGGGCATATTATATACTAAGGAGACCGCTGAAAAAGACTAAATGCGTGGGGAGTGAGAGGTGAGAATAGAGGAAACTGGCGAAGCCAGTTTCGCCAAACATCACACTTCCAACTTCTCACATCTCACAACTCAAATAGGTGGTGCGAGGCATGCAGTTTATCAGTCCCAGTAAAGGAAAACTCTCTTTGGACGAGGTCTACCAGGACATTTTGCAGTTTGTCCGCGGGGCGCCCAATGCCACCTACAAGGTGATCATCGGCTCGGACTCCCAGGCGCGGGAGGAAACCTGTTTTGTTACCGCGATCATCATTCACCAGGTAGGAAAAGGGGCGCGGTACTATTACCGGAAAAAGCACCACCGGAAAATCACCAGCCTCCGGCAAAAGATCTTTTTCGAGACTGCGCTGAGCCTTGAGGTGGCGAGCTTGCTGGCGAAAAAGCTGGCCGATGGCGGTCACCATGAACTGAACGTGGAGATTCACCTGGATATCGGACCTACCGGTCGCACCAAGGACCTGATCCGAGAGATTGTGGGCATGGTGGTGGGGAGCGGCTTTGACGCCAAGATCAAACCGGATTCCTGCGGCGCTTCCAAGGTGGCGGATAAATACACCAAGTAGGGATTAAATTTCCCCTCACCGGTTACACTGTGAATAAAACCGGCGGGGGGTGACCGGCGATTGTTTAAGGATTCTACTTTGAGGCGGATTAACCAGCGGGTGGAGATGTACAACCTGTTCCTGCGGGCGGCCAGAAAAATCCTGGCCGAAAGGCAAGAAGAACGGGAACGGGGAAAAAATTAGACTTCCTGATTTCCAGGAAGTCTTTTTATTGCGTTTTGTTTACTTTGCGAACACGTGGTTCCCGATCTGGGTGGTGATGGGCCGGGACCAGATCCACTTGCTGGTAGCGGTGGCCGGGTTCCAGTAATACAGCGCTCCCCCGCTGGGGTCCCACCCGTTGGCGGCGTCCCGGGCGGCCTGGTAGGCTACCTTGTCAGGCTCCAGGTAAATCTGGCCGTCCCGTACCGCGTCAAAAGCCCCGGGCTGGTAAATGACTCCGGAAATGGTGTTGGGGAAGCGGTCGCTTTTCACCCGGTTGAGGACCACTGCCGCCACGGCCACCTGGCCCTTGTAGGGTTCACCCCTGGACTCTCCGTAGACAAGGCGGGCCAGCAGGTTTAAGTCCTTGACGGAGATTCCTTCCTCCGGCCGGGAGGTACCCGACCTGGAGGCGGTGCTGGCTGCGCTAGTGGTGGTACTCGATGGGATGTACAGTTTTTGCCCCACCGTCAAGGTGGTGGTGCTTAAACCATTGGCACGCATAATTTCCCGGTAAGGCACGCCGAAACGTTCACCAATCTTATAAAGCGTGTCGCCGGAGCGTACCACGTATGTGGTGCCCCCGGAAACCGAACCGGTACTGCCGGAAGGGATAACAAGCTTCTGTCCGGCGCGGATGTCGGAGCCGGTAAGGCCGTTGGCCTTTTTCAAGGCTTCCACCGGTACCCCGAACTTTTTGGCGATCAGGTACAGGCTGTCGCCGGGCTGGACGGTATAGGTGGTGCCTCCGGTGGGTATCTGGAGCTGTTGCCCGGGGTAGATGGCTGTAGATTTGAGATTGTTAGCCTTCTGGATGTCCCCCGTACTGACACCAAACTTCTGGCTGATACCGTAAAGAGAGTCTCCGGCTTTGACGGTATAAGTCACACTAGCCAGCGCGGTCCCAAGAAAGGTAAACAGGGTTAGAGCTACGACGATAAGCGGTGTGCGTGACCATTTTAAATGCATCTTTTCCCTCCCCGAATTTATTAGTTTTTCTCATCACAAGGACTGCTTGTCCACCAAAATTATAACAAATGTGGGAGGGGTAGTTCATTGTCAAAAGCCTGGTAAGAGTGCCGCTAATTGCCACCGGTAGTACCGGCCGACTTGGCTCCCGCGGGCCACTGCCCGGAAAGCACCGCCTCCAAGATGTCCCACCGGCGGAAGGGGTGGTACCCCAGGTACTGCCTGTCTTCCCATCGCCGCCAGCGTTGTTCCCCCTTCAACACGCAAAGCGCCTCCAGGCTGTCCCCGACCAGAGTATCGCCGACCATCTTCGCGTGCCGGGCATCCCGCACTGAAGAAGAGAGCCGCAGGTGTGGTATGGTCGTGCCGATATCAATGTTTAGCGAGGCCTGCGCGGCAAGCACCAGGGCCACCGGCGGTACCGCCAGTTCACGCAGCGGTACGGTGGTGAGGAACCTGCGCGAAACGGCATGAGGGCCGTGGGCCGGAGATGCCAGCCCCAATCGCGGGAACAAACCGAGTTCTTCGTTCAACCGGTGCCTGGCTTCGAGAACGGTGTTGGCAAAGGCATAGCGATGAGTAGCTCCCGGGTAACAGTTTGTAAGGGCAACGTCGCATCCGTCCCGGACGGCTGACAAAAGTTCCGCCAGCCTTTCCGGGGGGGTCCCGATCATGTCCCCGTCCACGAACAGCACTGCATCAGCCCCCAATTCCTGGCTGTACTTGGCCCCTATCGCCCGGGGGACATCGATACCCAAGGGTTCCCGGAATAAAAGAACCTTGAGGGAAGGGATTCTGGTTTCCCGCACCACCTGGAGAGTCCGGTCCTGGCAACCGTTGATCACCGTGATGACGGCGTCCAGGGGCAGTTCGGCCAAATTGGCCAACACCTTGGGAATGCGTTCGGCCTCATTCCGGGCGGGTACCACCGCAGTGATCATCTCTTAACCTCCCTTGTTAAAGCCAAGACATTATATGATGTGGATCGGCCGGTTGTTCCGCCAAACCTCTCCTGCTCACTCCCTCCGGCCCTGTTACATATGATGTAAGAGGTTAAAAGCAGGAGGTGGATCCCTGTGAGGGAACTCAAACCCGGGGACATTGTGGCGCGCAAGTCCTACGGTGGGGATGTATTCTTTCGGGTTGTGGAAATCGTGCAAAACGGTCCCGGAGAAAGGCTGGCGGTGCTCAAGGGCCTGGAATTGCGGCTGGTGGCCGATGCTCCCTTGGATGACCTGGAAATCAAGGATGCGGCAGAGATCTTGCGGTACCGGCACCGGGCGATTGAGGTTAACGCGGCATGCATGAGGCGAATTTATCGCCGGAGGGAAGTGGAGCGGACCGACTCGATGGTGAAACACCGGGATACGGCGGGGGGGGAGCCGGCGGGAGATTTTTTCGAGGTACCAGGCAGGGTAGTCCACCTGGACGGGGATCCCGAGTACCTTGAAAAATGCCTGCATGCTTACGCCCAACTGGACGTAGAAGTGTACGGGTTTCGCGTTTCTGAAGCCGAACAACCCAGGGTGGTGGTGAAGTACCTGCGGGAATATACTCCGGATATCCTTGTGCTGACCGGGCATGACGGGCTGTTAAGAAAAGACCCGGACTACGCCAAATTGGAAAGTTACCGCAATTCAGCATATTACGTCCAGGCAGTAAAAGCTGCCCGGCAGGTTGAGCCCAGCCGTGACGAACTGGTGATTTTTGCCGGGGCCTGCCAGTCCCACTATGAAGCTCTCCTGGATGCCGGGGCAAATTTTGCCAGTTCTCCTCAACGGGTGCTGATCCATGCCTTCGACCCGGTGTACGTAGTGGAGAAAATCGCCTTCACTTCCATTAACGACACCCTTCGCATGCAGGACGTTATCGCAAATACCATTACCGGTATTGAAGGGGTAGGGGGCATCGAGACCCGCGGCCGTTTTCGCCTCGGGTACCCCAAATCGCCTTACTGAGCGGAGTTTTTCCCTTGACTTCCACCACTTTCTTTTAGTATAATATTTTGTTCTTGACGCCAAGAAGAAGATCTAGTAAAATAACTGTATTATTAATGAAAGAAGGTGGTTGGATGGCAGCCAAGAAGGTACTGGCGGAGATCAAACAAGATTTAGATGCCTGTGTGGGAAAAAAGATCCGGCTGCGGGCCAACCGGGGCCGTAAGAAAGTGGTGGAACGGATCGGCGTACTGGAGCAGACCTACCCTCACATCTTTGTTGTAAAGCTGGACGAAAAACGTTGCGAGGCGCGCCGGGTGTCTTTCAGTTATATCGACATTCTCACCGAAGAGGTAGAACTCTCCCTCTGTTCGGAGGAAGAGGAAAGACGCGTAGCAGAAGCCGGTAAATAACGAAGCTACCAGGGTGTATCACCTGGTAGCTTTTAGTTTAGTTTATCCCTGCGGCTTTTAACACGTTGGCTTGGTGCTCGGGGCTGATCGCGTTCGTGTTGTGGCTGCGGCTGTTGTAAAAGTAAATGTCGAAATGGCCGGGAAAATTATTATCAAAAATTGTTTGCACATCGTGAGGCATCCCTGCTATCGAGGCTGCCAGCACCCGGTCTCCTACTTCCAGCAGGATAGCCCGCTTGTTCCAGGACCACTGCCCCCCGAAGAGACTCTTCATCACGGCGGTGTCGGCCGCGGTTAAGGGCTCTGAATCGGCATGGTTCGACCCACCCAAGTGACGCACCGTAAACCTCTTGCCTGTCTCCAGATCCACTACGGTGGCTATTGCCTGGACGTTGTAAATCCAGCGAGCCCATTCCCACTCCAGGAATTCACCAAACCCGGGTCGTTGCTCCCCGCGAGGCCCGTCAACCTGTACCGGCTCTTTACTGCCCACCGGAATGTACAGGGGTTGCCCGGGCATCAGGATGTCCGAGTTCAACCGGTTGGTACGGGTGATGGCATCCGCTGAGGTTTGATAACGAATCGCGATTACCGAAAGGGTGTCACCGGGCCCCACCCTGTACAAGGTGACGTTTGCCGGGGGAGGCGTGGGTTCCGGGTCAACCGGGGTAGGTGTTTCCGGGATTACCGGCGGTGCCGGGGGGATCTCCAAAACCTGTCCGGCGAACAGTTCCAACGAGGGGAGGGCGTTATAGGCTGCCAGTTTGTCCATCCCGATGTTAAACTTCTTGGCAATCAAGTACAGGCTATCACCGGGCTGCACCCGGTAAGGGGTGGCTCCTTCGCGGGCCAGGGGGAGCAGCAGGGTCTGGCCACGGTAAAGAGCGTCCCCTTGCAGTCCGCTGGCAAGCTTGATCGCGTCAATGGTGCGGTTTACCCGTTGGGAAATCAGGTACAGGGTATCTCCTGCCTGCACGCGGTAGACTATACCTTGGGCCTGAATGGTTACCGGCAGGTACAGGCTTTGACCCGGCTGCAGTAAATCTCCCGGGATACTATTCAGGGCCTTCAAATCACTGATGGATGTCCCATAACGCTGGGAGAGAAGCCATAAAGTATCACCGGTACCAACCTTGTACACTTGAATGCCCGGTGAAGACTCCGCGGCCAGGGCTTGTCCCACCTTGAGCCCTCCTACCACGAACCATACCAATAACAACACTGCCGCTACCCGGAAACCGATTCTTTGCTGCGTCCGCTGTTTCCACACACCAACTAAACCTCCCTGTTATTTCTTTTTCGCCGCCCCCGCAAATGGCAGCCAAGCCGCCTCCTGGCAAGGTCGACATATTTTGACATAGAGATTCTTGCTGGGAGGTGCTTTCTCCTTTATGTAAATTGTACCAACGGGGACGGTTGTGACCTGAATACTTGACAGCTGTTAAATGCGAT
The DNA here is from genome assembly GCA_000987045.1 of Clostridiales bacterium PH28_bin88. Taxonomy (GTDB): domain Bacteria; phylum Bacillota; class PH28-bin88; order PH28-bin88; family PH28-bin88; genus PH28-bin88. The sequence goes on along the minus strand of LAKY01000066.1, from coordinate 23,159 downwards.
GTTCTCAAATAAAGAAAACTTGGCTTGCGCTATAGAAGACTTGCCCATTTATGGGCATAGTCGCACTTATGCCTGTGGTGCAAGCCTTGAGGCGCAGGCGGAAGCCTTAGTTGCACTTATGCCACAGAAAGTTATACTTTCTGATGGTGCAAGAAAGGCGAGGCGCCGTTAGCGCCCCGCCCGGAGCAGTATCCTTCACCGTCCTTTGTTTCATTTGCTTCCGCCGAATTGTCTCTTCCCCTCGTCGGGACGCCGGGTGGGGTCCTGAGGACTTGCCGGTGTTGTAGGGGGCATGGGAGGCCTGGCTCCTCCCGGCCCGGGCCCTGCTAGCATACTTAACAGACTCATCAGTGCCGCAGGGTTCCGGTCCAGTGAGCGAGCCATTTCGGCCATGGCAGCCATGGGGTTGGTATCCAGCATACGTGCCATGTCGTTTAGACCCATGTTGGGATTCCCTTGCCCGGCCAGCATGCTCATCAGAGCGTCCCGGAGAGGCTGTGCCTGGGACTTCCGGTCCGATTGAGCACCCCCGGCGACATGAGAAATAATCTGTGACAAGTCGTACAGGGCCAGCAAAGCTAATAAGGTGTTGGCTGGGAGTTTTTCTTCGGGCTGCCGGTCAAGCAGCCGGAAAAAGTCGGCCATGGTGTCACGGTTGACGGGGGGCTCGATCTTGCTCTCCTTGTTTTCTTTATTCTCCACGGGTGGCACCTCCTCCGTGTCTTACCTAAAATATATGCCGGCAATTCAATGTTATTGACGGTAATAGCGATAATAACCTCTGGTAAAGAATGGGCCACACCCGACGGCGTGGCCTGATAAATGCCGACTTTCCTGCTCTACGCGTTCCCTCCATGATCGGGGGAAGTATTAGGTCCGGCAGCTTTTGTCGCCGCTGCGGCCAGGAATGGGTAGAGGACTAAAAAATAGAATGGCACGGCAAGGTTGGGGGTAGCCCCTCGCACCTCCATGGTGTGCGCCCTGTTCCCCGTCCATACCCGGCTAAATGCTTCATATGCCTTTTGACTGCTTTCGGAGGCAAAAAGTTCTCCCAGGGCCTGGGCCATGTCTGTAACCATCTGCCCCGTGGGACCCAGGAAAGGCCTGATGCTTTGAAAGACCGCAACCACCTGGGGGTCGCTGAGTACGGTAAACAACATACGGTCCTCCCTTCATAGTGGGGTTAGTCGTTCTATCCTCATCTTATCTTATGATTTGCTTTTCAAATGGTGTTACCTCGGGGTAAATTTACGCGCTGGCAGACTTACGGGGGGGGTCGTATAAAAACTGGCCCATCCAACCAAAATAGGGTTGAAATCCCCATCATGTAAGGAGGAAGACTGCCTGTGCGAAAAAAGCTGATGCTGACAACCTTGCTCATGGCAATACTTACTGGGACAGCACTCCTCGGATACTACTGGCTGCCCGCCGTGCGGGCCCAGGCTCCCACCCTGTACTGGGGAACCGCCGGCTCCGACGTGCGAGCGGTCCAGTCAAGACTGAGTGACTGGGGCTACTACAACGGCCCTGTGGATGGAGTTTTCGGCGCGGAAACCTCGGCGGCGATACGGGAGTTCCAACGACTGAACGGGCTGACGGTGGACGGGCTGGTAGGGGAGGAAACCTGGGCGGCCCTGGGACTCCCCGGAGGACCGGCAAGGGCGGCGGCAGCTCCGGCAAACTACAAACCCACCACCGGGGTATCGGGTAGCCAGGACTTGAACCTGCTGGCGCGGGTAGTGGCAGCGGAGGCGGGCGGTGAGCCCTACCAGGGTCAGGTGGCGGTGGCGTCGGTGATCCTCAACCGGGTGAAAGCTTCTTCCTTTCCAAACACACTGCCCGGGGTGGTCTACCAGCCGCTGGCTTTTGAGAGCGTTTCCAACGGGCTGGTCTGGCGGGTGACAGACCTGTCCTCGCCCATGCGGGCGGCGCAGGACGCCATGAACGGGTGGGATCCTACCTACGGTTCCCTGTTTTTTTGGAACCCTGCCAAGCCAGTCAACAGGTGGATTTGGACCCGTGACATCGTAGTACGCATCGGGAAACACGTCTTCGCGCGCTAGCCACCGCGATCTACTGCTAGGAGGACGTTAACAAATTCAAGGAGGGAATTTAATGCGTAGATGGTTACTGGCGGCCCTGGCCCTGGTGTTACTGGCCACCGCCGGCTGGGGGTACTGGGAAAGGTTGAACAAGACCCGCCTGGCCTATGCCCTGGAGGCGAATTACCAGCGGGAGTTTTACGACGTGGTTGGCCAGGTGGAACAGGTCGAGGTGTTGCTGGCCAAAAGCCTGGCGGCGGGATCGCCGCGACAGAGAGTCCTCTACCTGACTGAGGTATGGAGCCGGGCCTCGGATGCCCAATCCTCCTTGGCCCAGTTACCCTTTAAAGATGTCAACCTTTCCGCCAGCAGGAAGTTTCTTGCCCAGGTGGGTGACTACAGCCATTCCCTGGCCCGTTCTATTGCCGGTGGTGGTGGGTTATCGGCAGACCAGCTGGCCCAACTGAGCCGTCTTCACACCGAAGTAGGCCAGTTCAGCCGGGAGTTGCACGATACTGAGGCCAAAATGGCTCGAGGCGGATTCCGCTGGATTGACTCCTGGACCAAACAGCCCACCCGGGTCGCCCTGGCAGAGGGCGGAATGCTGGACGGATTTGTCAACACAGAAAAGCGCATGGAAGAAATGCCCAACCTCGTGTACGACGGCCCCTTCTCCGACCACCTGGAAAGGCGGGTGCCCCAGGGATTACAGGGGCCCAACGTGACAAAGGACGAGGCGGTGAAAACCGCCAGGGAGTTTATCGACGTACCTGAACAGGCCAACTACCGCGTCACGTCTACCGGCGTAGCCAGCGGCCCTATACCGGCCTGGCAGGTATGGTTTCAAGGACCTGACAATGAGGGTGTCACTGTGGACGTAAGCAAACAAGGCAACCGTGTGGTTTGGCTGTTGGACAGCCGGGTGGTGGGTCAACCTCAATTACGCGGTGACCAGGCATTAGAGAGGGCTCAGGAATTTCTTAAGGCCCGGGGCTATGACACCATGGTTCCCACCTACAGTATCCGCCAGCAAAACTCCCAGGTGATCGTTTTTGCCGATAAGCAGGGTGACGTGTTGATTTATCCTGACCAGGTTAAAGTGAAGGTAGCCCTGGATACCGGTAGGGTTAACGGGTTCGACGCAGTTCCCTACCTGATGGCTCACCATGAGCGTCAACTGCCGGCCCCCCGGATTAAGGAGCAGGAAGTTCGCCGTAAAGTAAACCCCTCCCTCAAGGTGGAACGGGTGCGCCCAGCGCTTATCCCCCTGGACGGTGGCAAGGAGGTACTGACCTACGAGGTTAAGGCCATGTTAGGAAACGATCCCTTCCTGGTATACATAAACGCCCTCACCGGCGAGGAGGAGCAGATCCTCAAGGTGGTGGAATTGCCGGGAGGACAGCTCGTAATGTGAGATGTAAATTTGACATATTTCCTGATTCTGAAAAATGCCATGTCAAGCGACATGGCATTTTTCCCTCAAAAAACAGTAAATTTTTTGCAACAAAGGGGTGAACCGGCAGGAGATTACCAGAATATGTCGAATACAGTTCTTGACACTATATATAGGGCAAGGTACAACTACCCGCCCAACATATAGTAAAGCCCCGGCAAACGGTACGAAAGAACAGGAGGGGACTTAATGGGGGCAAAACTGTACACCGCCGGATATGCCATTGTGGCTTGTGCGGTCTCCCTGTCTGGGGGAAAAGGGGGGTGGCCCTTGGAACGGCAGGCCCTGATGAGAGCCATCAAGGCCAAACAAAGGGAACTGGCCCGTTTGGTCAAAATTAAGCGGTCGCTACAGGATGAAGAGGTCTACCGTAAAAGCTGTGAACTGGACAAGCTGGTGGTAGCGTATATGAGGAAGCAGTCCTGAGCTATCAATATCAATTGATAGCTATTTTTTTTGCACCATAAGAACCAGCATTCAGGAATAATTGCAGGAAAATCAGGGCTAGAGGTCGAAATCCCACCCCTGCTTGAAAAGAATGATTTAGACAACCATGCTAAGGTATCACCAGTTCCTGGCCAGGCATCAGTCTCAACGGATCTACTCCTGGGTTGGCCCGCAATAGTTCATCCAGGCTTAGTCCGTACTGGCGCGAGAGACGCCAGAGAGTATCTCCGGACCGCACTACGTGTTTCCTGGCGCCGGGTGCCGGGTGTTTCTCTCCCGGAGCAGCGGCGCAGGAGACGATTTCCACCGTGGTGCCGACCGGTGTGAGCGGGAAAATGGCTTCGACATTGTCGTTATACATCCTGATACAGCCATTGGAGATTGCTTTTCCGATGGTCCAGGGGTGAGGTGTCCCGTGGATGCCATAGGGCCCGGCATCGGTGGGAATGGACAAGCCCAGCCAACGGCTCCCCAAGATACCCCCGGGGTTAACGATTTTATTAGTCACTTGATATGTACCGGAGGGTGTGGGGGTTTCCGGCTTCCCGATAGCGACAGGATAATCGCCAAGCGGCTGGTTTCGCACATAGAATGATAACCGCCGTAAGGCCAGGTTCACCACGATCTTGGCCATTTTCATTCCCCCTTACCTGCAATTTTATTATTTTTTATAATTAAAGTATTCGCCTGAGCTTCCAAGTGCCAGCTAGAATAGAGCGCGATATAAAACAAACCCACGAAGGTAAGGACTTGCGGAGGATGCCTACTAAGGCATCCCTTTTGTTTTTAATAGGCGGCGCACCAATGCGCAATGCCAGGAATATATGATCATAGAGGGATTACTCTGCCCGAATAATTTTTTAGCGAGAGAGGAGAAAGCCCGTGGAACGTATAGACCGCGCGATGAAGCGCCACACAACCCAGCTCATGCAACTGCCCAACGTGGTGGGTGTAGGCAAGGGAAGGAAAATGGTCCGTGGTGAGGAGACCGAAGACCTGGCAGTGGTGGTGCTGGTGGAGAAAAAGATGCCGGAAAAAGAACTGTTGCGAGGACAACGGATACCAAAAACTTTGGGTCAGGTACCTACTGACGTCATTGAAATCGGTGAGGTGCGTCTTTTAAACCGGAAGTCTTTTCAGCGGCCTGCCCACCCCGGGGTGAGCATAGGCCACTATAAGGTGACAGCCGGGACCTTTGGGGCGGTGGTCAGGGACCGGCGGTCCGGCATGCCGCTGATCCTGTCCAATAATCACGTGCTGGCCAACGCCACCGACGGCAGGGATGGCCGGGCGAAGCTAGGTGACCCCATCCTGCAGCCCGGAAGCCACGATGGAGGCAGCATGGAACAGGTGATCGGCTACCTGGAACGATTTATCCCTCTGTGGAAAGAGTATACCACGACTGAATGCAAGGCGGCGAGGGCCGCCGAACGGCTTGGCAACCGGGCCTTGCAACTGATCCGTCCCAACTACCGGCTAAACCTGGAAAAGCGCTTTATAGGTGAAAACCCTGTAGATGCCGCGGTGGCAAGACCTATCAATCCCGAGGCTATCTCTCCGGAAATCATCGGTATCGGACTGGTGAAAGGCGTGACTGAGGTCAAGCCTGGGATGGCGGTACAGAAAAGCGGCCGTACCACCGGCCTTAACAGTGCCACTGTCCGGACGGTACAGACTACCTTAAAGGTAAGCGTAACCGACAATGACGACGCGATTTTTACGGACCAGTTTGTCACCACCGTAATGTCCCAGGGCGGAGACAGCGGGTCACTGGTGCTGGATAACCAGAACAACGCCGTGGGCCTTTTATTCGCCGGGTCGAGTTCCAGCACCATCTGCAACCGGATCCAAAACGTGATGGAACTGCTGCAGATTGACGTTTATTTCTAGAACCTAACAGGCAACAGGTTTTTTTAACACCATCAGAAAGTAACTTTCTGTGGCATAAGTGCAACTAAGGCTTCCGCCTGCGCCTAAAGGCTTGGCGCAAGCCAAGTTTTCTTTACTGCATTCAGGAAAGAGTGGTGGTTTTACCAGCGAAGTTGTTACCTCTGAATCACTCAGGTCTGATATAATAGTGTTGAAACTTTCTGCCCCGGACAACCCGGGGCAAAAAACTGAGCGAAGGTTTATCACAGCATACTTTAAGGAGCAATGGGGATGTTTAAAGGTATCCGCGCCAAGGTTACTTTCACATATCTGGTTTTGGCTTGCGTCTCGCTGGTAATACTGGGGTCTTTTCTGCAGTGGTTGTTGGAAGGCTACTTGCTTACCAACCTGCAGAGCAGCCTGCTCTCCCAGGGGCAGCTGGCGGTGCACGTGCTGGCTCCTTATCTGGAGGAGGAAGCCGGAGTTGGTGGCGTTGACAGGATTGTGGATCGCCTGGGGCAGGAAGCAGAGGTGAGGGTTACGCTCATCCGGGCGGACGGAGTGGTCCTGGGAGACAGTGATGAAGACGCCGCCCGGATGGAAAACCACCGTGACAGGCCGGAGGTTAAGGAAGCGATGGCCGGTGGGACGGGCACCGCTTACCGCCTGAGCAGCACCCTGAACACCCGCATGATGTATGTAGCCGTCCCGGTTAACGCCTCGGGACGGGTGGCCGGGGTTGTACGCCTGGCGCTGCCGGATACCAAGGTTAGGGCTGACCTGGGCCGGATGCGGAACCTCCTCGGCCTCGCTACCCTGGTGGCCGGATTGGTCTCCGTAGTTCTGAGCCTCCGGCTGGCGTCATCCTTGACCGCTCCCCTGGAGGAGATCGGTAAAGCAGCGAAGAATATCGCTGCAGGTAACCTGCGCCACCGGGTGCACCTGAGAAGAAGGGATGAGATCGGCGATCTGGCCCGCACCGTCAACGAGATGGCTGCTACCCTTGGAGCGAAGGTGAGCGAACTTTCCACCTCCCGCCAGCGGCTGGCGGCTGTCCTCCATCACATGGTGAGCGGTGTAATAGTACTCAACCATTACGGGAACGTGGAAATGGCCAACCCGGCGGCAGCCCGTTTCCTGGGCCTCCCGGAAGCGGTAATGTCCCGCCGGCATATTTTGGAGGTTTTGCGGCATACTGGCCTGTATGACCGTATCCGGCAGGTGGCTGCCAGCGGTGGTACCGGGATGGTGGAGGTACGCCTCGTGCATCCCGAAGAACGGGTGCTGCAGGTGCACCTGGCAACCATTCCGGGGGAGGATCCCTTAGCGCCGGGGGTGCTGTTGGTGATGCATGATATAAGTGCCTTGAGGAAACTGGAGCAGGTACGGACAGACTTTGTGGCCAATGTATCCCATGAATTGAAGACACCGGTCACCGCCATCAAGGGATTTACGGAAACCCTTCTGGACGGGGCGTTGGAAGACGAATCCACTGTCCGGCGTTTCCTTGGGATCATCGACAAAGAAGCGACGCGGCTGATTAACCTCATCAAGGACCTGTTAGACCTGTCTCAATTGGAAACCCGCAGGGTGGTGGGGGAAAAACGGCCGGTGGCTCTGAACGAAGTGGCGGAGGAGGTACTGGCTGAACTGGGGGCAGGGCTGAGGGAAGGATGTATGACCGTGCGCATGGAGTTTCCCCCGGACCTGCCGGAGGTACCCGCGGACCGCGAGCGGTTGCGCCAGGTACTGGCCAACCTGGTGGACAACGCCATCAAGTACACGCCCGCCGGGGGTGAAATTACCATGGGCGGATCCCTGGCTGGCGAGGAGGTGCAGGTGTGGGTGAAGGATACCGGGATCGGCATCCCCGCTCCCGACCTGGACCGGGTCTTTGAGCGGTTTTACCGGGTGGATAAGGGGCGCTCCCGCCATTCCGGCGGCACCGGCCTGGGTCTCAGCATCGTCAAGCACATCGTGGAAAACCACGGAGGCCGGGTCTGGGTGGACAGCGAACCGGGCCGGGGGAGTACCTTTTATTTCACTTTACCTTTTACTCATTAAATGGGGGCGGTTGGATGAGGATCGGCATACTTAACGGTGGTGGGGACGCTCCGGGGCTGAACTCGGCTTTGAGGGTAAGTATGGGTGAGGCATCGCCCAATGGTTGAATCCAATGCGGTATACTGGGTTTACATGCTGAAGTGCGCCGACGGTACCTTCTATACCGGGCAGACCATGGATCTGGAGGGCCGCGTTGCCCTCCATAATGCCGGAAAAGCCGCCCGCTACACCCGGGGGAGAAGGCCGGTGGAGCTAGCCTATGCTGAACAGGTAACCAGCCGGGGAGAGGCCCTCCGGCGGGAGCAAGCTTTACGAAAGCTTCCCCGTAAAGTTAAAGAGACCCTGGCGGCAACCAGGGGAGTTGCCGACTTCTAATTTCTGACCTCCGATTTCCGGTCAGTGCCGGGGCTTTCTCTGGACCAACAAGATCGCCTTGGTGAGAGCCGCATAAACATCTGCCCGGTACTGGGCCTCCAGCACCGATACCTTGGAGTACACCTCGCCTTGCTCCCTCACCACGTAGCGGGGCTGTAAACTGTTCAGGGCGATGGCCGCGATATCGTGGCGGCAGACGGTGCACCCGCAGACCTCCGGCCACTTTTGGAGCACATCATCCAACAGCAGCCAAACCATGTCCTCCATGTAGTTCTTTAGAAAGACTTTCATCTCGCTCACTTTAATTCCCCCGTTCCCCCGTTCCCATGTCTTCATTCCAGTCGTCTGCTTTTATAAAGTCGAGACGTGGTGACCGGAGGGCGACTTGATGAAGTAATTCGCCATGCTAAGGGGGAAGTCCTTCTTTATCGCGAAGCCCGTATAATTGCGGCGGTTTGGGATGAAAAATGATGCTGTGCATCCGACTGTTAAAGGGAGGTACTAGCTTTGGGGGATCAGGTTCAGGGTACCCTGGTGATCATCGGGGGAGCGGAGGACAAGGAACACGAGTGCGAAATCCTTAAGAAGGTGGTAGAACTGTCGGGTGGCGTCAAGGCCCGGCTGGTGGTCATGACTGCCGCCACCGAGCGGCCTCAGGCGGTGGGAAATGAATACCGCCGGATCTTTAGCCGGTTGGGGGTGAAGGACATTACCATCACGGATATCTCCAGCCGGGAAGAAGCCAACCATCCCCGGCACGTGGCAGCCATCCAATCCGCCTCCGCCATCTTCTTTACCGGCGGCGACCAGTTGCGCATTACCAGCTTGCTGGGAGGAACCGAGGTAGACCGGGCGCTGCACGTCTCTTACCGCAAAGGAGTGGTTATTGCCGGTACCAGTGCGGGGGCCTCGGTGATGAGCGAGACCATGATCGTGGAGGGAAATAGCGAGGAAGCCCCCAAAAAAAATACTCTCAAGATGGCGCCGGGCATGGGCTTAATCGCCGAGGTGGTGGTAGACCAGCACTTTGCCCAGCGGGGGCGCCTGGGCCGGCTGCTTACGGCGGTAGCTCAAAACCCGCACATGCTGGGGCTGGGTCTCGATGAGGATACCGCCGTGGTAGTGGGAACCGATGACTGTTTCGAGGTTTACGGCTCCCAGACCGTAACCGTGGTTGACGGCACGGCTATCTCCCACACCAACGTTTCGGAATCCGCGCCAGCCCAGGCGTTGGCCCTCACCGATGTGCGCCTGCACGTTCTTCCAGCCGGGTACCGGTTTAATCTCAAACAGCGCCAGCCCCTCATTCCAGGTTAAAAGGAGTGTACCGGACTTACTCGGGCTTCCTGCTTCCTGCCTCTTACCTCCTGAATAAGGTATACTTTGGCGGAGAGCGGCAAAACTATATTTTGGATTTTTTTTAGTATACCACAGTGCTTGCGAAGGGGGAAATGCTGGGTAATGTTTATCAGGGAACTACGGGCGTGTGAGGGCCGCAATGTTTTCTGTCACCGGCCGGTCCTGGTGATGTTGCTGGACCTGGGCCCTTACGCCCGTAAACCCACCGGTACGTTAGGGGATTTCACCGACAAGCTTCTTTCAGTTCTTCCCTCACTGGCGGAACACGGTTGTTCTCGCGGTCGGCCTGGCGGCCTGGTGGAACGCCTGCGGGAAGGAACTTACCTGGGCCATGTGGTGGAACACGTCTGGCTGGAGTTGATGCACCTGGCCGGGATGGAGGTTTCGTACGGCAAGACCCTCAGTACCGAAGATGAAGGGGTTTACGAGGTAGTATGTGAATACACCTCCCGGGAAGGGGCCAGAGCCTCCGCTGTTACAGCGGTCGAACTGGTAAAGTCCGTGCTGGAAGGCCTGGAATTCGACGTGCCTGCCGCTGTTGAGGAAATCCGCCGCATCAGTGCGCGTACCGAACTGGGACCCAGCACGCGGGCCATTGTCCAGGCCTGCCGGAAGAGAGGGATCCCCGTGATGCGGCTCTCGAACGGCAGCCTGCTGCAACTGGGCTACGGGGCCCGCCAGAAGCTGGTACAGGCAACCCTCACCCAGCACACGGGGTGTATTGCCGCTGACATTGCCGGGGACAAGTCGCTGGCCAAACACCTGCTTTCTGAGGCTGAGATCCCGGTCCCCCGCGGGATGGTCGTAAAAGATGAGGCGGGGGCGGTACAAGCCGCCGCGACCATTGGTGGTCCCGTGGTGGTGAAACCCCTGGACGGCAACCAGGGTAAGGGTGTGGCACTCAACCTTACCACCGCCGCCCAGATCCGGGCGGCTTACCGGTTAGCGCGCCATTATAGCGAAGAGGTAATGGTGGAGGAGTATATTCAGGGGAAGCAGTACCGCCTGCTGGTGGTGAACGGCCGAGTGACGGCGGCAGCCGAACGCATTCCCACCCGCGTGGTGGGTGACGGGTGCCATACCGTCACCCAACTGGTGGATATCGAGAACAGAAATCCCTTACGGGGTGAAGAACACGAAAAACCCCTTACCCGGATCACCATCGACCCGGTTGCGCTTTTGGTGTTGCGAAAGAATGGGCTCTCGGCGGATTATATCCCACGCGCAGGCGAGGTGGTCTACCTCCGGGAAAACGCCAACCTGAGTACGGGGGGCACCGCGGAAGACGTTACTGATTTAATGCATCCTGAAAATGCGTCCCTGGCCGCAAGGGCGGCTCAGGTGGTAGGCCTGGACGTAGCCGGGATAGACCTGGTTGCGGCAGACATCAGCCAACCCATCAGTACCACCGGGGGAGCGGTGATTGAGGTCAACGCCGCTCCGGGCATCCGCATGCACCACCACCCCTCCAAAGGCCAGCCCAGGGATGTGGCCGGGGCTATCGTGGATTACCTCTTTCCCCCGGGTACCCCTGCCCGCATACCCATCATCTGTGTGACCGGGACCAACGGGAAGACCACCACCACCAGGCTGGTGGCCGATATGCTGCGCCGGCAGGGCCTGGTGGTTGGGATGGCTACTACTGATGGCATCCACATCGGTGACCGGTGCCTGGTAAAGGGCGGCGACACTACCGGCCCATGGAGCGCCCGGGCTGTGCTCAGGGACCCGGCGGTGGAGGCGGCGGTGCTCGAAACCGCCCGCGGCGGCCTCCTCCGGGAAGGCCTGGCTTTTGACCGGGCCGACGTCGCGGTGGTGACCAATATCGCGGAAGACCACCTGGGCCAGGGAGGGGTCGAGTCGCTGGAAGACCTGGCTCATATCAAGTCCCTGACGGTAGAAGCGGTAGGCCGCGAGGGCTGTGCGGTCCTGAATGCCGACGATCCCCTGGTAGCAGCCATGGCTTCCCGCGCCCGTTGCCGGGTTATCTATTTCAGCCTGACGGGTAAAAACTCCCTGGTACGGCGTCATCTGGGCGCCGGCGGGACGGCGGTCTTCGTCGACAAGGGCCGCGTAGTGGTGGCCGCGGGGAACCAGGTACATCACCTGGTACCGGTGAAGAGCATTCCCCTTACCTGTGGAGGGACCGTCTCCCACAACCTGCAGAATGCGCTGGCGGCCACGGGAACGGCCTGGGGCCTGGGGATACCTCCCGTTCTGGTGAAGGAGAGCCTGGAGTCCTTTGGCACCGACCCGTCCCACAACCCCGGCCGCCTGATGGTGCGGGAGATTAACGGCGTCAGGGTAGTGGTCGACTATGGCCATAACCCGCCGGGGTTTGAAAGCGTCTTGCGGGCGGTGAAAAGCTGGGGCCCCTCCCGCCTGGCGGGTGTCATCGGCGTGCCAGGGGACCGGCCGGACCGGTTGATCCGGATGAGCGGGTGGACGGCGGGCAGGTACTGCCAGCGGGTCTTCATCAAAGAGGACCAGGACCTGCGTGGCCGGGAGGCCGGGGCAGTCGCGGCTCTACTGAAAGAAGGGGTGCTCTCCAGCGGGCTGCCTGAGGGGTCTGTCACCGTGGAAACCTCCGAATTAAAAGCCCTGCGGTTGGCTCTGGACGAGGCCGTCCCCGGAGACATGGTGGTGGTTTTTTACGAACACCTGCAGCCCGTGCTGGACCTGCTGGAGGAGTATGCTGCCGGGGTGGTGCCCAAAGAGTGTCCTTCCCTGGCCCCGGCCATGGTGGCGGTAGCCGAGTAAAGAAACCGGAGCGCTGCAGCGCTCTTTTTTCTTGCGTGGAAAGGATTTTCCCCCTTAGGAATGAAATATATAGTTGGGGGTGCAGACATGGACAAACTTACCGTACCGGCCTACGCCAAGGTGAACCTGGTTTTAGATGTACTGGGTCTCAGGCCCGACGGCTACCACGAGGTCAATATGGTGATGCAGGCGGTAGCCATGGCTGACCTCGTGACTGTTTTCCGCCGTTCCGAAGGCATTACCCTGTCATCGGACCGCCCGGACCTGCCTGTGGGAGATGATAACCTGGCCTTCCGGGCCGCGCGGTTGCTGCTGGAGCATACCGGGACCAGTGCCGGCCTGCACATCCACATTACCAAACGCATCCCGGTTGCAGCCGGCCTGGCAGGTGGCAGTACGGACGCGGCGGCGGTGCTGCTGGCCGCCAATTACCTGCTTGAACTCGGGTTGACCAATGCCCGGCTGGTGCAACTGGGGGCCAAATTGGGCGCGGATGTACCTTTTTGCTTACTTGGAGGGACCGTCCGGGCCACAGGCATCGGGGAACGGCTCTCGCTGTTACCCGCCGCGCCTCTCCTGTGGTTGGTGCTGGTGAAGCCAGATTTCGGCGTATCCACCCGCGACGTGTATCGCTGGTTTGATCAGCAACCCGTAAGCCGGCGCCCGGACACGGGACAGGCCATCAGGGCTTTGGAAGACAGGGATGCTGAGGGGCTGATTTCCGCTATGGGCAACGTTTTGGAGCCTGTGACTGCCACCCGGCATCCCGAAGTGGCGGTCATTATCGATGAACTGGTTGCCCTGGGTGCCCGCCGTGCCGTCATGTGCGGCAGTGGCCCTACTGTATTTGGGATCGCCTTCGACCGGCAGCATGCGGAAGCAATGGCCGCCGCCTTTCGGCCACGATACAAAGAGGTATTCGTAACCCACACGATTTAATGACGAGTTGTTGCTAACCCCACGAACCACTGCCCACTACTTGACTTGAGACTATAAAAGCGTAAAATGGAATACAATCAGTAGTAGCAAGCCATCAATGGCCGGTTCCTGGCAGAAATTACCGAAACAATCACCAGTCACTAATAACAGGAGGGTTTATTCATGAGCGGAAGGTTGTTTCCCATCAAGCTGGATAACTACAAACCCCTGCGAGAGATTGTGTTCGAGACCCTGCGGGAAGCTATAATCAGCGGGCGGCTCCGGCCGGGAGAGCGCATGATGGAGGTTCAACTGGCCGAAGAGATGGGTGTCAGCAGGACCCCGGTAAGGGAGGCCATCCGCAAGCTGGAGCTGGAAGGGTTCGTGGTGATGATTCCCCGCAAGGGAGCCTACGTTGCGGATATCTCCACCAAAGACATCGCCGATGTCTTTGAAATCCGCGGTGCTCTGGAATCCCTGGCGGCGGGGCTGGCGGCCGACCGGATTGCCGACAGTGAACTGGAGGAACTTGAGCGGCTGCTGGTGCAGGTTTCCGAATGCGCCGAGGTCCAGGACCTGGAACGCCTGGTAGAGGTGGATACCCAGTTCCACGATGTTTTGTACAAGGCCAGCAGGAACGAGCGCCTGGCCCAGATTATCAGCACCTTGCGGGAGCAAATCCAACGTTTCCGCAAGACATCAATGGGTTCTCCGGGCCGGATGCGGGAGACGCTGGAGGAACACCGCAAGATCGTGGATGCCATTTCGGACCGTAATGTTGCCCTGGCCCAATCTCTGGCCCTGGAGCACATTGAGAATGCCGAGAACCGGATCCTGGAATTCATCAGGAACCACGGCTTGGACGCTAAAGAATAATAAGCGGGGTGAACCGGGTGAAGGTTGACGCGATTATACTGGCGGGGAGCAGCAACGACGGTAAGTTACGGGAGTGCAGCGACGCCGCCAACGAGGCGCTGATTACCATCGGGGAACGGATCATGGTGGACTTTGTGGTGACCGCTCTGCGGGAATCCCGGTATGTTGAGCGTATAGCCATCGTAGGCCCGGTGGAGGAACTTGCGAGGTACTTCAGCCATATTCCTGACCTGGTGCTGGCCCAACCGGGGAGGACCGCGATGCAGAGCGTTGAAAACGGCATCACTGTCCTGGCACTCCGCCGGAGGGTACTGGTGGTTACCAGTGACATTCCCCTGATCAGCCCTGATGCCATCGATGACTTCATCTCCCGCTGTGGGGACCAGCAGGCTGACCTGTACTACCCGATAGTGCCCAAGGAGGTTAACGAGGCCAAGTACCCGGGGGTGAAACGGACCTACGTAAAACTTCGGGAGGGCACCTTCACTGGGGGTAACCTGTTTTTAGTCAACCCTGGTATTGTACATCAAGTTATGCAAAAGGCAGAAGAGCTGGTCAGGCTGCGGAAAAGCCCGGTGGCTCTCGCCCGGGCTGTCGGGTTTTCCGTGATCCTGAAGTACCTGCTTAAGCTATTGAGCGTCCCGGAAGCCGAGCGTAAGGTTTCCCGCATGCTGGGTATCCGGGGGGTTGTGGTTGTTTCCCACTACCCGGAGGTGGGGATCGATGTGGATAAACCGAGCGACTTAGAACTAGTGCGCGATGTCCTGGTTTCTTAGCTTCCAACTTCTGACCTCTAAATACCGGCCCAATAAGGCCTGCGGTTCGGCAGGCTTTTTTTCTTGACTAGAAGGGATTGGCGGGTTCCTGGCGAAAAAGTGAATAAAATACGGCGGGGTTAGTAAAATATTCGGCAATGAGTGTTGTATTGCCGTTAATCGGAGGCGGGGGCAGTGGAGAAGACGCGCAGGAGTGAACGTATGGTGGTGATGACCAAGGTTCTTACGGGTCAGCCGGAACGTTTGTTTTCCCTCAATTATTTTGCCGACATGTTTCAATCCGCCAAATCCACTGTCAGTGAGGACTTGGCCTTGATGCGGGAAACCATCACGGAATTCGGGTTGGGGCATCTCGCTACCGTACCTGGTGCCGCGGGGGGAGTAAAGTATAACCCCTGGTTGAACGAAGGCCAGGTAGCCTCCTTTCTGGGGGGATTGGCGGGACAACTGGCCGCCCCCGAACGCATCATTCCGGGTGGTTACCTGTACATGACCGACTTGATCTTCAACCCGGCAGTGGCCGGGCGTATCGGAGAGGTCTTCGCTACCCTGTTCAAGTTAATGGAACCCGAGTTTGTCGTGACCATCGAGACCAAGGGAATTCCCCTGGCGATGATGACAGCCCGGGCTTTTTCGGTGCCACTTGTAATCATCCGCGACGAGGGGAAGGTGACCGAGGGTTCTGCTGTTAGCATAAACTACGTCTCCGGCTCCACTCGCCGTATCCGTACCATGTCCCTGGCCCGCCGCGCCCTGCCTACCGGCGCCAAGGTGTTGTTGATAGACGATTTTATGAGGGCTGGAGGTACCGCCCGGGGTATGCACGATTTGATGCGGGAGTTCCAGGCCGAGGTACTGGGGACGGGAGTGCTGGTGAGTATGGCGGAGCCGCGGGAGAAACTGGTAGGTGATTACGTGGCCCTGCTGGAACTGGAACGGCTCGACGAGCGTGAGCGGGCCATTTCCATCCGGCCAGGCCGCGGTATCAGTCGTCAGTCGGCGGGCAGCGGTCGTCAGTTTCCTCCTGGAGATCACGCCGGATTTTAGCCCTGATTGCTTCATAGGTAAGAGGGTTTGGCCCGCTCCCGGCGCTGGATACAGCCTTTGGCAAGAAGGCCCGAGCAAAGCTGGGCTTCCAGCCTGCGTGTTCCTGGGTGTTACCTGGCGCCAGGGCACTAGCAACCAGTCACTAGTCACTAACAACGGAGGTTCGATTCCATGAGTGATACCCACGAACAGGCAGTCAGCCTGGAGGATATCGTGGAGGCCCGGCAGTCGATGCAGGGGGTAGTTCACCAGACCCCCCTGGACCTCTCGGCTACCTTCAGTGCCCTTACGGGCAACCGGGTGTACCTGAAAACCGAAAACTGGCAGAAGACCGGTTCCTTCAAAATCCGCGGCGCTTTCAACAAACTGCGGTGTCTTTCCGCCGAGGAACGCAGCCGGGGCGTGATCGCCGCCTCCGCGGGCAACCATGCCCAGGGGGTGGCATACGCCGCGGCCCAGGCCGGTATTAAAGCCAGTGTGGTGATGCCGGTAGGAGCGCCTGTTTCCAAGGTGATGGCCACTAAGGGGTACGGAGCGCGGGTGATATTGGCCGGAGAGGGGTATGACGCCGCCTATCGCCGCGCGGTGGAGCTTCAACAGGAGACCGGGGCAACGTTTGTTCATGCCTTTGATGACCAGGCGGTAATCGCCGGGCAAGGAACCATCGGGCTGGAGATCCTGGAAGTGCTGCCTGAACTGGAGGCGGTGGTGGTACCCGTCGGGGGCGGTGGCCTCATTTCGGGTGTTGCTACCGCAATCAAGACGTTAAAACCGGACGTAAAAATACTGGGGGTTCAGGCCGACGGCGCAGCCTCCATGGCTGTTTCGGTTAGGGAAGGGGCCATTCGCGAGTTGCCCCAGGCCGGTACCATTGCCGACGGCATCGCCGTCAAGCGGCCGGGCAGCCTTACTTTTAGCATAATCCAGGGGTTGGTGGACGATATTGTCACCGTACCTGATGAGGACATCACCACCGCTATCCTGATGCTGCTGGAACGCTCCAAGATGATCGCGGAAGGCGCCGGGGCGGTGGCCCTGGCGGCGCTCTTAACCGGCCGGTTGGGGCTTTCCGGTAAACGGGTGGCGGCCATCGTAAGCGGCGGGAACATCGACGTGCACGTGATTTCCCAAATTATCGAGCGGGGACTGGTAAAGGCGGGCCGCTTTGTTTCCATGCGAACGGTGCTGTTGGATCGCCCGGGGGCACTGGGCCGGTTGCTGTCCCTTGTGGCCTCCGCTCAGGCCAACGTGATTTCCATTACCCACGACCGTACCAAACCCAACGTACCCATCCGCCAGGCTGAAGTGGTATTATCATTGGAAACCAGGGACAGCGAGCATATCAACCAGATCATGGAACTGCTGGTCAGGGAAGGGTACTGTGTGGAACGGCTTTAATTCCCCAGAAGAAAAAATTTTATACCTATTTTTAGGAAAATTCCCGCTAAGGGCGCATAAAACAATCCGGGAATGTGCAAAATTAGGGTGGGAAAGAAGGAATTTTATACCATGTGGCGAAATGCTATCCATGATATCCAGATATATCTGAACCGAAGTGAAGGGTGGTGAGGCAATTGAACATCACAGATGTGCGCATCAGAAAGATTAACCTTGAGGGTAAGATGAAGGCCATCGTCTCGGTAACCTTTGACGATGCCTTCGTGGTACATGACGTAAAGGTGGTAGAAGGGCAGCACGGGTTGTTTGTGGCTATGCCGAGCCGGAAAACTCCCGAGGGGGAATTCCGGGATATAGCCCATCCCATTTCGTCCAGTGCCCGGGAGGTAATTCAATCGGCGGTTCTCAAGGCTTATGAGGACGCTATCTAAATTTAATTGCTTAAATGAATGGAGCCGCGGCTCCTTTACTTTTTTCCGGATATCTAGTACATTTAACCATGGGGATCAGGAAGCAAGAGGCAGGAGGCAGGAAGCAGGAACGGAGGAAAGAATTGACCGGGGCCAATTCCAATAAATTCTTGTTCTTGTGTCTTACCTGCAGCTTCTTGAAAACGCAAAAACGGGGCGGAAGAGAAGGAAACAGAGGCAGGAACAGAGATAGGAATTGGCGTAGCCAATTCCGATAAAGAAAACTTGGCTTGCGCCAAGCCTTTAGGCGTCGGCGGAAGACTTAGTTGCACTTATGCCACAGAAAGTTATACTTTCTGATGGTGCAAGCAATCTTGCCTCTTGCTTCTTGCCTCCTGCCTCTTGAAAAGGAGGGCTTTTGATGCGGAATATAGCCGCCATTGTCCTGGCAGCAGGTAAAGGTACCCGGATGCGTTCCCGGTGGCCTAAGGTCCTGCACCAGGTGGCGGGGAAGCATATGGTAAGTCATGTGGTGGACGCGGCCCGGAGCGCGGGTGTCGGCCACATGGTTGTTGTGATCGGGCATGGGGCTGAACTGGTGGAGCGGGCCCTGGGGGACGGGCTGATCTATGCCTACCAGAGGCAGCAGCTGGGCACCGGCCACGCTGTTATGCAGGCGGAAGACCACATCCCTGCTGGGATAGACACAGTAATGGTTTTATATGGAGACACTCCCTTGTTGACCTCCGAAACCCTGCGCGGGCTGTTGGAGTACCACCAGGAGGAAGGAGCGGCAGCCACCATCCTGACCGCCTTCCCCGAGGACCCTGCCGGCTACGGGCGGGTCATCCGGGATGAGGAGGGCAGTGTCAGTAAAATCATCGAGGAAAGAGACGCTACCCCCGAGGAGCGAGAGGTGGGGGAGATTAACACCGGCACCTACTGCTTTGCCAGCGGCCCCCTTTTTGCGGCCTTAAAACGGATCAGCCCCGCTAACGCCCAGGGAGAGTACTACCTCACCGATGTGATTGGACTCCTGAAGGAGCAGGGATTGCCGGTAGCCGCCCTGGCCGTCTTCGATCCCCAGGAGACCAAGGGTATCAACAGCCGGGTGGATCTGGCGGCGGCGGAGAAAGAACTGCGGCAGCGGATCAACCGCAAGCTGATGGAATCGGGCGTGACCATCATCGACCCGGGCAGCACCTTTATTGACGCGGGCGTGACGATCCTACCCGATTCAGTTATTTACCCTTTCACTACCCTGCAGGGATCTACCGTGATCGGCGCCGAGTGTGCCGTCGGCCCCCACGCCCTTTTAACGGACTGCCGGCTGGGGGATGGGGTCACTATCCGTTACACGGTCGCTGAGCAAGCAGTGATCGGGGACAGGTGCGTGATCGGTCCCTTTGCGTACCTGCGGCCGGAGACGGTTCTCCATGAGGGGGTCAAGATCGGGGACTTCGTGGAGATCAAGAAGAGCGTGATCGGCACGGGAAGCAAGGTGCCCCACCTCACCTACATCGGAGATACCTCTGTCGGAAGGGACGTGAACATCGGGGCCGGTACCATCACCTGCAACTATGACGGGAAGGGCAAGTATCCCACCATCATCGAGGACGGCGCTTTCGTGGGGAGCAATACCAACCTGGTGGCGCCGGTGAAGGTGGGAGCGGGAGCGGTCATTGGCGCCGGGTCCACGATCACCAAGGATGTGCCCGCCGGTGCGCTGGGCGTGGCCCGGGGCAGGCAAAATAACATCGAGGGCTGGGCCCACCGCCGGGACCAAACCTGAAATCTGAATTTTTTCTCCGCGGGAGGAAAAACTGGTTGAGGGCCGAAATGTATACTTTACACAAACCGACATAATTAGGAGGTCACGGGTAGCATGTCCAGCAACCAAGGAAAGCTGAAGATCTTTACCGGTAACGCCAACCCCCGGTTGGCGGAGGAGATCGCAGAATACCTGGGAGTGCCCCTGGGGGCGGCTAGGGTCAAAAGGTTTAGCGATGGGGAGATTGCTCTGGCCATCGATGAAAGTGTCCGTGGGGCGGATGCCTTTGTCATCCAGCCTACTTGCTACCCGGTAAACGATAACCTGATGGAACTGTTGATCATGGTCGACGCCCTGCGCCGGGCCTCTGCCCGCAGGATCACCGCCGTTATTCCGTACTACGGTTACGCCCGCCAGGAACGGAAGGCCCGGGCCCGGGACCCTATCTCCGCCAAACTGGTGGCCAACCTGATCACCGCGGCGGGGGCGCGCCGGGTAGTGGCCATGGACCTGCACGCCAGTGCCATCCAGGGGTTTTTCGATATCCCCCTGGATCACCTGCTGGCTGCTCCCATCCTGGCGGAATACCTTAAGCAGATCAAGATGGGGAATGTGGTAGTGGTATCTCCGGACCTGGGCGGGGTTACCCGGGCGCGGGAACTGGGTGAACGCATCGGGGCGGGTATCGCCATCATCGACAAGCGACGGCCGGAACCCAATGTTTCCGAGGTAATGAATATCATCGGGGATGTCAAGGGTAAAACGGTAGTGATGACCGATGACATCATCGACACCGCCGGGACGATTACCCTGGGAGCCAAGGCCCTCATGGAGCAGGGGGCGCGGGAAGTTTACGCCTGCTGCATCCATCCGGTGCTGTCCGGCCCGGCTATCCAGCGTCTGGAGGAGTCGGTACTCCGGGAAGTGGTGGTGACCAACACCATACCCCTGCCCGCTGAAAAACAATCCCCCAAGATCAAGACGCTGTCGGTAGCGCCTCTGCTGGGGGAGGCGATTATCCGTATTCACCAGGATTTGTCCGTCAGCAAGCTCTTCAGCTAACAGGAAGCTGGAGGCAAGAAGCAAGATGCAAGAGTGCCCGTAGGAATTGGGGAAGCCAATTCCTACCTTTGTTCCTGCTTCTTGCCTCCTGTCTCTTGCTTCCTAGTTGGGTGGGGTTTGCGGCTTGTCCTCCTTGGGGGAATCTGCCTGTTCCGGGCTGTCAACCTGCCCTCCGGGGAGTGCGGACTCAACCGTATTCTGAGATACAGGCTTGGCTGCCGCCCCGTTACCTCCGCCTGCATCTTCGGGTGGGCGGTTCACTTCTTCGGCGACAAACCTTTCGATGGACTTACTGAGGGACTCGCCCCACCTGCGGGTGGTCTGGCGGGTAGTGTCCCAAACCCGGGTGCCGGTATCCCTCACTGACTTTACCGTTTCCTGTAGAGGGTTTTCCTCCCGATCCAGTTCCACCTCTGATCCCGCCCGGGCAATGATCACGCTCTTGCCCAGGGTAATTACCGCTGTGACCGGCAGGGTGGCCCGGCCCTTTAACTTCAGTAAATTCCCGGCCAGCTCCAGGGTGGAAATGCCACCAGTTGCGGAATCAAAGGTATATTCCTCCACCGTACCAAGGACGTTGCCGTCCTCGGTAATTACTTGCGCTCCCACCACCGCGGTGGGTTCTTTTGCTAATTTGGCCAGTTGGGGGAGGCTGCTTAACCTCTCGGCGCCGGAACTCTTATCTACCGTGATGGCATGTTCACCCACACTCTTAACCCGCTGGAAGGGGATCACCTTCTGTTCCTTGAACAACCCCTTCTGGTCCAGTACCAGGGCGGCTACTGTCCGCTCCGCCGGGTCGACCAGCAGGCCTTTTACCTTACCTATGTGGCTCCCGTCTTCCAGGCTGACCACCGGCATGGATACCACCTTTCGACACCTCTTCTGCATATCCCATCACCTCCTTGTACACCTTTCCCTTTATCAATTAATATGCCGGTGCCCGGTTGATGATGCCAAAAACCGGGCATACTTTTTAGTGGTCAGTGGTCTGTGGCCAGTGGTCAGTTCCGGGTACTCCTTTCGCGTCTTTTTCACTGGTCAGAGGGCTACTCCATAACTGAGCAGCACGCACTATTTACCAATTACAGCTTGTCACCTGCAGTTCTCGGATCGCCGTATCAGCGGCTAATCTTAGTTCTCGGGACCAAGTTACCTGCTAGCCACTAGCCACTGGCCACCAAATCGTACTAGTCACTAATTTCGGTCACTAGTCACTAAAAGGAGGAAGAGTATGCATGCGATAGAACTGCGGGCAGAGGTCCGCAAGGACATGAGCAAGGGAGGGGCCGGCCGGCTCAGGCGAAGCGGCCTGGTGCCCGGGGTGCTGTACGGGCGGGAGGCGGGTAACATTTCTCTGGTGATTCCCGTTAAAGACCTGGAAAGGGTACTGGACACCGCGGGACAGAGTGCCCTGGTAAAGGTGCTATTAGGCAGCGGGGACCGGCCGGAGGAGTACACATCTTTAGTACGGGAGGTGCAGCGTCACCCGCTGCGGCGCGAGCCGGTTCACGTGGACCTCTACCAGGTTTCCATGGAGCAGCGGCTGCAAACGGTGGTGCCGGTAGAACTTGTGGGTGAAGCCCCCGGTGTGAAGAACGGCGGTATCCTGCAGCACGGCGTCCGGGAGATAGAGGTGGAGTGCCTGCCGGCTGACATTCCCGAAGCTCTCAAGGCGGATGTTTCCGGGCTGGAGATCGGCGACAAGCTGACCATCGGCGATATCCTGCCGCCGCCGGGTGTGAAGATCGTCTCGGATGGAGACGGGCTGGTGGTCACCATCGTGTCGCCGAGGTTGGCGGTTGAGGAAGAGCCGGGCGTAGAGGAGCCGGGCGAGCCCGAGGAGATCAAGAAGGCCAACGAGGAAGAGGGCGAAGAAGAATAAGCGATACAAGAGGCAAGAGGCAAGATTGGTTGAAGGAATCGGCTGCGCCAATTCCTTCTTAAATCCTGCCTCCTGCCTCTTGCCTCTTGTTTGCATGAAAACCAGGCGGCCGAGGGATAAATACTATCAGAGCCTCTTGCTTCCTGAACGGGGGTGTCGCAGTGTTCCGCCAGACGCGGAAGCCGTCCAGAAAACCGATCAAGACCGGCCGTAACGATCAACAGCAAGATGGCCCGCAGGGTTTGGCCGACCAGGCCGGCCGGGGGCCGGGAGGACAGCCGGGGGCGTCCGGCCGCGGTGCCGCGGGTCAGAGCGGGCGAAGGGAGCAGGTCTTCCCGGGCGGAGGAACCGGGCAGGGTACCACCCTGGCCCAGGAAGAACCCCTCTCAACTTCCCTGAAAATTAACCTGGACCGCATCAAGGTCCGGGTGGGGGAAAACAGTGACCTGATCATCCGGGAGTTCGAGATCAGCCTCTACCACTTGAAGGCGGCTGTCATTTACATCGACGGGCTGGTGGACAACGGGTTGACCCAGGACCTGGTAATCAAGTCCCTGATGATCGACAGTCCCCAGTTGAAGGACGTGGAAGAGAAAAAGGCGGAAACCGGGGAGGAGCAGGGGCCGGGGGGCGGCAGTGGGGCGGGG
>LAKY01000020.1 GCA_000987045.1 Clostridiales bacterium PH28_bin88 | reverse complement strand
AAGAACCGCAGGCGGCTGAGGAATAGCCACGTCCATTGTTTGAGGCCGAAGGCCGAGTTTTGGACGTGGCCTGAAGACGCCGAGGTTCATTTCAAGTGTACCGGAGACTCGCGCCGGGAAGGAAACCCGAGCTCAAGCCTCTAACCGCATTTTTAAGATAGAAAGTAGCAGTTACTTTTCAGATCCTACTAGCATAAGCTGGTATCAAAGGAGCGGGATGCCATGCAGGCAACGAAAGCGATCTGGTCTGAACCTCTGGATACATGGTTGGAGGTACTGGCCAACTCGACCCGTGGGAAACAGAAAGTTGGTATCCTGCGGGGTATGGAGGACCCCGGGTTATTGGTGCTAGTAGATTTAAACGATTTGCCCTTCCGTGTTAATTTGTCTAAAATTCCTCCTTCCCAGATTCTAAAAATAAGGAATCAGGACGCCAATACCAGCCCCTAACAGCGCCCTGAATGAAAGCTGCCAAAAACGGCGGCTTTTTTCTTTTTCCAGTGTGATGCGTGTTACAGCAGGCAAGGTCGCTTCTCGGCTAAACTTGGGGTGGAATTAAGGCCTGCGAGAGCCTTAATGGCGCTTTTACGAGGCAGCCGAGATTGAGAAAGGGTGAAAAGTATGCTGTTCCCGGGAAAATATCAAAGGTTAAGCCTTCCCGCTATCCGCAATACGGTGCAGGTTTCATTTGCCCTTTTCCTGCTTTACCTGGGTTGGCGATTCTGGCTGTTCGTCCGCTACTTTGAAACTTCTGGGGCTACTCCTCTCGTTTCACGCCCCGCCGGAGTGGAAGGGTTTTTACCCATCAGCGCCTTGATGGCCTTCCGTTACTGGGTGAAAACCGGGGTTTTTGATCCCATCCATCCCGCCGGCCTGGCGATCTTTCTTGCCATTGTCCTCACTGCATTCCTGTATAAAAAGGCCTTTTGCAGCTGGTTATGCCCCATCGGAACGCTTTCCGAGGAGCTGGCGCGGCTGGGTGAGCGTTTGCTGGGAGGGCAACTGAGTCTTCCCCGGTGGCTGGACCTGCCCCTGATGGGTCTGAAATACCTGGTGCTCGGATTTTTTATCAAGGTCATCTACTGGGATATGCCGGTGACCGCGGTTGGAGCTTTCCTGAACAGCCCGTACAACATGGTGGCGGATGTGAAAATGCTTCGCTTCTTCCTGGACCTAAGCCTAACAGCGGTGGTGGTGCTCCTGTTATTGGCCCTGCTTTCTTTCCTGATCAGGCACTTCTGGTGCCGTTACCTTTGTCCCTACGGTGCGCTGTTGGGCCTGGTGAGCCTTTTAAGCCCTTTCAAGGTGACCCGGCAGGAAGCGCTTTGCACCGGGTGCGGTCGTTGTGACCAGGTGTGCCCGGGCAACATCCGGGTATCTGCTGCCCGCAGGGTGAGTTCGGTGGAGTGTTCGGCCTGCCTGAACTGCCTGCACCACTGTCCCCGGCAGGGGGCGCTGGCGCTCCAGGAACCCTTTGCCCGGCTGGCTTTACCCCCTCTGGTTTTCCCACTATTGTTTACCGGCACCTTCTTTTTCCTATTGGCGGTAGCACGCCTGACGGGAAACTGGGCTACCGTCCTGAGCCCGGCGGATTACATGTACCTGATACCCCGGGCTGCCTTCTTCGGTCATTAATAGAATCGGGGAATTTCACCTGACTGCCGAGTGATTTTCATCACATTCTCTTTTGACTTAGCTTACAGCCAACCAGGACGTAGAGCCTTATGATTATACGTGAAGGTACATTTGAAGGAGGTATTGCCATGTCCATTACGATCACCAGAGATATGACCATCGGGCGCATCCGGGAGGTGTGCCCCCGGGCGGACGAGGTGTTGTCCCGGTTCTTCGGACCGGGCTGTTTCAGCTGCCCCAACTCGCGCCTGAAGAGTATTGAATTTGGCGCCAGTGTGCACGGCCAGGACGTGGACGAGGTGGTCGAGGAACTGAACCGGTTGATGCAAGAGCAATAAAGGGTGGGGTAGAACCTCTCGGAAGAAAGGGTGAGATAAGTGAACATCAGCAAAGAGATGACCGTCAAGGAGGTCCTGGAACTGAACCCCGCCACCGCGGATGTGTTCCGGCGGATGGGGATGCACTGCCTGGGGTGCCCTTCCGCCACCGCCGAGAGCGTGGCAGGGGCGGCTCGCACCCACGGGCTGGACATCGAGATGCTGCTGCAAGAACTGAACTCCGTCGATTTAGGCGATATGTCCGATGAGACCAGGGCGGACGCCCTGCCGGAGGGAGCCATCGTCCAGCGGGACAAGCAGCACTTTGCCATCGTGCCCCATATCCCGGGCGGTCTGGTGGACCCGGCAACCCTCAGGCGCATTGCCGACGTGGCGGAAAAATACAACTGCGCCGCCATTAAGCTGACCACCGCCCAGCGCATCGCCCTGGTGGGCTTCAGCAAGGAAGACGTGCCAAAGGTCTGGGAGGAACTGGGCATGAAGCCGGGCGCCGCCAACGGCAACCGGGTGCGCAACATCAAGTTCTGCCCCGGTACCGCCTTCTGCAAGCGGGCGGACCAGGACGCCATCGGCCTGGGGCTGGAACTGGACCGGCGCTACCACGGGATGGAACTCCCCTCCCAGATGAAAATGGCGGTCAGCGGCTGCCCGCGCAAGTGCACCGACGCCGGGACAGTGGACATCGGGGTGGTGGGAACACCTAAGGGTTACACCCTGATGGTAGGCGGAAGCGGCGGCATCAAGCCCCGCCTGGCCCGGGTGCTGGCGGACGGTCTGGACCGGGAGCGGGTTTTGGTGACCATCGACAGGGTGTTGGACTACTACCGCGCCCATGCCGAGCGTAACGAACGGCTGGGGCACTTCCTGGTGCGGGTGGGTTTTGATGCCTTTAGGGAAGCGGTAATGTGTGAGTAAGATCACATTCTTACCGGAGACAGATCATATTGTTTGACCGCATAACAAGCTAAAATGGGACACGTAAGTGTTTGGGGGCTGCACAACCCCCTGAAATAACAGTTGTTAAGGAGGAATTGTTAGTGGGAAACTGTCACACCTGTAGCGCAGCCGGGACATGCGTTTCGGCCCACAAGAGCACCAATGAAATGTATGACCGGACTCAGGCCATGGGCCTGACCACCATTTTCGACCGGTGGGAGGCCCAGCAGCCCCAGTGCGGCTTCGGGATGCAGGGGGTGTGCTGCCAGCTGTGCAGCCACGGCCCTTGCCGGATCACCCCCAAGGCGCCCCGGGCCATCTGCGGCGCCACCGCCGATACCATCGTGGCGCGGAACCTGGTGAGATTAGCCACTCACGGTACCGCCGCTTATACCCATCACCTGGAGGAACTGGCCAAGACCATCAAGGCCACCGCGGCCGGCAAGACACCCTTCAAGATCAGCGACGAGCAGAAACTGCGCGACATCGCCGGGGTGGTTGGGCTGGACACTTCCAAGCCAGCTGACGAACTGGCTGCCCAACTGGCGGATGTCATTCTGGCGGAACTGCGCAAGGGCGCTGACGAACCATTGGCCCTGGTCAACCTGTTCGCTCCCAGGACCCGTATCGAGGCGTGGGAGAAGCTGGGCGTGGTACCTGGCGGTCCTTTGAGCGAAGTCAGGGACGCCCTGACCAAGTCCATGAGCAACATCGATACCGACCCGGTGGACCTGCTCTTGACCCTGCTCAGGATCTCCATCGCCGCCGGTTACATGGGGCTGGTGGCTACCATCACCTTGCAGGACATCCTGCTCGGCACTCCCAGCCTGACCAGGACCGAGGCCGACCTGGGTGTGATTGACCCTGACACCGTTAACATCGTGGCGCACGGCCATGTGCCACTGGTAGGCACCGCGGTCCTGCAGGCCGCCCAGACCGAGGAGATGCAGGCGCTGGCCAGGGCCGCCGGGGCCAAAGGTATCAAGGTCTACGGCTCCATGTGCACCGGCCAGGAGCTGATGCAGCGCCAGGCCACCACCGCGGGCGGGTTTGCCGGACAGCTTTCCAACTGGCTGTCCCAGGAGTACTACGTGGCTACCGGCGCCGTGGACCTGGTGATGATGGACATGAACTGCTCCATCCCCGGCCTGAAGACCACTGCCGACCGTTTCCATACCAAGCTGGTTTCCGTAGACCGCATCCTGCGCATGGAGGGTGTGGAGGACCACGTGGACTACGATCCGGAAAAGGTGGCGGAACAGGCCAGGGAACTGGTCAAAATGGCGGTGGAAACCTACAAAAAGCGGGGTAAGGACATCTACATCCCGCCGTACAAGTCCGGCGCGGTGGTCGGTTTCTCGGTGGAGACCATCCTGGGCGCCCTGGGCGGCAGCCTGGACCCCCTGCTGGACGCGGTAAAGCGCGGTGCCATCAAGGGCATCGTGGCGGTGGTGGGCTGCACCAACAACCGCAACGGCCACGACGGCCAGGGCCTGTGCATCATGAAGGAACTGATCAAGCGGGATATCCTGGTGATCGCCGCCGGTTGCATGTCCAGCGCGGCAGAAATCGAGGGACTGATGCTGCCTGAAGCGGCAGACCAGGCCGGTGACAACCTGAAAGGGGTCTGCAAGGCCCTGGGCATCCCGCCGGTACTGAACTTCGGCTCCTGTGTGGACATCGGGCGCATCGGTGTGGCGGTAACCGCCATCGCCAACGCCCTGGGCGTCGACCCCAGCGACCTGCCGGTGGCTGCCTCCGCTCCCGAGTACCTTGAGCAGAAGGCCATCGTGGACGGCGTGTTCGCGGTAGCCTTCGGCCTCCTGACCCACATCGGGCCGGTGCCCCCGGTAACCGGCAGCCCCTTAGTCACTAAGGTCCTTACCCAGGACATCGAGGGCCTCACCGGCGGCCGGGTGCTGGTGGAAGAGAACCCGGTCAAAGCGGTAGACGCTATGGAGGCCCATATCAACGCAAAACGCGCCAAGCTGGGCATCTAAATCAGTCGTCGGTCGTCGGGCAGTGGGAGTCGGGGGAAGCAGGATAGGAACTATAGTATCATCGGTTTCCTGACGACCGATTTCCGACGACCGAAAGGTATCCGGCCCCAAAAGTGATTGGGCTTTGCGGACAGAGGTCGTAGTAAAAGCCCGTGAGACCCTCAGTTTCACGGGCTTTTATTCCCAAAAAGGGTTCGCTGGTACGTAGCGTGTTGTGTCTTGAAGGTCAACTGGCAGGACCGATCCAATTAGTAAGATTTTTCTGAGAAAGGGGGACAAAACCAGTGAAACAGATTATGGTTCACCTGGAAAAGTGCAACGGCTGCATGACCTGTACCCTGGCCTGCGCGGCGGCTCACTCGTTATCCGGGACCATCACCGGAGCCATGGCGGAAGGGGTGAAACCCCGCCTGTGGGTGGAGGCGGTCAAGGGCCGGCCGGTGCCGCTCCTCTGCCGTCACTGCGAGGAACCGGCCTGCGTGGAGGCCTGCATGGCGGGAGCCATGCAGAAAGACCCGGTAACCGGAAATGTATCCAACGAGGGGAACGAGCAGACCTGTGTGGGGTGCTGGATGTGCATCATGGCCTGCCCTTACGGGGCCATCATCCAGTCGGAAGGCGTGGGCGGTCAGCCCAGGGTCGCCCTGAAGTGCGACCTCTGCCGGGACAGGGAGGTACCCGCGTGTGTGGCGTCCTGTCCCACCCGGGCACTGGAATTCGTCGAAGTGGACGACTTTGCGGGCAAGAAACGCAAGGAAGCCGCCCGTCCTATCGCGGAAGCGGTTTAAGCCCTTAAACCGCTAGCCGTGGCATGATTAGATCAGGATTGAACGGAAATCCTCTAAGGAGGTGTCAAGGATATGCGTCACGTAATCATCGGTAACAGTGCCGCGGGGGTAAAGGCGGCGGAGACCATCAGGGCCCTCGACCCCGACGCCGCCATCACCGTCATTTCCGAGGAAACGGCGCCGGCCTACTCTCGCTGCCTGCTGCCCAATTACCTGGCCGGTACCAGGAAGGAAGGGGATCTGCTGTTTCGCTCCCGTACCTTCTTTGCCCGCAAGCGGATCGATACCATGCTGGGTTTCCGGGCGGTCAGGGTCTTGCCGGAAACCAAGGTGGTTGAACTGTCCGACGGGAGGAAGGTCTTGTACGACAAGCTGTTGGTCGCTACCGGCAGCAGCACCGCCTTTCCGCCCATCCCCGGGCTGGAAGGGGTAGGGGTCTTTGGCCTGCGCACCCTGGCGGACGCCCGTGCCATCTCGGCCTCCTTGCCTGCCGTGCGGCGGGCGGTGGTCATCGGGGCGGGTTTTGTCGGGCTGGAAACGGCATACGCCCTGTACCACCGCGGTATCGAGGTAACCGTGGTGGAGCGACTGCCCCAGGTGCTGCCGCAGCAGTTTGATGCCCGCGCCGCCGCCATCCTGCAGCGGGATATGCAGGCCGAGGGCATCCGGTTTATCCTGGGCCGCGGCATCAGGGAAATGGCCGGCCCATCCCTCTGGCAGCGGGCCTTTGGCCGCCAGGGAAAAGGGGTCATCCTTGAGGACGGCGACCACCTGAAGGCCGAGCTGGTAGTAGTCGCCACAGGCACCAGGCCCAATGTGGTGATGGTAAAGGACACCGGCATGGAGATCGACAAGGGTATCGTGGTGGACCGGTACATGCAGACCAGCATCCCGGATATCTACGCCGCCGGGGACGTGGCGGAGACGGTGGACGCCGTCACGGGAGAACGGGGCCTGAGCCCCATCTGGCCCAACGCGGTCAGCCAGGGGAAGGTGGCCGGGTACAACATGGCGGGTGTACGGCGGGAGTACTCGCCCCTCATCGGCATGCAGAACGCCGTGGAATTCCGGGCGATACCGGCCATCGCCGTGGGAATTACCCAGCCTGCCGGCGACCAGTACGAGGTACTGACCGCCTACCGGCCGGAACGAAACCTGTACAAGAAACTGGTCCTCAAGGATAACGTGCTGGTGGGCATGATCCTGGTGGGCGACATCGCCCGGGCCGGCGTCTATGCCGCCATGATGAAGAAACGGGTCGACGTTGCCTCCATCAAGCACAAACTGCTAAGAAGCGACTTTGATTACGCGGATTTGCTGTACCGTACCGCATAATAACAAGGCCGGTAAGCACCGGGAGGGGTGGCTCAAGCTCCTCCCGGTGCTATACTTCCTGTCACTATACATTTAGAATTTAAATAGAATTTAAAAGACAATAACTCTCAAATAATTATACTCATTATCGCATGAATAAGTCTTGTTTTTAAATGAAAAAGGTTTAAATGACACGAAATAGCTATAAAAAGGCTGATCATGACGATAAATAGTTGAAAATAGTGGTATCAACGGGTAATTAGGCCAATAATATGATTTGAAAAGGTAGCAGGAATCAAATATAATGATAATAAATCTCAACTAATTATCGGCTGCTAAACCGCCCAGGAGTACAAAAGGGGGGATTGCATAAAGAAAGAGGCTACTTTAAGTTTTAAGTGAAAATGAAACTCATTTGAATTGAACAAAGAATGCAACGGTAGAAAGGAAGGTAGATTAATGTCCGGAAAAATTCTACGGAATCGTTATGGCAGGATGCTGATGCTCGGTGGCTTGCTACTGTTAACTGCTGTTTTAGCGGGTTGTGGATCCAAAACGCCACAGGACAAACAAGCAACACAACCTGTTGAGACAAAAACCGTTACTGTGTATTCGGGTAGGAGCGAGGAACTGGTAGGTCCCCTGTTCAAGCGTTTTGAAGAGGAGAGCGGTATCAAGGTACAGGTACGTTACGGAGACACGGCCGAGTTAGCGGCGACTATTTTGGAGGAAGGTCGAAACAGCCCGGCTGATATCTTCCTGGCACAGGATGCGGGGGCACTGGGGGCGGTGGCCCAAAAGGAGCTGTTCGCCAAGCTGAAGAACGATACCTTGGAAAAAGTTGAACCACGGTTCCGTTCCCCCAAAGGAGAATGGGTGGGTGTATCCGGCCGGGCGCGGGTGATCGTTTACAATTCCGACAAGCTGAAGGAGAGCGATCTCCCGGCTTCCATCCTGGGCTTTACGGATCCCAAGTGGAAAGGCCGTATCGGTTGGGCCCCGACCAATGGTTCGTTCCAGGCCTTTGTCACGGCCATGAGGATCAGCCTGGGCGAAGAAGCAACCAGCAACTGGCTGAAGGGGATCCTGGCCAACAAGCCCGCTGTGTTCCCCAAGAACACCCCGATTGTAGAGGCCGTGGGTAAGGGCGAGATTGATGTGGGTTTTGTCAATCATTACTACGTTTTCCGCATCAAGGCAGAACGTGGGGACAACTATCCGGCCAATATTTATTACCCCAGGGGCGGTGACCCGGGAGCCCTGATCAACGTGGCGGGAGCAGGGGTCTTGAATTCGTCGAAGCAAAAAGAGACGGCTGAAAAATTGATCGAGTACATGCTCTCGGACGCAGCCCAGCAATACTTTACCGATCAGACGTATGAATATCCCCTGGTGAAGGGGATCAAGGTCCGCCCGGACCTGGTGCCCCTGGCGCAAATCGAAACGCCCGATATGGACCTGAGCGACTTGGCTGACCTGGAGAATACTTTGAAAATGCTCCAAGAAACGGGAGTCCTCAAATAGTGATGAAGATCTGCCGGCATTTACGTGTTAACTGGCTCTGGGTCCCCGCTACCGCGGTAGCGGGGAGCCTTTGCCTTCCTTTAGCATACCTGTTGGTACGGACAATGGAAGCCGGGCCCGAGGTTGGGCCGCTGGTCTTCAGGTTGCAAACCGGGAGCCTGATCCTTAGCACCCTCATGCTGGTCGTTGCCGTGGCGGCGGCTTCAACGGTTATTGCTTTACCCCTTGCCTGGCTCACCACCTGTACCGATTTACCGTTCCGGCCTCTCTGGACGGTGCTGGCCATTCTTCCGCTGGCGATTCCCAGCTATGTCGGCGCTTATACCTACGTTGCGGCGTTGGGACCGCGCGGCATGCTGCAGCAGGTGCTGGAAGGGCCGCTGGGGATCACCCGGCTGCCGGACATTTACGGGTTTCTGGGGGCGTTTCTGGTGCTTACCTTGCTGGTCTATCCTTATCTGTTGATCAACCTCAAGGTGGCTTTACTGTCCGTTGACCCTGCCCTGGAAGAAGTATCCCGTAGCCTGGGCCATGATCGCCGGGCGACCTTCTGGCGCGTTACCCTTCCCCAATTGTATCCGGCTATTGTGTCCGGCGCCTTGCTGGTCGCCCTTTACACACTGAGCGATTTTGGCGCTGTGTCCATGCTGCGGTATGATACCTTCACCCGGGCCATTTACATCCAGTACAAGGCGGCTTTCAACCGCGGCTATGCCGCGGCGCTCAGCTTGATCCTGGTGTTAATCAGCATTACTTTTTTATACTTCGAGACAAGGATGAGGACAAGAGCCAGGTATTATCGGACAGATAGCGGGTCCCGCCGGTACCCCTGCCCGGTGACATTGGGTGCTTGGCGCTGGCCGGCGCTCCTGTCCTGTGGAATACTGGTATTTATTTCCCTGGGCATACCGGTGTTGACGATTACCTACTGGCTGGTGCGGGGGATCGCCGCCGGCGAATCTTTGCGTTTTGTGGGAGCGCCGGTCTGGAACTCGTTCTATGTCTCGGCCACGGCCGCCGTGGTAATCAGTTTGGCGGCATTACCTGCGGTGCTGCTCTCTGTACGTAGCCCCCACAAGCTGTCCCAGGCCATGGAACGTTTGACCTACCTTGGTTACGCCCTTCCCGGGGTGACCATTGCCCTGGCCCTGGTCTTTTTTGGGGCCAATTATGCAACGCCCCTGTACCAGACATTTACTATGCTAATGTACGGGTATCTGGTGCATTTTTTGCCCCAGGCGGGCGGCGCCATCCGTGTCGCCCTGCTGCGGGTTAACCCCAGAATTGAGGAAGCAGCCAGAAGCCTTGGCCGCAATAGCCTTGAGGTGCTGATCACCATTACATGGCCTTTAATCCGGTCAGGTGTTCTGGGTGGAGCCGCCATGGTGTTCTTGTCGGTCATCAAGGAATTACCCATCACGCTATTATTAGGTCCGACCGGGTTCCAGACCCTGGCCACCGTCATCTGGGGAGCGGTGGAGGAAGGCTTTTATGCTCGGGCTGCTGTGCCGGCGCTTTTGTTAATGCTGGTATCCTCTATCTCCGTCGTGGGGGTAATGAACCGGATGCATCGCTGAAAGGGGACGTTAGCCGTATATGGTTTTGACGGGAGAAGATATCGCTGTTAAATGCGAAAGGATAGCGAAACGCTATGGAGATTTTTGGGCCGTTGGCGGTGTGGATTTAACCCTGCGCAAGGGAGAAATTCTCTGCCTGTTGGGTCCCAGCGGGTGCGGGAAAACCACCGTTTTACGGATGATTGCCGGGTTTGAGAGGCTGGACGGCGGCAGCATCAAGGTGGGTGACAGGGTGTTATCCTCCCAGCAATGCCATATTCCGCCGGAAGCAAGGAACATCGGCATAGTATTTCAGGACTATGCCTTGTTTCCGCACCTCACCGTGGAACGGAACGTCAGTTACGGGTTGCGTCAATCCACCGGCGGCAGGGCCAGGGTTGAAGAGGTGCTCAACCTGGTGGGTCTGGAGGGATTGAGATCCCGCATGCCCCACGAACTATCCGGCGGCCAGCAACAGCGGGTGGCGCTGGCCAGGGCGCTGGCCCCCCGGCCGGAGGTCATCCTGTTCGACGAGCCCTTCTCCAATCTGGATGCCGCCTTACGCGGCAGGTTGCGGGCGGAAATTCGCCGGATCTTAAAGGAGGCAAAAACATCGGCGATTTTCGTGACCCATGACCGGGAAGAGGCTTTAAGCATGGCGGACCGGGTAGCGGTCATGTGGAGGGGGCAGGTGCTGCAAAGCGCTTCACCTCAGGAGGTATATAATTCCCCCACAACTAAAGAAGTGGCCGGACTGGTCGGCGAGGTGAACCTGTTAAAGGGCGAAGCCAAACAAGGGTATATCCTTTGCGAGCTGGGCATGTTTAACCGCGAACAAGTCCTGTGGGGCGCCGCCGACCCGCTGGAAGACTGGGAGGGCAGGGTAGAGGTGATGGTGCGACCGGAGGATGTGGAACTCCGCCCGGAAAACCACGGTCAGGCCAGGGTTGTATCGCTGGAATACTTTGGGTATCACCAGTTGGTCAGGCTGCAACTGGCATCGGGAACCCTGCTTTCCTGCCGGTTAAGGGCGGATCGGATCTTGGAACCGGGCTGCGGGGTGGGAGTTGAGGTGAAAGGGATACCGGTGATCTACCCGCTTTAAATTGCCAGTCTCCTTGTATGGCCGACGAGAGGCAGGACCGGTCAAGATCCTGCCTCTGCCGCGTTTTCAAGCGTAAACAAGCCCGCTAGGCTGACTAGATGGCCTTGCCCTTCTTGTCCAGGGCTACCGTCATCATACCGTCTTCAGGCACTTGCACCGGCTTCAGCCTGCCGATGGTCGAGAGGATGAAGAACAGCAAGGGGATCACTCCCAGGAGGATGATCATTGAATCGGGAACGATCCTGATTTCGCCGAACCAGCGGACAATCGCCTGGTTGTAGAACTCGGGGCTCCTGGCGTACCATAAACCCCTGGTATAGCTGGCGATCAGCTGCAAGACCCCCACCGGTAAAAGCGTGACAAGGAACATCAATGTCAATCCCACGTTGGCTCCCCAGAACGATGTCTTGAGCAGCGAGCTCTTCCGCAACCAGGCCTGTTCCTGGATGATGCCCCTGTAGGCGAACAGCATCAAACCAATGGCCAGCATCCCGTAGGTGCCGAAAAACGCCGTGTGGCCGTGGGTCACCGTCAGGTAAGTGGAGTGCTCGTAGTAGTTAACCATGGGCAAGGTGATGGCGAAGCCGAAAATGCCCGCGCCCACGAAGTTCCAGACCGCTGAGGCCGTGAAGAAGCGGAGCGGCCAGGTATAAGGGAAGCTGTCCCCGGCCTTTTGCAGCGTCCGTAACCTTTGCCAGGCTTCTCCCAGCAGCAACACCAGGGGGACCGGTTCCATGGCTGCCAGCACACTGCCCAGGCCGAGCCAGAAGGACGGCTGGCCGAACCAGTAGTAGTGGTGCCCGACGCCGATAATCCCGGTGGCCAGGGCCAGGGAAGCGGTGAGGTAGGCTGCCCGCAGGGCATGTTCTTTGCTGGCCAGCCCGGTCCTGACCATCACCAGGGCCATGGCCGCGGCGGCGAAGAATTCGAACAGCCCTTCCACCCAGGTGTGCACCACCCACCAGCGCCAGAAGTCGGCGATGGTCAGGTTGGTACGGTCGCTGTAGAAGAACCCGAAGGCGAAGAAGATGACTATACCAATGGCACTGTAGACGTAAAAGTTGGGCAGGTCCCACTTGTCAGCCCCGGCGGATAAGCGGTCCTTAACCGCCCTGGCCACGATCAACAGCCATACCAGCAGGCCGACGAACAGCAAGATCTGCCACAACCGGCCCAGTTCCAGGTACTCCCATCCCTGGTGGCCGAGCCAGAACCACAGGCGGCCGCCCAGCAGGCCCTTGAGGCCCAGCACCTCACCCACCAGGCTGCCCACGGCGACCAGCACCACCGCCACAAACAGGAGATCGACCAGGAATCCTTGCTTCTTCGGTTCTCTACCGCCCAGAATAGGGGCGAAATACAGGGCTGAGCCAATCCAGGCGGTGGCTACCCAGAACACGGCCAGTTGCAGGTGCCACGACTTGGCCCAGTTATAGGGGACCAGTTTGGCAATGGCATCCAGGCCGTAGAAAGTCCCCGGGTTGGTGGTCTGGTGGGCAAGATATCCCCCCATCAAGGTTTGCAACAAGAACAGCGTCACCGCAATCAGGAAATACTTGGCGGTCTTCACCTGGCTGGCTGAAACGGGCGACCCGGCCAGCGTCTTGGCCAGATCGAACTGGGGAGCTTCACCTTTGTTGAAGCCGCGCCAGTGGAACAGCCAGGCCACTAACCCCAGAAAAGCCATAAACATGATGATCGACACAACCGTCCAGGTTACCGCCTGGGTGGAAAGCTGGTTGCCCACGGATTCATCAGGGGGCCAGTTGT
This sequence comes from Clostridiales bacterium PH28_bin88, assembly GCA_000987045.1. GTDB lineage: Bacteria > Bacillota > PH28-bin88 > PH28-bin88 > PH28-bin88 > PH28-bin88. The sequence goes on along the minus strand of LAKY01000020.1, from coordinate 17,758 downwards.
TGGTGTAGGTGTGATCGGCATCCGGTCTCAAGGTACCTGCCGCCCAGGCGGTCCAGAAGAAGAAATCCGCCAAAGCCGTCCTTTGACCGGCATCCTTGATGGTACCCTCGGAGATCACCTTTTGCGGGTCGCCCTTGGCGAAGAGTTCGCCGTAGTATGACCTGACCTGGTCAAGGGCGAGCACCTGGGCCTCGGAGAGGGTGAGGGTACCCTTCGCCCGGTCATACCGGTTTTCCTTCAAGTCAGAGAGTGCCAGCGCGTCGACGGCGGCTTTTTCCGCCTGGCCCAGATTGGCGTAGCCTTGCTGGTATTTTTGTTTCGCGTAATACTCCCGCATGTAGATTCCTACTAGATGCAGGGTTTCCGCGGTGAAATCGGCCCCTCTATAAGTACCGTGACCCCAAACACTGCCCAGGTCCATCAACCCGTATTGCTGGAAGGTTGACTGCCCTTTCATGATTTCGGAACCGGTAGTAATCACCTTACCGCTGGCGGATACCACCTTGTCCGGGTAAGGCGGTACTTCTTCCATGGTGATGATCCCGCTGATGGCGGCCACCAGGCTGGCTCCGAACAAACATACCATAAACATGATCTTCAGCCTTTTGGACACACTACCGTTCATCAGGCATCCTCCTTTTCCGTCTCCTTTTGATTTGGTGGTTCAATAGACTGTAATTTCCGACAATTATTTTGTCTCAACCCCCTTTACCTGTTTTTTAAAGGAGCAAGTTGATTTTAATGGTAACTCCTCTTGCCTCCGCCAACAGTTAAGTGCGTCACATCATTTTTGTGATGTTGCTTACATCATCATCATGACTTCGTAAACTACCCCTCTCCCGGCCGGGAGAGGGGTTATTATATGCTTGTCTGGTACCGGAACGAGACAAAGGGTGTCCTGATACTGAGACACCCTCGCGCCCGGAGTAGAGCCGTACAACGCAGCCAGGCCGGCGCCAGGCCTTGCGCCGTAAGGGTTATGGGCATTCGGCCCTTTATGGTTGGGGGGCCTGGCATGTATTTTGCAAATATTCTGGCTAAGCAACTCATAAAACAGGTACAGGCGGGAGGTGAGACCATGTGGTTGATGGCCGTTGCTGTTCAGTTGGTCCTGGCCGTAATCCTCAGCTATAGTGTGAGGGCGCTTGCCGCCTGGAGAAAGCGGAATAGCCAGATAATTTAGCAAAACCTTTAGAAGGGTGTCGCTGGTTTGCGACACCCTTCTTCGCTGGGATGAGACACGGAGCGCAACGCCGCCAATAAGGGGGAAGCCCGCAGGCCAATCACTCCAATGGGCTTTAGCCGGAGAGGCGCGTTCTTCCGGTGGTGGCATGCATCTTGCAAACGACATCAGGCATGCCATTTAACTGCAGCCTGGGGACCAGTCACCAGTCACTAGTCACTAGTCACTAACTAAGGGAGCGAAAAGATATGGCTAACCAGCAAAAGCTGAGAGTACGACTGATGGATGCAGCGTGGCTCCAGGAGAACATCCGCTGCCAGTTTACGTGCCCCGTGCACACCAATGCCGGCGGCTATATCACCCTCATCGCCCGGGGGAGGTACGAAGAAGCCTACCGCCTGGCCCGGGAACCCAACCCCCTGGTGGGCATCTGCGGGCGCATCTGCGCTCACCCCTGCGAAACCGCCTGCCGCCGCGGTGTTTTGGATCAGCCTGTAGCCATCTGCGCCCTGAAGCGCTTTGTGGCTGAACGCAGCGCCTCCCAGGGACCCCGGTTGGCCCCAACTGCCAGTAAAAAACTCGAAAAGGTAGCGGTGGTGGGCGCCGGCCCGGCGGGGCTGGCGGCGGCCCACGACCTGGCGTTGCTGGGTTACCGCGTGACCGTCTTTGAAGCCCAGCCGGTGGCGGGCGGCGCGCTGTACCTGGGTATACCCGAGTACCGCCTGCCCAGGGACATCATTCAAGCGGAGGTAGAAGCCATCCTGGCCCTGGGGGTGGAATTAAAGACCGGCGTGGCGCTGGGCCGGGACTTTTACCTGGCGGACCTGAAGCAACAGGGGTATGCCGCCACCTTCCTGGCTACCGGCGCCACCCGCAGCCGGGAGCTGAACATCCCGGGCCGGGAACTGGACGGTGTACTGGCTGGTGTGGATTTCCTCCTGAACGTTAACCTGGGTTACCGGGTAGAGACCGGGCACCGGGTGGTGGTAATCGGGGGAGGGAACGTGGCCATTGACGTGGCCCGGACGGTGCTGCGGGCACCAATGGCCGGCGAAAGTGAAGAGACACCGGACTTGACCACCGCGGTGGATGCTGCCCGGGCGGCTCTCAGGATGGGAGCCCGGGAGGTGCACCTGGTGTGCCTGGAGTCCCGGGAAGAGATGCCTGCCTTTGCCCACGAGGTGACGGAGGCTGAACGGGAGGGAGTAATGCTCCATACCAGCCGGGGTCCCCGGCGCATCCTGGGGAAAGACGGGCGGGTCACCGCGCTGGAGACCCAACGGGTGGCCTCGGTCTTTGACGCCGGTGGCAGGTTTAATCCCACCTTGGTACCGGACAGCTTCGAGGCGTTACCTGCTGACACGGTGATCCTGGCTATCGGCCAGGCATCCGATCTGTCCTGGGTACGGGAGGAAGATGGCCTGGCGGTGACACCCCGCCAGACCATCCAGGTAGACCCGGCCACCCTCGCTACCAGCGCTCCGGGTGTTTATGCCGGCGGTGACGCCGCCTTCGGCCCGCGCATCGCCATTGCCGCCATTGCGGACGGGCGACAGGCGGCCAAAAGCATCCACCAGTTCTTGCGAGGACACGCGGAGGACCGCCACCCTACCGTTGTTCCCTTACCCCTGGCGGCGGCGCCGGCCCGCGAACCCACCGATACATATCACCTGATCCCGCGGCAACCGGTACCCACCCTGCCCACCGGACGCCGGATTGGCATGGCGGAGGTAGAGCTGGGTTACGATGAACAGGCTGCCCGGATGGAAGCGGCCCGCTGCCTGCAGTGCTTCCTGAATCCATGGGTGGATCCCGAGACCTGCATCCTGTGCGGGGGCTGTGTCGACGTGTGCCCGTACGGGTGCCTCAAACTGGTCCCCCTGGAGCGGGTGGCGGCGGATGAAGACACGGCCAGGTTCATGGCCGACCGGTTAAGCATGCCGGTAGAACAGTTGCGGGGTAGCCTCCAGGGGGCGATGCGGGGGATGGACTGGACGGTAATGATCAAAGACGAGGAAAAGTGCATTCGCTGCGGGCTCTGCGTGGAGCGTTGCCCGGTGGGGGCCATGACCATGCGGGCATACCTTCCCGCGACACCGGCTTAAGCCCGAAATCTATTTGCAAAGGAGGGGAACCACATGTCTACATCCAATGGCTGTACTGAATGCAATAAGGCGAAGAGCGGCCTGAACCGCCGTAATTTTCTCAACATGCTGGGGTGGGGTTCCATATCCGCTTTTTTCGTGGGGTTAGGGGGAGTGAACCTGAGGTTCCTGATCCCCAACCGGGTGGGCCCTAGCAAGAACGCGTTTGTCGCCGGCCGGTTGGAGGATTTCAGTCAAAAAGTGACTTACATTACCGGCCGCCGGGCATTCATTGTCAGGGACGATAACGGGATCCGCGCCTTGTCCGCGGTTTGCACCCACCTGGGCTGTACCGTCAACTGGATACCGGAAAACGACCGCATCGAGTGCCCATGCCATGGGAGCATTTTTGACGAGGAGACAGGAGCGGTCCTCCGGGGCCCTGCCACCCGTCCCCTGGAATGGTACAAGGTTACCGTCATGAACAACGGTCAACTGCTGGTAGACCCCGACGATCCAGTGGACAGTTCCTACGTCCTGCCTGTCTAGTAGCCCCTGCTTGAACTTTTTGATACCGCTAACACTTCGTGTATTCTTCTTTACCGGTCAAGTTAGGCTTCAGGTACATTTTAATCCTCTCCGGTCTTTTGTTGGTGGATCACGTTAAGCGGGTGGGTAATGATCGGCCATTAACCACTGACCACTAGTCACCAGTCACCAGTCACTAGTCACCAGTCACTAGTCACTAGTCACTACAAGGGAGGTGTATTTGTGCGGAAAGTATTTCGCCGGCTGATCCGGAGCCAGGTGGGGCGTTCCATATTCCGGCACGGGTTTCCCGATAACCCCAAAGACCAATCCCTGGTGATGACCAGCCACTTCTTGAGCCATATTCACCCTGTAAAGGTGAAAAAACATGGCCTCTCGTTTACCTACACCTTCGGCCTCGGAGGACTGTCCCTGACCTGCTTTCTGGTCCTGGTCTTTACCGGCGTCCTGTTGATGCTCTACTACGTACCTTCGACCGAGAGGGCCTACGAGGACATGCTGAATTTAAGAAACAACGCCTCTTTCGGTTGGTTCTTCCGCAACCTGCACCGGTGGGCGGCCCACGCCATGGTGGCGCTGGTGTTTTTACACATGTGCCGGGTGTTTTATACAGGTTCCTACAAAGGCCCCCGGAAGTTCAACTGGGTGATCGGGGTCTTCCTGCTGCTGGTGACCATCTTTTTGAGTTACACCGGCTACTTGCTGCCGTGGGACCAGTTAGCCTACTGGGGGGTTAACGTGGGTGTCAACCTGGCCGGCTATGTCCCGGTGGTGGGAGATGATGTGCAGTACCTGTTGCTGGGGGCCAAGCGGATCGGGCAGGACGCTCTCACCCGCTTCTACCTGCTGCACGTGGTGGTGCTGCCTGCCGTCCTGGTGTTGCTGATGGCGCTGCACTTCTACCGCATCCGCAAAGACGGGGGCATCTCCGGCCCCAACTAGAGAGTGGTCAGTGGTCAGAAATGCGCGCAGACAACCCTAAGGAAGACCTGTTTACCCGTGGTTTCCTGGCCAATGACCACAGCTAAAGTGACCCGATCACAGCCTGGTACACCTCACTTCAATATCTGGTAGGTCTGGTAATTTTTCATAATTACATTAAACGGTAGTGGTCGCATCCGGTCAAGTGCCTTTCCACTAGCCACTGACCACTGGCTACTGACCACTGGTGTATTAGTCACTAGCAAGGAGGTTTGCACATCGTGTCTCATCATAACCATCCCGGCGAAAAGGTTCACGGCCTGATGGGGCTCATCCCGGGCCGGTCCACCCGGTGGGAGGCGGAAGAAACCCAGTGGGCAATGACCTGGCCAAACCTCATCATGCGAGAGTGGGTGGCCTTGCTGGCAGCCCTGGGAGTGCTGATGCTGGTGTCCCTGTTTTTCGACGCACCGCTGGAGGGTATCGCCAACCCGGCGGTGACTCCCAACCCCGCCAAGGCCCCCTGGTATTTTCTGGGGCTGCAGGAGCTGTTGCATTACGGCAACCCGCTGATTATGGGGATCCTGCTGCCAGGGGTGGCCATCAGCGCGCTCATGGCCTTGCCCTACCTGGACCGCAATCCCTCTTCCCGCCCCCGGGATCGCAAGTGGGCCATCGGCATCTTTACTACAGTGGTGGTCGTCTTCGGGATCCTGACCGTCATCGGCACCTTCTTCCGCGGGCCCGGCTGGGAATGGGTCTGGCCCTGGCAGGCTTCCGGACATTAAATGGGGGGTGGTGGGCAATTGGATACGGGGTTAACTAGAGTAACCAGGTATTTCAGCATCATCAGCGTCCTGCTGGTGATGGTGCTGGCCCTGGTGGTGGTCCGGGAATACCGCCCCGCCTGGAAAGGGGAGCAGACCATCGCCGGCAAACCTTGGCGCCAGGGCCTCTACGAGGAGAACTGCGCCAGTTGTCACGGTAGTGAAGGGGAGGGGCGCATCTCCGGTCGCGCGCCGGCCATCGGCAGGGACGGGTTCCTGGTAGCGGCTTCCGACGACTTCATCCGCCGGACCGTGCGGGAAGGCCGCCCCGGTACCAACATGCCTGCTTTAGGCAGGGCTAACGGGGGCGTGCTGTCCGATGCACTGGTTGACGCCATGATCCGGTTCCTCCGCTCGCGGCAGCAGGAGCAGCCGGTGCCACCGGCTGCGGGCCGCGTGAGCGGGTCGCCGGAGCGGGGAAAGCCTGTCTACCAGCAGTACTGTGTTGATTGCCACGGGGCGAAAGGCCAGGGACGGGTAGGACCGGCCCTGAATAACCCCGGCTTCCTGGGGACTGCTTCCGACCAGTTTATCCGGGAAACCATCACCCGCGGCCGCCCGGGCACTCCCATGAGCCCATACGGCCAGGGCAAGGGCGGCGTAGCGGAACTGTCTCCCCAAGAGATTGACGACCTGGTGAGCTTCATCAGGCAGTGGGAGGGATCAACCCATGAGTAAACTTTCCCGGCGGGAATTCCTGCGGGGTATGGGGGTGGTGTCGGCGGGCATCGCCCTGACCGGCAACTCCCTCATCCTGGACATGCTCCAGACGGTGGATGACCCGCTGAAGAGTTACCCCTATCGCGGGTGGGAGGATTTTTACCGCCAGGAGTGGCAGTGGGATCAGGTGGTGCGCACCACCCACTCTACCAACTGCACCGGCTCCTGCGGGTGGAACGTCCAGATCAAAAACGGCATTGCCGTCCGTTCCGAACAGTCGGCGGACTTTCCCGACCCCGAATACAACCCGCGGGGTTGCCAGAAAGGCGCCAGTTACGAGCGGTACGTATACGGGCCGCAACGGGTGAAGTACCCGATGGTGCGGGCCGGCCAGCGCGGTGAAGGCAAGTGGAAACGGATTACCTGGGAAGAAGCCTACAACACCATTGCCGGCAAATTCCTGGAGGTGGCGGAAAAACACGGGACTGACGCGGTATTCCTGTACTCGGTGATTCCCGCCATGAGCATGCTGTCGGCGGGGGCGGGCTACCGCTTCGGCAGCCTCACCGGCTGCGTGGTGGGGAGTTTTTACGACTGGTATTCCGACCTGCCTCCCGGAGAGCCCATGATCTGGGGAGTCCAGACGGAGTCGTGCGAATCCTGGGACTGGGCCAACTCCCGGTACATTATCCTGTGGGGAGCCAACGCGGTGGAATCCCGCATCCCTGACGCCCACTTTCTGACGGAGGCCCGCTACCTGGGAGCCAAGATCGTGGTGGTGAGCCCTGACTACAACCCCACCAGTATCAAGGCAGACCAGTTTGTCCCTATCAGGGAGGGAACCGATGCCGCCCTGGGGCTGGGCATGGCCCAGGTGATTATTGCCGAAAGGTTGTACGACCGGCCGTACCTGCGGGAACAGACCGACATGCCCTTCCTGGTGCGGCAGGACAACAAGAAATACCTGCGGGAAAAGGACCTGGTGGCGGGAGGCGGGGAGGACCACTTTTATTGCTGGGACCTGAAAATGGGGAAGGCGGCACCGGCACCTAAAGAATCACTGGAATTAAAAGGGCTCGACCCGGCGCTGGAGGGCGTTTTCCGGGTGACTACCCTCGATGGTAAAACGGTGGAAGTGAAGCCGGTATTCCAGATGCTGAAGGAAAGCCTGGATGCCGGGTGCACCCCCGAAAAGGTGGCCCCCATCACGGGGATCGCGGCGGAGGTCATCCGCCAGTTGGCCCGGGAATTCGCCACCACCCGGCCCGCCATGATCATCGAAGGGGCCGGCACCAACCACTGGTACCACAACGACCTGAACAACCGCGCCCAGATGCTCCTGCCCATCTTGACCGGCAACGTGGGTAAAAACGGCGGGGGCTTCAACCACTACGTGGGGCAGGAGGCCATGAAGATCCCCTCCTTCAACAAGTGGTTCTGGCCCCAAAAAACCCGCTGGCAGAACACCACCCTCTGGACCTACTACCACACCCTGGGCAAGAAAACCAGGGGGATCGAGGAGGGCTGGATGCCCCTGTACCCCCAAAAGGGCGATCCCAAGATGATGGTGGTCTGGCGGGCCAACTACCTGAACCAGGCCAAGGGCCACGAAGGCATTTTACAAAACCTGTGGCCCAAGCTGGATTTCATCGTCAACTTCAACTACCGGCTGGACACCACCGCCCTGTACTCGGACATGGTGCTGCCGGCGGCCAGCTACTTCGAGAAGTTCGACCTGAGCACCACCGACCTCCACGAGTACGTGCACTCCTTTAACGAGGCCATCCAGCCTTTATGGGAATCCAGGTCGGACTTCGACATCTGGAAGGGGCTCATCCCGGTCATCGCTCGAAAGGCCCGGGAGCGCGGCATGACGGAATTCGCCAACCTCTACGAGGAGTGGGCGGCCCTGGGGGACACCCCCGAACAGGTGGCCCAGTGGGCCCTGGACAACTCCGATCTGACCCGGGGCTACGCCGTGGAGGAGATCAAGCAACGTCCCGTCCGGCTCCAGCGGCAGGGCAAGGTGAACAACGGCGACCGGCGGGGGGAGGCGGGTTTCAGGCAGAGCCGCCTGGCCTTCACCCCCTTCAAGGAACACGTGGAGCACAAGCAGCCGTGGCCGACCATGACCGGGCGGCAGCAGCTCTACCTGGACCACGACGTGTACCTGGCGGAAGGAGAAGCCCTGCCCGTCTACAAGGAACCGCTGGAACTGGAGCAAGCCCCCTTGCGCTACCTTACCCCCCACGGGCGGTGGAGCGTCCACTCCACCTGGCGGGACCTGGACTGGATGCTGCAACTGCAGCGGGGCGGGCACATTGTGGAAGTGAACCCGCTGGATGCAGAAGCCCGGGGGATCCAGGACAACGACGAGGTCATCATGTTCAACCAGTACGGCGAGGCGCGGCTGAGGGCCAAGCTGGCGCCGCGGCTGCGGCCCGGCACGGTGATGGTCTACCACGGGTGGGAACGCTTCCTCTTCGGTGAAAGAAGCGGCAACTGGCAGGCGCCGGTCACTATTAAGGTCAAGCCCACCCAGGAGGTGGACTACGGTCACTTGAAGTTCAGGCTCAATTACTGGGGTCCCACCGGGACTAACCGGGATACCCGGGTAGAAATCAAGAAGGCGTAGGAGGTGGGGTAAATGTCCAAGCGACAACTGGCCATGGTGATCGACATCAACAAGTGCCTGGGCTGCCACACCTGTACCATCGCCGACAAGAACATGTGGCTGCGGGGTGAAGGGCAGGAGTACATGTGCTGGAATAACGTGGAGACCCGCCCCGGCAAGGGTTTCCCGGCTAACTGGGAACGCCTGGGAGGCGGCTGGAAAGACGGCGAGATCCACCTGGGCAAGCTCCCCGCCCTGGAAGATTACGGCATACCCTGGTCGTGGGACTGGGAGCAGCTGCCTCATATCGCTCCCCAGGTGGCGCCCACCTGGGGCCCCAACTGGGAGGAGGACGTGGGAGCGGGGGATTACCCCAACGTCTGGTACTTTTACCTGGCCCGGCCCTGTAACCACTGTACCAAGCCCGCCTGCGTGGCGGCGTGCCCCCGGAAGGCCGTTTACAAGCGGGATGAGGACGGGATCGTCCTCATCGACCAGGAACGCTGCCGGGGCTACCGGTACTGCGTGCGGGCCTGCCCTTACAAAAAACCCTATTTCAACGCCATCCGGTACAAGAGCGAGAAGTGCATCTTCTGTTTTCCCCGGGTGGAGCAGGGGGTACCGCCGGCATGCGTGGGGCAGTGCCCCGGCCGCATCCGTTTCTTCGGTTACCTGGACGACCGGGAAGGCCCGGTTTACAAACTGGTAAAGGAGTTTCAGGTGGCGCTGCCCTTGCACCCGGAGCTTGTCACCGAGCCAAACGTCTACTACATCCCACCCCTTTCGCCCCCCAGGGTGGACGCGCAGGGGCGGCCCGGCGGTGAGGGGCGCATCCCGGTGGAATACCTGGAAAGCCTGTTCGGGCCGCAGGTACGCCAGGTGCTGTCCAGGTTGGAGGCGGAGCTGGCCGCCGCCCGGCTGGGGAAACCCTCGGAACTGGTGGCTACACTGATCTCCAACCACCGTTGGAGAATATGAGGGGTGGTGAGCGGATTTGACTAGGAAGAAAGCAATTGCCTGGGCGGTGGTCCTGATCCTGGCCGTAGCGTTGGTTGGTACAGTGGCCCGTTCCCAGTTGGCTGCCCCGGTGGCGGTGGCCCGCAGCGAGATCTTGCCGGTGGCTTACACCGCGGGTGTTGAGCTGCTGGACCCGGGGGCGGAGGCCTGGGCCAAGGTCACGCCTATTCAGGTACCATTGAGCGGCATGGAGATCAAAGGGGAGTGGCCCATCCAGTTGATCCCGGCCATCCAGGTGCAGGCGCTGCGGGATGACGGGTGGCTGTATCTTCGCCTGACCTGGACGGACGCCACGCAAAACGACGCGGTGACGGGGATTAACGCCTTCCTGGACGCGGTAGCGGTGCAGCTCCCCATCACCTCCACAGAGCAGCCCTACGTCTGCATGGGCCAGCAGAACAGCCCCGTCCACATCGTGTACTGGCGGGCCGGCAGCGAGCAGCCCGAAAGCCTGGCTGCCGGGAGTTTCGGCGCCCTCACGCCTTTACCGGGCGTGGAGGTGCGCGCCCGGGGGCTTTACCAGGGGAACGGCTGGCAGGTGGTGCTGGCCAGGCCATTGCGGGGACCGGAGGCGGGAAATGACCCCAAGGCGGGGATGCTCCCTGCGCAGACCTCGGTAGCCTTCGCCGTCTGGGATGGGGCTGACCAGCAGCGGGGCGGCCGCAAGGCCACCTCCAACTGGTTGACCCTGTCACTACAGGGAGTGAAAGAGGGTACCGCTGTAGCCCCGGGAGAGGGGGCTGTCAAACAGTGAAACAGGATTTTTTGGACCCCGGTACCCGTAGCGCGGTTTACAAATTACTGAGCCAGGGCTTTATGTACCCGGATGAAGAAAGGCGCCGCCTCATCCGGGAAGGGGGCTGGTGGCAGGATCTTTCCGGCGCCATCTCCGCCCTGGACCCGGCGTGGCGGAACCGGCTGCAGGGAACGGAATGGGAGCCCCTGGCCAGGGGACAAATGGCAGGTGATGGAGAGGAACCTGCCGTCGCCTATGTCTACCTGTTTGACCTGGGCAATGGCCGGCCTCCCTGTCCTCCTTACGGGGGCCTTTACCACGACGCGGTGGAAAGGCCGGTGGTGTTGTGGGAACTGGCGGAGTTTTACCGCGCCTTTGGCCTGGAGCCCGGCCGGGGGCGCGAACTGCCGGATCACGCAAGCATGGAGCTGGAGTTCATGTACTTCCTGGCTTTTAAAGAGGCGCAGGCTATGGCGGAGAGTGAGGAACCCTACCTGACAGGCTACCGGCGGGCCCAGCGGGACTTCCTGGAGCGACACCTGGCGGCCTGGTTTCCCCGTTTTGCTCGACAGGTGGAGGAAAAGTCCGGTACTCCTTTCTATACGGGACTGAGCCGGCTGACCGCCGAGTTTCTCGCCTGGGACCTGGAGCGGTTGCAGGCCGCCCTGGGCGACCGGAGCCCGGTGGCGGGAGGGGAGGCGGCGGGCAATGACCAGTACCAGCAGCCGGCTGGAAACTGCTAGCAGATTGCCGGAGATGCTGCCGGGGCTACTGGTGACGGCCGCTGTGACCCAGTGGCTGTTGTACCGGGTATTCTCCCGCGTTGGCATCTATCTTCCTCTCGATGGGCCGGCAGCCAGGGCTTACGGGATGCTGGTGGAGGCCGGGCTGGTGGCCATGGACGTGGCCATGGGCCTGGCCCTCCTGACCGGTATCGCCCTCCTGTGGCGACGGTACTCCCATGAAGGCAGGTTGCGATTAGCGGACCTGGGCCTGGTGGTATTGCTGCTGGGGACCCTGATGGCCACAGTTCGAGTAGGGCTGGACCCCACGAGTCTGGACGGGCTCCTCAAGTATAACGTGATTTCCCTGTTATCCCTGCTGGCTATACTGGGCGGCGTTGCGGTCAATTCCCGCCACTGGGCGCAGCGGTTCGTCATCCTTTGCGTAGCTGTCGCTTACAGTGGGAGCTATTACTACGCCATCAGCAATAACCTGGCCCAGTTGGGCCACTGGCCGGGAGCAGCTAGCCACGCCCTATCGGCGCAGGCAACCGGCCAGATGGCGGCCTTGCTCAACGGTTTACCGGTCTTACTGGCCTACGGTTTGCCCCCGCTCTCCCTCGTACAGGCGGAGCAACGCCGGCAGGCTTTCCCCGGGGGGTGGATCGTGATAGCCCTACCGGCTGCCCTTTCCCTGATGTGGATGCTGGCCTACGCCCGCAACCCCTACCTGACGGCGATCCTGGTGAACTGGGGATTGGGGCTTAACATGAACCTCCCCGTTTTGCTGTACACCATGTCGCTGTGGGGTTTCGCCCTGGCGGTCTGCCGCTGTCTTGTCTCCGGCGGGGTGAGCCGGTCCTGGGGCTACGGGTTGATCCTGATTTTCCTGGCAGGACTGGCCATGCCACTGACCCTGGATCCCTTACTGGCCGGGATCGGGTCATGGCTATTGGGCCGGGGCGGCGAGGCTGCCTGTGGGCTGGCTGCGACCCAAACAGAACGGCACTCTGAATTAATGAAAATCCCTAATCAAGCTCATACTTATCCCTGAGGAGGTGTGACACCTCCCGCGGCAGGCGAAAAGACCTTTCCACCGACGCATGGCCGTCGGTATTGACCAGGCAGTAGCGGGCCGGGGCCAGCCAGCCCGGGACAACAGGACTTTCTTGTCCACCCCGCGGGCAGCCAGGTAATCCCACATCTCCCCCAGGGCTTTTGGCAGCGTTATCCCTTGACGGGCGCCGGCGGGGCTTCCCGGTACTTCAAAAGCCGCATGGCGTTTAATATCACCAGCAGGACGCTGGCTTCGTGGGCCAGCATGCCCGATGCCAGCACCACTGCCTCGCCGATCACTCCCAACAGCAGCACCAGCACCACCAGCACCGCGAAGGTGACGTTTTGCTTGATGTTCCTGAGGGTCTGGCGGCTGAGGCCGATGGCGTAGGGGAGTTTAGACAACCTGTCCGCCATCAGCACCAGGTCCGCCGTTTCCATGGCCACGTCCGTGCCCGCCGCCCCCATGGCGATGCCCACATCGGCGGCTGCCATGGCCGGAGTGTCGTTGATGCCGTCACCCACCATGGCCACAACCCGGCCTTCCTGCCGTAAACTCTTGACTACCGCCACCTTTTCTTCCGGCAGCATTTCCGCCCGGAACTCATCTATCCCCAGTTGGTCCGCTATGGCCCTGGCCGTCCGCTGGTTGTCCCCTGTCAACATCACCACTTTTTCAACCCCGATGCGCTTGAGGCGGGATACCAGGGTGACGGCATCCTCCCGGGGAACGTCGGCGATAAAAATGACTCCCAGGATTTCTTGGCCCTCTGCCACGATTGCCGCGGTCCGGCCGGCGGTTTCCTCCGCCGCCATGCGTTCCTCGATCAAGGCATCAATGGCGATGCCTTGTTCCCGCATCAGCCTGCGGTTTCCGACACATACCTTCTTGCCTGCTACCATTGCCATCACGCCGTGGCCGGGGAGTAGCTGGAAATCGGTAGCTTCCGGTACCCGGCCCTTTTCCGCCGCCTGTTCCACCACGGGTTTGGCCAGGGGATGCTCCGACAGTTTCTCTACTGCAGCGGCCTTGAGCAGCATTTCCGCTTCGGTACCGCGGTTAACCCAGCACCCCGTAACCTGTGGCCGGCCCTGGGTGAGGGTACCGGTCTTGTCCAGCACCACCACCTGGATCTTTCCTGCCCTCTCCAGGTGTTCTCCTCCCTTGATCAATACCCCCTGGCGGGCAGCATTGCCTATACCGGCCACAATGGAAACCGGTGTGGCGATGACCAGCGCCCCGGGGCAGGCAATGACCAAGAGGGTCAAGGCGGTAATGGGGTTTTTCGTCACCAGGCACGTGAGGGCGGAGACGGCGATGATCCCCGGGGTGTAATACCGGGCGAAGTTTTCCAGTAATTGTTGGCTGCGGGCTTTCTCCTGCTGGGCCTCCTCCACCAGCTCGATGATACGGGCAAAGGTGGTGTCCTCACCGGACCTTTCGGTTTCAATTTCCAGGTACCCTGCCTCGTTGATGGTACCGCTGAAGACCGGGTCGCCCACCGTCTTTTCCACCGCCAGGGACTCTCCGGTGATAGCGGCCTGGTTAACGGAGGCCTGGCCCTTTACCACCTTCCCGTCCACCGGGATCTTTTCACCTGGCCGGACGATTACCAGGTCTCCTTTCTGTACTTCTTCCGCCGGGACCTCGGCCTCTTCTTCCCCTTTCCGTACATGGGCCACCTGGGGGGCCAGTTCCATCAACTTCCGCAGGGCGTCGCGGGTCTTGTCCAGGGTACGGGCCTCCAGGTAGGAACCCAGGGAAAAGAGGAAGGTAACCACCGCCGATTCCCAGTATTCGCCAATGACGGTGGCCCCTACGGCGGCCAAAGTTACCAGGGCGTTAATGCCCAGCACCCGGAATCGCAAGGCGTGCCAGGCGCTCATGGCGATGCGGTACCCTGCTACGACCGTGGCCGATACCATTAGCAGGTCTGCTAACAGGGGACTGAACCCGAAGCGCCCTACCGACCACCCGGCGGCTATTAGCAGGCCGGAAACAGAAGTGATTATTAATTTATCCTGGGACTGCCACCAGTTTTTCAGTACGGCCAAGTGGTTGCATCTACTTCCACCGGCAGCACGGTGACGGCATGTGCACCCTGCATGGGAAGTCATCGGTACCACCCTCTAGCGCCTTTCCAGTATCTTGTAACCGGTCTTGGCGATGATTTTTTCTATCTCCGGCAGGCTAATCTGGCCAGGGTCATACCGGATCTTCACCTTGCCGGTGGCATAAGCTACGGTGGCCCGGTGAACCCCCTTTTGTCTTTCCAAAATCAACCCCATCTTCTGGGCGCAGTCGGGGCAAGCCAGATCCCCCAAGCGGAAGGTAATATCCTCCATGAAATAGCACCTCCTTTAACCTACGGCGTTAGACGCATCTTTAATCCAGATTGCGATCTCGTGTTTGCTGGGTACCCGCCCGCTTACCTTCACCTGGCCGTTGACAACCAGCCCGGGTAAGGCAAACACATCGTACCGCACCATGTCGTCCACACCGTCAATTTTGTCCACTGCGGCGGCAACCCCTAACTCTGCCAGTACATCAAACAGGGTTTGCTCCAGCCCCTGGCAAACCTTGCACCCCTTGGCCCCTAGCAACTTGATTTCCATCCTGATTACCACCTTTCTTGTTTCTTAATTGAATAATCACTGTCCCGAACGCCGGATCCCCTGCCGGCCCCTGGTGTCTTCAGCATACCCCTTACGAAACAATGAAACATTGATGGAGATCAAAAAAAGAGAGGATTTTTCCTCTCCCGTTTACTCATTAACCTACTCATTAACCAGTGCGGCCAGTCTCTCCTTGTCAAGTATGATGATGTTCTTCTGCCCCTGGGTGGAGAGAATGCCCTCAGACTGAAGCCCTGTCAACTTGCGGCTTACCGTTTCCTGGGTGGTACCCAACAGGTTGGCGACCTCCTGCCGTGACAGGTTAATAGAAACCCGGATGCCTTGCGGGGCGCATACCCCCTCCTTCTCCGCCAGCACCAGCAACCAGGAGGCGATCCTTTCCTCGACGCTTTTTAGAGCCAAGTCGCCGATGAATTTTTCCGCGAAAGCCAGTCTTTCGCTCATGGCCTGCATGATGCTCAACGACATTTCCGGATTTTGTTTGATCAGGTTTTTGAAATCCTCCCTGGGCAGTAGACACAGCCCGGTATCTTCCAAGGCCTCCGCATTCAACGATTGGCGTTCGTCCTTGAACAGGCTTAACTCGCCGAAAAAATCGCCGTGTTCCAGGATGCGGACGATTTGCTGCCGGCCGTCTTTGGACACCTCATACAGTTTTACCCTGCCGTGCCGGACGATATAGAGGTGGCCGGCCGGATCCCCCTGCATAAAAAGGACGGTTCCTTTTCGGTACTCCTTTTTCTGGATTAGGCTATTGACCTTCTGTAATTCTTCGAAATTCAGGGCCGCAAAGATGGGTACCGTGCTGGCACAGATATGTTCCAATTCTTTAACGTTCTTTCCGTTCATAAAAATTTCCCCCAAGAATAACGTCAAATTGGTCTCGCTATTTAGTATAACTCAATGCCTGGCGGCGTCAATTGGATGGACGGTAATTGTGATTACTCCTATACTCCCATTTTCATCTCGTTTTTGATCTCCATCAATGTTTTATCGCTATCTGTTCAGTAAGATCAATGGGTCAGGGGGAGTGTGGCATCACCGGACTTTTCCGGGATGTAATCTGTAGAAAGGTGATAGGAGGAAACGGGAATGAACAAAAAAGTGGCCCTATTATCAATTGTTGCTGCTGTGCTGATCCTGTTGATCGCCAAACAGACTATTTTCAAGGCACAGCCCGCGGCAACGGCGTCCCAGGCCGGGATGTCAACTCCACCCATTAGCATGGGTGAGATTCTCCGCGCGGTGGATGAGAAAAAGAAGCCGATGTTAATGTATGTGTACGCCAAGAGTGACTGCTCTTCCTGTGCCGCCGCGGCCCAAGAAGACTTGGCCAAAGTAGCGGAACTGGAAAAGGCTTTTGGCAGCAAGGTGAAGGTGATCCGGGTGAACATCTACGATTACCCGGAAGCGGATGTCTTGGAATTAGCTGAAAAGCTGGGCCTGTCGCAGGTGCCGACCACCCTTGTTATTGATGGGCAGGGGGTGGTGGAAAAACGGGTGGGGCCGGTTTCCCAGGTAGGGATCCGGTTGGTGCTGGAAGAGGTGACTAAACTGTGATCGACTCTATGACCCGCACGCTTTACACCGCCCTTCAGAACACCTCCGTGGCCGCCTTCTGGGTGGTTTTCTTCGCCGGCATCCTGTTTACGCTGAGCCCCTGCACCTTTTCCATGGTCCCGGTAGTGGTGGGTTACGTGGGCGGGTATACAGGCAATTCAGGGGTTTCCCGGGTAAAAGGATTTTTTTATTCATTGTCCTTTGTCCTGGGAAACGCGTTCACGCTGGCTCTCCTGGGCGCCACCGCCTCGTATGTAGGTGAAATTGTGGGCCAGAGAAGCCCTTTCTGGTACTATTTCCTGGCAGGCGTTCTGCTGTTGATGGGAGTTCACCTGCTGGGCATTTACAGAATCAGTTTTCCCACTCTCCTTAACGTCAGGCCCAAGACACGGGGCGCTTGGGGCGCTTTTCTTTTAGGCGGCATCATGGGACTGGCCACTACCCCGTGCTCCACACCCGTTCTGACCGCTATTCTGGCCTTTGTGGCCATGGGGGGCGGAGCTTTATACGGGGCGGCGTTGCTCTTTGTCTACGCTCTGGGTAAGGGGATCATCCTGATTGTGGTGGGCACCTTTACCGGGCTGCTCAAGAGCAGCCGGAGGGTGGAACAGTGGTCGGCCATAGTGGAGAAGGTCAGCGGCACCATCCTGGTATTGATGGCCTTCACCATCCTGTGGCGTATGTGATGAATCCTTTTACGGTTTGGCCGGGGAGATAAAATGGCCTTTAAACACAATTTCTAGAGGAGGCTGTAACTGTGGCTAAAAACATTTACCTTTTTGCCAGAAAGGTTCACCGGTTTCTGGCATTACCAATGATCCTTCTCATCGCACCCAACAAGTTAACCGCGGGAACACCTATCGGCATAATTGTAGTCCCGATAGCGGTAACCACCATGATGACCCTGGCGGTTACCGGTGGTTACATGTGGTTTTGGATGTATTTCCAAAGAACGAGCCGGCGGAAAAGTGCGGGAGAAACAACGGTCGGTTGACTTCTGCGTACAAGTTTTTGGTGAATTTGATAGGCATCAATTTTTTTGACGGACAGGTGTGTTAAATTAAACTTGCAATCCCCGCCGGCGATGGGATGAAAAAAGGCAAAGCCAAAATACTCCGGGCTAACTAATTGTTAGGCTCTTAAGTCCAGGTATCTTCGAAAAATGGAAAGAAACTAAGCAAACCCATGAAAA
>LAKY01000023.1 GCA_000987045.1 Clostridiales bacterium PH28_bin88 | reverse complement strand
TGGCCATATAGTATATCTACGTTTCGAACAGCGAGAGGTTAATTGCCCAAACTGTGGTATCCGGATCGAAAAGCTCGAGTTTATTAACCCCGGAGCCCGGGCCACAAAACGATTTGAAGAACAAGTTGCCTACCTTTGCCGTCACATGACATTGTCCGAGGTGGCAGCATACTTTAACCTGGACTGGAAGACGGTCAAACGGATCGACAAAGAGTATTTACTACGGACATTTGAAGAAATCAGCTTAGACGGCCTTACCCTCATTGGCTTTGACGAAGTAGCCAGGGCCAAGGGACACGACTACCTGACTTGTGTTTTTGACTTGAGGAACAATCGCTTAATCCGGGTACTGCAAGGACGCAAAGAGTCATCAGTCGCTAAATTCTATCGGGAGCTAGGGCCTGAACGCTGCCAGAAGATCCAGGCCATTGCCATGGACATGTGGGGACCTTTTCTCAATGCAGCCCGTAAATACTGCCCCCAAGCCAAGATTGTCTTTGACAAGTTCCATGTCATTGCCAATTACCACAAGGTCGTGGACCAAATCCGGCGTAATGAGTTCAGAAGAGCCGAGAGCCAAGAGAAAGAACTGATCAAAGGTAGTCGCTACCTATTACTCAAAAACCGCTCTAAGCTAAGCGAGGCGAAGGAAGAGAGGCTTTTGGACATTTTAGCGGCCAACGAAAACCTGAATATCTCGTATGCCCTAAAAGAGCAGCTTCAGACCCTATGGGATAGCCCCACCGTACCCGAGTTTAACAATGCAATGGACCAGTGGTGCCAACTGGCGCGGGAGTCGGGTATACCGCAGTTAGCCAAATTCGCCGACAGCCTGGAACGCCACCGTTCGGGGCTTTGGACCTATTGCTTATACCCGATCAATACGGCCCGCTTAGAGGCCAATAACGCGAACATAGCGCTTTTACGAAGACGTGCTAAGGGTTTTCGGGATACCGAGTATTTCATCCTGAAAATCCACCAAGTCTCCGCATGAACTGCTAGCTGGGATCGATCCGCGGGCCTAATCTAGTTGACCACCATCTGTAGGCTAACTTCTAGCTTATGCACCGCCGCCAGCCTTGACATGGAGCCTCTGGGCGGCGTGTCTGTGCAGGCTAAAGGGCAGCCCCGCCAATCGGCTTGGCCTGCCTTGGCTTTTGAGCCTAACACGCCGCCCCTCTCCATATCAAGGCCAAGCCGGGGCTAACGCCCCGGTGGCGGCTCCTGTTGGTGTTCGAAGCCGGCTTCAATCTGTTAACACGCCCTGGGCAGGCACCATTTCTACCTAACATGCCGCCTGGGTATTATTACCATTTGCTACTGTAGTGAATTGGAGAAGCTCCACATAGTTTACCGTCGAAAGTAATGAACTTGCGTAATAATTCCCGTAAACATAAACTCCCAAAACTTGAGAGCCAACCAACGCTCAGACCATACCCCACTGGGGTGGGGAAAAATCACTTTTGGCGAAATCGTTTTTCAAGTAATCACTAAGCAAATACAGGCTAAAGATACCCCAGCCGATCGTGATGACGTACGAAAAAGTAATTAAAAAGAATGATAATATTTTAACATCAAAGGAAAAATACGTGTGCAAATACATCAGAATCCTGTAAAAACTCAACCCGAACAAACAGGTAATGGGAATTACTAAAAAATAAGCCGGCAGTACTGGCTTTTCCGGTAATCTGGTGGATTTTATCTGCAGGTAAATCAGATAAGCGAGTTTGGTTATAAATAAGAACAAACCAATACTTAACGTAAATAATGACCCGAAGGTTGCAATCGATGCGATCTCACTGTTACTTGATATGGCGGCTATTCCTGACCCCGTTAAATTAACCAGACCAAAGGCAAAAACGTCAAGCAACCATACGAAATTTAATTTGCTTACATCAACGGGCTGGCTTAGCCAGATTTTAAGAACCTTAAATTCCAGTCTCAGAAGCATAAACCAAAGAAATCCAAAGAAGATTAATGACGGCAGCATCAGGACTTGTATGTTAGAGGATAATTGGGGAATAAAAAAACCCAGGGGACCCCAAATTACATTCGCCGTCATAGACAGGGAAGCGATAGGCGCAAAAATGCCTATATTGGTTGATGGATTACTTATAAAACTATGATACTCTTCCTTATTGGCAAGCCATTGCATCAGGCTCTTGAGAAAGACGACGGTAAAAAGCAAGTTGATCATCGTAAATGCTAACATAATTCCGATTAAAGGCAGATACAAGGTAGTTTGACTCATTGTCAATTCTGCCCATGGGATATCTGATAGTTTTATTAATCCTTTTCCATGGGGCACTGCAAACTGTAAATAATTAAAGGGCATCAGGGCGACACCCCCTGCAGCTAATGATGCTTGAAATTTTAATGGTGTAAACTTCATAAATGTTTTCTCCTTGAACATTATAATTATTACTATTTATGCAGCTATCATCCTGACCGGCAAGAGCCATCCCTACTTGCTGCTAATCCCACAGGAAAATATTACTCTCGCCTTATGGAGAGAACCTGTCTTCCAAGCATGCCTGCCGCCTCCTGTAACTCCTCCCTGGTTGTCCATTGCCCCAGGCTGAAGCGAACAGCCCCGTAACCTCTATTGGCATCAACCCCCATGGCTGCCAGCACGGGGGACATGGTTTGGGCGCCGTGATGACAGGCGGACCCGGTGGAAGCGCATACTTCCGGTGTTTGAGCCAGCAGTTCGGCTGCGTTGAGACCGGCAAAGCTGACGTTGAGGGTGTTGGGGAGCCGGTCAACCGGGTGCCCGTTCAGGGTTACTCCCCCCACCTGATCCTGTAACAGCCGGAAAAACTCATCCCGAAGCTCAGTGAGAATACGGACCCTTTGCGGGAGGGCGCTGGCTGCCAACTCGCAGGCCTTGCCCAGGCCCACAATGCCTGGCACATTTTCCGTGCCGGCCCTCCTGCCATTTTCGTGCCCGGCCCCGTGAATGAACTGTTCAATGGCCGTACCCTTACGGATATATAGTGCGCCCATCCCCTTGGGGCCGTACAGTTTATGGGCGGCTATTGTGAGCAGGTCCACTTTCAGTTCCTCAACCCGGGTAGGAATTTTGCCCACCGACTGGGCGGCATCGGTGTGAAAGGTGATGCCGTGCTCCCGGGCAATCTCACCAATGGCCGCCAGCGGCTGGACGGTACCCACCTCGTTGTTGGCGTGCATGACGGAGATGAGAATGGTTTCCCTGGTAATGGCTTTCCTGACTTCCTCCGGATCCACCATCCCGTACAGGTCCACGGGGAGGTATGTGATGTGGAACCCTTGTCCCTCCAGGTACCGGCACGTGTTGAGGATTGCCGGGTGTTCGACGCGGGAGGTGATGATGTGGTTGCCCCGGTGGCGGCTGGCCCAGGCCACTCCCTTGAGGGCGTAATTGTCCGCCTCGCTGCCGCCGCTGGTGAACACTATTTCCGAGGGGTGGCAGCCTAACAGGGCAGCCACTTGTTCCCTGCCTTCATCTACAGCCTTTTTGGTCTGCTGCCCGTACCAGTGACCGCTGGATGGATTCCCGAAGTGATTCCAGAAGTAAGGAAGCATCTCATCCATGACTTCCGGTGCGACCGGCGTGGTGGCGTTGTAATCCAAGTAGATCCACTGCATAGTATCCCTCCCGGTACTTAGTTCCAATGGCAAAGCTGAGTACGTAATACCGAAGTTGCGTATCAGTGGTGTCTGTCCAAAGCCTGGTTGTTAGAAACAAATCACCCGGTCGGATTCTTCCACTAATTTCACCAGATCAAACATGGTGGAAAGCGGGCACAGGTCTGTACCGTCTTTTTGTCTGGACTTCAGGCAGGTTCCACAGGCCAGGATTTCCCCGCCGGCGTCCGCGAACAGGTTCATCTGCTCCAACACGTTATATTTAGGGTCCTGGACATCTTCACACTCCACTGCTTCGCCCATCAAAAAAGTCTTGACCTGGTGGCCCTGCTGGAGCGCTGCCACCCCGAAACGAAAAGCATTCCAGGCCTTCTCGGCTTCCTTTGTTTCCAGTACTATACCGAATTTCATGACGAATACCTCCTTGTTTTGATCTTTTTACATCCTATTGTAAGGCTTGCTGCGGCAGCAAACTTTGGTTACAATATATCACAAGAGCCGGCATAACTGAAATGCATATTGTGTATAGCACATATGATCTTGAGTAATATCATACATCTTCAATTAGCAGCTGATCGATTTTATTCCCTTTTTATGTCGGGGTTGAATAGAGGTGTTAGCGCATGCTGGATTTCCTAAAACTGAGAGCGTTTTATAAGGCAGCGTACCACGGAAGTTTTTCCCGGGCCGCGGAAGTACTCTATGTCAGTCAGCCCGCCCTGTCCCGCCAGGTGGCCGCCCTGGAACAGGAGATGGGCCTGGAGCTGTTGGTGCGCCATGGCAAGGGGGTGGTGCTCACGGAAGCCGGGCGGAGGCTGTACGAGTATGCGGAACGGATATTCGGGTTATTATCGGAGGCGGCACAGGTGATGGGCGAGTTCAAAAGCCTGGGTACGGGGGAACTCTCCCTGGGGGCCAGCTCCACCATCGGCAACTACATCCTCCCTGGCATCATCGCCGAATATCTAAAAAGACATCCCGGAATAGATGTGCATTTATCTGTCGGTAACAGCGAGGAAATTGAAAAACGAATAACGAGCCGCCAGGTTGATCTGGGTTTCGTGGCCGGCCCCCTGTCAGCTACAGGAATGTATGCGGAACAATTCCTGGAAGACGAACTGGTGCTCGTCGCCAAACCAAGCCATCCGTTGGCGCAACAAAAAGGCATCCCCCTGCCGGCGCTGGCGGGAGAAACGTTCTTATTTCGGGAACCGGGTTCCGCCAGCCGCGGGACTACAGAACGACATCTGGCCTCCCATGGCTTTTCACCGGCGAAGACTTTCGTCCTGGGGGATACCGAAGCGATCAAACGGGCCGTGGCCGGCGGCATGGGAGTAGCGTTTCTTTCACACACTACCGTCAACATTGAGCTTCAAAACGAAATACTGGTTGAGTTGGACGGCCCGCAGCTAAGCATTCCCCGCCCGCTTTTCACCGTGTACCCCAAGGATGCCCGGCTCTCCCCCGCGGCGCTGGCGTTCCTGTCCCTCTTGAGGAAATCCTGTGTACTACCGAGAGAAACTTAGAGGCCTCCCAGCAGGGAGACCCCCAAGTTCACTCACCTTCTCCGGCGTCCCGGGTAGCCTTGCGGAACTCCCGGATACTGCTCCCGATAGCCTTGCCTACTCCGGGTAATTTACCGGGACCGAAAATAATCAGTACAACCGCAAGAATAATCACCAATTCCCACGGCCCGATATGGGGAATAATCCCTACCACTGGTTCACCCCCTTTTTTGAGAACGCTCCATTTCGCTGCGCAATACCGCGTGATCATCAGCCAACAAGAGCCTGATCTTGGCCATTGGATTTAACCACTCCCTTCAGAAGGTATGGGCCAGCACTTTTCCCCCCGGGTCCAAGATCATGATATACCTGACATTCCGGTTATTGGCAATGGTATGCTCAGCCAATTCATAAACGGAATACAGTCTGCCCGTAAGGATCAGGTCGGCGCTTCTTGCCGCCATGTCCTCGGCCACGGCAATCCCGTGTTCCTCTAGTTGCCGGCTCAGCAGCTGCCCCGTGGCAATCCGGTCAGCCACAGTAGTCCAGATACCCAGCAAAAAAACGGACATCAAGACGATGCCCATCATTTTCACGCGGAAACTAACTACGTCCGATAAAAACCGGACGGGTCCCCGGCCCAGTTCGCCGTTCACCTGCCCTTCACCTGCCCTACCAGCTCCTCAACCGTGTCATAAATATTGTCTGCTACCGCAACGTAACTTTCAATGCCCAGGCTTTCCAAAACACGCTTGCCTTCCTGGTCCTGGCCCATCTTTACCGGCTGATCCAACATAAGTTTATCATAAATCCCAGACCGGCGGCAACCGGGCGGCAGCATGCCATTCCCAGGGCCTTTGCCACATCAATCAGGGGAATTGTTCAAATCCGATACCCTTTGTCGCCAGGGCCAATCCCCCGAGGGCCTGCCATGCCTCCGTCCCCCAGATATGCCGCGCTTCATGGGGCAGGATACCGCCTGTTCGCGAAATCAACTGCCCCCCGATCACCAGGTTGAACTTCTCCGCAAAGGCGCCGATGACTACCGCGATTGCCGCCAGAGATATTGCCGAACTTTGCCCCGTCGACCGCACAGCATACCAGAGCAGCGCTAAAGGAACCAGTAATCCTATTACCCACTCCAACCCGAGCTGGCTGAAAGCTAATCCGGCGGCGGATAGACCCGGTGTCTTGGCATAGTACACTCCGGAAAGCCCGGTAACAGCCTTGATTACCGTGGTTGCCGCGACGCCAACCAGCATCCAGGCGGTCAACCGCTTGAGGGTCAATTCCTCCCGTCCCATACCCGCCAGGACGTACCCCAGTAAAACCACGGCGGACCCTACGCCAAGTGTGCCCACCACGTACTGGAGCGGTTTAAGGGGGGAGTACCACAGCGTTATTCCTTTCATCACACTGAGCAATACCCCCAGGTAAGTAACAAACAGGAGGCCGCATAAAGCACCCAGCATGCTCAACCTTTTTCTCTTTTCCGGCGTAAGAGTATTCTTCCTGAGCGCCGACAAGCCATAGATGGCGACAACCAGCCATGCGAACAGGATGAGCACCCCGTAAGGCATGGGTGAGGTGGGGTTGCCTTTGAAGAAGATAGTAATGCTCCGGAAGGGCTGATCCAGGTGCAGTCCCAGAATCACCGGTACGGCGAATAAAATTCCGCTCATGAATACCCAGGCAACTTGCCAGCTTTTCTCAGCCTCTTGCTTTGAGGCATTTCCGTTAATCAGGTAGTCGTGTCCCTTGGCCCTGGCTACTTCGTCAAGGCCAATGAGGGTAAGGCCGTCTAAGCTGATTTCTTCAAATGTCCGTAGTAAATACTCTTTGTCGATCCGTTTGACCGTCTTCCAGTCCAGGTTAAAGGATACCACAGTTTGGGCAATTAACCTCTCGCTGTTCGAAACGTAGATATACTATATGGCCAAAGGCTCCACTGTCCCGGGCTTCACGGAAGCCGTTACGGTTGATAGGAGCAGGGCTGCCGCAATTTGAGCACCGTGGTTTGTACCGCTTATCCGAGTCCACATTGATCCGGACGAACTGAGTTCTCTGGGTATCGTTTACATATTCCATGTCCTTGAATTTCGCCCTGGGAAGGTTTAAAATGGAGGTGGCTATTGATGACGGCATAAGAATCATCCTTTCGAAGGGTTTGGTAATGCGATGAGGCTCGCAATTACCTAGGATTCTTAGCCGTCATCTTTCTATTTTCCTACCAAGGTTTACTGTAATGTTTTGGAGAAGAGCCAACTATGTAAGTATAGTATTGGCGACTATTATTTACATTTTCATTTTAACTAAATACTATCAAGCAAATAAGAAAAGTATAAGCAAGTATGCCTTCAACCTCTAGTCCACTGTTTTTACTGCGTATTAAGGATATAATGAAAGAGATAGCCATTACTACAGGCCAGTCTGTGAAAACCTTCGGAGGTGGCAGGCATGCATCAACTTCCCAAAATCAGGTTAACCAGTTACTCACCCGGTTCCGGTTGAGCCTGCAAAATCGGTCCGGCGGACCTGTTAGAGGTGTTGAGTTTCCTTCCCTGCGCACAAAACGAAAACCTCCTGGGGGGGACCAGGGATGATGCCGCGGTCTACCGGCTGTTGCCGGAACTGGCGGTGGTCCAGACCGTGGATTTCATTACCCCCGTGGTTAACGACCCGTACGCCTTCGGCGCCGTCGCCGCCGCCAACGCCATCAGCGATATCTACGCCGTGGGGGCCAGGCCGGTCCTGGCGCTGAACCTGACCTGCTTTCCCGTCAAAACCCTCTCCCTCAGTTACCTGGGGCAGATCATGAAAGGTGGCTGTGACAAGGCCGCCGAGGCCGGGGTGGTAGTGGCCGGCGGGCACTCGGTGGAAGATAGCGCCCCCAAATACGGGATGGCGGTGACCGGCGTCGTCCACCCGGACCGGGTAGTGACCAAGGGCGGCGCCATAGAGGGGGATGTATTAATCCTGACCAAGCCGTTAGGAACGGGGATTATTACCACCGCCATCGACCGGGGGCTGGCCGGAGAGGAACTGGAAGACAAGGTTTCAAGGATCATGGTCCAACTCAACAAAGGAGCCGCGGAAGCCATGGTGGCGGTGGGGGTTAGTGCCTGTACCGATGTCAGCGGGTACGGCCTGATGGGGCACCTGCATGAAATGATGATGGCCAGCGGAATTTCCGCCCGGGTTAGTCTCAAAAAGGTTCCGGTGATAGCGGAGACATGGGAACTCGCCCAGGCGGGGGCGGTTCCCAACGGTACCCATAACAACTACCGGTTCTTACGCGATAAGGTTGAATGGGGTCAACAACTGCCGCCCGAGGCCCGGATGGTCCTTTGCGACGCCCAGACTTCGGGAGGACTGTTGATGGCTGTGCCGTCTGAACGAGCGGAGCGCTTGCAGGCTGCCTTGCTGGACGCGGGGTGCATAGAGGCCGCCATTGTTGGGGAGGTGGTGTCAGGTCCCAAAGGGACGATGACTGTTACCCCATAAGCAGGACAAAACTGAGGTCAGGATGCAAATAATAAAACAGGACGTAGTGGATTATCGTAGATGCATAATGGCCAATCAGAGACAGAAAGAGGGTAATTAGATTGAAAAAACTGTTTTTATGGCCTTCAAAGAATATTGCCGTGGTGATCCCGGTCGTATTGGTGGTGGGGTTTGTCACCGGTTTGCTGGTGGATACTTCAAACCTGAAAAAGTTAATTCTTCCGGTAACGGTGCTCATGATTTACCCCACTATGATCGGGTTTAAGCTTCGTGAGGTATTCAACTTGTCACAGGGTAAGCTTTTGTTCACCATGATAATTCTAAACTTCCTAGTAGTTCCAGTTGTAGCTTACCTCCTTGGTGTGGGGTTCTTACTCAGAGACCCGCAGTTGTTCGCTGGCCTGGCCATTACGTCTCTACTACCTACCAGCAACATGACTATTGCTTTTGCCATGCTGGCTAAAGGGAATGTGCCAGGGGCAATCAAACTGACAACTACAGGGCTGCTTCTGGGCTCTTTCCTGGCGCCGTGGTATCTCCTTGTAATGGTGGGCAAGTATGTTCCTGTCGATGTCTGGCTGACCTTAAAAACTATCGCGCTGGTCATTTTACTGCCTCTCATGATGGGTGTCCTGACATATTCCTGGTTAATGAAAAGGTATTCTCCCGAAGAATTTCAGAAAAAATTAAGCCCTACCTACCCGCTGCCAGTGCCTGGGGCATGGTGTTTATAGTCTTTACCAGTATTAGCATGAATGCCCCGCGGATTGCATCCCGGCTGGACATTTTCATGGTTGCCTTGCTGGTACAGCTGATTTTTTACGGCTTTAATTACGGAATGGCGATACTTGTCGGCCGTTCACTTTTCGATGAGACGAATGCCTTAACCCTCGTCTTTGCAACTGTTTTGCGCAACCTTTCCATTTCCATAGGTCTTGCTGCTACCGCTTTTGGTCCCAACGCCGCGTTAATGGTATCGCTGGCTTTTCTGATCCAACAACAAGCCGCGGCTTGGTTTATCAAGTTAAACGAGAAGTATGGTTTGCTGGTACGTCGCCGTGTACAGACTAGTACCGGACAATAAAAAGTTCCTTTTGTTGAATATAATTACGCAAAACAAACTGACCACGAATATTATGTTGAGTATAATAGGCAATTGGGGGGGGGGAAGGGGATTGAGGAAAGCCTGTTCAACAATCTAATCCTTTTACAAAACCAGCAAGGGAGGTAATTATAACATTATGGCCGGCTAGCCTTATGGCTGCCGGCCTCCTTTTTCTTCAACAAATTTATCACCGGTGGAACTATCCCTTGAATGCCTGTCCTGCCCATGGCTTTCTTCAAACCTCTTTTGATAAGCCGGGTTAAACACCTCTAGTCTGCGGGAGATGTTTGAAAAGTGTTCCTTGCCCATTCCGTAGGCAAGAGAACCCAGTAGTAGAAGCCCGGCGTAACCCACCAGAGGGAACAACACGCCGACCAGAGTTTGGCTTGCAGGCGCCTGCCTAGTTCCAGGATGAAGTGCCCGAAAAGGATAAAAAGCGCTGTTGCCACGGTTAAACCGGCTATTCCCCATACTCCGAAATAGCCGAAAAACTGCAGCACTTCCTGCCCGGAGGCGAACCCCGCCCCGACGATGGTCCCGATGTAGGTGGCGGCGATTTTGAATGTAGACAGTCCTGTATTACTGGTTTGCCGTGGTTTCATAGCGCACTTAGTGTACGCCGGGAAAAGGAAGAGCACACACGGCAAATTCAGGTAAGCCCAATTTCACGTGCAAAAGCCGGTTGTACTCATTCCGCAGACAGGTAGAGTTTCTGAAGCTGTAATCAATGATGGTGATGGTGGTGCTGGTGATCGTCGTGGTGGTGCCCGCACACCGCTCCTGTAGACACCAATTTGCCCTGGGCATACAGCAGGGCGACGTCCTCGATTTTACCTGCGGCGCCTGTTATTACTTCAAACCCCATGGCCTCCAGGGCACTGATGGCGCCAGGCCCGATACCGCCGGTGATCACCGTTTCCACCCCGGCGCTTTTTAACAGATTAGCCAAGCCCTCGTGCCTGTGTTGCAAACCCGAGGCGTCCAGGTATTGTACTGGCCCCGGCCGGTTATCTTTTGTGTCCAGCAAGGCAAAGCGGCGGGTCTGCCCAAAGTGCTGGTTGACCTCTCCGTTCAGTTCGGCGATGGCAATTCGCATATCCCCAGTCTCCCTTCTCATGTGAAATACCAGTGTGTTTTACACGACTTCTGAGGCACCTAACTCTTGGCATAAAGAGCGATAGGATTCAGGTTGTGGGTATCCATGTGTTCAAGGTGGGTGCCGTTAACCAAGGTTGCTTTACCCTTGAGGTAATCCTTGATAATCTCGGGCAGTTTGTTGGGGCAGGCCGCCTCCAGGTGGCCGGCGCAAAAAGCACAGGCCACTTCGTGGGCCTGATGGTCTGCATAGGGGTCCGACGGGTGAAACAGGCATGTCCGGATGTTTTTCTCCACTTGCTCCAGGGATTGTCCCTCCAGTTCGGTGGGGAAGAATTCTTCCCGGATAATGCACGAAGACAAGAAAATCACCTCAATCCCGTGGGCCAACATGTTATCCACCATCTTCTTGGCTTTTTCACCCCTCCGGTTACCGGCACAACCACCGCAGGTGGCTACCCCAGCCAACTGCAAGGGCTCGCCGCCATTTTCCGAGCGAAAGGCGCCGAAAGTGCCGCTGCCGTTATGGTAGGCCTGCAGGCAATCAAACATGGGGCAAATAGACTCAAGCTTTTGGCATCTTAGAATACCTACTTTTTTCAATTATACCCCTTCTTTCGAAGGACGCAAATTTACCCTTGACGGGTATAATTCAAGTATACTATTTAAAAATTACGCTGTCAATCATACGCGGCCATGGCTATCCAATGTAAGACTGAGCCTTTGAATCAACGAAGGCGGTTTCAACCGCCTTCCAGTATCCTATTGAACCCATTTACTTACGTTCCGGTTCCCGGTCCCGGCCCACCCTGCAACGGGAGTTGCCGTCGTCGTCGAAGTGCTGCAGTCCGATGGCTTCATGGGGTATGCGGAAGTGTTCCGTCCCACCGAACATTTGCTGCCGGTTGGTCGTTTCCCCGGTGGCGGTGTCCTTTCGCTTACCTTTCTGCATAGAAGAGCTCCTTTCGAAGGTTAAAGTCTCATGATGCCATCAGCTGTTGTCTGGCGGGAACCTTTGGTTACAAAGGTTTTGCAGCAGGTTTCCATACAGGTCTGTGCGGGTGTGGGTTCAGCGGTGGAAGCCTGCATGGCGTCGAAACTATCCGGCTGCCGGTCGCCAAAAGCGTCGGAGGTGATCATGATCTTCGACGCATCGCAGATGTTGCCTTGTTTCCAGTAATGGCAGTTGTTCACGCTGCACATGATCCGGGAATCGTTGGGCATAAAACACATCCTCCTTCGGGTTGGTTTCCGTAAATAGGCTTTCCCCGGGAAGGAATTTTATGCGCATTGGCAAAGGCCTTATTCTCAGAGAATAGTTTTCCCCAGGGCGGAGAGGACCAGTTCCACCGCCAGTTGGGCTGTCTTGTTGCTGTGATCAAGAATGGGGTTGACCTCGGTAACGTCCATCGCCAGCATGCTGCCGGATTCGGCAACCATCTCCATGGCCAGGTGGGCTTCCCGGTAAGTGATGCCCCCCGGTACCGGGGTTCCTACCCCGGGAGCTTCCCGGGGGTCCAATACATCCATGTCCAGGCTGGTGTAAAACCCCGCGGTCCCCTCGGAGACAACCCGCAGGGCGCGGCGCATTACCTCCTGCATTCCCATTTGATCAATATCTTTCATGGTGAATACGGTAATCCCGGATTTCTGGATAAACTCCTGCTCCCGGGGGTCCAGGTTCCGCACCCCCACCAGGGAGGTGTGGCGGGCCAGGACCTTGGGTCCGGGGAAGCTGCACCCCACCAGATCAGGCGAGCCATAGCCCAGGCACACTGCCAGGGACATGCCGTGGATGTTCCCGGTGAGGGTGGTTTCGGGGGTGTTACAGTCCCCGTGCCCGTCCAGCCACAGGAGGCCTAACGCCCCGGATACTTGACGGGCTACGCCGGCGACCCCGCCGATGGTGATACTGTGATCACCTCCCAACAGCAGGTGGAAGTGTCCCGAGGCAAAGGCCACAGCTACCTGCCTCGCCAGGGTGTTAACCGCGGCGGCTATTTCTACCAGGAATTTTAGGCGCGGGTCGCCGGGGACCAGGCTTTCCGCAACCGGGACGGTCACATTGCCCGCATCCTCCGCAACGTTCCCCAGGCCTTGGAGGCCGGGCTTCAACCCGGCGTAGCGGATGGCGCTGGGGCCCATGTCCACACCGCGCCTGTCTGCCCCCAGGTCCATGGGTACACCCAGGATCTTGATTTTTTTCTTTCCTTCAGCCATAACCGGACCCCTTTTCAAGCCAGCAGGTTGTCGCACAATTCTCCCAGGAACCACTCCACGTCGCTGACGATCCCCATGGTCTGATGACTGCCCCTGTCCACAAGTTTGGTGACCACGGCAGGGTTGATGTCAACGCAGACTGTCCGGACAGTAGCGGGAAGGATGTTGCCGGTGGCAATGGCGTGAAGCATGCTCGCCAGCATCAGGGCCATTTCCACTCCCCGGATCTGAGTGCGCATGGCGTCCTGGGCCTTCACCGTATCGGAAATCACTTCGGGCAACGGCCCGTCATCCCGGATAGAGCCCGCCAGGACGAAATCAACCCCGTGGGTGACAAGGGCATGCATTACTCCCCTGGTGAGGATACCCTGCTCTACCGCGTCACGGATCCCGCCGGCCAGCCGGATGCGGTTAATCGCCCTCAGGTGGTGGGCATGACCGCCGCGAGCGGAGGCGCCGGTGTCCAGGTAGATCCCGAGGGACGTGCCGTACAAGGCATGCTCGATGTCGTGGGTGGCTACGGCGTTCCCGGCGAAAACACACTGGACGTAACCCGCGGCGATCAACCTTTCCAGGTGCCGGCCGGCACCGGTATGAATCACCGCCGGGCCAAGAACCAGCAGGATTTTTCCGCCGCGGCCCCGGATTTCTTGCATCTTTAGGGCGATGTCTTTGACCACCAGGGTTTTGGGCCGCTCGCTGGATACCTCGCTGCCCATGAAGCTGAAGACCTCTTTCTCCTTCTCGTGGGCCAGTGACAGCACCCTCACTCCCCGGTGCCCTACCACCACCCGCTCACCCTCCTGGATGCGGTGAATGGGGACGCACCTGGCCCGGGCTTTGTCCCTGGTATCGATCACCACCGCGCAATCCATTTCCACATCCTCCACCGGCAGGTACTCACCGGCAAAAAAGACCTGGGTAGGCAGGTTGGTGGTGGAGTAGAATCCTTCGGGGAATACGCCGTTTTTGGGCGCGGGCTGCAGGTCCACTTCCTCCTCGTGGATCACCCGGCCGCCAAAGGACCCGATCACCTGCAGAATTTCAGTCATCGCTTCCGGCGTGGGTGCGGTGACCTCCATGATCACCCGGCTGGCGTCGTCTTTGGTCCGCCCGATGGTGGATTCTTCTACAATTATGTCACCCCCGCGGCTTTCCACCTCGCTGATTACCCCGGGGAGCACCCGGGCATCCAGCAGGTGCCCCTGCAGCTCTACTCTCTTAGTTAACAAAGACATCCCCCTCCTTTGAGCATCCGCTTTCTGATAGCTTACGCAGCCGTTATCATAGGTGATTCGTCTAAGAAAAGCCAATACCTGCTTACATTTTCATGAATGCCGGGGTTTCCCGGCATTTAAGTCACTACTGTTTTTTTGCATAAGCGAGGCTACAGTTCTCGGGGACGACGGTCACCTCACCACCGCCTGCCAGCTTCAACACAAGGCATTCCGGTGTGGCCAGGGCTACGCTGGCCCCGTGGAGGTGTGCCAGGCTGGCTGCGTTAAGGGCTTCACCCTCAACACTCTCCTCTACCACTGTGTTGTGCCCTACCTTGGCCAGCACTTTGCCTACCGGCAGGCAGCGGGAGAAAGACATTTTCTGCTGTTCGTCCCGCACCCGGGTAAGTTCGGTAGTAAAATCGGCGCCGTCTTCCGTCCGTTCATCCAGGGGTCGTGGGATGATGCGGATCAACGGCCCCACCGGCGTATGCATCAAAATCCCCAGCCGGTTCTTGCCCCTAAACTCATTATCCTCAAACCGTTCCCATACAAAGACCGCTTCTCCGCTGATGCCGTTTTGATTGATAAAGTCGGTGATGGATTCCGCCACGTTGTTAAATACGCTGTTATCCTCTTCGGCAAGCAAAAGGCCCGGATCCAGCCTCAGTTTTTCGCAGTAATTGCGCCAGCTCTCGTACATATTCCTACCCCCTTGACGATTCTGTTTGCTGCCTACATTATATCATAAGGTAATCCTGCTACAACCGCAAAACAGCCTAGTTGCACATTCAACCGGTTTACCGGGCGACCAAGGTTGAAAAACCCTCAGAGACCTATCTCACAAAGTCCCCGGGGGCTATTAGGGTTATTTATGAGTATCGTGTCAAAATTCCGCGTAGGGGGTTGAAAAAAATCCCGGGCTGTGGAAAAATGGATGAAGAGGGAAGTTAATGCGACTTATGGATAATTTCGAGGGACTTGCTAATAACTTTTGACGTGGGAGGGACCTGATTTGCCCGGTGCGGAGCAAAATGTAACCATGCTTGACCACCTGCTGGCGGTGGCTCACCTGATTAACGCTTTTACTGTCGAGGACGTGGGGGTTTTTATCACCGACCGGGAGAAAGTCCTGCGCTATATACCGGCCAAGACCCTGGACCTGCGGATCAGGGAAGGTGAGCCTGTACCTCCCGCTACAGCAGCGGCTCAAGCCATGCGGAAAAAGGATAGGGTAGTGGTGGAGGTAGGGAAAGAGGTTTACGGTATTCCGTATGTTGCTGTCGGGCTTCCCATCCTTGATGCGAACCAGGAAGTAATCGGAGCCATTGGTATTTCTCAGTCGACGGAACGGAAAAACCGGCTGCAAGAGATTGCCGACAGGTTATTCAGCGCGATTAAAACCCTTACCGGCACGGTCCAGCAGATCGCCGCGGAAGCACAGGAATTGGCGGCGACCGGTGAGGAACTCTCCGCCCTGTCCGACGAAACCAGTGTCCGGGTAAAAGAAACTGACAGCATCGTTTCGGTTATACAAAAGATCGCGGATCAGACCAACCTCATCGGATTGAACGCGGCCATCGAGGCGGCACGGGTGGGAGTACACGGGCGCGGGTTTACGGTGGTGGCGGAAGAGGTACGTAAATTAGCAGGTTCAACTGCCAAGTCGTCCAAGGATATCCAGGACATTATCGCCAGGACCAGGGCGGGGGTGGAGCAGATCGTCCTCGCGGTGTCGGAGGTTGTGCAGGTAGCCAATCACCAGGCCGGCGTACTGGGAGAGATGACCCCGGAACTGGAGGCCCTGGAAGCCCTGGCGGACAGGCTGCTGGGCATGGCGGGGGAATTGACAGCTGAGGTCTAAAGAATGAAAACAGGCTGTGCGGCCTGTTTTTTATGGGCGTTACCGGGAGGTTGCGGGTGGAATAGACTGCTGGGAGTGGCGGAAAGCGGAAGGGGTGATGCCGTACCGGCGCCTGAAGACTGTGCAAAAGTAATTTGGGGTACTAAAACCGGAGGCTTTGGCCACTTCCTCCACGGTGGCTTCGGTAGCGGCCAGCAGTTCCTGGGCGGTCCGCAGGCGGACCTCGGTGAGGTAAGATGTAAGACTTTGCCCTGTTACCTGTTTAAAGAGACGGCTCAGGTAAGAAGGGCTGAGGTGAACCGCCCGCGCCACCTGGCGCAATGTCAAAGATTCCCGGTGATGGGTATCAATAAAGACTTTGGCATGGCGAATTAGCCGGTGTTCGGGTACCGGCCCGCGCTGCTCTATCTGGTTCCGCCGGCGGTGATCCAGCGAGAGGCGGGCACTTTCGATGGCGGCCAACAACTCCTCCGGCCGCGCGGGTTTTAACAGGTAGTCAGCGGCCTTTACCCTCAGGGCATGGTGCACATAATCATAGTCATTGTAGGCGGTCAGGACAATTATCTCCACATCAGGTACCTGGCGCCGGATGGAGTCAGCGGCGGTAAGGCCGTCCATTCCCGGCATTTTGATGTCGAGAAGGATCAAGTCCGGGCGCAAGGAGGTAGCCAGGGTTACCGCTTCCTTACCGGTACAGGCCTCCGCCACTATTTGAAAATCGGGGGCCCCCTGGCGGATCACTTGGCGCAGTACCTGCCGTTCCAGTTCTTCATCCTCTGCGATCATTAGGCGATACACGATTTGTCCCTCCCTTAAAAACCTGTCCAAACCTCTCTTTCCCTCAGCCGCCCGCGGTGAATAATAGTCCGTCCGGAAACCCCGAACCCCTCGATGACTTGCTTAGAGATTCTACCGCGTGCGGTGGAAAGCGTCAGGGGCCGGGAGAGTGACGGTCACCTTGGAACCCCGGGGGAGGGCGGCTAGCTCCAGGCCAAACTCAGGGCCGAAATGCAGCTGCAGGCGCCGGTGAACGTTCCACAGCCCAACCCGTCCGATTGCCCGGTTTACACCTTGCTCTTCCGGGTTTTGCTTCAAAGCGGCAAAGGCTTTGATTATCTCGCCGGGGATTCCCACCCCGTCATCGGATATTTCTATTACTGATTTGCTACCAGTGATTCTGCCCTTGATGTACAGGTTTCCCGGGCCTTCCTTCGGCTCGATACCATGAAAGCACGCATTTTCTACCAGCGGCTGGACGGTCAAAGGCGGAATTGGGGCTTCCAACACTTCATCATGTATGTCCAGGTGCACCGAAAGGCGCCGGCCAAAACGGGTGCACTGGACCAGCAGATAGTTGTTTACGTGGACCATTTCCTTCCGCAGGGGGATCAGCTCAGCTGGTTGATCCAGGTGGTAGCGGAGCAGGCCGGAGAGGGCATAGGTGACGTCCAGGGCTTTGGAAGTATCCCCTAGCGTGATCAGCCTGGTGATTATATTAAAGGTGTTAAACAGGAAGTGGGGCCGGATTTGCGATTGAAGGCCCCTCAACTCCGCTACGCGGAGAGCATTTTCCAACTCAATCCGGGCTTTGGCATCTTCTACCGCTTTCAGTTTTTCCCGGTTAAGTTCGTCCTGGATAGCCGCCTTTTGGATGATCCCGGCAATGTAACCGGCGATCAACTGGATCAGGTCGCAGGCGGCGTGGCACTTTTCCGGGGAAATTACCTCTACAGACCTGAAGGCGGAGGCGAGGTCACCGGGGAAATCAACGATATCCCCGACGGCGGCAATCATCTCGTGAATATCTTTTTCTTCGGGGTGCTGGGAATGAAATTGCCCGCACACGATTGAGCCCATATAGCGCTCATCAATAAGAATAGGTG
Source organism: Clostridiales bacterium PH28_bin88 (assembly GCA_000987045.1). Classification (GTDB taxonomy): domain Bacteria; phylum Bacillota; class PH28-bin88; order PH28-bin88; family PH28-bin88; genus PH28-bin88. Next base: position 27,683 of record LAKY01000023.1, on the reverse strand, counting down.
CGCCGATGAGCGTCAGGCCGGCATGACAGCGGCGGATAACCGGAGCATTGGCCCTGGCCGCCTCGTACCCCACCTGGGCGTTGGACCGGAAGCAACGTTCCAGGCCATGCGGGGAAGAACGAATTGTACGGCAAAAGGTATCGTAATTGCGGAAAGCGGCAATGGGGTAGCCATGGATGTCGTTGATGTCTACCGCGATGCCCGTGGCGGCGGAAAAACTCTGGATGAACCTGTCCAGGGTGTCCTGGTCGATGAAGTTCAGGAGACCTTGAGAGTCCGGCATGTCTGTCCTCCTGTAAACAACTTAATCATATCACCAGTTTAATGCAAATGGTCGCCTATTTAAAATACTTCTACAAAAAATGCGCCCATTCGGTAGTTGCTCCAAATATAATTCGGCAAGCCTGTCCCCATTTCCTTCCAAATCTCTAAATTATTGCCCCTTTCAGGACAAAAATTTGTAATTACCGTCGTGTTTCACGAGAAAGTGAAATAAGAAGTCAAAAAGTTTAGAAGGAATAACCTTACTTAGCGGGAAAATATGAAATACGAACCGCTGCCCTTGGCGGAATAGTAACGAGTGTAGTCCATTGGACGAGAAGCTGCCGGAAAGGAGGCCGAACGTCGGAAGCGGTAAAACTAACCTCGATTAAGGAGGGCGAATTCGTGGAAGCAGTTATGAATTTTCTCGACAAGGCGGGAAGCATAGTATGGGGTCCTCCCATGCTGGTGCTGCTGGTTGGTACTGGACTTTTCCTGACTCTTCGCTTGGGATTTTATTCCTTTAAAGCCCTGCCGTACGCCTTGGCCCTGGCCTTCTCGAAAAATCAAGACCAAAAATCCCAGGGGGATGTCAGCCACTTCCAGGCGCTGATGACCGCCCTGGCGGCGACTATCGGCACCGGTAATATCGCCGGCGTGGCAACCGCCGTTGCCCTGGGGGGGCCGGGCGCTGTTTTCTGGATGTGGATTACCGCCCTGGTAGGACTGGCTACCAAGTATTCCGAAGCCATTCTGGCGGTGAAGTACCGGATCGTGGATGACCGGGGCGAAATGGCCGGTGGTCCCATGTACTTCCTGGAGCGGGGCCTGGGCATGAAGTGGCTGGGTGTGCTGTTTGCCATTTTCGGAGCACTGGCGGGCTTCGGTATCGGTAACATGGTGCAGTCCAACTCGGTGGCCGACGCCATTAAGAGTACCTTTGGCGTACCCACTATGGTCAGCGGTATCGTATTGGCCGTATTTACTGCCCTGGTCATCCTGGGCGGCATCAAGAGCATCGGCCGGGTCACCGGTTTTCTGGTACCTATCATGGCGGTATTCTATATTCTCGGGGGCCTGATTATTATCCTGATGAACATCGGCCAACTGCCGGGGGCCATCGCTTTAATAATCAAGTCGGCTTTCACCGGCCAGGCGGCGGTGGGTGGTTTCGCCGGTTCCACGGTGATGATGGCCCTTCGCTACGGCGTGGCCCGGGGAGTATTCTCCAACGAGGCGGGCTTAGGCAGCGCGCCCATCGCCGCCGCGGCGGCCAAGACCGACCACCCCGGCAGGCAGGCGCTGGTATCCATGACAGGTACCTTCCTGGACACCATCATTGTCTGCTCCATCACCGGCCTGGTGCTGGCCATGACCGGCGCCTGGAGTTACCTGGATCCGGCCACCGGGAAGGCGCTGACCGGGGCGCCGCTGACTACTTTGGCCTTTAATACCGGTCTACCCGGGGTAGGGAAGTATATCGTGGCAGTAGGTGTTATCCTCTTTGCCTATTCCACCATCCTGGGGTGGGCATACTACGGGGAGAAGTGCGCCGAGTACTTGTTGGGCACCAAGGTATTGCTGCCCTATCGGTGGCTGTGGGTGATCGCGGTGTTTATCGGTACCGTTGCCCAGCTTCCCTTCGTGTGGAACCTGGCGGATGTGCTGAACGGCCTGATGGCTGTCCCGAACCTCATCGGTCTCCTCCTCTTGAGTGGTGTAATCGTGGCTGAAACCAGGGACTTTGTACAGAATATACGGGCCAAGGAACTTAAAAAGGACGTAGCAGTCTAACTTAACATAAAGAAGGAGATGGGCTCTCATGCTGGTGGGTGTACCGAAGGAGATCAAGAGCCAGGAGAACCGGGTAGCTTTAACCCCGGGGGGTGCCGGGGTCTTACGCCAGGCCGGGTACCAGGTAGTGGTGCAGGCGGGCGCCGGGGCGGGAAGCGGTTTTGACGACGAGGCTTATCGCGCCGCGGGAGCAATCCTGGTCGAAGGCCCGGAGGAAGTGTTTGCGCGGGCCGACATGATCATGAAGGTAAAGGAGCCCCTGCCGCCCGAGTACAACCTGTTTAAACCGGGGCAGATCCTGTTTACCTACCTGCACCTGGCTCCCGAGCCGGAACTGACCAGGGTGCTGCTGGAAAAGGAAGTAGTGGGTGTTGCCTATGAAACCATTGAGTCGCCCGACGGTTCCCTTCCCCTTCTGACACCCATGAGCGAGATCGCCGGGAGGATGGCGGTCCAGATCGGCGCCCAGTTCCTGGAGAAACCAAAGGGTGGGAGAGGGGTCCTGCTGGGCGGGGTGCCGGGAGTTCCCCCAGCCCGGGTGACCATTATTGGCGGTGGCATCGTCGGCACCAATGCGGCCAAGATGGCGGTGGGGATGGGCGCCACAGTGACTGTAATCGATAAAAGCCTGCCGCGGCTCAGGTACCTGGATGACATCTTCGCTGGTCGCCTGCATACGCTGGCCTCAAACAGTTACAGCATACAGGAATCGGTAGCGGAAGCCGATCTGGTGATTGGGGCGGTACTGGTTCACGGCGCCAAGGCTCCTCGCCTGGTTACCGAAGAGATGGTGCGCGGAATGAAACCGGGCGCGGTGATTGTGGACGTGGCCATTGACCAGGGCGGTTGTGTTGAGACCATCGACCGGGTTACTACTCATGCCGACCCGATCTACGTGAAACACGGTGTGGTCCACTACGCCGTAGCCAACATGCCCGGGGCCGTACCGCGGACTTCAACGCTGGCCCTCACCAACGCTACATTGCCGTACGCCATGGAGTTGGCCGGGAAGGGCTGGCTCAAGGCGATCAAGGAAAACGCCGCCCTGGCCAAGGGAGTCAACGTGCTGGGAGGCAAATTGACCTACCAGGCAGTAGCCGCCTCTTTGGGTTTGGCATACACCCCGTTGGAAGAAGCTCTGGCCGGGAGGTAATTATTCACAAAAAGCTATCAAAAAGGAGCAGGCGTCCCACCTGCTCCTTTCTGCACTATTTGCCGATCTTATCCGGTGAACTACCCCCGCTTCCGCACCGCTCAGAAGCGAAGGCTTCGTAAGCGGAGCATCATCGCGTTGGCTTCCTGCTTCCTCGACCGTCGCCTCGGATTTCCGGGGTCTTACACAATCTCCACAGGCGTTAGGTTCGGGGTGAACCAACCCTACCTGAAGCGATATTTTGTTTTAGGCGGCAGTGAGTTTCTTCAGGCCGCGCTCCAGGATCAGCTTGGCGGATACCACGTCCCGATCTTCTTCAAGGCCGCATCGGGGGCACTTGTGCATCCTGACCGACAGGTCCTTGGCTACCGGATGCCCACATGTACATGTCTGTGATGTGTCCTTTGGATCGACCTTGACAAATTGCTTGCCATACTTCCGGCACTTGTACTCGACGTACTTCTGAAAGGCTGACCAACTGGCGTCATGGATGGATTTCGCCAGGTGGCGGTTTTGCGCCATGTTCCTGATCTGGAGATCCTCCATCACGATGACATTGTTGCTGGTAACCAGGTTGTAACTCTTTTTGTGCAGGAAGTCCTTGCGTTGATTCGCTATCTTCTCATGGCATTGAGCCACCTTTATTTTCGCTTTTCTACGGTTTTTGGACCCCTTTTTCTTGCGAGAGAGTCTGCGCTGGAGCTTGGCAAGTTTCTGCTCAGACTTGCTTAAGTATCTGGGAGTATCGACGGTAGTTCCATCAGACAGGGCATAGAAATGGAGCAGGCCCATATCGACTCCGATGCCCCTTTCAAGATCGCCGGGAGTTTGTCCCGGATCGGGGAGTTCTACCGTGAGATTGGCGTACCACTTGTTGTGCTTGCGGATAATGTTGATCTGGAATACCCGTTCAGGCTCGAACAGACGGTGGGCTATTACTTTGACGAAGCCGATCTTTGAGAGGTAGATGCAGCCGTCTCTTTGAAATGTCTCTCTCACGACATCCACCTGGGGGTAGGTGAAGGACCGGTAATTATCCCTGTTCCTGAAGCGAGGGTAGCCCGCTCTACCCTCGAAGAAATTCTGGTAGGCGCGGTCAACCCTCCTGAGCACGTCTTGCAATACTTGGGAGTGCACCGTCCGGTATTCCGGGTTCTCTTTCTTGAAAGCGGGAAGGGAATTCTGTTGTATGGAGTAGGTGACACTCTTGCCGGTGGCCTTGTAGGTGGCCCTCCGCTCCTCAAGGGACCGGTTATAGAGATGCCGGCAAAGTCTCAGGGTGCGGAACATTTTCTGTTCCTGTTCCTGGGTAGGGCGGATCTCAAACCGATAGACAATTTGCAACGGTTCTCACTCCTTCCCTTGAGATTCGATATACTTCTGCAATGTTTCCAGGGGCGCTCCGCCAGTGGTCAGCAAGCAATAGCTCGGGGACCAGAACGTCTCTTTCCATAGCATCTTACGGACATGCGGAAATTCTTTCTTGATCAGTCTGGATGAGGCGCTTTTGAAAGCGTTGATGTACTTGGAGATTTCAGTGTTGGGATGGGCTTTGAATAGAATGTGGATGTGATCCCGATCATGGTTGTATTCCAGAAAAGTGATGTGGTAGTTGTTGCCGACGTACTCCCCGATTTCCTGAATACGAGCGGCAATCTGGTCATCAATAGCCTTGCGGCGATACTTGACACAGATGAGCAAATGGTAGGTGAGCAAGAATACTGAATGGTTGTTGGTATCCAGTTTGTTCATAAGCATCAGCCTTTCGCTATATACGGCTGATTATATTATAGCATAATGTGCCTATGCCGCCAATACTTGGCGTCGGCAATTCATCTCCCACCTAGGAGGATGGGAGACTTCTTGCCGAAAAAGGTTAAAGGCTTAGCTATCCTTAGGGAAAGCCGCACATCAGTAAAATTCCCCCGTGTTTCGGCAGGTATTTCATCAGAAACGGTGAAATAATATGTTGTGGGAATTTCACGAGAGGTTATAAGGAAGGAGATGGAAATTTCGAAGATGCTGGGCCCGTTTTTGCAGAAAATCGATCTGCGAAAAAATAGGCCTCTAAGGCCCATGCCTCAACCCCCAAAAAGCTACGGATATCAACATATAACGGATGCGTCTTGCGGTCGGTTGTTGCACCCACTGCCCCGCTGACAAGGGGACTGAAACAGCTATGGAATTTCCGATATGTGGAAGATCTGAAAGAGTTGTTGCACCCACTGCCCCGCTGACAAGGGGACTGAAACTACTCCAAGAAGCGGGCGATGTAGGCCCGGCCACCCTTGTTGTTGCACCCACTGCCCCGCTGACAAGGGGACTGAAACTCCAGCCGCTCGTACTCAGCCGCCAGTTGCCTCTCCTGTTGCACCCGTTGCCCCGCTGACAAGGGGACTGATATTATATTACCGACCCCGGCAGTACAGGACACAGTTTCATCCGATACCCCAGTGACAAGGGAACTCAAACTTCCTTACACTGGGGTATTTTAGTGTGTTAATTTTTGCCTACGTGTTTAAACGCATCAAGTTAATACTGATCAGGCAGGAAATTAGGTAATTATGTCGAACAAAAATTACCAAGGGAATATGTACCATAGCAAGAAAGGAGAGACAAATGAATAGATTAGAGCTTACTTTTGAAATAGTTACACCACTGTTTGTTGCCGGTGCAGACCAGAACGCGGCGGAGTTGCGTGCCGCTTCCATTAAAGGCGCGCTGCGTTTTTGGTACCGGGCTATCGACGGAAACTACGCGCAAAGGGAAGGACTGATCTTTGGGGGCCACAAAAAGGGTGAGGGACAATCCGCGTTTTTGTTAAAAGTTGACAGGCTAGAAAGCGCTCACGGTGACTTATGGTCTAAGAACAAGTACGATGAGGCCTTTGGTGAGGGCCGGGGAAGACATAAGCGTAATGGAGTGACATACTTCGGTTTCCCACTGGAGACGGGTAACCGGGAGAGGGGCAATTACCGGCAGCGGGCTTATATAAAAGCAGGTCAGGATTTCAAGGTTCAGATGGTGTTCAAGGAAGCGCCTAGAAGGGAGTTTGACAGGAAGGCAGTTCTGGCCGCCTTCTGGTTCCTGGGGCACTTTGGGGGCATTGGTTTTAGAGCCAGGCGCGGATTTGGTTCAATCGCCCTGAAGGAGTGGAGGACGGTGCAGGGTGAGCCGTGGCCGGAGATGGGGGAACTGGCGCCGGCTCATGGCGCCGGTACGCCGGAGGAGTGGGCAGCGGCACTTGAAACCGGGATAAAAAGGATCAGGAACTGGTTCCCCGCAAGTCCAGCAGCGACACATACGGTTGTCGACCGGGACAGCAGGTTTCTCCTGATTAATGAAGGTAATTCGGGAGGTCCAAAAGGTAATGAATTTTTCCCTGCCTGGGTTCATGCCCTGGACAGGGGTGGCCGGTTAATGCAGGATTTCCGCAAGCGAAAACACCCAGATTACGTGGTCGTCAAGAGGCACTTATGTTTTGCCGACAGGAAGGTAGCTAGCGCGCATCCAGAAGTCCAGCCCTGGAAGATGGCCACAGCACCGGAAAGGGTTAGATTCGGGTTGCCGTTGGCGTTCCGGTATGGTTCCCTCCAATACCCGATCAGGGGCGGTGGTTGGAAGACGCCCGCCATCGTGCTTCAAGGGGTGGACCATAGTAGGAGCGCTTCCCCGGTCTGGGTAAGGGTCATCAGGATCGGCCCAAAATGCTACCCCTTTTTTGCCTTCCTTTCAGCACCCCTGCTCCCCCCGGGAGAACAACTGGGGGACGGCAATCCACTAAGGCATCGGTTCCTTCAACCCTCGCCACAAATCCTCCAGGAATTTCAACACTTCTTGATGGAGAATACATCCTACTTGGAGGTGCGGGTATGAAAGACTTGCATTTTACCATTGGCCCGGTGCAGGGTTTTGTGGCCCAGAGCCGCCGGACACGGGACCTGTGGGCGGGATCCTTCTTGTTATCTTACCTGGCGGGACATGCCATGCTTGCGGCAATTCTTAACGAGGGGAACATCAAGTTTCCTTACGTGCATCAACCCCGGATTAACCCGGATTTTCCGGTGCTTACGGACGAATTGATTATAGCCATCTACCAGGTTCACACCGGAAAAGGGGTTACGGCAACCCCGTGGATCGGTTCGCTGCCCAACAGGTTTTTGGCGGAGATTCCTGACGACTTTGATCCGGGTATTTGTGTCCAAGCGGTCAAAAAAGCATGGCGTCGGATTGCCGATGTAGTATGGGAGAAATACCTGGCGTTAAGCGCCCGCCTAGGTTGCGGGACGGAAGAGATCTGGCAACGGCAAATCGACAGCTTCTGGGAGATGTCCTGGGTTATCGGGGAACAGCCTAAAATGTTGGACTGGCGTAAAAACTGGCGCACACACGTGACTGCGGTCGAGCCCGGAGACAAGTGTACGCTCATGGGTAACCTGCAGGAATTGTCGGGTTATACCAGAGCGCGAGAGAGAGCACAACAAAACGCTTTCTGGGAGGATGTAAGAGCCAGGTTTTCCAGCCTTGACTTACAGAAGGGGGAGCGCCTGAGCGCCGTCGCGTTTGTCAAGCGGTTTTTTCCAAAAACGGCTGAGAAGTCCATAGGCTGGCGATTGCCTGAGCATTATCCTTCTACTGCATATATGGCCGCTGTCCACTGGATGGCTGGCGTGTCGGAAAATGAACCCAGCATGGCTGCGGAATATGCCCGTCTAGCAAGCCAAGTCCCGGGTGTTCATAGCGAGAACCCCACGGGTTTTCCTGTCCTTACGCGGGGGAGTGCGCCCGCTGGAGCAAGGAGTATTGCGTACCTCAATGCCGATTGCTTTTTTGAGGCGTCCCTGGCGAACAGGCGAGTATGGCCGCAAGGGTGCGAGGCCGTCCTGGCGGAGCTTAGAAAGATACTAAAAGAGTTCCCAACCGTGCCACGGCCGTACTATGCCCTGCTGCTGATGGACGGTGACTTAATGGGGGTCCTGATCAGCGAGTTTGGCGGTCAGGCGGTGAGCAGGGCTTTACAGGGGTTTACTACCCGAGTTGAACCACTGGTGCGCCAGCATAACGGCATGACGATCTATGCCGGCGGCGACGATGTGCTGGCCATGTTTCCGCTGGAGGACGCCTTGCGGGCCGCGGCAGGCTTGGTGGAATCCTACAAGCATGCCTTCGCGGAAAGCGAATTGGCGGGGCGTGCCACAGCCTCCACCGCGATTGTTTACGCGCATTACAATATCCCCCTGATGTCGGTATACAAGGAGGCGCACAGGATTCTTGAGGACGTAGCCAAAGAAAAAACGGGACGTGACAGTCTGGGTGTCACTGTGTGGAAGGGCAGCGGGCCGGCGCTTACCTGGTCCGCTCCGTGGGGAAAGGTTACACCCGGCAGGGAGACCGGTTCGACCCTGTTGGACGACTTGGTGAGACTTTATGATGAGGAAAATGAGCAAGAAAAGTTTTCCAGCAGGTTCTTCTATAAGTTTTCCCACTACTTTAGGTTATTCGACAAACCAGAAGGCAATGAATTGCTTGATGACGGCGTCCTGTTCCGAGTGCTGGTGGCTGAATACCTAAAAGCCAGGGAAGGAGACGTCGATCGCGAGCAGGCCGAGGCCAATGTGCGCCTCCTCCTGGCGGCATGTCGCCTTTACCATCGCGAGCAAGACGGAACAATTACACCCCTGGGCACGTATTCGGATGCAGGAGCGTTGCTCGTGCGGTTCCTGGGGCAGAAGGGGGGTGAACCGCGTTGAAGCTGTGGATGTTTGAGGCGCTGGACACGTGGTTTTTCCGTGATGGCACTCCCTTTAACATGGGGGAGGGCGGGCGAGGAGAAGTCAGGTGTGGGTTCCCGCCATCCTCAAACACTTTACAGGGCGTGATCCGCCAATTGATAGCGGAGCTAAGGGGTTGGACACCGGAAAAGCCGGAGAGGTGGCCGGAAGAGCTGGGAAGCCCGGAGGATCTCGGTCAACTACACCTAAGAGGGCCTTATTTAAACTTCGCGGGAGAGTGGCTGTTCCCAGCCCCGTTGCTCTTGATGCGAAAAAAGTCGGTGGGTGAAAGGCATGTCCTGATGCGGCTCAGGCCGAACAGTGCTTCAACCTTGACGGAGATCGGTGAAGTAAGGTTACCCGTACTCGTGGGCGAGCACGGTGGCGTAGCCCCCTTGGAGGGCTGGCTGACGGGGAGAGGTTTGGCACGGACGCTGGCCGGCGGGTTGCCGGACGATGGCAGTATCAGGCCAACCTCGTCGCTCTGGGAATACGAGTACAGGCTTGGTATCGGCAGGGAGCGGGAAACGCGCACGGCCAAGGACGAATTGCTTTACACCACGTACCACGTTCGCCCGGCTCGCGGGCTCAAGCTGGGGGTTCTGGTCGGCGGGGTGCCTGATGACTGGCAACCGAATTTCACCAAGCTGGTTCGTTTTGGGGGCGAGGGCCGGTTGGCCCGGGTCGAGGTGAAAGATCCCGGTCCCATCTTGCCGGAGCAACCTGAGTTGACTGTCAGGGACGGCACAATTCATTTTACCGCGACACTGGTTACACCGGCAAGATTCGGCAGTCCGGACAAGTTGCGTGAAATCTTGAGGCACGGACCACTTGGTGAGGTAGCAAACTGCATCTCCGCTTGCATAGGGAAACTGCGGCAGGTAGGGGGCTGGGACCTGGCAAATAAATCCCCGAAGCCGTTACTACCTGCGTTGCCGGCGGGAAGCACCTGGTTTTACGAAGCCCCTGCAAGCGCAATTGATCATATCAAAGCCATTCATAGGGAAGCCCTGGGTCCGTTCAGCCCCTATGGCGACGGTGAAATAGTTCTGGGCACTTGGAAGGAGGAGCATGAAGCATGAATTCGTTGGTATTGGGTTTACTGGCAGAAACACAACTACACCCCGGCAGTGGGCAAAATACCGGCGCCATCGATCTGCCCGTGGCGCGAGAAGTGAAAACAAACTACCCTGTCCTTTTTGGTTCCGGGTTAAAGGGTGCTCTACGGGGCAAAGCAGAGCAAGCCGGTAGGGACGATATTGCGCTTGTCTTTGGAGATCCTGACGCCGCAGGAGGCGTGGCGGTGACGGATGGCCGTTTGCTCTTGCTACCCCTGCGCTCATTGACCGGGCACTTTAAACTCGCTACCTGTACTTACCTGCTGGACCGGTTCAAGCGGGATATGATGCTGGCGGGGCAAAAAGTGGAGTTCGAGTCCCCTGCGCCCGCCGCAGGCGAGGCTATCACCATGAGCCCGGGGGAAAATAATCAAATATTTCTCGAAGAGTTTTCTTTTTCAGTTAAGTCCAATCAAGCCCTGCATTCTGTTACTGATGCCATCAAGCGATTAATCAGGCACGAGCCGTTAAAGAAGGGATTAATTGAACAATTGGTTGTTCTCAATAATCACGAGTTCAGCTATTTCGCCGCTAATGGGCTGCAAATCAATGCCCGGAATCAACTGGATGATAAAACAAAGACCAGCTTAAACCTCTGGTACGAGGAGACACTTCCACCCGACAGTCTTTTTTACTGCTTGATCATTGGGCGGCCCGGAAAGGAAACAGCAATCAAGGCTGTTATCGAAATGTTTAACGCATCACCGTACCTGCGGGTAGGCGGTAATGAAACGGTTGGCCAGGGTTGGTGTGCCGTTAATGTTCTCGAAAGCCGGGGGGTGGTCTAAATGCAGCGTGCTTTGCAACAACTGCGTGCCGCCGATGCTTTGCGCCGAGTAAAAGAGATGGAAAGCCAGGACGACGATCAACAAGAAAAGTACGTGAGCTACGTAAACGGTTTGCCGGCCACCATCCTGATTAACGGTTTGGGCCAGGCTGCGGCCACGTTGTTGTCAGCCGCAAAGGGCATTAAGAGTGACCCGCACTACTTTCTATACAGGCACCTTCAATTATGGCTTTGCCGGGAAGAGAAAGAAGCGCCCTACGCGGGAGCCGGCGACCTCATGCAGGCTATTGTGGATGGGGAGCGTGGCACATACCAGCGGGCGCAGGTAGAGGCTCTGGCGTGGCTTGAGTGGGTGAAAAAGTTTGCCAACGCCTACCTGAAGAAGGGGGTCAAGCGATGACGTTACCCCTGTACGCCCATAATCAAGCGCCTGGCACCAAGGGGAAAGGTGCCAATGCAGGGCTTTGGTATAACAAATTTTGTCACTTATGGGATCGTAGCTGGACACTAAACGAAAATAAACTACGGTGGATCGAGACCGTAACTTCTACTCCGGTTGGTGACCGGGAGTTATTGACCTATAAAAGCAAACGTTTGGTTGAAATGATTTCCTCTTTAGGGGGTAAGACAGGATCTTTTGTCACCAAAAGCCGCATGGTTACGGGGCTGGGTATGGAGCACCCGGTGGAAAACGGGTTCGCATGGCATTCCACGCTGGGTGTTCCATACCTGCCAGGTTCGTCTGTTAAGGGGGTAGTCCGGTCGTGGGTAACCCAATGGGAGCGCCAAAGAGACAGCGAGGTTAATCGAGTTTTCGGCCCCGAAAATGAGATGAAGAGCGTGGGCAGCGTTATATTCTTTGACGCCCTCCCGTTAGCGCCGGTACGCCTGGAAGCGGATGTATTGACGCCTCATTACGGCCCGTACTATCATACTGGCGAAGAGCCAGCCGATTGGCACAGCCCTAACCCGATCCCGTTTTTGACTGTCGCGGTGGAGCAGCGGTTCCTTTTTGCGATAGCGCCCAGACGGGCCGGGGACGCTGCGGATTGCCTGCTGACCTGGCATTGGTTAAGGGATGCGATCTTTTGGATAGGCGCTGGCGCCAAAACTGCTTTGGGGTACGGTCAGTTTGGATTGGAAAACGAAAATAATGCCAACCTTGACCCAATATAGTTAACTCGTAAATAGTAGGAGGCGTCCTCATCAACCAGTTACGACAGAATGAAAATCTAGAGAACGCTAACAAATTGTCACGGGGGGTATCCTAGGTGCAAAAGGTACTGGTAGTTACTGTTGGTGGATCGCCTCAACCGGTGATCGATGCCTGGCGTGAGTTTCAACCTGACTATGTATATTTTATTTGTTCCAAAGGACGTCCACCCCATGGTAGTGAGGACACTGTGAACGGTCTTGGGGATCCTTGCGGAGATAAAAGGAAGACGAAATGTCCTAGTTGCGGCAACGCAGTTCCTTTAGGGAACCCAGAAGGCAAAGCAATTGTGGTGCAGGCTGGAATTCCTGCAGATGGATTTGAAAAAGTGGTACTAGACGACCCGGATGACCTGGAAGAGGTCTACCAGGCCATGCTTCAAATCAACGAGGAAGTAAAACGGCGTTTTCCCGGTGCACGCAAGGCGATCAGTTACACCGGCGGTACTAAGACCATGACCGCCGGGGCGGTCTTATTTGCTATCCGTTACCCAGAGTGGGAGTTGTCTTTTATTAAGGGACCGCGTGAGGATCTGGTCAAAGTAACCTGCGGTGGTACCTGGTGGGCGGTAAATGTCAGCGGCATTTATGCCCAGGGGCAGATAGAGGCATGCCAACCATTACTAGAACAATACCAGTACGCCACAGTGCAGGAATTACTGCGGCCATTGCAAATGAACCCGGCATTACCCGCTCAAACTAAAACATCGTTGCAACGTTTGCGGCAGCTTTGCAAGGCTTTTGATGCCTGGGATCGCTTCGATCACCAGGAGGCGCTGTTCTTGCTAAACGTTTTAGGAGGCAAATCCGGACCATGGATTAAGTTGGTTAAAGACATTCTCGGTTACCTGCCGACAAGCAACGCCTACCAGCCGGTGGCGGATATGCTATTAAACGCGGGCAGGAGAGTAGTACAGGGTCACTACGATGATGCTGTTGCCAGATTGTACCGCTCGGTGGAAATGCTGGCGCAAGTAAGACTTAAACATGTTTATAGCATTGATACAGGTAACCTGGACCTGAATAAAGTGCCTGATGATTGCCGGGAGGCTTATGCTGCCCTGGGTTATGAGAAAGGAAGGATCAGGTTGCCTTTGGCACGCAGCTACAGCCTCCTGGCTGACCTGAATGATGACCTGGGACTATTCTGGGTGAAACAACAGAACAGAATGGTCAATGCGCTGGAGATCCGCAATTATTCAATCATGGCCCACGGCAAAAACCCAATAGGTAACACACAGTACCAGGAATACGGCGTTGTCCTTGAGAAATTCATTCAGGAAGGCCTGGAAGAGTGTGTCGCAAAGGTCACGTGGCAGCAGTTGCCTGCTTTGGAGTTGCTGGATCTGTAATCTTACTGGCGGATCCTAAAATATACATCTACAAACGACAAAACACAATGGGTACATGTTTTGTATACTCTTTTCCAGTTGGTGAACCTTAAATTCAACGCTCTGGCTCAGCATAAGAAAGTATTGTCTTATGAACATCTCCGTAGTATTATAAAAATAGGGTAAGCTGTTATAGTCTGCTACAACCACCTTCTGGTAACCACGAACCCGGCAGGCGTTGACCTACCGGGTTGCTTGCCGGGTTCAAAGTTCAAGTTTTTTCTAGATGTTTATCTCAGTTGAGGAGTAAAGGTACCAAGACCGCGGCAAAGCCAACAATCAGGGCAATAAAAATGCCGATAGCCCAACGCGTTATTGTGTGTATTTCCTTGTGTAGATCACTTTGCTCGTCTTTAATCTCCTGATGAAGCTCATTATAGCCACTTCTGATCTCTTATGATAGGGCACTGTCGCCATCTTTAATTTCCTTGCGCAGGTTGGCTTCCATGGCATCCATGCGCTGCAGCAGGTATCCCACAAAGTCAAAACCTCTAGGATACTTCGGGAAGTCGTCGTCAGAACCAGCGGCGATTTCCCTTCTTGTTTCTTCCGGCATGGCCATGCCACCCCCTACTCTGTCCCTATAATACCATAGTTTGGACATTATCGAAAGGGTAGTGTCAAAAACAAGAAATTTGGCAAGGCTGTAAGGGTTGACAATTAATGATTACAGATGTAATATTGTAATAGATTATAGTTGTAATCCAACAAGGGAGGTCCGTCAAATGCAAGCAATACCCCGCATATCCGAGGCGGAATGGGAAGTGATGAAAGTATTTTGGTCAAGACCAATACCTACACCTGCCAATGAGGTTGTGAGGTCTTTAGCTGACATTACCGACTGGAAACCTAAAACAGTAAAAACATTGATCAACAGGTTAGTCAAAAAGAATGCGCTCGGTTATCAGGAGGACGGCAGAATCTACTATTATTACCCGTTAGTTAACGAGGAAGAGTGCATAAAGGCAGAGAGCCAATCATTCTTAAGACGTGTTTATGGCGGAGCCATGAAGCCCATGTTAGTGAATTTTCTACGGGAAGAAAAATTATCCCGTGAGGAAATTGAAGAATTAAAGCGCATTTTAGATGAAAGGATGGAGTGAAAATGGGCTACATAGCTGGAGCCCTTTGGGGATTATTCAATTGGGTACTGGCTTCCTCTGCCATGGCAAGTGTGTTAGTCGGTCTTATTCTCCTGATAAAGTCTGTACTTAAAAACAGGTTAGGCGTTAACTGGCAGTATTTGATCTGGTTCCTGCTGGTTTTTCGGCTAATACTGCCGTGGGCTCCCGCAAGCTCATTCAGCATTTACAACCTGTTTTCTTTCGACAACCAGGGTGTTGTCCAGGTTAGCGGAAGGGTTTTACATGACAAAGGTACTGCCAACAGCAGGTTAAGTGAAATTGGCGGGGTGGTTAACTCTGACAAGGGCAACAATCAAGCTACTGATACCGTTAGGTCTCCTAACACTGATCAGGGTGTGGCATACCCGGATAAACCCGCGGTTGCGTCAAAAATATTGTTCGGCACCTGGTTACTAGGTGTTTTTGCTGTGACGCTTTATACATTTATTGTCAACAGAAGATTTGCCTTAAATATAGGGGACCAATCTTGTGTTTCAGAACAAAAGGTTTTACAAGCCTTTGCAAACAGTAAAGAGAAGATGGGCATCAGGGCGAAAATACCCCTAGTGGAAACCGCCGGAATTAAGAGCCCGACCCTTTACGGCTTGGTCAGACCACGGGTATTGCTGCCAATTGGCGTTTTGGAAACACTCAGTTTGGAGCAGTTAAACCATGTTTTTCTTCACGAATTGGCTCACTACAGACGCAAGGATATAGCCGTCAACTGGTTGATGAGCGTCTTGCTGACCATGCATTGGTTTAACCCGTTACTTTGGTACGCCTGCTACCGGATGCGCGAGGACCAAGAGATAGCCTGTGACGTTTTCGCCCTTTCCCGCATCAATCCTAATGATTCAAAGGAGTACGCCTATACTATAATCAAGCTTTTGGAGGGTATGGCTGAAACTCCAAGATTAGCCAGTTTGGCAAGTATTTCAGGGACAAAATCACACATCACAAAGAGAATCACCATGATCAAGCTGTTCAAGAAAAGTACTTTAAAATGGTCGCTGCTCGGGATGGCAGTGCTTGTGTTAATAAGTGGTATGGCTTTGACCAATGCCAGGGTGGGTGCGTCCGATCCTGTTGCACTTGATAGAGCCATCTCTCACAAAATCGATTTATATTATGGTAAGTTACAGGTTGTTATTCCTGCCAACTGGGGATTAAAGGTTGAACATGAGACGGAAGTAAGGTTCGCTGTTGAGGGAGGTAACGACAGGGGAGGAATAATGATAGTGAGTTTTTATCGGGATCAACCTAAAGGCGGTTGGAGACCTAATCACAGCAGCGACATCACCGATGAAAATATTACTACTCCTATAGGAAAAGGTGAGTTGGCGGTTCTAGAGATGAGTTACCCGGCAGCATCAGGCAATGATGACACTTGGAAAGAAATTCATGCTGTAATTCCAATTGAAAATAAAGATTTGGCGTATGATTTTTGGCTTAAAGTCGATCAATCCGTTGAGCGGGATACACTTCTACTAAAGCAAATGTTGAGCGAAGTTAAACCCATCGCTGATAATCAAGGGGCAGAAGCTGAAGGTGATAAGGCGGCAGTTGCGAGTCTGGTTGAGGATTTCGGTAGGAAACTCCAAACAGTGTCGCTTCACGCCCCCAAAGATATAGTGAACAAGAGTATGCAAGAAAACTATAGCGATTTTGTATCCCCTGAACTGCTTGCAGAATGGGTAAACGATCCTGAGAATGCTCCGGGGAGGGTGGTTTCAAGTCCGTGGCCGGAACGGATAGATATTCTAAGCATTAAGCCATTACCGGAAAATGCGTACGAAGTAAAAGGCGAAATGATTGAAATGACGAGCGTGGAGATGGCGAGCGGCGGTGTTGCCGCCAAGCGGCCGATTACTCTCGTGGTAAAGAAAATCGGGAATCGCTGGCTTATTGACGCTGCCACCCTCGGTCGCTACGAGGATTCAATTGTTTATAGAAATCTCCAATATGGATTTAGTTTTTCCTTACCAGAGAGTTGGAAAGGTTATTCGATTGTAACTGACAAATGGGAGGGTCTCGCTATAGAAGGTCCTCAATCTGGTGAGAAGCCTGTTGAAACTGGTCCGATGGTTTCCATCAGACATCCTCAGTGGACTTCTCAAAACCCGCGACAGGATATCCCCATCATGATATTCACTCTTACTCAATGGGATTCACTACAGCGGGGGAAATTCCATATTGGTGCGGCACCATTCAATCCAAGCGAACTTGGTCGCGACACCAAATACGTTTTCGCGCTTCCTGCGCGTTACAACTACGCATTTCCGACAGGATATGAAGAGGTGGAAAAGATTTTAGCAAGTAATCCTCTTGTAACGCGCCTCCTTCAGCAATAACCCGGCAGCTATGATGGTCTCAACGGTACGTCTCACGGTTCATGGGGAAACCCCCGCATCTTCCGCGGGGATTATGCTGTTGGCAGGTCGAAACCCGCCAGTAGTTCTCTGGCCTGGGCTACCGCCTCTGGGGAGGGCGGTTCCGCCCCTTTCAGCGGGTATTTCAATCCCAGTTGTTCCCACTTGTACGCGCCAAGGGTATGGTAGGGCAGGATCTCTACCTTCTGCAGGTTATTTAATCCCGCGAGAAACTCTCCCAGCCGGGCCAGGTCCCTGGGGTCATCGGTGAGGCCGGGGATCAGCACGTGCCTGACCCAGACGGAGATGCCCATTTCGGAAAGTCGTCTCGCCAGGGCCAGCGTTTTTTCGTTGCTTACCCCCGTTAACTCGCGGTGCTTGGCCGGGTCAATGTGTTTGATGTCCAGCAGCACCAGATCGGTAACCTCCAGGAGACCCGCGATTCTTTGCGGCCCCACGCACCCGGAGGTATCCAGCGCGGTGTGCAGGTCCTCCCGGTGGCAGCGGCGGAAGAGTTCCTCCACAAAGGCGGCCTGGAGGGCCGGTTCTCCCCCGGAGGCGGTGACCCCTCCCCCGGAAGAACGGTAAAAACCCTCATACTGCCGGATATCGTTCACCAGCTCGTCTACCGTTACCTCCCGGCCGCCCCGGGGGTCCCAGGTATCCCGGTTATGGCAGTACTGGCACTTGAGGGGACATCCCTGGAAAAACACCACATACCGGATCCCCGGCCCGTCCACGGTGCCGAAGGTCTCGATGGAATGGATCCTCCCTGTAACCGTCATGACATCACCCCTGTGCTGACGTCCGGCCTACCGGTGACTGAATTAGAATTGGCCGTGGATGGTGCGGTTGATCACATCCAACTGCTGTTCCCGGGTCAGCTTCACGAAGTTCACCGCGTATCCCGACACCCGGATGGTTAGCTGCGGGTACTTTTCCGGGTGTTCCATGGCGTCCATCAGGGTTTCCTTGTCAAAGACGTTGGCGTTGATGTGGTGCCCGTGCTTGGCGAAATACCCGTCCAGCAGGGCCACCAGGTTGGTTACCCGTTGTTCCGGGTCCTTCCCCAGGGACCTGGGGATGATGGAAAAGGTATAGGAGATGCCGTCCTCGGAGTAGTCGTAGGGCAGCTTGGCCACCGAACTCATGGCCGCGATGGCGCCTTTCTTCTCCCGCCCGTGCATGGGGTTGGCCCCGGGGGCGAAGGGTTCGCCCGCCTTGCGGCCGTCGGGGGTGTTGCCGGTCTTTTTGCCGTACACCACGTTGGAAGTGATGGTCAGGATGGATAAAGTAGGGACTGAGCCCCGGTACGTCCGCTGTTTCTTCAGCTTGTGCATGAATTGGGTCACCAGGTCGACCGCGATGGAATCCACCCGCTCGTCGTTGTTTCCCATGGTAGGGAAGTCTCCCTCCACCTGGTAGTCTACCACCAGTCCCTCTTCATTTCTGATGGTCTTAACCCGGGCGAACTTGATGGCGCTCAGCGAATCGGCTACTACGGACAACCCGGCGATACCGCAGGCCATGGTCCTCTCCACGTCCAGGTCGTGGAGGGCCATTTCCAGCCGCTCGTAGTAATACTTGTCGTGCATGTAGTGGATGATGTTCAGGGTGTTGATATACAGCCTGGCCAGCCAGTCCATAATGGTATTGAATCGTTCCATTACCTCGCCATATTCCAGGTAAGCCGAGGTAATGGGTGCAAACCTGGGACCCACCTGGATGCCCAGCACTTCATCCCGCCCGCCGTTGATGGCGTACAAGAGCGCCTTGGCCAGGTTGGCCCGGGCGCCGAAAAACTGCATCTGTTTGCCGATCTTCATAGCGGAGACGCAGCAGGCGATGCCGTAGTCATCACCCCACCGGGGCCGCATCAAGTCGTCGTTTTCGTACTGGATGGAACTGGTCTCAATGGACATGTGAGCGCAGTATCTTTTGAAACCTTCCGGAAGACGCAGGGACCACAACACCGTCATGTTGGGTTCCGGGGCTGGACCCAGGTTGGCCAGGGTGTGCAGGAACCGGAATGAAGTTCTGGTTACGAGGGTGCGGCCGTCCATGCCCATCCCCCCGATAGATTCCGTCACCCAGGTGGGGTCGCCGCTGAAAAGATCGTTGTACTCAGGGGTACGTAAAAAGCGTACCAGCCGCAGCTTGATTACAAACTGGTCGATCAGCTCCTGGGCCTGCTGTTCCGCCAGCCGGCCGTTCTGCAGGTCCCGCTCCAGGTAGATGTCCAGGAAGGTAGAGACACGCCCGAGGCTCATGGCCGCCCCGTTTTGTTCTTTGACGGCGGCCAGGTAGGCAAAGTACAGCCACTGCACCGCTTGCGTCGCGTCGGCAGCCGGCCCGGAGATGTCAAAACCGTAGGCGGCGGCCATCTCCTTCAACTCTTGCAGGGCCTTGATCTGCTCACTTACTTCTTCCCGGTGGCGGATGGTTTCCTCATCCATTACGTCTCTTTCCAGTTGGGCCAGTTCAGCCTCCTTACCCTTGATCAGGCGGTCCACCCCGTAGAGGGCTACCCGGCGGTAGTCACCAATGATGCGGCCCCGCCCGTAGGCGTCCGGCAATCCGGTAATGATCCCGGCCTTGCGGGCGCGGCGCATTTCCTGGGTGTAGGCGTCAAACACCGCCTGGTTATGGGTTTTGCGGTAGCGGGTAAAGATCTCTTCTACCCGGGTATCCAGGTTGTACCCGTATGCGTCCAACGCCCCCTTGGCCATCCGGATCCCCCCGAAGGGCATCAAGGCCCGCTTGAGGGGGCGGTCGGTCTGCAGGCCCACGATGACCTCCAGGTTTCGGTCGATGTACCCGGGTGGATGGGAAGTGAGCGTGGAGATGACCTCCGTATCGGCGTCCAGGGTGCCGCCTTTTTTAATTTCTTCCGCCAGCAGGGCTGATACCTTTTCCCACAAGCGCATGGTCGCACCCGTTGGGGCCTGCAGGAAATCCGCCTCTCCTTCGTACGGGGTATAGTTATTCTGGATAAAATCCCGGACATCCACCGCCGTAGTCCAGTGCCCGGGTTTAAAGCCTTGCCATGCCTGCATAGTCAAGAACCTCCATTTATTGGCCAACTGATTCGTGATTATAGTTATTTTTCCGCCATTTAGGTATAGCAATACCGAAAGGAGGCGCGTGTTTTGCGGGTAGTTTATGGGATGAGATTAAACGCGCGCCAGCCTAAACTTACGAACTTGAAAGACGATAATGGTTCCGGTTGCTCATCCCGGGGCTCTCGTTGCAAGACGCCGGCTATAAGGGTCAGATTTTCCCCCAACATTATGGAACAAATAACTAACACCATTCGTCTTTATTAAAGAAGTTATTTAGCGGGCAACCATCGTTTATTCGTCTAGGCTCCGGCCGGAAGGGGCCGATATTATGGGCATCAAGGGAGTCCACAAAGGAGTTAGTACTTCTTCCGCGGGATCTTCTTCAATTGTTCCCCGGTCGCTGGCGCGGCAAATTCTCCTATTCAACGATCAAGAGAGCACCGCCACTTTGGGAAGTAAGCCTTCGTCGGACGGGAGTAAAATTGCCTTATTCTTGTAATAGGGGTAACAACAACCCCTACCGGGCCTCCAACTGACTGATAATGGGTTCAAGCCTGTGTTCAGTGCCCAGGAGAACTACCAGATCCCAAGCCTCCAGAACGAGTACCTTGGAAAAAACCGGGTGAGGGTTGCCATTCCCTCCCGCAAACTGGTTTGGGAGTACGAATTGGAAGTATCCAATTACAATAAGAACGACGAGCCTGCCGAAGAAGAGATCAAAAAGGGGTTCAGCCCCGACTGGGTAGACCCGTTCTCCGGCTATGAACTGGCTGACCTGGATGGGGACGGTACGGTGGAACTAATCGGCCGCCAGCGGGTGTGCGGTATCGCCCACGTAGATGTTTTCGGGGAACTGCGCCAGGTATTCGCGTGGAACGGTGACAGGTTCATTTTGAAAGACATCTGGCTATACCAGAACGGCGCCACCCCGAAGCGGATTAAACCCCTGTAAACAGGGAATGAAGTGGGCCATCATTCATGTCCGGACGCTATTTTAGTGAGTTGGCTACCTTCAAGGCCTCTTTTTCACTGATGTCTCCTTCCAGGCGGAAGTCAATGCTGTTATCGAACCACATGACGGACACCTGGTCCCGCCCCGTGTAGGGGTTGCGCTGGACCACCAGCGTGCCCTCGACTTCCGAAATCTTCACCTTCTTGACCCTGGCATTGCTAAAGAATGAACCGCTGGCAAAATCCCCGGCAATGTACTGCTGCCGGATGATTAGCCGGTTCTGGGGAGTGCGGAAATACTGGTTAATCCGTTCCGGGCTTACTACTGTAATTACGTCCAGGGCCATGCCCTTGGGCAGGTATACAGGTTGCTTGAAGGGAAAAGCAGCTGCGGCCCTGGCATCCTCCACGGTCACCACTCGTTCCCCGGTGGCCAGGGGCCAGTCCGGGGGAGGCGGTGGAGCGTCCGGGGGCGGAGGGGTTTTGTTAGACCTTGAAATACTGACATCGCCATACGTCATTTCGTTGCCGCCGGTCAACAAGTCCACAACAACGGAAAACAACCGCCGGTTAAAAGCCCCGGCGCTGGGCATGGTGCTAAAAGAGGCAATGCCCACCGCCAGCAATAACAGGGCAATTACCGCTACTTGGGGGGAGAACCAATGACGACCGGGTAGTCCGGAGATGAGCCCGTACTTTTTTCCTTCCAGGCCCGCGGCAATCTTCGGCCATACCTCTTCCGGGGACGGCGGGAGTACCTGGGAGGCCTCTTCGGCTAAACTTTCCCTAATCAACTCTTCTAACTTGGTGTATGGACCGGACACTGGCTGGATTCCCCCCTCTCCTGTTGGGCCGTGTCGTTGGACAAAGCCAGTTGCGTATGTGTCTCTTCCATGTGGGGTAACAACTTCCGTCCTACCAATTGAAGGGCCCGGTGGGTCCGGGATTTGACCGTACCGACTGGGATCTCCAATAACTTGGCAATTTCCGGGTCATCAAGGTCATGAAAGAATTTCAGCACCAGCACATGTTGGTACGCAGGTTTAAGGGATGCGATCACTTCCCGCACCCGGGAGCGAAGTTCACTTCGTTCCGCTTCCAGTTCCGGCAGGGGGAAACCCGAGGAGAACAAGGGGATGTCATGTCCCAGGTGTTCCGGCTCATCAGTTGAGAGCAGGTGCTTTTCCCGCCTTAAAATGTCAAGAGCACTCCTTGCGGCAATGGACCTGATCCAGGCTCCGAATTTTTTTGGTTCTTGGAGGGTGTCCAGGCGTTGAAAGGCCTTAAGAAAAGCCTCCTGGGCCGCGTCTTCAGCCTGTTCCCGGTTACGGGTGATCAAATAGGCGCTACGGTAAGCATCTTTATAAAACAGCTCGAACAGCACCTGAAAGGCTTTCTTTTCTCCTTTAAGAGAACGTCGAATGATTTTGAGCAAGTCCATCGGACACCTCGTTATTCCCTCATAATTAAGACGCATCAGGTACCAAAGCAGTTCCCTGATTTTCGATAAAGAGGGAGCTTAAAACATAATTATTATTCTTGAATAATCTTTAAACACCTGCTTATTCATCAGATAGATACATTTATACCGTCTTGTGGCACCGATAATAGCCTGAGTTCCGAAAGACTGTGGAACAAATAAGCAGTTTACCGCGTCTTATGCCAGGTAAGTAAACAGGAGGAACAAGTTAACCACTGCAGATGGTCAAGCGGGAAGAGCTTTTCGAAGGAAGCAAAAGCCAAATACTATTTTAACACCGGGTACTGCTCCACTAAAGCAAGTGCCGCCGGATTGTTTTCTAGGCAAGCTGGACAGATTGCAAGCCGGACTTCCCTGTCCACCGGATCCCTTGGGGCCATTGCCGTGACCCTACCTGTGACACCACAGAAAACGCACCGTGCGTCCGCCAGCATTTCCTGTTTCGCGGAATCCTCGACACTTCGCGGCTTTACAATTTCCCAATCAGAATCGTCTGGTAATGGCGGCATGATCATCCCCCCTAAATGATATACGTAAATTTCATCAAATAAATTGCTCCCTATCTTACCTAATGGGAACTTTTGCCGGGCCTGCTCCGTCATGTAGTTGAGGCGTAGTAGATAGTAAATGTGCGATCGCATACATAAAAAGCCTTGTTGAAAAAAAGCAGAACGCTAGATAACAGCTCAAAACTATTTCAGAGAGATAGACGCCCTGGCTTGCCTGCTCCTTCCAAGTTGCCGGTCACGTCATGGCCACTGGTGGAGGTAGACAAAGAAAACACGACTATTTGTGGAGACTAAATGAACCCGTCAAAGATGTAGCCTGGGAACAAAAGGTGGTGCGGCCTGGTGCTCTTCCTGATAGCTTTGGGGCTGTTTGCTACAGCGGTTATTGCGTACTTCTTTTTGAACCCCGATGACCCAAAAAAGAAAAGGCTGAAGATAGCTAATGGCATTGCCTCACTCGGTCTTCTATTTTTGTTGGCAGGGGTGGTGGAACCTTTCACGCAAGTCGCAGCTTACTCAAAGATCTCTTTTATAGTTCTTTTCTTCGCTAAGATTGTCGACATTTATATCGACGAAGGTTTTACACTAAAAGGCCATATCAAAGTGTTTCTTGACGTGGCAAGCCTTGTATTGGTATTGCTTGGGGCTCAACTTGTCTTATACAACCTCGGAGATCCGTTGTGTGGGTCCGGTGGTCTTTATTAACTCCACTCGCATGGCTCCTCCGTATGTCATCAAGATTATCGGGGATCCCGATACCCTGGAGCAGATGATTTCTACAGGAGAATCATTCCCCATCTTGAAGTGGGAAAACTTTCCCGTAAAACTGACCAAGGAAGCGAGTCTTACTATTCCCGCCTATAAGGGAAGCCTGCCCCAAAGCTATGTTAAACCGGATAGGAATGACAGCCTTGAAAAAAGTTAGGTCGGTACACCTTATGATTCTTGGGAGCTATGGTGGATCGTTCTTGGGCTTCCTTTTTGATATGTATGCTATTTGCCATTGTAACATCTGAGAAGCTGGACAGAATAGACGACGATAACCCAAAGCTTTCATGGTAGCTGAGAAGGAGGCATTTATCGATGATACCCTGGCGAAGCGGTAACAGCGGAAAGTCAGCAGGAAACAGTTTAGCGTGTGGCTGGCGCGGAGCACTGTCAGTCGGTTTTTTGGTTCTACTACTCGTGATTACATTGGCCTGTGCACGGCAGCCCAAAAAGGTGGGGGGTGAAGTACAACCATACCTTCCCCTGCAAGTGGGCAACCAGTGGTCCTATAAGGGTACCGGAAACGAGTATGCTGATTATACCGACCGGGTGCTGTTCCAGGACGGGAACCGGGTACAGCTTAAACGAGAAAACCCCGGAACAACAATGGCTCTGATTTATGAGGTTAAACCCAATAGCATCGCCCTGGTATACAGCCAGGAGGAGTTTTATGAGGACAGGAATATTCTGGGTGTTTCTGACAACCGGCAGGAAGTTATCCTGCAAGGGCCCGCTGTAGTAGGGACTACCTGGCGCGCAGGGGATAGGAAANNCTTTCAAGCGATGCCTTAAAGTACGTTCCACCTTTGAGGGAAGCGACCACCAGATTAACCAGTATTATGCGCGCGGCGTCGGGCTGGTCAAGTCAGAGTTTATCTCCGGCAATGGCCGGGTGGTTTCCGAACTCGAAAACTATACCATCCGCCGGTAGTTCCTGCTTTGGAGGTGAATTCTAAGGGTGAGAAGGCTTGGGGTTTTGATCCTGGTTTCTACAATCTGGCTGGCGGGGTGTACCTCACCTGGTCCGGTCTCTCCCAGGCCCGAAGACGGGAAGAAGCCGGTAGCGGACGCCCCGGCCCCAGCGGTCCGAACAGGAGACCTGAAATTGGATTCCCAGCCTTCCCAGGCGGAGGTTTATCTTGACGGGGTTTTGAAAGGTACCGCTCCGATCATCCTGGAAGGCCTACCCTACGGTACCTACCAGGTGGACATCCGCAAGGAGGGGTTTAGCCCGTGGGTAGGGGAGATAACGGTCGACCAACCCCGCAACAGCAAAAGGGTTGCCCTCTCCCGGCCGCCCCTGCCGCCGGGTAAGTACATTACTGGCGCCTTACGTAGTGTCACCTGGGACCCGAGGGACGGTACTTTCTACCTGATTGGAGGGGCCACCCTCTACCGGCTCCATCCAGGGGGAGAGGGAAAAGTGGAACAGGTAGCTGACTATGCCGGTACCTTGGATTTCCGCTCCCGTGCGCGAATCCCTAAACCGTCTGATGGTCCTTTCCTCTGGGTTCACCAAGAAGGCCATCAACAGGTCTACCACTTGGAGGAAGGGCGGTCAGAGTTGGTCGCCTCCCTCCCGTGGGACAGCCGTACATGGACCATGAGGGAAGGCAAGTTGGCGTACCAGGCCGGGGAGCCCGGGCGGGTCTACGTGCAGCGTCCGAAGGACCAGTCCCCTACCCTCATTTATCAAGTGGAGCGAGACGGCGAGCTTGGGGGAGCCATGGAGTGGTCTCCTGACGGTCGCTACCTGGCCTTTTCCGACTTCGACCATCTATGGCTTTATGATGACCGGGAAGACAGGCTGGACAATTTGCCGGTGGAAGACACGAGGTTAGGGGTGTACGGCTGGACCTCCAGCGGGATCTTGCTGATTGCCTCCGGAGAGGATGGAGGGGCGATGAGCGGGTGGGGGGACATTTATGCTTATGACCCGGGGGAAGACCGGCTCTGGAAGGTGGCCGGCGTGCAGGGGAGGCATTGCCGCCTGGCAGCCGTGTCCACTGATAACCGGACTGTCTACTATACCGTCTCCGATGATAACGAAGGGGGTCCAATCACCTCCTTCTGGCGGGTGGAGATTGATGGGACCTCCCCGGAGAAGCTCTCGGACATGAACCGCGGCTATGATATGCTGGCCGAGGGGTTGTTCCTGGTTACGGAATTCAACAGGGAGACCGGGGCAAGGACGCGCTTCCTCAATGATTTTAACGCTGGTAGCGAGAAACAACTCGACCTCCCGATCTATAGAGTTCTCGGCTATGATGCTCCCGGCCGGACGCTCTACTATCTTGAACGGATAGAGGATCAGCAGGGCACAGAGTGGGTTGTCCACCGGTATTCCCTGGAGCGGGAGGCCGATATCGAGTTGTCCCGGGATTATTCCTACCATAATTATTAGGGTTGTTACCCGTAGCCAGACGGCAGTGCCAGGGTGCTGGTCAGCGTTCCCGAGGGTGAGGTCTTTGTACCTAAAGTTGTTACTTCACCCTCCGGCCGCTTCCTGACCATATCCCGTGAACGGCCAGACACGGAGGGTCTACGGTGGATTACTCTGGAGATACTTGATCTAACGGAGTTATAGCTTATTCCAACGGGAGGGCTAATTGGGGTGAACACAAAACTTGTGGTGTTAATCTTAGCGGCGAGTACCGTGATTATGGCTGCAGGATACGTTATAAATACCTTTAATGGCAATCCGGAAGGGAAAGTACTGATTACTAAACATGTCTTTGACGCAAGAGAAATACAAATCGGTGATACCATACTTAACATGAAAGTCACCCATGCAGAGGTTCCCGACAATCCGGAAGGCAACGATTATCCGGCAGTAGTTATGTTTTCTGGAAAAGCGACTGTAACCGGGAACTACTACCATCATAAAGAAGAAGATCCTTTTCTAGGTCATGAAATTTCTTTCGCGGTAGATGAAGATAGTGCAAAAAACCTTCCACGACTAAAGCATGACGAGCGTTCTTTATGGTTTTGCCTCACCAATCATGACGAGGCGGAAATGGAATTTGGTCCTCCTGGTTCAGAAGGAAAAGCAAAGATTATTATTGATGATTACACGATACGATATGAACCCACGGAAACGTGGAATACTGCCAGGCTAGTGAAAGTGATAGAGAAGATCGGCTCCACTGTAGAACAGAAAGTTGTTGAGCCGATCGTTCTAGGAGTAGAGCCACAAGACGGGGCCGTGGATGTTTCCCGGAACAGCCGCATTGGTATACGCTTTGATAGACCCATGAACAACGGTTCCGTCGCTCAGCACCTAACTATAGTACCCGCTGTAGCAGGTCCCTGGCACGAGGATGGCGGCCTAATCTACATTCAGCCTGTTGAGCCTCTTCGCCCGGGACAGAAATATACTGTTATTCTAGCATCGGGAGCGACCAGCCAGGATGGAATCACATCAACGGTTACGATGAGTTGGAGTTTCGAGACAGAAGAGCCTCAATACAGACATCTACCCGCATTGCGCGATCTTGAGCCAATACAAGCTCTAACAGGTGTACGAGCCCTAGCCTTTGGCTTAAATGGAGAGATGTACGTGTCGACTGATCAAGAAGTAGGCAAGGTGCTACCTAGTGGTTCCAGCTATGAATATAAACAATTATCCACTGGATGGCGGGAGATTGAAGATCTGGCTGTTGATGGGGAAGGCCGGCTGTGGCTCATCGTCGCGGAAAAAGACAACTACCGGCTTATTCAAATGGACGAAGAGGGAAACGAATCAACTGTAATCACAATTTCCCAACCAGAACAGCTAAGCCGGCATTCAAACTGGTTTTACCCGAAAAACCTCGCCTTTCTTCCGAACGGAGACATTTTGCAGCTATCTCTTATGTTTTAAGTGACCATATTGTTCAAGGCGCGGAGATCCGAATATTATCTTTGTTACTAGCACTAATAGCGGTCGGACTA
>LAKY01000039.1 GCA_000987045.1 Clostridiales bacterium PH28_bin88 | reverse complement strand
AAGAAATTTATCCTTAATGTATAATTATAATATAACTGGCACTAACCGACTACCCCCCTTTAAATAAAAACTAATCTCATCGCGAATCCGGTAACCAACCTGCAGGTTGGCCGGCTGCAAAATATCGTTGACCTTTTTTAAGATTGTTACTACTTCATCCACTATGGCTTTCTTTTCCGGCAGGCAGTCGCTCAAGACACAGTATTCGCTTCTTAGAACTGAAGTTGGTACTTTTGGGGGAAGTGTGGCTTGTCCCTCGAATTTACTCGTCTCCTGAAAGCGACCGTAGTTGTCTAACGCCACCTCAACAAACTCAATAGTATTAACCCTATCTAAGACTTTCTTGCTAAACGGATGAGTCGTTTCGTCCATATTAACTGTACCGACAACATACAGATTTTCAGGAATGTACAGGCCAGCAAATTCCTCCCGGTCTTCCTGAAAGACAAAGTCGGTTTCCCTAAAGATCTTATTGGTGTGGAATTCTCCTCCATACCACCGCCTGGTTTCCATAAGACTTAGGAAATCACTGAAGTAATACTCAACCCGGGCCAAGTTCATCTCATCCAGACAGACAAAGTATGGGCTATTAATATCTGAAACTGCTCGCTGGATGACTCTAGTAAGGGTCCCCGGCTGGAACTTGCCCTCTAAATTTCTGTACCCTAGAAGATCGGAACTGTCGTTCCAGTCAGGCCTGACAGGAATAAGCTCAAACCTACCATTATCACTGGTTGCACCGACCGCCTCGGCAAACAACTCAATTAGTTTTGTTTTCCCTGTACCAGAAATACCGGCGAGTATGACAAAAGGCTTTGTCTTTAAGCTAAGGAAAAAGTTGAAGAGCAGATCTTTTTCAAAAACGAAACCTTTGGCGTTTATGTATTCGTAGATACTGTAAACGGTATCACGATAATTAACCGGAGGAAGGGGCCTGGGATCAGACAATGCTATTACTTCAAAACCCCTTTTCCGCAAATACGAATTCGTCTGCTCTCCCCCCCTGAATTTCCCTACAGGGACCCCTGTGGCCATGCTGATTACCTCTTTGGGTGGATAGATCTGATCCTGGTAAGAAATAGCGTACTCCGGGTTTTTCCTCGTTTCCCAACCCTGCCACTCTGGCGAGTTTCTTTTTTCGTCATCAAAGGTTTGTAAAGCCTTAAGTATCTCTTCTCGACTCACTTGAGGGAGACCAATGTGTTCAGCCTCTTTACGTTTCAAGATGAAGTAGCGGTCTCCAGTGTCATCTTCGCCTAGCTGGTCGAACACATACTTTCCAGCGTAATGAAAAAGCTCTCCCTTCTTCCTTCTGGCAAATACGTAAATGGGATACCCCTCTTGGCGTGCGTCAATTATTGCCTTGTTGCTGGGTAGGTCCGGGTTATAGCTCTTCTGGCCGGTTTGCCGGTCTGTTCTACCTTCCAGGTAATATTTCAGCTCACTTTTATCTTCCCCAATCCACTCGTTAGAGTAATGCTCTCCACCAATTGTACTCAGCACGACTACTGCTTTAAAGCCATCTTTGTTAATCGGGTGAATACCTTTCATCTGATTCTGTCCCGACAAGGAAGCAACATCAGTGGCCGTGACCGAAACTCCCAAAAGAAGGTCATTCAACTCTTCCTGTGTCAATGGGCGAGGGTCAAAATCTTTATAGTAATGGTAAAGATGCTCATGTGCCAGATCTCTGACTTCTTCTCTACTGTTTTCATCTTCGAGCTCTTTCTTTACTTCTTCTCTAAATCTCAGTTCTTCTTTATCGGTGTCATATATTATCAAATCGCTTAAAGCGGCTAGCGGCATGTTCACCATTAACCTCTTAACTTGGTTATCACTCATGGATGAAACAGACGCCAACCTCTGTCCCTCTTTTTCAGGCATCTTTCCAAACCGCTGTCGCGACTCATAAAACTCTCTGAAATACTGTACCGCTTCATCAAGCTTCACTGTATCGGACTTCAAAGATAGATCGAGCATGGCTAGTACACAAACCATCATGTAAGAGGATTGTCTGTGTTTAAATTTCTTTTCGAAATGCTCGATGATAGCCATGTCAGCTTTTAACCTACCTTTATATAGAGTTGCCAAGTCTTGTCGCTTAATGTCTTCGCTCTTTCCCAGCTTTCTCCTTCTAAGCAAAGAGATGAATCTTTTTAAACGGCGGTTCTTCCACATCCTGATTTTAACCGAACCAATGGTGACGCCGTGATCGAAAACCTGCCGCCGGGAACTGTCAGCGGCCCCGGGGGTTCCCATAATAGTAATCAATAAATTATAGGCCCTACATTTGGCACCCTCTTACACAGCTTTGTTTTCGAGGTTTGCACCCGAAAACTGGCTGTTGTAAAGGTCAGCGTAGAAGCCACCCTTCGCGAGAAGCTCGTGATGGTTGCCCTGTTCGATTACACGGCCGTGATCCATGACCAGGATCAAATCCGCGTCACGAATGGTGGACAGTCTGTGGGCAATGACAAAGCTCGTTCGACCTTTCATCAGCGCGGCCATCGCCTTCTGAATTTGTACCTCGGTCCTTGTATCGACGCTGCTGGTAGCTTCGTCAAGAATGAGGACGGCAGGGTCGGCGAGGATCGCGCGGGCGATGGTGAGAAGCTGCCTTTGGCCCTGGGAGATATTGGAGGCTTCCTCGTTGAGGATTGTGTTGTAACCGTCGGGCAGGGTCCGGATGAAGTGGTCGGCATGAGCCGCTTTAGCCGCCCGGACAATCTCCTCGCCGGTAGACCCCTCACGGCCGTAGGCGATGTTGTCCCGGATCGTGCCGTTAAAGAGCCATGTGTCCTGCAGCACCATACCGAACATCCGGTGCAAATCCCCTCGCTTCAGGTCCCTGATATCAACGCCGTCCACCGTGATCCTGCCGTCGCCTATCTCGTAGAACCGCATCAGGAGGTTGACCAGGGTGGTTTTGCCGGCGCCGGTTGGGCCGACGATGGCGATGGTCTGCCCCTGTTTGACGTCGATATTCATGTCTTCCATCAGGGTAAAGTCCTCTTTGTAGCCGAACTTGACGTGTTCGAATTTGACCTCGCCCTTCGGGAGCTCGATTACCTTCGCGTCAGGGCTGTCAGGGGTTTCTTCGGGTTCGTCGAGGAGTTCAAAGACACGTTCGGCCGACGCGATGGTGGACTGGATGATATTGGCGATATTCGCAGTCTGAGTAATGGGCTGCGAGAATTGCCGGGAATACTGAATGAACGCCTGAATATCACCGATCTCGATGGTCTTTTTCATGACCAGTATACCGCCAACCACGCTGACAAGCACATAACCGATGTTGTTCACAAAGTTTATCAGCGGAAAGATCATGTGGGAGATGAACTGCGCCTTCCAGCCCGCATCGTAGAGCCGTTCGTTAATCGCGTTAAACCTGGCGATGGACTTCTCCTCGTGTCCGAAGGCCTTCACGATCTTGTGGCCGGTGTACATCTCCTCCACGTGGCCGTTCAGTTCACCGAGCGTCTTCTGCTGGGCCGCAAACTGTTTCTGCGAGCGTTTGGCAATGTTCATCGTCACGATAAACGAAAGGGGCAGGGTGACAACGGCGATCAGGGTCATCACCGGGCTGATCGTCAGCATCATGATGAGAACGCCGGCAATGGTGACCAGCGAGGTGATCAGCTGCGTGATACTCTGCTGCAGCGTGGTGCTGATGTTATCAATGTCGTTGGTCACCCGGCTCAGGATCTCGCCGTGGGTACGGGAATCGAAGAACTTCAGGGGAAGACGGGACAGCTTCTCATTGATATCCTTGCGCATGTCAAAGATGGTCTTCTGCGCCACCCCCGCCATGATGAACTGCTGGATATAGCCAAAAATCGCGCTGGTGATGTAGAGCCCGGCCAGGAGGAGCATAATTCGCCCGATGTAATTGAAATCTACCCCGGCCCCGGGTACCTGCGCCATTTTTTGCATGAAGCCTTCGAACAGCTTTGTGGTCGCCTTGCCAAGGATCTTTGGGCTGACAATGCTGAAGACCGTGCTGAGAATGGCCGTGATGAGGATGGTAAGCAGTTGAAGCTTACGCGGCCGTAAATAGCCCATCAGCCGTTTCAGCGTGCCTTTGAAATCCTTGGCTTTCTGGGCCGGCATCCCCATCCCCATCGGGCCTCTGCCTGGTCCAATGCCAGGTCCCATGCCGGGTCCCATGCCGGGTCGATGCTCTCTGCGTTGGTTGCTCATGCCAGTTCCTCCTCAGACAGCTGTGAAGAAACAATCTCACGATAGACCGCACAGGTTTTTAAAAGTTCCTGATGCTTGCCGATCCCGGCAATCCGTCCGTTATCCAGCACGATGATCTGATCGGCGTCCATCACGGTGCTGACGCGCTGCGCCACAATCAGCACAGCGGTGCCGGCCATCTCTTTCCTGAGCGCTGCACGCAGCCTGGCGTCGGTCTTGAAGTCCAGGGCCGAGAAGCTGTCGTCCAACACGTAGACCTCGGGCCTTCTCACCAGTGCACGCGCGATGGAAAGCCGCTGCTTCTGTCCACCCGACAGGTTGGTGCCGCCCTGCGAAATCTCCGCATCGAAACCACCTTTCATGCCGGTGATGAACTCCATCGCCTGGGCGGTTTCGGCAGCACGCTTTACCTCTTCATCCGTGGCTGTCTCCTTGCCGTAGCGGATGTTGCCGGCAATGGTGCCGGTGAAGAGGACAGCCTGTTGCGGTACGAAACCGATTTTGGCCCGCAGGCTCGCCTGCGTCATCTCCCGGACATCGACACCGTCGACCAGTACCCTGCCGCTGTCTACATCGTAGAAGCGGGGAATCAGGCTGACCAGCGTCGACTTGCCGGAGCCGGTACCGCCGATAATCGCCGTAATCTGGCCGGGGTTTGCCTGGAACGAAATGTGGCTGAGCGCGGGCTGTTCCGCCCCGGGGTAGCTAAAGGTGACATCCCGGAACTCCACACAGCCTCGCCGGCTGCCGGCAGGCTTCTCCTCTGGGGGGTCATTGATCTCCGGCACCGTATCCAGCACTTCATTGATGCGCACGGCTGAAGCTTGGGCGCGGGGGATCATGACGAACATCATGGAGAGCATTACCAGTGAGAACATGATCTGCATGGCATACTGGAGAAACGCCATCATATCGCCAACCTGCATATGCCCTCCGTCGATCCGGATCCCGCCGAACCAGACAATGGCGATGGAGGTGAGGTTCATCACCAGCATCAGGACGGGCATCAAGAGAGCCATGATCTGATTGACCCTGATGGCCGTGCTGGTCAGGTCACTATTTGCCTCCTGAAACCGCTGCTTTTCGTAATCGATGCGGTCAAAGGCGCGGATGACGCGAATGCCGGTCAGGTTTTCCCGCACCACAAGGTTCAGTTTGTCCAGTTTTTCCTGCATCGCCCTGAATAACGGCACGCCCTTCATGGCGATGAGGGAGAAGACAGTGGCGACGAGCGGGACCACGGCCACAAGTAGCAGCGACAGCGTCGCATCCTTGGAGACCGCCATGACAATACCACCGATCGCCATCATCGGTGCTCTGACCGTGATGCCCAGCATCATCATCAGTACGTTTTGCACCTGTGTAATGTCGTTGGTCGTTCTGGTAATCAGCGTGGCTGTGCCGATTTTGTCAAATTCGCCCAGCGAGTAGCTCTCAACCCGCGCGAAAACTCTACTGCGAAGGTTTCGACCAAACCCTGCCGCGGTGCGTGACGACAGGTAGCTCGCCAAGACCGCACAGAACGCGCTGCCCCCGGCGATCAGCAGCATCAATCCGCCAACCTTTAGAATGTACGGGATATCACCTTTGATGATACCGATGTCAACAATGTCCGCCATCAAGGTCGGCAGGTACAGTTCGGCGAGGGATTGAAAGAACACGAGGACAAACACACCGGCCACAGCGAGCGCAAATGGTTTCAGGTACCTGAATAACTTAATCACCAATCATCGTCTCCAGTCAGTTAAATCTTTACCAGGGATCAGCATTTCACCGCCGCCGGAACCACAAGTGGCTTATACCTGGCGCCCTTTCCCCTGTTCCAGAATAGCTTTCAAGGTCCGTAAACCATCCGTGATCGCTTCGATTTTCTCTTCCGGGAACTCAGCGATCACCTCAGAGAGTCGATGGCGAATCTCCACCTGTATCTGGCCAAAGTGCTCACCCGCTTTTTCCGTTATGTACAGCCTAATCAACCGCTGGTCCGAGGGGTCGGGACGCTTCTCAAGAAAACCCTGCTCGACCAGGCTGTCGACTGTCTTGGAAACATGCGATTTCACCATCCCGGTGCGCCGGGAGACCTCGCTGACGGTAATCCCCTGGTTATGGTGGACCTGGCGCATAACAGCCCTGCTGGCCGGGGGCAGTCCGTACTTGTCCAGAACATCCTTGATTTGCTCAAACAATCCCCGGTGTACCGCATGCAATAGCTCAAGGAATTCCTCGTGGCGCTCCGCCATTTTTCCACCCCTTTTGGGAACCGTTCTAATTAGAACGTTCTTTTTAGAACGAATTATAACACGACTGGTCTTGTCTCGGCAAGGGGTGCTCCAAAAAAATGAACAACAAACGTGATAGTGTATACTGATTGCCTCAGAAAAAACTCTATAATTTTTAACGCCAGGTCACAAATAGTAAAAGGCAAAAATATGATATATTAGAATAATTTATTAAGGAGGCCTGCAGATGGGGGCCGACAGATCCAGTATTCCCGGCAAGGATTTGGCAGATCCGAATACAGCCATCCCGTACACCATCAAGCCGGGTGATACATTGTTATCACTGGTCAACCGGTACAAAATAGATATGGAAGCCTTCATGAACGCTAACCCTGGCGTTGACCCTGACAACTTGCAGGTCGGGCAAGAAATTCTTATCCCGATCTGCTTAAACTAGGAACCGGGTGATTTCTCACCCGGTTCCATATTATTGGACATCGATTTTGAATCGCTATCAATGAAGATATTTTTCATTTCTTGGAGTCACTCTTAGTGTGCCGGTTGTTTTGGAAATCCTCCCCGGCTCGGATAAGAAATTAACCAAGGCCAGTATTACCAAATCATCCCTACCAAGCCCCGTCGTTTTAGATAACTCTTCGAGGGCCTCTACCAATTCAGCAGGTAATTGAAGGTTATAGTTCACCAATTTATTACCCTCCTATATCAACACAATTATTCTCCTTTCCGTAGCTGAATATTCTCGATAAGAGCCTGCCTCGTGTTCGTTGGAAATCACGGGATGCTATCGGCTTTGAAATAATCCGTAATATCTCTCAGTTGGGTATCCCTCTGGGAAGGAAATGGGTATTGTTGGTTGAATCTAAAGTGTGTTCAGGTCTCTCCAAACGGTTTGCAACAGCCTATGAAGGAGGGGTGCACTTGGTCTCCATTTATCTTGTCCGTCACGGGCGCACTCTGTGGAACAAAGAGGAGGTATTCCGGGGACAGGCGGATATTCCCCTGGATGATTACGGCCGCCAGCAGGCGGCAGCGGTAGGTGAAGCATTAACAGGAAAAGGCATCCACGCGATGGTCACCAGCCCCCTGGGGAGAGCGGTAGAAACAGCCACCATTGCGGGCGGCATTTTAGGAGGAGTGCCTATTCTCCATGAACCGCGTTTGACGGATGTTGATTATGGCGAATGGCAGGGGCTTCCCCACGAAGAAGTCAAGGTTCGCTACCCCCAGCTCTATCAGACCTGGATTGGAAACCCTGGTGATGTAACTTTTCCGGGTGGTGAAAGCCTGCGGCAGGTGGCGCAACGCTGTTGGGAGGCTCTGCTGGGGATCAGCAATACTTATTCCGGCTGTTCAGTGGCTATTGTTTCGCACCGGGTCATTAACAAAATTCTCCTGGCGCAGGCACTGAGAGCGGGGTTCCAGGCTTTCTGGAAGGTGCGGCAGGATACCGCGTGCATTAATCTCATGGTGGCGGAAAGAGATTCTTTTGTGGTACACTCCATAAACGATACCTGCCACCTACGGAAATTAGGGGCAGGAGACAGGACTGACTTTTAAGGCATTGCGCCAACGGTGAGGGTCAACAGGACAGTCTTTTCATGTAGTGGCTTAACGCAAGCAACGGCCAGACGTGGCGGTAGCTATGCCTTGGCGACTGCGGGGTGGAAATAAGGCAAGCCGGCTTCCTGCAAAGCGTATGTGATCAGGGCCGTATCCCAGACAGTGGAGGTTGTCTCCTGCTGGTGGTAAGTCGTGGCAGTTTGACAGGCCATCGCTCTCAGGCCGTTAACGGCCTTTACGATGACCGGATGGTTCTCGGGGTATCCGAGAGCCAGCAAGGCGAAGATCATGAGGAAGACGCTTCTGATTTAAATCTATGCGATTTACGGGAAGTCCGTCACTGGCACTTATCACGAAAAACCGCGGTGCCGGACGGTTCTATCACTTTTTCGAGCCGGAGCACCCGGCTGTAAATAGGGCAGTCCACGGTTTAAGTAAATGGCTCCAAAGAATGCAAGGAGGTGAACCGGCATAAAAGCCGGGCGTGAATGAAGAATTGGCAAACTGATGTACTGGTGATCGGTAGTGGACTAGCCGGCATTAGAGCAGCTATAGAAGCCCGCCGGGCAGGCGCCACTGTGTTGTTGCTCAGCCAGTCCCCCATTGGCAAGGCTAATAATACCGCTATATCCAAGGGCAACTTTGCCATTCCGGACGGAGGAGGCGACCCGCGGGATGACGCTAGCCAACATCTGAATGACACGATAGCCGGCGGCTCTGGGATCAACAACCCGGCACTGGTATCGGTGATGGTCAACTCCCTGCGGGACGAGGCCGGTTTCTTGGCGGATTGCGGGGTTTCCCTGGTGCGGAGAGAGACTGGAAGCCTGGTGAGACTGAACTTTCCGGTCTATGGGCTATCGGTGAGGTTGCTGGAGGTGTTCACGGGGCAAACAGGATAGGTGGGAATGCCCTGGCTGAATGCTTGGCCATGGGCCGCGTGGGTGGAATTTCCGCGGCGGAATACGCTTTTCGGTCGGGATACCGGAAATTAAATGAGCAAGAGATTCCTTTTTCATCCGGTTCAGCCACAGGGACCGGCAATCTGTCCTCGCTAGAGGAAACCTTAAGAAGGGCTTTGAACAGTCAGGCCGGTATCGTGCGAGATGCCGGCGGGCTGAAGGATCTTCTTGTCACGATCAAGTCTCTCAAAGATAAACAGAAAGAAATCTTGAAAAACGATAAGTCAACAACCGTGGTAAAACTGGGAATGATGCTGGATGTAGCCCAAGCGATATGCTTATCCGCATTGATGCGCGAAGAAAGCCGTGGTTCACACTTTAGAGCGGACTATCCTGATCAAAGGGAAGACTACCTTGGCAACTTTGTGATCAAGAAGGTTAAGGAAGAAATGGAAATAAGGTTCGTCCCTTCCCAGAATAAAACCACTTAATGCCTTTGGGCATTCAGTGGTTGTGGTTTTGTTCTGATCAAACCTCAGCCTGCCGGTGGCTGCCGGCAGGCCGTCTGTTGTATTCCTTGAGAATAATACAGGCTAAGAATTCCAATCGTTAAGACTTTAGTTGGTCTTGTCCTTGTTGTTCTGTTGTAACTGTATAGTATCAGCAGGCACTTTAAAAACCACCGTATTCCCCGATGATTCTCCCAGGGTCTGTAATATCCTCAACTGCATCAGCACCGGGTTATTCTCCAGCATCTTGGCTGCGTTAGCAAGGTTTCGCGATTTCCCTCATTAGCTCTAACCGACATCAACATCTCTCCTCTCATCAGACACAACAAGATTATACCATTTGATGGACATATTTCAAGGTAAATGTTGTGGTCCAGCACAGGGGCGTGATTTCACTTGATCTTGGACAGAGCGTTGATGTAAGCCTTGGCACTCGCCTCGATGACGTCGGTGCTGATGCCGCGGCCGACGATGAGGCTGTTCTCATTCCATCGCACCTTCACGGTAGCGTCACCCAGAGCCTCGCTCCCCTGGCTCACCGACCGCAAGGTGTACTCCTCCAGCTTCACCGGCTTCTTCACCAAGCGGTCGATGGTCTTGAAAACGGCGTCCACGGGGCCATTGCCGACGGCCGCGTCGGTGACGGTCTGTTGTTCGATCTCCAGCGTAACGGTGGCTGTCGCCGCCGTGGCGCCAGAGCTGGAGACAGAGAGGTTCTCGAGAATGATACCATTGCCGTTGGCGATGGCGTGACCCATGATAGCGTGCAAGTCGTCGTCGAATACCTCGCGCTTGCTGTCCGCAAGCCGCAGGAACTTCTGATAGACGTTCTCCAGCTCATCCTGGCTCACCCTGTACCCAAGTTCTTCAAGCCGGTGCTTCAAAGCGTGGCGACCAGAACGGGCAGTAAGCACAATGCTGTTCCTGGGGATGCCCACCACCTCGGGGTCGATGATCTCGTAGGTGGTCTTCTCCTTAAGCACGCCGTCCTGGTGGATACCGGAGGCATGCATGAAGGCGTTGGCGCCGACAATGGCCTTGTGTTTGGGCACCGGTACACCAGTGACGCGTGAAACCAGGCGGCTGGTGGCCGCTATCTCGCGGGTGTTGATCCGGGTCTCTACACCGTAGCGGGCCTGCTGGGTGTAGATGGCCATGATGACCTCCTCCAGTGAGGTGTTGCCCGCGCGTTCGCCGATGCCGTTGATGGTACCCTCTATCTGGCTGGCGCCGGCCTTGATGCCGGTAAGGGAGTTGGCTGTAGCCATGCCGAGGTCGTTGTGGCAGTGGATGCTCACGACCACGTTTTCGATCCCCTTGACGTGGTTCATCACGTAGTCAATCAGTTCGCCGTACTCCCAAGGGGTAGCGTAGCCCACGGTGTCAGGGATGTTGACCACCGTGGCCCCGGCCGCAATAACCGCTTCAAGCACCCGCACCAGGAAGCGCGGGTCACTCCTGAAGGCGTCCTCGGCGTAGAACTCCACGTCGCTCATATACTTCTTGGCGTGCTTAACCGCCCCCGCGGCTGCCTCGACCACCTGTTCGGGGGTCATCTGGAGCTTCTTTTCCATGTGTACCGGTGAAACAGCGATGCCCGTGTGGATACGCGGTTGCTCGGCCTCTCGCAGCGCCTCGGCGCAGCAGTCGATGTCCGGCGGCACTGCGCGGGAAAGCCCGCAAATTATCGCCCCCTTGACTTCGCGGGCGATGGTGCGCACCGACTCCAGGTCACCAGGTGAGGAAGCGGGAAAGCCCGCCTCGATCACGTCCACCCCGAGCTTGACGAGCTGCCGGCCAATCTCCAGCTTCTCTTTAACATTTAAGGTTATACCCAGCGACTGCTCCCCGTCCCTGAGGGTGGTATCGAAAATATACAGCCTCCGCATAGCGTAATTCCTCCTTTAAAAAACTCGTTCCTGATCCTTGCTTTCTCACCGTCATCGTTAGGTCGCTAAGGTCCGATTCCACAGAACCACCCCCTTAAATTAAAACCCTCCGCCTCAATACTTTGAGACGAAGGGTTTGCTCCGCGGTACCACTCAAATTAACGGCACAAAGCCGTTACCTCTGTAAAGGATACGGGACTTGATCCCAGGTCCGATATCCCCTTCCTTTTAACGGTGGAAGCTTCCGTCCGGGCCTACTCTCTCTTAAGAGGATGTTCGAAAAGTCCGCTCGAGATCCACTTCGAATTTCTGCGTTGGCTCGGTTTCTCCGGTGCTCACGTACCTTTAAGTACGCTCCGCTCCTCGAAACCTTCGCCGCCTTGAACTTCTCGTGTCTATCGTGCTCCTTTTCGAACACTTCACTTTAAGATTTCGGTCGGCAACTCCAGGGAGAGTTCGGCGTTCTTCTCCGGCCGCCTCGCACCACCCGGCGGCTCTCTGGGCGGAAGACCAAACGCTTACTGGTCCCTATCATCATCTTTTTGGCATATTCTTACGGAGGATTTTATCAGAGCCGCGCGCTCCTGTCAATAATAATCGTGGCAAAGGGGTAAAAACTAAGAAACTCTTCATTACAATACCAGGAATTGAGGTTATGGGAGATAAAGTGTTACTCTGAGTTAGCGTGAGCATACCAGCCTTCATAGAGAGAATTCTTTTTCACCTTTTTTATGGCTTAAGTTGCAAAAGGCGGAAACAAAACCGCCATGTTCGACGTCTAATTAAGCAACTACTGGAGAGGAGTGATCCCATGAAGAGATATTTAAAACTTGTCCTGCCAATAGCTGTAGGGATGCTGCTGTTGGCTTCAACGGCCCTCCTGGCATCAGGGAAGGACATCAACGTCATGCTGGACGGGCACGAACTTTCCTTTGACACCGGCCCTCAGATTGTTGATGGGAGGGTGATGGTGCCGCTGAGAGGTATCTTTGAGGCTCTGGGAGCGGACGTGCTGTGGGACGGCAAGGCACGCAGAATAACCGCCACCAAGGGCGAAACGCACATAAGCCTTACTGTTAACAACAAGACGGCCTTTAAGGACGGCGCATCCATTCAACTTGAAACTGCTCCGTACATCGATGTTAAAGGCAGAACCTTTGTCCCTCTTCGCTTTATCAGCGAATCCCTGGGGGCCACGGTAGAGTGGGACCAGGTTACCAGACGGGTGTTCATCAACAGCCTGCCGGTAGTGGGTTCCTTTGAAAACCTGAAGACCCTGCTGGCAAAAACGACCAGCGCAGGCCGTGCAGGCGATGCTGTGTACAAGACGATGGACCTGAACCAGGCGGAAAGGGCACTTGCAAGTAACGAGGCCCTGCCTGCCGCGCCGGCAGCCGCCAGCCCGGACTACTCGCAGACCAACATCCAGGTTCAGGGCGTGGACGAGGCCGACGTGGTCAAGACTGACGGGAACTACATTTACCAGGTCAACAACCGGCGCATCGTCATTGTGAAAGCCTCCCCGGCCAAGGAGATGAAGGTGGAAAGCATCCTGACCTTTAACGAGGGTGAGTTCTACCCCACAGAGTTGTATGTTGACGACAGGTACCTCGTAGTGATCGGCTCCGACTATCGCCGTGTACCTCTCCCCGCTCCCCGGATTCCGGGCGGTGTTGAACCAATGATTGCGCCGGAAATTTACCCTCCCTTCCGGTCGCAAAACACGGTCAAGGTACTGGTATATGACATTACGGATAAGTCCAACATTAATAAGACGCGGGAGGCCGAGCTGGAAGGCAGTTACGTGTCCTCCAGGAAGATCGGGTCATCTCTCTACTTCGTGGCCAACAAGTACGCCGACGTCTATTATATTATGAAGGAAGAAAACGCCTCCGGGAGCCTCACACCTACCTACCGGGATACTGCAGGGACCGGCGAGCTCAAGGCCATCGGCTACGAGAGCATCCATTACTTTCCGGAGCATGTTGACCCCAACTACCTGATGGTGGCCGGGCTGAACCTGGATGAGCCGGAGAAGGAAATGACAGTTTCCACCTACCTCGGCTCGGGACAGAACATTTACGTCTCACAACACAACCTGTTCGTAGCGGTTACCCAGTGGGAAAACCCCGTACCTTTGAGAGGAATTGCGCCCGATACACCGGTTTCCTCCAAGGTAATGCCCATTACGGAACCGCCTAAATCCTCAACCACTGTCTACAAGTTCGCCCTGGAGAACGGCAGAGCCAACTACGCCGGCAAGGGCAACGTGCCGGGGACCATCCTGAACCAGTTCTCCATGGACGAGCACAAGGGGTACTTCAGGATCGCCACCACCAAGGGCGACATGTGGCGGAACGACGAGTACACTTCCAAAAACAACATCTACGTCCTGGACGAAAAGATGAAACTGACCGGCCAAGTCGAAGACCTGGCCCCGGGTGAGCGCATCTACTCGGTGAGGTTTATGGGCGACCGGGCGTACATGGTAACCTTCAAACAAGTCGACCCGCTCTTTGTCATCGACATGAAGGACCCGAAAGCGCCCAAGGTGCTGGGAAAGCTCAAGATACCGGGTTACAGCGACTACCTCCACCCCTACGACGAGAATCATATCATCGGGTTCGGGAAAGACACGATTGAGCTTCCCCAGAAGGACTGGCAGGGTAGAGATACCGGGACAATGGCCTTCTACCAGGGCATGAAGATGGCCGTCTTCGACGTAAGCGATGTCGAGAACCCGGTAGAGAAATTCAAGGAAGTCATCGGCGACAGGGGCACCGATTCAGAACTGCTGAGAAACCACAAGGCGCTGCTCTTTAGCAAGGAAAAAGATCTCCTGGCCTTCCCGGTGACGGTGATGGAAGTTAAGCAAAACCAACAGAGCGGGACCAGCGCAATACCGGCTTACGGGGAGTTCGCCTTCCAGGGGGCCTATGTGTACGGGCTCAACATGACAGACGGGTTCACCCTGAGAGGAAGGATCACCCACCTGACCGGCGAGGACTACAAGAAGGCCGGTTACTATGGTTTTGACTACGAGAAGTCCGTAAACCGGATCCTCTATATCGGCAACAACCTGTACACCTTGTCTAACAAGATCATCCAGGCCCATGACCTGACAAGTCTCGAGAAAATTAACGCCATAGCCATCCAGTGAAATAAGGGGCTGCCCCCACTTTGGGGGACAGCCCCTCATGTTTTAGTACCGACGCTTTAAGGCCGGCACATTTTATGCCGGCCTTAACCCCCATGAAATCTTATTCGATGAACACTTTTTCACCTTTTACATAAGAGTGAAGCTTTGCTGTTTTTGCCTCCCGGCCTTTCGTAGATTTAGGCATGGGTGTTTTGGCCATCTGGTACAGCACTGAAGACACCAGGGTAGACATCCAGGGAGGGATGCTTTTTAATTTCCAGCAGGCACGGTCACCGGGATTGGGAAACAGGCGGTTCGGGAATTTCCACCAGTTTTCCATTGAGGTACTGATAATAACGAGGAGGCTCATCAGGTTTGCCTGATTGAATCCAAACCTTGCCGTCCGTCTGTTGTGGGATGGCATAAAAATTTCCTGTGGCCTCGGCCACGTCCGCTCTTTCAAAATGATCCTCGTTCCACCGGTAAATCAACACGTATCCGGGGAGCACCCCGCCGGAAACAGCCACTACGTCGTCTTTACCGTCTCCGTCAAGATCTATTTCCCAGGGAGTCCCCATGGTCAGGAGCTTGACCCAGCGCTTTTCCGCCGGGATAAAGCTGACAATGTTCCTCTCGATATAAGCGGCACCCATAGACCCCGTGATAATTAACTCATTGGTGCCGTTATGATTGATATCTTTGGCTTCGATGCTGACGGAATCAAGCCCATTGTCGCCGACAGCTTTAAGGTCGTACATATTGCCCTGATCCTCGAGAGCAGCTCTTACCACGCCCCGGTCTGACTCGGACGCCCCAGGTTTCATATACAGGTGAATAACGACTTTTAAGTTACCCGCTACATCGAGTACTTCAACACTCTTAACTTTTACCCACTCTTTATCCAGTTGAACAATTTCCAAGACTTCTATAAATTCGGGTGTAAAGGACAGGTCGATTTCCTGGATGGAATTTTGTTGAACCGGTATTTGAGCGTAAAGACCTTCTTGACTTGACAGCCCCGGAGAGACCACTTGTTCTTTTGTTGAAGTGCCTCCGCTTGCGGGAGTACCGGTCTCGGTAGGACCGCAACCCACCAGCAATACCATGGCAGCTACCGCTAGGCCAACGGTCATCCTTGTATAGATAGTTTTTCCCATTCCATGGCTCCTCTCAGGTTTCCTTACGAGTATTGACGAAATAAATCTAATTTTGTTCCGCTGAAGTTGTATCCCAAGTGACAGTGGACTGTCGGGAGTACTAAAACATATGTGGCTGTCCCCAAAGCAGGGGCAGCCCCTTTATTTACCGTGGGCAGGACCACCTGAAAAAATCATTATTTCCCCGTCCGGTTTAATCCGCAAGGATAGCAAAGATATAATCATAGCATGCCTCTTTTTTCTATATGTTGCTCATAGGAACGTGCTACGTTTCTCTCTTTTACAACTTGGCAAGGTCGTACGGCGTCTCCTGGTAGACAAAGTAGTTGAGCCAGTTGGCAAAAAGGAGGTTGGCGTGGCCCCGCCAACGAACCACAGGTTCTTTTGAGGGATCATCATCCGGAAAATAGTTCTTGGGGATGCTGATCTTCCTCCCAAGCTTAAGGTCCCGCTCATACTCGGCCTTCAATGTAAAGGG
Source organism: Clostridiales bacterium PH28_bin88 (assembly GCA_000987045.1). Lineage (GTDB taxonomy): Bacteria > Bacillota > PH28-bin88 > PH28-bin88 > PH28-bin88 > PH28-bin88. Next base: position 49,836 of record LAKY01000039.1, on the reverse strand, counting down.
GTCGTACTCCGCGTGACCGGTCTGAAAAACAAGCCGCCCGTCTTTCGAGGCAATAAGGTAAACCCCCGCTTCATCGGAAACCGCGAGAACTTCCAGGTCACCGACCTGTTCGAGATCCTCCATGCGCACCTCGGTGTGTCGGGAGTGCGGGACGTAAAAGACGTCGTCAAACCCCCGGACGAGCTTGTTTCTCTTATTGAGAACCTGATGGGGGAAGACGCCAAACATCTTCTCATTCAGCTCATACTTCGGCATGCCGAAGTGGTGGTAGAGAGCGGCTTGGGCTGCCCAGCAAATATGAAGCGTGGAAAAGACATTCTTCCGCGCAAACTCCATGATTTCCGTCAACTCGGGCCAGTAGACCACCTCCTCGAACTCCAAGTGCTCCACCGGAGCGCCTGTGATCACCATCCCGTCGTACTTTTTGCCCTGCATGTCCTCAAAACCTTTGTAGAAGGCTTCAAGGTGCTCGAAGGGAGTGTTTTTGGGCTGGTAGGACCTGGTGGTCAGCAAGTCAACCTCCACCTGAATCGGGATATTGGCGAGCAGTCTCAATAACTGTAGTTCGGTAGCTTCCTTCGTAGGCATTAAATTAAGGATCGCTATTTTTAGCGGCCGGATGTCCTGGGTGAGAGCGCGGTACTCGTTCATGACAAAGACGTTTTCTTCTTCCAGCGCCCGGCCGGCCGGGAGATCCTGGGGAATGATGATTGGCACAAAATCTCCTCCCTCTTGTGGTAGTCACCTGTTAACAATATTTAATATTATACCAGAACGAGGGCTAAAGGAAAAACGGCTCCCAACCATGAGCCGCTTACCGGTGAGCGAGATTATGCTCCTGGTTATTCCTTGATGATGAAAAAACTTGTCAGCATTACCAGCGTTACTGCTAAAAACACGAAATTGTAGCCCAACAGTTCAATGACTACCCCTCCCACCACGGGAGAAATGGCGACCAGGATGCTTAACGTGCCACTGATGCCCAGATAAACAGTCCGTTCCCCAGCCGGGGCCAAGCTCAACAAATACGGGTCGAATCCGATTCGTCTCCCCGAGATGAGAAACCCGATCAGAAAAAACACCACTGAATAGGGGCCTGCCCCTAAAGTCGCTGTCGCGAGGGCCACTAATGGTACCAATGAGCCCAATAGGATACAGCTTTTGACAACTGCCTTGCTGCTCCATACAGTGCCGACCCTGCCCCAGAAAAAGTTGGACAGGATGGTGCCGGTGACCTGGAAGATAAGGTAATTGCCGATAAAGCTATTGTCTATCTTCATAACCTCTTTGGCAAAGACCAAATAGAACGGTAGCACCATTAAGCTGATGCTGGTGGTATTCTGAACTATAATAAAGCGGAGGAATTTGTTATCCTTTCTCAAAATTCCCGGGATCGAACGGAGGAAATGCCAAAACGGCTGGTTTGCCCCGGCTACTTCCGAAGGTGGTTCCCTTAATGTTAGAAATGCAAACGAGGCAATGAACAACCCGGTAAACGCGGTAAAGAGAACGATGGTGTAATTCAAAGGGAAGGGAAACGAGCCAGGGTCTAGCATGAAGTGGCTGAATAACAGATTCGCCCCCGGTAAGGGTTACAGAATACCGCCAGCCTTGACTATCTCCGGTAGTAATCCAATCTCTCCTCCGCTATTTCTGCCCGTACTTATCCAGCATCCATTGACGCAAGGCCTGGCAATCTTGCGGCGGCAGGACATTCAGCTTTCCTATGTTTTGGGCATAGAAGGCAATCTTGGCCCCTTCCTCCACCACCACCGCGTTAACAAAAGCGGTGTCCGGATCCGCCCCCACGGCAAGCACCCCATGATTCGCAAGGAGTACCGCATGTTTATCGGCTAAAGTGTCCGCCACTATTTCCGCCAGTTGCACTGTCCCCATGGGGCGATAGGGTGCGGTCCTCACTTCTTCACCCACCAAAGCGGCCAGTTCGGCAACTACTACCGGAAAACGGGCCTGACAGGAAGCCCAGGCCGTGGCAAAAACTGAATGGGTATGGCAAATCCCAAAAACATCGGGCCTCTTCTTGTAGACCAGGCAGTGCATAGGGGTTTCCACCGATGGTTTCCTTTTTCCCTCAACAATTCTTCCCTCCACATCCACGACCACGATGTCTTCCGGGGTTAATTCTTCATAATCCATACCGCTGGGAGTAATGCAGACGTACCCCGTCTCCCTGTCGCGCAGGCTGAAGTTGCCGAAAGTCAGGGTAACCAATCCTGTTTTCCTGCATTTCAGGGCGATGCTGATTACCTTTTCCCGTTCCTTTCCTAAAAGCACTCAATCACTTCCCTCGCCGTTTTTCCCCCTGTAATCATTTCGCCATCCCGGCCAAAATCTTCTTACCGGTTTTTCCGTACTCAGCCATCTCGTCTGCTAGTCGTTCCAAGTCCTTCCAGGTCACGCTACGGCGCAGGTTGAGTTCAGTAGATCACGGTATTCCTGTTCCACCACTATCTTAAGATGTTCCAGCCCGTTCTTTTCGATTTCATCGACATTAATCTCTCCGATAAAGTTCCAGGTAAGGGAGCATGGCCTCTTTCCTGATTTCCTTCCAGACCCTTGTATCGCTTTCTTCAAAGGCCCTTTCCAAGGCAGCAAAATCCCATGAGGCTGTAAGCAATTCTTCTCCGTTGGTTAGTGGCTTTAGTAATCACCAAGTATTCTACGAAGTTTTTTAAGTGATTTTAGTAATACTTCTTACTTCTTTATCAGTGAAGCCTTCCAAAATATCGTCAAAATGATCAAACAACCTCTAGAAGGCATAGCTAGTCACGTATGGTAAATTTATACATAATATAGTATTAACCACTGAAAATCTAAGAAAGATGTGAGGCGTCAAACATGAGAAAAATAGGTAATTGCTGTTTCAGCCATTAATGACGCGGATGATGCTTTTGCTTTCTTTAGCAGTTGCGGTCCCACCGTAGATTTGACTGCGCCCGGAGTAAGCATTCGTTCCACTTACAGAGGTAGTACCTACAGGTCCTTAAGCGGAACATCAATGGCCGCACCCCATGTCACCGGTACCGCTGCGCTGGTACTTTCCCGATTCAGCCCAAGTACACGACCATCCCCCACCAGATTAACGGCCCACCTGAAACTGACCGCTGAAGACCTGGGATTACCAACCAATCAGCAAGGTGCAGGCTTGGTAAACGCAAATGCAGCAATAAGAAATCCTGTTCAATAAGGTTTATAAACACAAAGGCAACTGATTTATGCCATTTCGTGTTTTTGCATGCGGTACAATAGGGCGGAGCGGGTAATGCCCAGCAAACGCGCAGCCACCGTCCGGTTGCCGTTACTGCGGCGCAGCGCCTCCTGGATCAACTGCCGCTCAACCTCATCCAGGGACAGCCCTTTTTCGGGGAAAGCAATGATGAAACCGTCTCCTCGGGTGTGCTCGCCCGGGGCGGCGGTAAAAGGCAGGTGTTCGGGGAGGATGACGCCGTCCTGGGCGACAATGACCGCCCTTTCGATGGCGTTCTCCAGTTCACGGACGTTGCCCGGCCAGTGGTACGAGTTCATTACCTCCAGGGCGGCGGGCGAGATCTCCCGGATCCTTCTCCGCAAGTCGTACTTGTTCAGGAAGTAACGAACCAGCAGGGGAATATCGGCCTTCCGCTGCCTCAAGGGGATCATGTGCAACCGGATCACGTTCAGGCGGTAATACAGGTCCTCCCTGAAGGATCCCTCGCCAATCGCCTGGTTCAGGTCCCGGTTGGTGGCCGCAATCACCCGCACATCCACCCGCAGGGTTTCCGTCCCTCCCACCCTTTCAAAGGACCGGTCCTGCAAGACCCTGAGCAGTTTGGCCTGCATGTGGGGCGGCATTTCGGCAATCTCATCCAGGAAGATGGTCCCGCCATCCGCCACTTCAAACTTTCCCGCTTTCCTGGCTAAGGCTCCGGTAAAGGCCCCCTTCTCGTGCCCGAACAGCTCGCTGGCCAGCAGTTGCTCCGGTAAGGCGGCGCAGTTTACCACCACCAGCGGGCGTTCCCTCCGGGCGCTCTGCTGGTGGATGGCCCGGGCCACCACTTCCTTCCCGGTGCCGCTTTCCCCGGTCAGCAAGACCGTGGCCGGGGTATTCGCCACCTGCTCCACCATCCGGCGCAGTTCCCTGACCGGCTCGCTTTCCCCCACGATCCCTTCCGGGTGCCTGGACCGCAGCTCCTCCCGCAACAGTTGCACCTGCTGCGCCAAGTCGTTGATCTGCAGGTTGCGGGATACAGTCAGCCGCAGTTCTTCCACATCGAAGGGCTTGGTCAGGTAGTCCGTGGCCCCTGCTTTCATGGCTTCGATGGCGGTCTCGATGGAACCGTAGGCGGTGATCATGATCACCGGGACCCTGGGAAGCCGTTCCTTGATTGCCCGGAGAACCTCCAGCCCCCCCATGTCGGGCAGCCGCATGTCCAGGAGCACCAGCGCCGGCTGCTCCTTCTCCGCCACCTGCAGCCCTTCCCGGCCGGTGGCGGCGGTCAGCACCCTGGCCTGCGGCCGGAGGGCGCGCTGCAGCAGTTTTCGCATGTGTTCCTCATCATCAATCGCCAGGATCAAGGGTTCCACCGGCATCTCTCCTTTCCGGAGATCTGGGCAGAGACACTCTGAAGACTGACCCGCGGTCGCCCGTCTCTACCTCGATGTTTCCTCCGTGCATGGTCACTATCTGGTGGCAAATGGCCAAACCCAGGCCTGTACCGTCGCTTTTGGTGGTATAAAAGGGGTCAAAGAGGTGGGACCGGGCTTCCGGGCTGATCCCCGGTCCGGTATCGCCAAAGCTGACAGCCACGCCATCCGGGGTTGCCAATGTCTCAATGGTGATCGTTCCGCCGGTGGGCATGGCCTCCACCGCGTTTAGCAGCAGGTTGAGAAAAACCTGCTTGATTTTTTCTCCGTCAGCCTGGACCTGCGGCAGATCCGGGGACAGTTGGGTCACCAGATTGACCTGGTTCTGCTCCAAAAACTTGCGGCTGAAGGACAGGACCGATTCCAGGATAGCGTTGAGGTTGATCTCCTGCATCAGGGGTGGAGCGGGCCGGGCAAAGTCCAGCAACTCCCGGATCACCCGGTTCTGGCGGTCGGCCTGCTCCAGGATCACTGCAACGTCCTCAGCCAGGCCCGGCACATGGTTGTATTCCTGGGCCATGATCTGGGCGGTACCCCGGATAATGCCCAAAGGGTTGCGCATCTCGTGGGCCACACCCGCTGTCAAGTGGCCCAGCGCCGCCAGGCGGGCGGAACGCTGCAACTGCTCTTCAAGGCGTTCTTTTTCCATTAGTCCCTGGGCCAGTTGATTGATAGCGGCGACGATTTGCCCCAGTTCCCCGGGCATGGGGGGCAGCCGGTAGGAAAGGTCGCGTTTCAACTGCTCCAAGCCGTTCTTGATGCGATTGACCCCCCTGCCAAGGCTGCCGGAAATGTACAGGGCACTGGCCAGCGCCACCAGGAAGCCCATGGTAGTTAAGAGGAAGGCCCACTTGCGCAGGACACGGTCCTGGCCAATAGCGGGCTGGAGCACCTCTTCCGCCCATGCCACCGCCTTTTCACCGCCTACGGTTACGGGGAGAGCGTGAACCAATCCCTCTCCCCGGTACATGACAATCCTGCGGGTTACAGCTTCTCCCGTGTCCAGGGCCTCGCGAATAACGGGATCGCGTTCCCGGAAAAGCTCCCGCCCCTCTTTTGGCCATACCTCTGGACGGTAATCGTACCACTTCAGTTCACCTCCGATTACCGTCCGTTGGGTCTCCGGCAGGAAGACGCCCCCCCTGATGCCCGGGTAGCCGGCGAGGGTGCGGTTAAGCACTCCCCGTACCTCCCGGTCGAGCGCGTCCCCGTTTTTGCCTCCAGAATTGATCTCCCGGAGGCCGGCGCTGACCTCACCCAGCACCCGCTGCATCTGCCGTTCCCGCTCCTCCAGCGCCAGCCGCTCCACCCGGGCGCCGGAATACAGCCCGTAAGCGGTAAAAGCCAGGGGAAACACGAGGGAAACCACCACGATGGCAACCAGTCGAAAAAGCAGGCCCCTTGACATGGCTACTCCGCCCTTAGCGCTTCGATGGGGTTCAGGTTAGCGGCCTTGTTGGCCGGGTAGATCCCGAAAAAGACGCCCACAAAGAGGGAGAAAACCAACGCCACTGCCACCACCTGGGGTGAAAATACTGCCGTCAAGCCTGTAAACTTGCTGAGGGTCCTGACCAACCCGTACCCCAGCAGCAGTCCCACCAGCCCGCCCAGGCTGCTGATGACCGCGGATTCGACGAGGAACTGGGACAGGATATCCCGCTTTTTGGCGCCCAGGGCCTTGGTGATGCCAATCTCCCGCGTCCGTTCCGTCACCGACACCAGCATGATGTTCATGATCCCGATACCCCCCACCAGCAGGGAGATACCGGCGATGCCCCCCAGCATCAGGGTCATGGTGCCCGTCACCTGGCTGACCGTGTCCAACACTTCCGCCTGGTTGAAGACGCGGTAAGCATCCTCGTCCCGGAAGCGGCGCTGCATTACAGCCTCCAGGCCCGCCACCACCTGGTTCACTTCATCGGGCGATTCCGCCTGGATGTACACGGTGCGGATCCCGGCGTCGCGTAAAAGCCGCTGGGCGGTGGTGATCGGAATGATCACTTTGTCGTCATTGGAGCCTCCCATGCTGGTGCCCTTTTTCTCCAGTACGCCTACTACGGTAAAGGCTGTGCCGTCGATCCTGATCTCCCGGCCCACCGGGTTGGTCCCGGCGAAGAGGTTTTCCACCACGTCCGCTCCGAGTACCGCCACCTTCTGGCGGTTTTGGATATCGACAGGCGCCAGGAACCGGCCCTGCCCCATGGTGTAGGCACGCACCGACGGGTAGTCGGGGGTGGTGCCTTCCAGGGAAGTGCTGGCGCTTTGGGTGCCGTACTTCACCGTCACCTGGCCGTTCACCACCGGCGCCACGGCCCGGACACCGGTCCTGCCGGCCAGGTCCATGGCCTCGTCATATGTCAGGCTGCTTAAAGGCCCCCGGCCGCGGATATTTAGCGTGATCAGGTTGGACCCCATCCCCTGGATACGCTCGGTCACCTGGCTGGTGGCACCCTGCCCGATGGAAACCAGGGCCACCACGGCAAAAACGCCGATAATTACGCCCAGCATGGTGAGAAAGGATCTGAGCTTGTTGGACGAAATGGCCCCCAAGGCCAGGCGAACCGCCTGCAAAAGGTTCATGAGGCCAACCCCCTTTCTTCGGTGACCATGCCGTCGTGGATGCGCACCTGGCGCTGGGCCTGGCGGGCCACTTCCGGGTCATGGGTGATGAGCATGATGGTCCTCCCCTGGGCATGGAGTTCTTTGAGTAAAGACATCACGTCCCGGCCGGAGGCGCTGTCCAGGTTGCCGGTGGGTTCGTCGGCCAGGATGAGGGCCGGGTCCCCCACCAGGGCCCGGGCGATGGCCACCCGCTGCTGCTGGCCGCCGGAAAGCTGGGTGGGCCGGTGGCGCGTCCGGTCCCCCAGTCCTACCCGCTCCAGGGCCTCCCGGGCCCGCTCCAGCCTTTCTTTTCTCCCAACGCCGCGGTAAATCAGGGGCCGCTCCACGTTTTCCAGCGCCGACAGCCGGGGCAGCAGGTTGAAACTCTGGAACACAAACCCGATCTGCCGGTTACGTACCTCGGCCAGTTGGTTGTCCGACAGGAGGCTGACCTCCCGCCCGTTGAGCCAGTACTTGCCGGCGGTGGGTACGTCCAGGCAGCCGATGATGTGCATCAGGGTGGACTTGCCCGAGCCCGACGGCCCGATGACAGCGATAAACTCTCCGGGTGCCACCGTCAGGTCCACCCCCCGCAGGGCCTCCACCGTCACCCCGTCCATCCGGTAAACCTTGGTCAGTCCCTCCACCCGGATCATTGACCCACCCCCCGCTGGGGAGTCGTGCGTTGGCCGGAGAAGCTCCCACCCATGCCGGGTATGGGGAAAGCGCCGCCTGGAACTCCGGTCCGGTTGCCCTGGACAGAGCCGGACCGGCTAGCCGCGCCCTGGACCAGGACCTCCTGTCCCTCTGCCAGCCCTTCCAGGATCTCCATGCGCGAGGTGTCATAGGCCCCCGTCTTCACCTGCACCCGGCGAGACGTCGCGGCCTGGCCGTCCGGCCCGGGAGCGCCCGCCACCAGTACAAAGCTCCGGCCCCCCGCCTGCTGCACCGCCTCGATGGGCACCAGCAGGGTGTTTTGCCGGTAATCCACCATGATGTCCGCGTTGACGGTCATGCCCACTTTTAGGCCCTCGACGGGCTGGATGGCCACGGTGACGTCGAAGGTAGCCACGCCGCTCTGGCTGGTTCCCTGGGAAGACACGCTGACCACCTGGCCGGTGATGGTCTTCCCAGTCAGGGCATCGGCTGTGATCCGCACCTCCTGCCCGGGCTTCACCTTGTCCACGTCCAGTTCATCCACCGGAATAACTACTTGCATCTGTGAGTAGTCTACCACGGTACCCAGCACCGTCCCCTGGCTGACGTCATCCCCCACACCTGCCGGCTTAGCCGGCAGCACCAGGGTGCCTCCAATAGGGGCCAGCACCTGGCTTTTCTGTGCCCGGTCCGCCTGCTGGCGCTCCTTGTCCTGCAGGTCCAGGCGGGTCTGCTGCAGCTTTAACTCGGCGGTGGCGATCTGGTTCACTAGCTGCTCGGCGCTGTCCGGGTCGCTCACCTCTGCCAGCGCCTGCCCGGTACTCACTCTCTTCCCGCTGTCCACCCGCAGCGCTGTGATTTTTCCCGAGATGGGAGCACGCACGTCAAGCGCGTCAGGACGGGTGAATACGGATTCTTCCACCGCCCGCCGCTCCCCGGCAGGGGTCAGTACGGTCAGCCAGCCCTGCATCCCGGCATCCAGGCTCCCCGGGTTTTCTATCTCAGCCTTCACTTCATAAAGGATGGACCCGGCGCTTCCCGGCCTGGGGTCGGTTCTTACTTCCACCACCCGGGCCGGCACTGTGGACAAAAACTCCTGGATAAACACCTGGGCCTCCTGGCCCGGCTTGATTTGCTCCAGTTGGGCGGAGTTGAACCTGCCCACCACCTCCAGCCGGTTGCGGTCCTGGATGGTGGCGATCACATTACCCTCCGACACCCGGTCGCCTTCCTTCACCTTCCAGGTGATCTCCCCGTTTCCCGGAGACTTCACCGTATCCAGCGTCTTTTCCTGGCGCAGCTTGGCCAGATCGCGCTCCTGGATGGTGATATCCAGCCGCGCCTTTTCGATCTGCAGGCTTAAGTCCTGCACCTCCAGTTCGGCCAGCAACTGCCCCGCCGTAACCTGCTGGCCGTCTTTCATGTCAAACCGGGTGATGGTGCCGCTCATGCGGGTGCGCACCTCTTCCTGGGCGGCAGCTTCCACGGCGCCTGTACCGGAGACCTTCACCTCCAGGTCGCCCCGCTCCACCTTCGCCGTCAGCACCCGGGTTGATTGGGCTGTCGCGGTGTTACGCCGGGCAGAAAAATATCGCCACCCGGCACCGGCTGCCGCTATTAGAATTACTGCAACCAGCAGCCATACCCCGACCTTTTTGACTTTGACAACTTTCATAGAAGTCCTTCACCTCCATTAATTCTGGCACGGTTAACAATTAAGCAATATCGGTGCCAAACGCGACAAAAACATTATTCGTAACTGTCAGCGCAACTCCGGGAATTCTCATCAATAACAAATCACACATGAATGTCTGATATCAGACAGCAATCATGTCTGATATCAGACACCACCTGCGGTATAATAACCTGTTGAAACAGCAGAAGTCTGAGAAAATGGCTGAAGAAAACTTGGTTTTTAAGTGATCACACCGTTTTCACGGTTTTTAGGGAAAAGGTAAAGGTAGTACCCTTCCCCGGCTGGCTCTCCACCCAGATGTTCCCCTGGTGGAGCTTGACGATCTCCCGGGCAATGGCCAGCCCCAGCCCCGTACCCGTTCCGGAACGGGTACGCGCCTTGTCCACCTTGTAAAACCGTTCCCAGATGAACGGCAGGTGTTCCGTTGGGATGCCCACACCCTGATCCGCGATGGAAGCCCATACCTCTTCTTGTTTTTCTTCCGCCCTGATGACTACCTCTCCTCCCGGATGAGAAAACTGAACGGCGTTGTCCAGCAGGATAATCAACAGTTGAGTCAGCCGGTCCTCGTTTCCGATGACTTGGGGCAGGGTATCCGGTAATCGCATGTCTATGGAAATCTCCCGGGCCCTGGCCGCTCCGGCCATTTTGGTGGCGGTGGCCTCAATTACGCCCTTGAGATCCAGGGGCACCATCTCCACCTCTACCTTCCCGCCCTGGAGGCGTGACAGGTCCAGGAGATTCCGCACCAGGCGCTCCAGCCGCATGGTCTCTTCCCGGATGGACAGGTGATAACTCTTCCTTTTCTCAGGATCGGTAACAACCCCCTCCAGCAGGGCATCGTTGTAGCCCCTGATGACGGTGAGAGGGGTACGCAGTTCGTGGGAGGCGTTGGCTACAAACTCCCGTCGCATCTGTTCCAGCCGCTCCGCCTGGCTGATGTCCTTGAGCACCGCCACCGCACCCAGTACCTCCCGCTGGACGGTCAGGATGGGGGAAACAGAGGCGGCCATTTTCTGTGCACCCAGTTCAAAGGTCCCGGTCAGGATTTGCCCCTTATCCAGCGTTTCTTGAAATAGATCGACCAGTTCGCGCACCGGCAAGACTTCCCGCCAATCCAATCCGGAAGCTTGCGCTTCACTGACGCCGAGGAGGTTTTCCGCCGCCGGGTTAAGCCGCATCAGCTTGCCTTCCCGATCTACCGCCACCACCCCCTCGGACATGCTGGAAAGCATGGAATCCAGCTTGCCCTTTTCCTCATGCAGGGCTTCCATGCTTTGCTCCAAACCATTCGCCAGATCATTGAACGCCCTGGCCAGTTCTCCCACTTCGTCGCTACCCTCAGCCCGGATCCTGGTCCGGTAGTCTCCCCCGGACATCGCCAGGGCGGCCTGTCTCATCTCCCGCAGCGGCCGGGAGATGGTCCGGGAGAGGTACACCCCCAGCAATGTGGAAATCACCCCGGCCAGCAGGGCGGCCCAGACAAGGTAGTGGAACAGCCTTGCGGCGGTAGCGGTGACCCCGGTGATGGGCGCGTTGAGAAAGATCGCCCCCAGCACCTCGCCGGTTCCTGGTTCCCCTGTAGTGGTAACCGGTACGGCCACCGTCAGCACCGGCTCATTAAAACGGGGGCTTTGCCCCCTCAGGCGGACAATGTTTCCCGCCAGCACCTGCCTGGTCTCTTCGGGATCCAGGCGCAGTCCCCGGAAGGAGTACAGGCGTCCCCGGGCAAACCCCATTTCCTGGGACGCCAAGATAATCAGTCCCGTCTTGTCCACCACCCAGACCCTGGCTCCCGTGAACCTGTCCAGCACGGCCAGCAATGAGGAAAAGCTGCGCTTGTCTGTCATCCCCGTCAGGAAGCCGGCGGTTACCTGATTTAGCTGGAGGCCTTCCTCCACCAGTTCTTCTTGTTTGGCGTTGATGGTATAAGTAGTCAACAACTGGTAAAAAGCGCCTCCCAGGGTAACCACGGTAATGAGGACCACCACCAGGTAGGTGAACATCAGCTTGTGAAAAAGCCCCCACCTCATGAGTGCACCTCAAACTTGTACCCGACTCCCCAGACCGTCTTTATCTCCCAGGGGCAATCCCCTGGCACCTCCAGTTTCCGGCGCAGGCGCTTGATATGGGTATCCACGGTACGGGTATCGCCGAAGTATTCGTACCCCCATACCTGCTCCAGGAGCTGGTCCCGGGTGAACACCCGCCCCGGGTTGCTCGCCAGGGTTGCCAGCAGCTGCATCTCCTTTGGCGTGCAGGTGATTGGATTTCCGTCTACCTTGACCTCGGAATTGGCCGGGTTGATCTCCAGGCGCGGGAGTTGTAGCAGTCTGCCCGGGTGATCCTCCCACTCCGCCGCCCGCCGCAGCACCGCCTTGATCCGGGCCAAAAGCTCCCGGGGATTGAAGGGCTTGGTCACATAGTCGTCCGCCCCCATCTCCAGGCCCAGGATCTTGTCCACGTCTTCGTCTTTGGCGGTAAGCATGATGACAGGTACCCGGCTGGTTTTTCTGATCCTCTGGCACACCTCCACCCCGTCTAATTCCGGCATCATGATATCCAGGACTACCAGGTCCGGGTGCCCCCGCCCGAATAATTCCAGGGCCTCGCGGCCATTGCGGGCACCCAGGACCCGGTAGCCCTCTTTCAGCAGGTAAACCTGCAGCAGGTCCAGCACGTGTTCATCGTCATCGACCACCAGGATGGTGTGCGCCATGGGACTCCCCCCAAAAATGCAAAAATTCCCCCGGGATTGTGTATTATCGAGAACGGGAAAACTCGCTCCATCTCGCGATTATTATTGACTCCAAGGGTTTAAATACATAATACCGCATATGGACGAAAAAAGAAATTTTTCTAACTGAATATTAATTGAAAACTAACCGCAAGCACTCTACGACCGGAACTCGTAACTGTCCTGGTGACTTGTTAGGGGAGGCGGGGTGCACCCCCGCCTCGTCATATGCTACTGGTTTCCCTAGCTGGTAGGAGCTTTGGTACTCCAACCACCCCGGAAACCGCCCCTTTTACCACCCTTCATGCCATGGCCAAAGCCCGGGGTAAAGCCATTTTCCTTTTGCCATTTGGCCTTTTCATCCATGCGTGCGGTTAATGCGTCAGCGTCCTCTTGGCTGATAGCACCGAACTCAACATATTTCTTGATCATCTGCTTGCGCAGGTTTAACATTTGGTCGTGAATGGCGTTCAGTTCCTTCATCTCGTTCTCGTCCAACTGGCTTTGATCAAAGTTAATAAACGGGCGTTTCGAGGGCGGTGGGGTGGTACCGGAATCGGCGGCAAATGCTATAGGCAATGCCAGGGCCAACACCAACGCCACCACCAGTCCGGCGATTACCTTTTTCTTCACGGACATTCCTCCTCATGTTTGTTTTGGAAAATTATCCTCCCGGGCACCGGTTAAGTCATGGTACAACCACCTCCTTCACCTGTCTGACCCTAGTATAACCGTTGATTTTGACAAAACCCCGGCAAGAAATGAAACAATTTGTGAACTTTTTCGGGCAATGAAAATAGCGTGACGATCATCGTCACGCTACAAGAGCCGGGGCCAGAACAGGCTAGCTTGTCTACCGATTCCACAATCATTAGCCGTTTCCTGCTTCAACAGGTTGTCTTCCGCTAACACAACCAGAACTATGTTTCCGGGCCTGCCGTCCGTCCCCTTTAACCAGACCTCGATACGCTGAGCAACGCATCAGGTGGCCGGATGCTCGGCGGAGAACAAGCCGGATGCCTCCCTCAGCGGCTTCATTGCCGCGGTAATCACCCCGCAGGAGGCGATCACCAGGCCTGCCGCCACGTAGATCACATTAGTTGACAGGAGATCGGCGGCCAGTCCCCCCAGCCCGGCCCCGAGAGGCTGGGCTATGGAGAATGTGACCGCACCGAAGGCCCCAAACACCCTTCCCAGCAACTGCCCCGGAATCCTCTCCTGAAACATCGAAATCACAGTTACGTTCATTACCCCATTGCTTGCCCCCATCACCAACAGACCGGCCAGGGAAACAGTCATCTTTGGGACAGCGCCTACCATCGCCAGGGACAGGCCCATAAACAACAGTCCCCAGATGAGAAGCCATCCCTTATTGAGCCTGGTGCCGAGAATTCCTGCCATAACGGACCCCAGGACCATCCCCAGGGCCATGGCGGATTGCAGCAGGCCGAACCCCTCGGGACCCAAGCCAAGTACGTCTTTTGCCAAACCCGGCATTAACACGAAGATCGGACCCGCGGCAAAGTTAACCACTATAGACACGGGGACTATGGCTGCGGTAAACGGGGTCCTGACGAGGTATCTCAAGCCGGCGGTAAATTCTTCCCAAATTGCCCGGCGACCCGGCTGGGTCGGCCCGGCGCGAACATTTCCCGGAGCAACGCCTGTCAGCCCGGAACCAGTGCGGAGGACGGGGCGCATCCTCAGGATGGCTGCCGAAATCAGGAAGGTTAAGGAATCAAGGGTGAAAAGATGGACCGCGCCGACCGCCGCGATAATGAACCCACTGGCCGCTCCCCCTAGGACCCTGGTCCCCTGCATTGACAAGAAGTCCAGGGAATTCGCGGCCATTAAGTCCTCCTTGGCCACCAGGCCGGGGACCATCGCCTGTTTGGCGGGCCAGAAAAACTGGGAGACCGCGAACAAGGCGAAGGTCACCGCGAGAACGTGCCAGGGAACCAGCGCCCCGGCCCAGTACAAAGCCGGAACCACCAGCAACAACAGGGCCCGGATGGCGTCCGCCGCGATCATGGTCCTTCTGAGATCCCACCGGTCCACGAATACCCCGGCCAGTAAGCCGAGAAGCCCCGGCGCGGTCATGGCTGTGCCCGCGAGCCCGGTCATCGTGTTCGAGCCGGTCATCTCCTTAACCAACCAAAGCATCCCGATCAGGTACAGGCCATCACCCAACTGAGAGGCTATCTGGCCGCTCCACAGGATCATGAATTCCCGGTGCCGTAAAAGCCTCGCCAGCCCTTTCTTTTCCGCCGTACGGTTACGGTTCAAATCAAATCCCCCCACCACTATTCCACAATTGTTTGACCCACGGCACTTTCATCGTTCAGCACCGCTGCTGATACCAGTGTACCAGAAGAACCGGATTGGCCACAGGTACGTAGGAAATATCCCGCCTCGTACTTAAGAACGATTTTGCTCAACCAGTGTTTTCAGCTAGCAGTTTTACCGGTTACAGAGTACCCTGCGGTTGATAACTTCCCTTTGAATTATACTACTCCAACGCCATCGATCTACGGTATCCCAGGTCCGTAAACCGGGCAGAATAAAACAGGATTCGGCTCGAGGGGTGAGAGTTTGTTAATAATCGCTGTACGGTCTCTAATTCTCTATATTCTTGTAGTAGTAGTAATTCGCTTGATGGGAAAGCGGCAAGTCGGTGAAATGCAACCCTTTGAACTGGTAATCGCCATCATGATAGGCGGGCTGGCTGTCATTCCCATGAGTAACATAAATATTCCTCTTGCCAGTAGCGTCATTAGTATCCTGGTACTTTTAGCGTTGGAGATACTCCTTTCGCTGCTTAACCTGTACAGCGAAAAAGCCCGGCGTATCATTTGCGGTACACCGGTAGTTCTCATCGACAACGGTAAGCTGGTTCCTGAATCCATGCGGCGGCAGAGGGTAAATGTAAACGACCTTCTTGCCCAAATACGGAGCAAGGAATACCCCAATGTGTCCGATGTCGCATATGCCATTATGGAAACCAACGGTACCCTGAGTGTGATACCCAAGGCCGATCTCAAACCTCCTTCTGCTAAGGAGCTGGGAAAAACAGTACCCCCACCCAGGCTGCCGATTACGCTGGTAGTGGAGGGACAGGTAAACCTCAAAAACCTGGCAATAGCTGAGATTACCCTTGAGGAACTCATTCGACTGGCAAGAGATCAGCAGATAGAGGACCTGCGGGATGTCTTTTTTGCCCAGCTAACCACTCAGGGTCAAGTATATTTCCAGAAAAAAGAGAGGTGAAGGCAGATGAGACCCAGGATGGCCGATTATGTGGTGGTCTTGGCGCTTTCGGCGGCGATTACCATCGGTGGTATCATGCTACAAAATTATTTAGAGCAGACGGCAGCGGAGTTGGCAACCGGGTTGCAAGCTGTTCAAACAGCCGTAGAACAAAACAACTGGGCAAAGAGTCACGACAGCTTTGCCGCCTTTTCAAGGAAATGGCATCCTATTCGCCGGAATTGGGAACTATTCATCGATCATTTCGAAATCGATAGTATCGAAAAACAAGTGTACCGGATTGAAGAACTGCTTAAAGCCCAAGATAGAACCGGCGCGATCCCCGAGATTGGAGAGGCGGTCATGCTTGTAAAACACATCCCCCGGCGTGAGCGGCTTACTCTACACAACCTGTTTTGATGTCGATATCCGACAGCCTTACTCCTCTGGAAGCTTGTTTCAAAATCAGGCAATTCGGGATTACGGGGTTTACAAGGGGAATGAAGCAGTGCAGTCCATTATTTTTAAAGGTCTCGAGATATCCCGGGAGCAGGTGTTTACCCCTTAAGAATAACAACACGGGTAAGCGGGGACGGTTCCTGCAGAGCCTCCCCCGCTTGTTAGTCTTGCTTGAGCATGAACTTCGAAATTCAAAAGCCAAGTCAATCAGTTGTCTAAAACCATCTCCGCTTCTGTCTCCATCAACCCCCGGGTGATGAGCGATACGCCTTTGTAGAACGGATCGCCGGCAGCGTTTTTCAGTTCTTCAGCCATCTTGGGGACCCAGTGCAGGAGGTGCTCATTCAAAAACTTCCTTTGCAACTCCAGGTACCTTTCCGCTGCCTGATCCTCGCCCTGTTCCAGTTTCTCCACTGTCTTATCACACAGGTAGTACATGAACTCCATTTCCGCTGCCAGGTGATCATCCGGTGTAGAGTAAAGGTGTTCCATCACCAGGCCGGCTTCCAGGTATGACTTGCGCACATCCAGGGCAGTCTCCTGCATCAGCAGCCGGCTTTCAGACCTGTAAAGGGTCTCGTAAGGGCTTACCGGAGTCTTACCCGGTCCAATAAAAAGCCTGGTATATTCGCGTCCAAGTCTGTCGGCAAGTAACCGGGCATCACTGTTTGACCGGATTACCTCTCTGGTCAACTTCCACCCGGCGCCCAGGGAAGAGTCGTCTTCCAGGTCCATACGTTCCATGTATTCCCGTACATTTTCAATAAGTTCAGGCTCAGGGCTCTTCCAATACAAATGTCTCAGCAGATTGTAAAGCTCCCTGCGAAATACATGAAGATCTAAAACGGCTTCCGGTCGCACCAGCCTCAACCCCTTTTCTTTGCACGAAATTAGGCTTGGTAACGGGAAACCTTCCGCCGTCAGGGGGGAAGGCTTCCCGCTCCCGTAGGAATTAAGCTTTGGTAATCTTAACTACCATGTCCGCATAAGTCGGCATACCCATGATGGGACTCAGGCTGTCGGGGTCGACCAATTCATTGTGGTTCGGGGTATAGTCTTTCTGTTTATAAGTGGCCCCCAGACCCGGGGAGAAACGCCCGCCGGTGGCAAAGCCCATCTTGACTACCCCCGGGCGGATCCCTTCTGATACATACACCTTTGTTTTAACCTGTTTCCCCAGCGGGTTCTCCACTACCACCAGGTCCCCGGTTTTGAGGCCCATGCTATTGGCATCATCGGCGTTAACCAGGAGGGTTCCCACACACCATGACCCTTCTTTGAAGGTCTTTTGTACCGTCTTGAATTCCCCGTCTTTAGCGGCGTCGATGATCTCATGCTGGAACTTGTTGTTCAGGGGAGACCACAGTCCTTCTGACGGGGTTTCACCCAGCCAGGGGACCATCTGGGTCCCGGACATGGCGTGGTGAACCCTGCCCACAATCAACTGGAACGGGAAGTCTTTGGCATACTTGGTGTACTTGGGGTTTGTATAGGGGTTCCACTTGGTCTCGTACCAGTAGAATGTGCCCGGGAACCGGTCAAAACTGATTTCCTGCAGTCCTCTGGGGACCACACCTGTTTCATCAATTAACTTGTTGTATTTGTCATACCGGGCAAACTTAAATTCGATCAACTTGGAATCAGTCGGCGGCCAAACCCCGTTAGGTACCCACTCCTGTTTCTCGGCATCAAACTTGCGGTAACGGTACCAGCTCATCGGCCATACGGCGACACCCTTGTGCTCTCTCAGCCATTTGACGGTTAACGGTTCTCCCTTAATCTCCTTCTTCTCGTCGTCGATGGTAACCCTTCCCGCGTCCAGGGAATCAGGTGTACCGGCAAGCTTGTATCCTTCCGGTAAATTGGGATACGGCAACGGCCGACCTACATTATACATTCCCGGCGAGCCTGCCAGCATCTCGTTGACAAAGTCCTCCTGGGTCATGTACTTGCCCCAGAAATCCTCAGCCTTGATGTCAGGGTCGCCCAGTTCGGCCAAGCGTTTGGCCAGCATATTCATAATCTCCGTGGGCGTCTTGCACTCGTGCATGGGCTTGATGACTTCATCCCGCAGGTACAGTACCGGGTGAGACGGGTAAATATCCGACAGGCTCATGCGTTCGGCGTAGCTGGCCTCGGGTAAAATCACGTCCGCGTACATGCCGCTTTCCAGGTACAAGGTATCAACAAACACAACCAGGGGTACCTTGTATTCCCCGCCGGCGTCTTTTGCGGTCAAGACCTCTTTCCATTTCCAGGTCGCCGAACCGGTGATCACCGAGTTGCCTGTCCGGAGAATGTAAGCCTTGATGGGGTACTTGTGGCCTTTGAAAGGACCATATTTTAATGTTACTCCTTCCATAAAGGCCCGCGGGTAATCGCCTACCACGTCGTCCCAGGCGGAAGGCCAGTCGCCGTACCAGTCCATGTGGAGTTTCTCAACGTCCGCTTCCACTTCCTGCCCGTCAATAACCCTTTTGACCAGCCGCTTCTTGAAGTCTTTCCCGGTAGCCTTGCCACCCTTGCTGGCTTTGGTGATCTCGGTGTCAATCGCCCCGCCGGGCACGTCGAAGTTGCCGGTGATGACGTTAAGGGCCGTTCCGATGATGGAAGCCACATAGCCGTTATAGTGGTGTCCGGGGCTTTGCATGCCCCACACCAGGGCGGCAGGTTTGGTGCTTCCGTACTGGTGGGCTACCTCCGCAATTTGCTCTTTGGGCAGGCCTGTCCGCTGGGCGGCCCACTCAAGGGAGAAATAGGGCAGGTTGTTGATGGGATCGGTCTTCGTCCACCACTCTTTGAAAGCAGCCTCGAACTCGTCCCACCCGGTACTGAACTTCTTGAATCCCCAGTCGATGTACTTACGGTTAGGATCCGCCTGGTTGTCGTTTTCCAGCAGGTAGCGGAGAATGGCCGCGAAGAAATCGGGGTCGGTGCCGGGCCGGATCGGCAGCCACATGTCAGCCTGGGAGGCGGTATTGGTATGGGCCGGGTCGACCACTATCACCTTACAGCCGTTTTCTACCTTGGCGCCAACGGTACCGCGGCTTTCGTAGTTGATCCGGGTAGCGACAAAGGGGTTCCAGCCGCAGTAAATAATCAGCTTGGAGTAATACTTGTAGTCCTTCTTCAGACTGCCGTCCGGCTGGCGCACCAGCAAGGGCCGCATCACGTCCGGCTCAATGCGCTTTCCTCCCAGCATCAGCTTGGGACCATGGCGCCGGGGGGTGTCACAAATGGAGCCATGCTCCACACAGTTGGGAGTGCCGAAGGCAAAGAACAGCCTCCAGTACTGGTCGCGGTCGGTCACGTCACCGGAGTCCATGATCACGGATTCGGCGCCATGTTCTTTTTTGATCGCCGTCAACTTCTTGGCTACAAAATCAATCGCCTCTTCCCAGCTTACCTGTTTAAACTTGCCCTCTCCTCTCTCCCCCACCCGGATCATCGGGTACTTGAGGCGGTCCGGAGAATAAACCAGCTGCATGCCGGAGGCCCCTTTGGCGCAGCAGGTGCCGTTATTGAAAGGCACTTCCGGGTTGCCGTAGATCTTGAAAAGCCTGCCGTCCTTGACCCACATTTCCATGCCGCATTCGCTGGGGCACATTACGTCCGCTGTATACTTGACCTGCACGTCACCGAAGCTCTTGGCCACTTCTTCCGACTCCACGGCGGATGCCTCTTTCAGGCTGACCAAGCCCTTCCCCAGCCCCAGTCCGGTGCCGGCAGCCACCGCCGCCGAAAGCTGGATAAACGACCTGCGGGAGACTGTAAAAGACTTTTTCGTGCTCATCATTACCCTCCTTTATTTCCAAAGGAATAGCCTTGACGATTGTTTCGCGGTTGTTGGCGCCTGATAACTACGGCAGGACGGCCGCCATCCCGGTAAACACCAGCGCGTACCTCATGAAGAACACACCTACCAGAACCAGTACAGAAGCAATTGTAATGCTGGCCGGGTTCTTCTTCAGGTCAACGGAGATTAACAGCCCCAGGGGAGCCAGGAGCCCGACAACCAGTTCGCCGAGGTAGAAAGCCGGGCTTTGCCACAATGCCTTGATGGCGATACTTCCCTCTAAACCGGCGGATCCTAGCAGAAGGATCCTGATAACAATGAAGACCAGGCTAGCCAGGATAGTGACGACCATTAAGTTCTTCAACCCCCGGAGCGTATCCGGAGCCGCGCCCCTGGCAAACAGCCCCATTACCCCAAGGCCGGCTAGAAACGTTGTGGCAATGAAGTAGGCCGGGAGCAATTCGGACCGCCACAACATCTTCCCTTTTACTACACCCAGTTCAAATCCCGGGTAAGCGCTGAGGACTAACGCCAACAGGAACAGGACTATCGCCAGGTTCTTGGAAACCGCCTTTTCACTGGCGGCTGCCGCCTCTCCGGCCGCCTTGCCGTCCGGATAACCAGATCCGAAATACCGCCTGGCAAACAACAGCACGGCGATACCGTAAAGGACAAGGAATAGACCGCCCCACGACATGGGAGAGGTGACGTTAAAGTTGGCGGGGTTGATCATGAACCAGAAACGGGCCGGTTGGGCTAACTCCAGGATCAGCATGACAGGAGCCAGGACCAGTGCAACCAAACCCACGAAAGCGGCCGGCCGGTCAAAATTCCTGTAAGCACTAGCCCCCAAGACGGTGCTTAAGGATGCTGCCATCATGGACCCGGCGCTGACACTGATCAGAAAGAAGTACAGGGGTACCAGCACCTTCCAGTGAGGCTCGTTTACCACCGTGAACATCTCGTTAACTGTCATCTATGCTCCCTCCTTTACCCCGGACTGCACCAGGTCAGCTCCAATGTAGAAAACCTGCGGGTAAGTTCCCAGTTCAGGGCGCAGGGCCTGTGAGGGATTTTGGGCAATCAACCGGGAGACTTCGCTATGCGGGTCATGCAAATCCCCGAAGATCCGGGCTTTACCCATGCAGTTACGAACGCAGGCCGGCTCGCCGCCCCTGTCCAGTTGGTGCTGGCAGAAGCTGCATTTATCGGCCACTTTTTTGCTTGGGCTCATGAACCTGGCGTGATAGGGACAGGCTACAACGCAATACCCGCACCCGATGCAGCGAGACTCATCAATAACGACCAGCCCGTCTTCCCGTTTGTAGGTGGCCTTCACCGGGCAGACCTGTACACAGGGAGCTTTTTCGCAGTGGTTGCACAACCTGGGGAGGAAAAACCTTTTAACCTGCGGGTATTTCCCTTTTTCTGTCATGTTGACCCACGACCGGAATACCCCAAAGGGAATACTATTCTCCATCTTGCATGAGATGGTACAGGACATGCATCCCACGCATTTCCGGACGTCAACCGCCATCCCGTACTTCTTGACCTTCTCTTCTTTGGGCATACCTCAAACCTCCTCCTGTAGTTAAAGTAAATGCCTTGCCTACTGAGACAATCTCTATCCGGCGCATCCCTCCCCAACAGGAATTACTATGTGCATACAGTCACAAACCCTCGTCTTTAGAGTACTTCATAACGAGGCCTGAAGTAACTAGGAGTCGGACCGGCTTTCACCGGTAAATTACCTGGTTATACACCCGGGTATGTACCCGGCTACTGACCAGGGTCCTTGGTTGAAAAACCGGAGGGACCCCCTTCTGGGAGTCCCTCATGCTATCACGACTGCCGGCTGTTCCTCAGTGATTTACCCAAAGACCAGCCCTTTTTTCACCGCATACTTGGTCAATTCTACCCGGTTATGCAAGTCCAGTTTTTTCATCAGATTCGTCCGGTGAAAGTCCACGGTTTTGGGACTGATATGCAGCACCTCGGCGATTTCCCGGTTGGAATGCCCCTGGGCCAGTAAAACCAGGATTTCTCTTTCCCGGTCGGTTAAGGTTTCGAAAGCGTCCTGGTGTGGGTTAGCCACTCGCTGGCGGTAATCCTCCAGGACGATGTCGGTGATCTCCGGGTCCAGGAACGACCGCCCGCTGTATACGGTCTTGATGGCGTTAACCAGTTCGTCGGCGGCGGCCCTCTTCAGGACATATCCCGACGCGCCTACCTTTAACGCCGGGATGATATACTCTTTATTTTCATGCTGGGTAAGCAACAAGACTTTGGTTTCCGGATTGTGCTCTTTAATCAAGCGGGTCGCTGTCAAGCCATCCATACCGGGCATGGCGATGTCCATTAACACTACGTCAGGGCAGAACCCCTTGATTTTTTCCATCGCCTCCTGGCCGTTTCCCGCTTCACCCACCACCTCAAGGTCAGCCTGCAGTCTGAGGAGCGCCTTAATGCCGGCCCGGAACATGGTATGGTCGTCAACCAACAAGAGGCGGATTTTCCCCACTATTTACCCCTCCTTTATTCCCCAGAGGCACTTCCAGGGTGATTTCCGTGCCCTGTCCCTTACAGGAAGTGACCTGCAGCCTCCCTCCCAGCAGACTCGCCCTTTCAATCATGCCCAGGATGCCCAGGCCCTTTTTCTTGTTTGGTCCGGTTAGTACGCTCTCCGCGTCAAAGCCGCAGCCGTCATCCATAACCCGAATTTGCAGCCCAACCTCCTGAAATTCAAGCTCTAACTGAACCTCGCCGGCCGCGGCATACTTTAAGATGTTGGTTAACGCCTCCTGGACTATGCGGAATACGGCGATTTCAGCTTCCGCGGGCAGCCTGAAGGGATGCCCCTTCACCTCCATGGTGGTATTGATGCCGTGCACTTCCAGGCGGCTCTCCAAATACCACCTTAAAGCCGGAATCAGGCCCAGGTCATCCAGCAGGCCAGGCCGCAGGTCATAAATGATCTTGTGCAGCTCTTTAAGGGTCTGGTTTGTCCCATCCTTAAGATCTTCCAGTACTTTATCCACATCAGCCTCGTTATTGTTGACCATGGTGGAGGCGGCTTTCAACCCCACCACCAGGGCCGCCAGGGACTGGCTGGTCTCATCGTGGAGTTCCCTGGCGATGCGCTTCCTTTCTTCTTCCTGCGCGGTAATCACTTTGCTGAGCAGTTTTGTTCTCAACTCGTCCCTGCTCCTCAGTTCTTCCCAGAGCCGGACGTTTTCGACGGCAACCCCCAGCTGGCGGCCGATGGCGGCCAGGAGTTCGACATCATCCTCACCAAAACAGCCGGGATCGTGCCCTAAGACGTTGAGGACACCCAACGCGCGTCCTTTCATCACCAGGGGCACGCTTAAGTGGCAGTGCGGAGCAGTCCCATCTCCGAAATCAATCAGCTTCATCTGGCATTCTTCCCCTAAGGGGTGTACGATTACCGGCCTTACATCCTCAGGCATTATCCAGCGTGAGCAGTCGGGAAAACAACAGGCTTTTTTGCCCATGAAGGAGCCGGGAAACCCCTGGGCTGCCGCCAAAGTGGTCTTGCTTTCGTCTCCGGGAGTGAACAACACAATCCACCCGGCTTTCAGGCCCATTAACTCCAGTACTTTCGAAAGCGCGCGTTCCAGCATCGAGTTCAGATCAATCCGGCCGCTGACGGCCTTGGCCACCTGGTTCAAGGCGGAAAGTTCCCTGTTTCGTTTGTTAAGCTGTCCGATGCTTTCCCGCAAGCTGTCGGTCATCTGGTTGAACCGCGCCGCAAGGTTTCCGATCTCGTCCCGGCTTGTGACTTTAATTTCATCATCCAGTGTCCCTGTGCCCATCCGTTCAACATGCTCCGCCAAGGCCGCCAGCGGGCGGGTGATCCTCCTGCTCAGGGTTAAGGCGGCAAAGACTCCTACCAGAATGCCGCCAAGGGTCAAGAGGATAATTGTGTTCGCTACGCTCCCCAGGGAGCGTCTAATATCCCTTTGGCTGAAACCCACGTGAAGTTCCGCGTCCAAACCGTCCAGGACCCGTAAACCCACATCACGGATGAGCCCTTTCTCCGTTGACAGTACCTTCATCCCGTACTGTTCCCCGGGGGAGATGGGGTTGGCCTTCCTTAATCCGGCGGGAAACCCCTGGGGAAAGGTATGGACGACAGTTGGTGAGTTGATGCCTGTCACAAACGCGTATTCGATACCGGGGTCCATTCCCGCCAGGGATTCCAGTATTCTTTGCACCACCAACAGCTCGCCGTCCAGCAAAGGATTGGCGAGGTTTTCAGAGGCCACCTTCATTAATGACAGGCCTCTTTCGTCCAACTGCTGGTTTAAGGCTGTTTCCACAACCTTGCCAATCGCCGCCATGGTGAGGAGGCCCATGATCACTACGACCGCGCAGGTGGTAAGGATGATTTTAGTCTGCAATTTCACGGATATGGCCTCCTTTCACCCGGTCAGTTCAACAAGTAAAAGATCTCGGCCCAGCGCTTCAATTCTTGATAATCCTCTTCCCGGGATTCCATGAAACCGTTAGGCATTTCCGATTGATCCCAGTGATACAACCCCTCTCGGTCCTGGCCGTTGGGATCAAATTCAATCAATGCTTTTTTAACTGCCGCTACCACCTCGGGGTCCACGTCGGGATGGACGGAGATCCCGCTGCTGGGGTAGAATTTTGACTTGGCCACGATCCGGACCAGCCCACGGGAGGCCAGGGCACGGGCCAGGGTATCCTGAAGACCTCCCGCGTCAAACTGGCCGCTCATTACGGCATTGGCTACCTCGGCATGAGAACCGGTAAACTCATAACGGGAAAGGCTGTCTTGACCTATTCCGGCTTCGGCCAGCATAATCCGGGGGATCAGGTGGCCCTGCGTAGAGTTCCTTGATCCAAAAGCAAAACTTCGACCTCTGAGGTCGTTGATCCCCTTGATATCGCTATCCAACCGGGTAATGATTACCGCCTGGTAAAGGCCGTCGTTCTCGCCCAGGCCTCTCACCAAGGACTTTACACCGTATTTTTCTTGCGCCTGGAGGTAACTTACCGTACCGACAGCGGCAAACTGCACTACCCCGTTCCCCAGTTCATCAACAATGCTCTTGTTGCGCGGGGTGATGTGAAGTTTAAACTGATAACCTGTCTTTTTCTCCAAGTAACGCAAAAACGGGACATACATTTTCACATCCTCTTTGATTTCCAGCCGCCGGTCAAAACCGAAATAATATACCCCTTGCCGCGGTGGGTTAGGACGGTCTACCATGACTTCCGAAGAAGTTTTTGATAGATCTACCCTGATTACATCCTGAGAGTTGCAGCCTCCTAAAAACAGGAGCAGGATAATAATTGTGAGCACAATAACTTTCCTCATCGAATACCCCCGTATAAGCCGAAATGGTAATAGCGTATTACCACAAGATCGGTTCTGGAAACCCGGTGGGTTTACTAACATTCTGTATCTCAAATTTGACACGGAGGGCCCTTCTTCCTGCCTTGAGGGTATCAAGGTTAAACTTTCTAATACTTATCACTTAGGGTACGTCCGCACCCACCCTCGCATATCAACTTGAAAATGATGGTGATCCATCTTTAGTAAGTTTTACATGCAGAGCATGAGATTTCTACCACCAGGGCTTTGGTGGAATGGAACAGGTGCGTCCAGCCCGATAACATAACTCAACGGGCATTGGGCGACGATGGGTGAAAAAGAACTGCCGTAGCGAGTTTCTTGCGTTCACTGTTCTCTCCATCAGGAACGAGCCAGAAGGATGTCTGCGGTCAGCATACCAACCAGGCGCTCCTGGTAAGCCGTCAATCCGTCCTGGGCTACAACACGTGCCGTGTCTGCCAGGGGGCCCTCCATCCCGTTTAAAAACTCCTTATCTTCCGCGGGCAACTTCTTCCCCCCAGCTGTCACCGCCTGGCGATAGTCGTCCGGTCCCAGTCGCCAGGCACGGAAGCGGCCCTGGTAGCGAGCAGCCAACCAGGAGGCAATTACCAGGCCGTTCCGATCAAAGTCACCGCCGTAACAAAGTTCCGCTCCTCCTGCCGCCAGTAGATCCAGCAACCGGACCGCTGCCGCGCTGAGGAAACCCCCGGTGCATATTAACGTAGGACGGCGTTCCGGGGCTTCGCCGGCAACACGCCTGAGCAGGTACTCAAAAACCGGCGGGTTCTCCACAACATATGCACAATGCCCGCGAGCCCGGACGGCGCTCCACCTTCGTACCTCTCCCAGCGTTAACGGCCAACCACCTCCGTATTCCGTCATCGTCTCGATCACCGGGTGGAATCGTCCCTGGACTGAAGCAGTTGCCAGGTAGGCTGCCAGCACGGTCGAGGAAACCTGGTCCACCCCCAGCCCTGCCTGGTCCAGCAAAAGGGCCCTCTCTTCCCCGCGGCGCAGTCCCGCGGGAGGTGGCTCAAACCGTTCCGCCAGAGCGTGGTCCAACAGCGTCCCGGCGGGTTCACCACTATCAAAGGCATGCGGGTCCCCGGTGATCTCCGCGGCAAAGATTGCCAGCAACTCGTGCCGCTCCTTCAGCGCCGGAAGGGCTGCCAGCGCCCGCCCAACAGCCGTAACGGCCCTGGCCGCCCGGTCCGGATCTACTGCATATGCCCGGCGGGCCCATCGCCCGCTGGGTGATGTTCCCGCAGCCAGAGCATCAAACCAGGCGCTTACCGCGGGGTCGACGGGAATCGCACGTCCAAGCCCGGCCAGCCACGCTTGCCAGCGGGCGTCTGCATGTTCCCGCTCCTGGCGCCGGGTGACCATCGGGCCATAGCCCGCTTCCAGCACATCAATCAAGCCTGTGCGAAAACGGCTCCTCCCCAGGGCCGCATCCAGTTCCCGCAAATCTACGTGGATGCCCTCCGCACTGTGGGCCGGACGGCCGAGCAGGTTGGCCAGTTCCTCCCGTTCAGTTTTCCCCAGCCTCACGGCCACCTTTCCCCGGACCCCGTCCTGTTCATAGATCTTCCGGCGGGCCGCCACGAGCAAAGGCTCCAGGCCGGCCCGTTTCAGTTCCGCAAAAGCGTCCCTAACCCTCATGGCCGCGACTCCTCCCCTGTCTCCCAGCTCCACTCAGCCATGGGCTCCCAGGCGACCTGACCATTCCAGAGGATCGGGAAGGCCGTGTGGAAATTGCCCTCCAGGCTCATCCGGTAGGCCATGGCAGCGGAGAGGGAATGGCTGTAGGGCAGTTCGTCCGGAGCGGTGATGATCCAGCAGAAGCCAAGCTGGGTAAGAAAACCGAGGTAATTTTCCTGGTTGTTAGGATCCAAACCGGCGAAGGCCTCGTCCAGCCCAATCAACCGGGGTACATCAACCTTCGGGGAAGCATCGTAACGGGCTGCCACGGCAGCCAGCACGGGTACGGCCAGCGCCCACGCCTTGGCCGAGGTGGACCGGCGGCCAAACCCCCTGGTCCGGATGGGGACCGGGCCGGACATGCCCGGCATCTTGCTGAGCAACTGGTATTGGTACCAGTTGCGATAGTCTAAGGCCCGTGCCACCGCCTCGTTGTAGGCAATCTCCTCTCCCGCGGCACTGGCGGATAGCCGCACCCGCTCCACCTCTTCCTTGATGGTGCTGAGCAGTACGTCCCGTTTACTCTCCTCCAGCCACCGGCTCCCCTGCTCCATCTGCGTGAGTTCGTGGGCAATCCGCGCGCCTGGCATTTGCTCCGGCGAGAGGGGACTGAAGCGGAGCGAAAGCTGTTCCTCATTGCTCAAGCGCAGGGCTTTCAGCTTTTCGTTGGTGCGGCGGGTAAACTCCTGGGCCTGGCGAATCAGCCGGCGCAGCTCGTCCAGGATCCCTTCGTAGATAATGTCTTCGAACAGCTTGCGCTGCTCCTCTTCCATCAGCCCCTTGTACTCCTGGACCCGCCGCTCCAGTCGCTCCCGCAACTGCTGGGCGGCCAGGGGAAGGCGCTCGTCGCAGAAGGTGAGGCTGGTTCGCTCCGCATTCCACGTTGGACGGTAATCCCGCAACAAGTCCTGCTCAGTGTGAACGATACTAATCAGATCAGCCTGTCGTTGCGTCTTCAACGACTCGCAGTCGTCATCCGTTGCCGGACGTGGCAGGCGCCGCATGACCGCCACCGGCCCCTCCCGATCCAGGGCTTCCAGGAAGGGAAGGAGTTGGGGGTGGAGCTGCAGGCGCCCCCGGACCCACTCGAGCAGCCGCCCCAGTTCCTGGCGGAGGGCCAGCTCCTGGGGCTCCAAGTCCTGGATCTGGTGATCAGCCGTTCTACGCTGAACCTCAAGGTCTCCCTTCTTGCCGCGAGCCTCTTCGTCCGCTCGGTCAAGCTCCTTAAGGCGGTTGACGGCTTGCTCCAGCCGCTTCTGCCGCTCCCGGACGTCCGGATCGGCGAGCTGGCGCTCCAGCGCGGCGACCGCGGCTTCACCCGCGGAAATGTCGCGGACCGCCATCTCCTCATCCCGCTCCAGATCGGCCAAAGCCTTTTGGCCCTGGCGCATCGACTCCGCCCGGGAACGGTAGGAACGGGCAAGCCCGGCAAGCTCCGCCGCCGGGGTGGCCAGGGATTCCACACGCTCCGCCAGGAGGGCAAAATCCATCTCCCGCTCATTGAGCGCCGCATAGCCCATCCCCGCCGCGCCGGGGAGACCGTAAACGGCATCGTCAAACGCCCGCGTTGCCGTCCTCAGTACCGACTCGGCCTGGGTAAGCCTGGGCTTTTCCTGTTCCAGTTGGGACTTTGCCAGGGCCAGTTGGCCCTCCAGGGTCCTTATGTCACCCAGGGCGTCAAAAAGCGGCTGCCAGGGAATCCGGTCCAGTTGGCGGATTTCGGCCGCGAGGTCTTCGATGCCGGTGGCCACTCCCGCCCGCTCCGCCGCCAGCGCATCCAGTTCAACACGTGCCTCCCGGAGAGCCGCCTGCGCTTGAGCGACACGCCGTTCCTTGCGGCGGTCGCGGTTACCGGCGCCAAAGTAGCCAGCTTCTTCTTCCGCCCAAGGCGCCACCCGGCCGTGGGCGGCGGCGTTTCGCCAGCGCCCGTCCGGCGTGACCCAGCGGGAGCCGGTCCCCTCACCCCACCCGATGGAAGCCAGTGCTTGCGTCACTTCCGGCGGCGCCCCGGGTTCAGGCTCCAGCACCTCCAGCAAGGACGGCCCGTCCACCTGTTCGGGCGCCAGGTAGGCATCGGCCAGCTCCACGTGATGTGACTCTGCCGGAATCAGCAGGTCCAGCCAGCCCGCTTCCAGAATAGCCGCCTCCACCAGGGCGGCGGTCTCCGCGGGTATACCAGGCCTGAACCGGGCCAGGCGGAAAAGGGGCTGCAGGCCGGCGGGCAGAGCGGCGCGGGCCTTGCCGCGGATGACGGAACGCCCGGGGTCGCCGGGATCAGCCTCCACCTCAGCCAGGCGCTCAGCCAGCCGGTCGACCCGGACCTGGGCGGTGCGCTCCTTTTCCGCGGCTGCGGCCAGCCGGTCCTTCAGTTCGCGGCGGCGCCGCTCCGCCAGTTCCTCCAGCGGCTCGATCAGTTCACGAAACCCGGCAGGTGGAGGTTCCACCATTTCCCGTACCTTCGCGGCCACCCGGGCCAAGTCGACGTCGCTGGGCTGCAGCACAGGGCACCGCTCCTGCCAGGCTTGCAGGGCCGCAACCACATCTTCCGCCCGGTCTACTGCGTTGTCCTTGGCATCCTCCACTTGATCGGCCAGCCCGCTCATGGTCTTTCGGAGGACATCTACCCTGTCCTGCACCAGACTGTAAGCGGTCTCGGCTTCGTCCAGGCTCTTGCGGGCGGCTGCCGCCGCGTGGAATTCCTCTTTGAGGCGGCGCGCCTGCGCAGCCAGCGAAAGGTCCAGCCCGGCCCCCTCAATCACCTCCGGCGGATCGGTGATGGCCAGTACCTCCACCGCCCTGGTCGCCTCCCGCAGCTCCCTCACGGCATCCTTCCAGGCCATCCGGTCCGCGTCCCGGGTGAGCCGGTCCATCAAGCCGGCCAGGGCGCGCCGTTTGGCGGCGAACTGTTCACCGGCCTGTTCCTGCTCCTTTTGCGCCGCTTCCGCCGCTTCCCGCCCGTCAGCTACCCGCTGCTCCAGGTCCTTGACTTTACTCTTTGCCGTGGCCAGCTTCCCTTTGGCTTCCTCCAGCCGCGCCTGCAGGTCGGCCCCGTCACCCTGGCGGAGTTCGTCAACCTCCGCCTGCAGGGCAGCCTGCTCCACCCCGCGCCGCCGGGCCTGTTCATCCAGCATGGCCAAACCCCTGGAGGCCGCCTCCATGCTCTCCCGGGCCCGCTTGAGACCTCCGGCCACAGAGCCCAGCCGGCCCTGCGTCTCCATGTACTGCTGGACGGATTCCTGCACCAGTACCTCCGCCAGCGCCGCCAGGGCGGCGTCAATCCGGCCTACCGCCCCGGCCTTGGTAGTTACGTCAGCCATGTTGCGGCTGTATTCCTCGATGTTGTTGACCACCTCTCCCACCCTGCTCAGGCGGTCGGCGGGCACCCCGGGCAGGGCACTGCGCAGGAGGTCACATACCTTGTCCGGCCCCGACTGTTCTCCCAGCTTGGGCCGGCGTGCCTGCAGGAGCATCTCGATCAGCGCGTGGTAATCGTCGCTCTCCAGGCCAAAAAGATGGTTGTTCACCTGCCGCTGGTACTCTGCCCGCTCCGTAACCACGATCCCTCCGTCCCCCAGCATCCGGGTAAATTCGCGCCGCGCCAGGCAGGTATCGTCAGCCCCACGGACGTCAAATCCCCGGCCAAGGCGCTGCCCCCGCAGGAGCAGGAAACCCCACCAGTCGCTGATCCGCCTGGGGCTGGTGCGCGATGCGGAAAGACCCATCCCGATGGTGAGAAACCGCTCCTCCACCGGGTGGTAGAACTCCAGGGCGATATATCCCGTCCGCGCCTCGTACCGGAAGGCCTCCGGGTTGCCGGGCTCCGCATCGTCGGCGCCCAGGAGGTAATAGTGAATGAACCGGTCCCTGCTCTGGGCCGGGTCCAGCCGGACGGGATCCGTACGCCCGTCCAGGAGCATGGGTATCGTAAGGGCCAGGATCGATGATTTGCCGCCCGCGTTCTGCCCGGTCAGTGCCAGCCTGCCGTGGGCGAAACCGAACTCCTGGTTGCGCCAGTACCACCAGTCGCGCAGGATCAAGCGCTCCGGGCGCCACCCTGCGGGGCCTCCGGGAATCGCGCGTCTTGCCTGCTCCAGTTCCGTTTCAAACCGCTGCCAGAGTTCCATGGATGCCTCCTTACCCCAGTCCCTGGAATAGCGTGCTTTGTACAGGGCCAGGTGTTCCTTCCTTAGACTCTTCCGCATCATCACCCGCACCGCCGTTAGCCTGGGTCCCATACCGGCCCCTGATCCCGGCCCCGGCCGGCAGCAAATAGCAGCGCTGCAACTGGTCCGGCCCTCGGAGTAAGGCCATTCGTCTCATCTCGGTCAGAACCGCCCTGACCAGGTCCGTCAGGGATACGGCGCCAAGCTCGCTCCCCCAGTACCGCCGGTATTCACCGCGCAGGTCCGCCATCAAATCGTGCAGTTCGCCGAAAGGGACGGGTACGGCCCCTGCTTCGTCCGGGCGCCACCGGCCCGCCGCCACTCTCTCCCGGCACCGGTCCAGCAACAGGAGGATTGGGTGATAAAGGTACCGGGTGTGCTGGTCCTCCATGGGCATGCCCGGATCCGGGTACAGGTTCAGCAGCACGCTGCCGGCATGCCGGGCGGTCGTCATCCGCCAGATCCGGGCGTACTCCGGGTTCAACTGGAGCTGCCAGCCCAGAGCTGCCTCCAAGTCCCGCTGCACCTGCTCCTGCCTTTCCTCAAGGAGGGCAAACGCCTCGGGGTCATCTCCCCGCCAGAATACGGGACCAAGGAGAACCGCCCGCCAGGCGCGAGCCAGGGGAGGCGCCGTCTCACCTGTGGGCATTGCGGTTTTAGCCCCCGGATCCCCTGCAGCCAGAACAGCGAGACTTTCATACGTAAAGTTCGCCAGCAGACGGGGTGCATTCTCGGCGAACTCATACATCACTTCCGGCTCCTCCCCGATGCTTCCCTGACCCGCAACCCAGCGGTCCGCGTCACCGTCTCTCAATAGCAGGCCTCCCAGGTCCACCAGCAGCTGTAACGCCTGGACCAGCGCCTCACGGTGGGAGCGTTCCGCCAGTGTGAAGCGCCCTTTAGCCGCAGTGGCAACCCGCTCGGCCAGCTCGGAAATAACAAACCAGTCACGGGCGGTGGATGTCATGGTCTCCGCAAACCACAACACCCAGCAAAGACAGGCGTAAGCCAGGGGTGAACGCAGCCGGGGCAGCCCGCGCTCCGGTACCACCAGGGAGGGCATCCGCTCCAGGCGGTAGATGCCCCTGCCGTTCAGGATCCGCCACTGGGGACGTTCCGCAAACCACCCCTTCAAGTAGCCCTCATGCAAAGTAATCCGGCGGTAAGCCTCGGGTTCGTCTTCCCTGCTGATCAAATACCGGTCCAGGAGGTCGTGCAGGGCCATCTGCCGCTGTTCCGCGGCGCCGGGTATAGTCATCGGCCGCCCCCCTTGTGCAAACACAGCCGGACATGAGGTAGTACGGTCCATCCATCGGGTCCCTGGAGCTGCCCCAGGCCGGCGTCGTCAGGTATCGAGACCGAGACGCTCCAATTCTTATAGCCCACGCCGGCCCGTCCCTGCTGCGAAAGCGCCTTGTAAAGAAGGTGCAGCAGCACCTGGCGCTGGGCCGGCTCTTGCACCGCCAGGTTGCCCAGGTCCACCACACCTTCAGGCCCGAACAGTTCCGCAAGTTTCCGTGCATCTCGCTCGCGCTCCATGGCCGCGGAGAGCATCCGTTGCAGGGCCAGGCTACTCCGGTCGGCAGTCGCCTCAGGCCGCTGCCGCTGGCGGGAACCCCGCTTGACTGAGTGTAAGGTGACTGTGACCGGCTCGGACTGCCAGGCCGGGACTTCCTCCGGCGGTGGCGCCTCCCCCCGCCAGTTTAGCGGCAGCGTGGCGGCAAAAACCACCTGGGACAGCGCTTCGGCATGAGCAAGGCTGGGCGCGTCGGCAAAGCGGCAGGCCATGTCCAAAAGCGTCTGCTCACGAACCGAACCACCCAGGTGCTGCTCGGACAGGCGCCTGGCATGGCGGGTGATTTCCGCCACCCAGGTCTGGGCCCTCTCCAGCAGGACGTCCACGTCACCCTCTTCGGCGAAATAGTCAATCAAGCCCCGCACCGCCCGCAGGTAGCGCTCCTTCTGCCGGCCGAACTCGGGCCGTGACCCGTCAGCTCGTACCTGCTCTACCTCCACCGAAGCCAGCGTGACGGCGATCAGCTCGGCATGAGGCGCCAGCGGGTGGAGTAAGACGCGTAACTGTTCCCTCCGGTCAAAAAGCCGCCGGGCGTAATCAGAGAGGTAGCGCGTGATCAGATCCCGGTAGTTCATGAACGAGGTGTAATCCAGCACTTCACGGGGCCGGTGGCGGGGCAGGTCGCTCAAGTACTCCTCCACCCGGCGAGAGAAATTGGTGAATGCGTCGTAAGCCGCCGACCAGAGCCGGTAGGTCTGGTGGGCAGCCTCAGATTCCTGCCGGAAAAGGCCGCCCTGCTCCACCCAGGCCAACAGCTCCTTCACCCGCTCCACCAGGAGGTCCAGTGCGGCCGGGTCCAGCGCCGCGGCCTTTTCCCCTTCCTCCAACTCAACCCGCAGTGCCTCCAGGCGCAGGGCAATGCGCTCGGCCTGATACACGCGGGGCTTCTGCCGCAGCTCCATCAGGTTGGTGGGCTTGCTTTGCTCAGGCAGGAGGGTGATCAGTCCCCATCGTTCCATCATCTCCAGGTGCCGCCGGCAGTCCGCCTCTTCGTAAGGCATGTACTGCCGCACAAAGGCAAGCAGTTCATCGCTGCGCACGTAGTTTGCATGTGCCCGGTGCCGTTCATAGAAGCAGCGTACCAGCAACCGGTAATAAGGGCCGTCCTGATGGCCGATGAGGTAATTCGCTTCGGGCATCTCATCGGTTACAGCACGCCGGTGGGCCATAGCGTCACCTCTTCCTGTATCACGAGGAAATTCTTCGTCGAAACATCTCGTCAAATTATCCGGGCTGTTGTCAGCCGGTGTAAACATCGTCTCTTTTCAGCAATTAACGCTAAATTCTATGTTGTAAAAGGGATTCCTTCTTTCGACACTACTACTGGAAATTCTTAACGAACATTTAGCACGTCACGGCAGTTGACAGGATACCAATGGTATTGTATGATGAAATTAGCTAATAATAATAAATTAGCTAAAAGGGAGCGGTGGGTATGGAAATCCCGTCAACGGAGGTCCAGAATAATTTTGGCCGCTATATGAAACTCGCCAGGTTCGAAGAGATCATCGTCACAAAAAACGGGAAAAAGGCGGTGGTCATCAAACCGTATGAGGAGCCAGGAAAAGACACGTCCGTGGTTGCCGAAAAAATATCCTATGAGGATTTTTTAAAGCTTTCAGAGGGTAGTGAAAACCGTTATGAATATATCGACGGAGAAGTCTATCTGCTTGCTTCGCCCTCATATACGCATCAGAGAATCATCATGGAAATATCCAATTCCATGTATCAATGGTTTAAAGGAAAGAAATGCAGGCCGCTGACTGCGCCTTTCGACGTCACTTTATCGAAGGAAGATCATCAAAATGTTGTACAGCCGGATATAATCGTGATCTGCGATACGGATAAAATTGATGAAAAGGGCAGATACGGCGGTATTCCGACACTGGTGGTTGAAGTTATATCCGAAACGACCCAACACAAGGACATGCTGAAGAAGCTTGAACTGTACAGCCGCAGCGGCGTACGGGAATACTGGATTGTCAATCCTTTCAACAAGGAAATATATCTATATTTCTTAAAGAACCAGGCAATCCAGGATTACAAAGTGTATAAGGGGAATGAAACATTGCAGTCCGTTATCTTCAAAGGTCTCGACATATCCCTGGATCAGGTGTTTACCCCTTAAGCATGACAACATGTTCGGGCAAGCAGGGACGGTTTTTGCTTGCTTTTTTCCACCATACAGCACGATCCAGTTTATCTCTATTCTTAGCGCTTCCCAATCGTAAGAGTCTCTGGAGAATAAGAATGAGTATTACCATCCCTCCAGAAAAGCGATTCCCACAGTCCCCGGTCAGTCGACCAGCTTGTTCTGGATGGCGTAGATCGCGAGCTGGGTCCGGTCGCGAAGGTCCAGCTTCTCAAGGAGATGGCTGACGTGGGTCTTGACGGTCCGATCGGCAATAAAAAGTCGTTCGCCTACTCCCAGGGCGAAGGCGGGTTGAAGGCCCAGGTAGGTTCCCGCCAGTACCCTGCCGCCACCATCACGGAGCTCATGAGGCCAACCGCCAGGTAAACGAGGGCCAATCACCACTGCAGTCCAAGACTGTACTCCTGGCTCATCGGGCGATAACTTCCCCTTGATTATATCACTAAGGCAAACAAGGCAAAAAAAAGAAAGCACCCGCTCCCCCCATGGGACTTTCACCCTCAAGTCCCCATCCCGGAAACTAAAGATTCCGGAAAAGCGTAAAAACCTGATTACAGTTTGTGTTATACTAAACTATCGACATTGGAAGCGGAGGTTCCCACATGCAAGCTTTTGTAGACTGTGTCCACTGTTACCTCAAACAGGCGGTGACCTGCATGAGCATCGCCGGTGTAGACGAGGAAAGCCAGCACAGGATTTTGTTTGACCTGATGGACGATATCAAGGCCATGGACCGCACCAGGACCCCGGCCGAGAATTCAACGGAATTACTGCTAAAGGTATACAGGCAAATCAACAGCTCTGACCCGTACAAAGAGGTTAAAAAGAAGTCAAATGACCTGGCCCTGAAATTGTACCCCGGGCTAAAGGATTATCTTGACAGGTCCCGGGACAGGCTCCGTGACGCCCTGAAAATATCCGTCTCGGGCAACGTAATAGACCTGGGCATCAACAGAAGCTTCGATATAGACGCCAGTTTGCGGAACAGCCTGAATAACGGCTTTTCCAGGGATGACAGTGACCTTTTCCGAAAAAGGCTGAATTCCGCGGACGAAGTTGTGATAGTAGGTGACAACTCTGGTGAAATTGTGTTTGACAGGCTGCTGGCGGAAGAGCTTTCACGCATGGGGAAAAGGGTCATATACATTGTCAAGGGCGGCCCCGTACTGAATGACGCCACCATGGAGGACGCCGTGCAGGTGGGTATGGACAAAACAGCCAGAGTGATCACCACAGGTTCAAACTACCTCGGCGTCCCCATGAAAAAGGTGTCTGGGGAGGTTAGAAGGCTCCTGGAAGCATCGGACCTGGTCATCTCCAAAGGCCAGGCCAACTTCGAGTCCCTGGAGCATGAAGAAATGGCCAGGGGCCGAGTCTTCTTCCTGCTGAAAATAAAGTGCGAAAGCGTGGGCAAAGTGGCCGGAGCAAAATTCGGGGACATTGTCTTTTTCACACGTTGAAAACTTCCCACTTTTCCATGGGTCAATACTATGGCGATTTGAACAGAGATGCCACTCCCGTCACCTGTTTACCCCTGTGGTTGATAAATTTCCCCTTGAATTATACTACCCTGAAAATTACAGCGTATATAACAAAGAAAGCACCGGCTCCCCGGTACCTACTTTGGCCGGCGGCTGTCGCCATCCG
The DNA here is from genome assembly GCA_000987045.1 of Clostridiales bacterium PH28_bin88. Taxonomy (GTDB): domain Bacteria; phylum Bacillota; class PH28-bin88; order PH28-bin88; family PH28-bin88; genus PH28-bin88. The sequence goes on along the minus strand of LAKY01000039.1, from coordinate 13,378 downwards.
TTCAACATTACTCCGAATGTGCCAACTCGTGTTTGCTACCAACCTTTCCTCCCAATATGAAGCTCCATACAATCGATTGTTCCTTAAGGTCTTTTAAAACCTCATCGAACTCTTGAGGCTTGCTTGGTTTTCCTGATTTCCGTACTTTTACATAGAGCCCTTTCTTGATCTCTTTCCATCTTTTATCCGGCACCAAGCCACTCACCCCCTAGTGCAATTTAACCAGGCGTTTCGCCAGAAGATAAGTAACGCTTTCTAACATCTCCGTGACCACTTCGTCCGTAAACTTCGCCTCGTCGATACTTATTTTGTCGTCTAAGTTAAGCACCGCAATCACACTATTTAAGTCATCCGGATCGAAAACCGGTACACTTATTAGGCTTTTCAAATCCCTGGTCGATTCCCAATGCAACTTAGATATACCCCACGGAGACCGCCCTTCATTCTTTTGGCACGTTTCTTGATACGAATTGCCATAAATATTTTCCAGATCACCGATTACTACTTCTCCCAGTTCCGCGCAAGTACCGCAACACCCCTGCCCCAGGCCGAACGTAATGTCTTTATCGGGATCACTGGACATGCCTATTTGAGCTATTATCGACAGGTCCCTCTTAGTTTGATCCACAACCATCAGATTAATCCTCAGTGTTTTAGTGTTCTTTCTTTCCTGGTATGCCCGAACGGAGAGTAACGCTACACCTAATATATCATAAAGCCCGCTTTTAACCACATCTTTTTCTAATTGCTTTTTCTCCCTATCTGATGTCCTTGTCTTGATATATTCTATGATCAGTCCTAATATTCCTGCGACCACCAAGATAGCATTGGCAATATAAAGACCGGGCGGATTAAGCAAGCGGGCAAAAGGATTGGCAATGATAGCAATACCCGCCAACAGCAGTCCTGCAAGTTTCACTTATGAGACCTCGCTAAATCAATATAACTTCTATTATTTAGCTATTTATTCGGCCAAAAGCAGGTAAATTCCTGCTGTTTTTTCCAGGATGTCTAAGATTTCCCGGCCTTCTGTGGCAATCACCTTTACAGAAAACGGCGGCAGGCGAATTAGAGAAAAGCAACAAGGTGGGGACGGTAACCCCTCCCACTAATATTGGATATACCATTCCTCACCATAAGACGACATATTGGGGAACAAAACATCCCAAATAAATTCGCTCGAAAGTGCGAAGTTCAGGTTTTCCCCCTCAATGTACTTGAATGTGGTTATTCCTATCACATCGCCAGATTTATTAAATAACGGCACCTCTGATAATGTGTCTTCTGACCCGAGAGGGTTTCCAATAGTATATACTTTTTCTCCTACATCCGAACCTAATCAAGAGACCATTGGAATTCACCAGGAAGCCGCTGCCTTGAGATACCTCTCCGTTACGACGTTTTGCTTCAACCAACAATACCGCACCTCTTGACTTTTTATATAAGTCTACCGGTGACATTTCGCTTTTTCCTTCATAGTCACTGTAAGCGGGCATGTAAGGGTTCATCTCTGTTCTCAGCTTGGCACACGGTAAATCCTCGCCTTTTAGTTTTAGTATCGACTGGGTTTTCTCTAAATTATTCTGTTTCTATCGTTCCATTCTCTTAAACTGAAAGAAGATTACGGCATCTTCCAATCTCAATAACTATGCCCTGACAGAGTTGACCCTCACATGCGCGCATAGTGAAAAGGGGGTAAGGACCGACGCCTACCCCCTTAACTACCCATTCCGGCTAGATGCCTTTGAATTGTTTCTGTATTATTAGCAGAGATGGCGTTTCCCTCCACCTCGCGCGCTTCGAGCCCTACTGCCTGCTCGAAATAATTTTCGCCTTTAATTAACGCGAGGATTTGTGCCCTGAAAAAACGCCATTCCCGGCCGACTTTGGTTCCCGGCAGTTGACCACTTTTTACCAAGTTATAAACAGTTTGGTTGCTTACCCGCAGGAGGTCTGCTACTTCCTCGACGTTCATAACCTCAGGGTACTCCCGCCTATTCAGGGTGCCCTGAATCAGGCCTTGCATCAGGCGTACATCCTCCGGTTCGTAAGCCTGTTCCCCACAGGCTTCACATACCCAGGCATCCATACCCCGAAAGACAATAGTGCGCCCTTTCCAGGTAGCCTCCACGTCTTTCTTAATTTTTTGCATTTCGCCACCGCAGATATAACAATCCATTAATTAATCCCCCTTAACGTCTCTTTTTGAAAGTCCCTAAATCCTCCCAGGCTTCCTCCTGGAACCGGCAGACAGTAACAATAACTGGTCTGGGGAAACTTAGGGCTACCACCATGTAAAAGTCCAGGCCCTCGGCATCGACACCCTGAACGAGCACCTTAAGATCACGGCCATGATCCTGGTTTTCCAAAACTTCTCCTTCCAGACCACACCTGGTTATATCTTCTTCAGCAACTCCCCGTTCACCCATTCTGCGAAAAGCATGTTGGGAAATAATATAGCCCCGTTCTTTATTTCCAGCCCTACGTTCCCTTGCGGCTTTACGGAGAAGAGCTATCCAGGTAGTCATATTATACCTCTTTCTTATAAGATATTATAAGATATTATAAAGTGCAATGGGATCGCAAAAAATATCTCCAACCAAAACCAGTCTCGGCCCTAATTTAAACGAAACCCATCCATATGAACTTATTCAATGGTTGCAATGTCAATAAGGTTTTGATCCGCCTCGAGGAATTCCTTACGAGGGAGATTTTTCTTAATGCTTTGTTCTAATACAACCATTAACTACAAAGGGAGTTTTCGGTCAACGCGGAAAGTGTTACATTATTTAAAGTTAGATCGCATAAGTGATAATCGGACCATTCACGCATGCGGATCGGTTCTTTCGGGCAATAAGGTTCGTCTCTCTCGAACGTATGTTCCGAGCCGATTATAGCACATATATTCGGTCGAGGGAAGGATTTCCGGGGCTCTAATACCCCGTCCCCACCCTTGACCCTTCAATACAGTTTTAATCTACCGTAATCGCTTTTCGAGCTTGCTAACTTGAGTTTATCTGCCATCCTGGCTACAAAAACCTCCTGGAAGACCTTATATCCATTGTTGACGATGGTTGTTGGCAGATGCAAATCCCAGGGGACCTCAAGTGCGGAGATGTGCCGCATGTCTTTTTCGTCAATGGGCGACCCGGGCTTAGCCGACAAGTACGCTGCGCTGTCGAAAAACCAGGGCCGAAACAGGTCTTTATACCTTTCATGAAGATTAAGTCCGATAGTGAGTCCCGCCAGGTCAAAGTCACCGCTGTAATACATCGCTACTTCCCGCCTGGCCAGTCCATCTAATAGTTCCACGGCGGCAAGGCTCGGTTGCCCGCTAACACAGATCACCGGGGGTAGACTCCGACCTGATGCCATGTCCAGGAGAGCGCTCAACACGGCCGGGTTTTCCACCACGTACACTGCCGGTTCCTTCAGCCAGGGCACCTCCCGATCAAAAAAACGGAGCGGGAGGATTAACGGGATGCGGTTCTCCTTAGCACTAAAAAGCATCGGGGCGCGTAGGTCTGCCGGGTCACACAAAAGCCCGTATGCTACCACAGTGGATGAAATGCCGTCGTTTTTTAGGCCGGCCTTTTCGAGCACGTCTCCCAACTCAGCCGCGCTGTAGTCTGCCGGGGTGATCTTTAAGACTGCGCAGACCCCGTAGTAGAGAAGGCGACCCAGCGGCGTATCCCTGTCAAAGGCATGAGGGTCTCCTGTCACGGCGGCAGAAAACACCGGTAGCCGAAGATTATTACTGCTGATTACAGGCAAATCATTAAGAACAGTCAGGCAAACCCTCATGGTCTCCAAGGCGCCGTGGTAATCCTCGTTATAAAGCATGATAAACGACCGGTAGCCGCTCCCCCTGCCGGACTGGAGTTCTGAAAGCCACGCCTTCACAGGCTCCGAGACGGCATAGCCATGCAGGTGAATGAAAAAATTTTCCCAGCGCCTCTTTGAATAATCAGACCGCTCTTGACGGGTACGTAATGAACTCCCATAGGTGGCTTTAAGGAAATCCTCCAGGCCGTGCCCGAAACGGCTCTGCTGCAAGGCCCGGTCTAGAGTTTCAAGGGAAATGGACACCGAACCGCTGGTGAGATTGGTCTTTAAAAGACCTGAAACGGCCTCCTGTTCGACAGGGGTGAGTTCGGACAGGCGCACCCGGCCGCCCACCCTCCCCAGCGACTCATATTTTTTCTTAACTTCCCGCCAGAGCCGTGACAATGCAGGTCGGTTCAGATGGTTTATCAGCGATTGGTCGACAGCCATTTATGCCCCGACCTCCTCAGCGATCACATTCTCTTCCTTGGAAACCTTGATCCGCCGGCGGCGGTTCCCCCACAGCGATGCTCCGTAAGACAGCATCATATCCCCGGCAGTTAGCCCGCACCCCTCCGGTGGGGTCGGGTTCAGGTAATCGGCCAGAGTATGGGCCATAATCCTCGGATTGGGCTGGATCCACGCCTCCTCTTCACCATCTTTCAATACGAAACCGGCGGGCAGTGGTAAAAAGTGAGGACGGCGAACTTGATATGCCCGACTATACTTTGGAATTCGTGGACATCTCCGGCATACTTAATTTCTGGTTCTACGAAGACGAGGAGATCTATTTTGCCGATGGAAGGCTCCTTCTAAGAGGAGCTAACGGGGCAGGCAAAACCGTCACCATGCAGAGCCTTATTCCACTTGTGCTTGATGGGGATAAACGCCCGTGGTGCCTTGACCCTTTTGGCTCAAAGGACCGCAAGATTGAGTACTACCTGCTGGGTGAGGGCGATGGCGCCCACATCAACCGGACCGGCTATTTGTACCTGGAGTTTTATCATCCCCAGCATCGCCGTTATGTGACCATCGGTATCGGTCTACGGGCGAGAAAGAATGCCAGGCCTTTGTTCTGGGGGTTTGCCGTCACGGATAACCGCCGGGTGGGCAAGGATTTTAACCTTTTTGACACGGACTATGAGGGCAAAAGGCTTCTTTCAGAAAGAGCGGTTGCAGGAATTGCTTGGGTCTGGCGGGTGGGTGGTTGATGACCAGAGGGTGTACATGGAGCGGGTTAACAAACTTTTGTTTGGTTTCGCCAGTGAGCAGTCTTACAAGGATCTTTTGGACCTCTTGATCCAGCTACGGACCCCCAAGCTGTCCAGAAGTTTTAAGTCATCGACCGTTTACGAGATCCTGACTTTGGCCTTGGCACCCCTTTCTGACGAGGATTTGCGCCTGCTGTCGGACGCCGGAGGATCAAAAAGCTTAACCAGAACCCCCTCGGGTGTATGCGCGTGCCGTGACTCATTTGACTGGCACTGCCCGATCCAGTCAAGGAGATAGTCCATGGCGGGTGCGGGCAAATACTCCAGTTGAGACATGATAAGACGCCCCCTTCCAACCAAGGACTGGACGATTTGTTCTTCCTCCGCCCTTTTCGCCAGGTACACCTCATCAGCCTTCGCGGCTTCGGCCTTGCGGCTGATGATCGGCTGACCTGAGCTTTCACGCCTTCTCCGACCGCGGGAAGAAAGAACCCGGATACTCGGCGCGACCTGCCACATTGAGAGATCTGGATTATCTGAACCCTTTTCATCAGCACCTTGATAATGCCGGGTTCTGTAGAGGCCAAAAACGCATGCGGCCAACTTGTGGGCTTCCTCTACACTGTCAAGACTAAGGAACCACCGGCCCAGGTAGTCAAGTTCCCGTCGTCGGCTTACTCCGGAGCGCTGTTTTTCTTGGATACGCGCAACGTACCGGACCACCCTGGTGATCGTGTTTTTTGCCTCTTTCTCCATCAGGTCGATGTCGGCCTCGCCATACCCGCTGCCCAAAAACCACTGCACGATAGCCGACCACTTATCCTGTACACGCGCCAACCGGTCTTCCATTGTCAAGGGTTCGTCAAGCCTGGGGATTTCAGCATAGTCACGGGCAACTGCATGAATCCATTTGTCCACGTGAGATTGGTCGAGTTTAACCAAAAGGGCCTGAACCCTCCGCCCGCTACGCTGCAGGCCCTGAACCACAAATTTCTGCAAGTACTCGGTAAGCTTGTCCTTGTAGATCAAAAATTGAACAGTAGACATGAGTTCTTCAGCACGGGCGCTCTGCAAGTGGTGGAGATAATCAACCCCGTTCTCCACCAGCCGGTCAAAAGACTCCACCAACCTCTCCCAAAGCTCCAAGGCTGTACCGGGACCCCATTCGCCTTGGCCCATTAACTCCCTCAAAACCCACTCAATCTCATCAAACCGCTTAGGGTCAAGGACACCCGAGTAGCCTTTTGCCTTTTCCAGGTTTTCCAGCATGCGCTCTATTTCCACAGAATACTGGGTAATCTCGTAGCGAAAACGCTTACGCAAGTACTCTTCAACCGAGGTAGCGTTGCTACCGTCGTGAATGGCAACCAGGTTTTCCCACTTCCGGAGGGCCTCCAGATCCTGCTCGCATTGTTCAATGGTATAATCGGGGAAGAAACCTGTTGCCACTACCGCCTCAAACACTTCCTCTTTCCTCAGCCAGTAGCGGGAACGCTGGTGCTGTCGGTAAAAATGACGCATGATGAGACGGTAGCGGGAGGCATTTTGAACGGTCAGGTAACTTGTCTCCACAACAGGATGCAATAAGGACTCGGACACTGCATACACCCCCTCACCATTTCTCAAACCATCATACCTTAGAGTAAACCAGTGCCCCCATGCAAAATGCAAATTAAGTCGAATTCGCCAATATTACCGTTATAAGTATATCATTATTTTGGAAAGTTATAGCCCAAGTTTGGCGACATATATTTCCAATGCTAAATAATCAAGGGTTTGAGGGGTTACCCTTAAATAATGTAGTAGCGAAACACAAATTCGTAGTCCTGAAAAGCTCGCTATCAGTGGTTTTTTGATACATTATTACCAATTCGCTACTACAGTTCCTGTCTATTAGCCTTGAAAGCCTTGTGTATCAAGACTTGGTAATTTTTTACGCCAAACTTGAGTTATATCATGGATACCGAGTTCATTAGCTACTACCGTACCGGCCACCCTTGGCAATGCCCCATTCTGCGACTTCTCCCAAAGCCGGTATAAAGGAGGGGTCATGATGGAAGGACTGCGGAGCGACTTTTGTGCCTTTACCACCATGTTTGCCGACTACAAACTGGGTATAACCTGCGGGATCCGCATCTTTCGACCTCCAATCTTTACTCTTTTGGATGGCATATTAATAAGAAGAAAAAATCCGCCATCTTAGCGGGTCGATTTTCCTTGGTTTTCTATTTCATCAAATTTCCTCCGCATCCGCTTCATGTCTGGATCAGTATCCGGATTATATTGCGCCCTTTTCACGACGCTGGCTAGAATTTTACGATAAGCTTTTTCCTGTTCTTTAGTCCACATTTTTTTTATATCTTTTCGTCTCAAAATTAGAATGGGCATGATGAATCCCTCCTACGGCATTATCATACCCAAACTAATTAGCATTTATTCCCATCAGATTATTATGCCCCAGTACGGACTTCTTCTAGTTTCCTCCTAAACCTCTTGATGTCAGGGTCTGTTTCGGGATCGAATCTCGCCTTTTCTACAATCGCGTCAATAATGGGTTTGATGTCAAATGGCAATGGCTCCGGTTTCCTATCTTTATTTATGACCAGTTTTACTACTCTGGCTTTGGGTTTCATGCGGCATCCCCCCTCGTTATAAATTTACCATTTTTTTGCGGAAGAAGCAAGGCTTGTCCCTTCTGTATAGACTTTAAGATCAGCGTAGTTTAAGATAATTTGCCATGCTATCTGAAGCATTGTTTCGTCAACTTCCGTAAATTCAATCCCCACACTGTTTTGCATCCAGAAAATAAGCGAGACCTCACCGCTTATCCCTGGTACAGGAAAAGCCAATACACTGCTTTCGCCCAGTGTCCTGTTTTCAGTTTTTTGTTCTCTATGAGCCTTAAGCATGGCCTGCTCGGTTACAGGGCCAATTGTTCCCTCTGCTTCATTAACTTTTTCTCCTTCAATGACGGCGATTCCTGCTTCCAACCTTAAGCCAGCAACTTGCATGTATGTGCCTTCAATAAGCCTGGCCAGCATTGCCCAGGCGCTTAATGGCTCTAGCTTTCCGTCTGTTACCATTTTGGCTATCTCGTTCCCCATTGCAGGGTCAGCTAAAGATTCGAGGATGCATAAGCGGATTTTTTCTCTGACTTTAACCCCACTTAAGGTGCTTTGGGCTACTTCTTTTTGCTGTTCCGCCTGGCGCTTGTATTCAACCCCGAAAATTTTCAGTTGTTCCAGATCCATAAACGGCAATTGAACAAGAAAATATAGTATGATCAGCAAACCGAGATATGTACCTACAGAAATAAGCTGAGTAAAAGGCCTGTTGACTAACCTGCCGATCAGTTCTTGCAGGTTATTTGCCCCTGCTGGAAACACTATCGCCGGCCAGTTCTGCCACAAAAGATATACTGCCAGAGGGATAAACGCAAGCTTTAGCAAGTCTGATGTGAGTATTTTTATCCGCTTCTTGTTATCTGAAAACCGTTTATACAGTGCGGCCAGCCGTTTTCTTGCAACGAATAACACAATTGCACAAACTGCGCTTCCTCCCAAAACCCAGTAGTCCAGGTCACAACCCTCCCCCTCGCAACTTTCCATCTCCGCTTTTTATGCCCGGGTTTTCTGGGACACACTCCCAGGTCGAGATACAGCACACGTAATAGAACCGAAGAGAATATACAGCATAGCAGCCTTTGTCTAATTGGTATTCCATGGTTCCATTATAGCAGTAGAATTAATAGCGAACAAGTGTTCTTGTGCAATAAAATTGCCCGCGCACGGTGGGTCTGGCGCATTACCACATCCAGCTTGCCGCGCCACTGCCGTACCCCGAAAGACAATAGTGCGCCCTTTCCAGGTAGCCTCAACGTCTTTCTTAATTTTTTTGCATTTTGTCACGCAGACACCCTGGTTATATCCTCTTCAACAACTCCCCGTTCACCCTTCACGCCACCCTCTTTTCCCCTCAATCATCTTCGCCGCCTTGTCTACTACCTCAAAGTGTCTCTCTACCGGGGAAAGTTCAGAGGCTCCCACATGCAAGCTTTTGTAGACTGTGTCCACTGTTACCTCAAACAGGCGGTGACCTGCATGAACATTGCCGGTGTAGACGAGGAAAGCCAGCACAGGATTTTATTTGACCTCATGGACGATATCAAGGCCATGGACCGCACCAGGACCCCGGTGAGAATTCTTCAGAATTGCTGTTAAAGGGTTAAAGGTATACAGGGTAAATAAACAGCCCTGACCCGTACAAAGAGGTTACAAAGAAGTCAAATGACCTGGCCCTGGAATTATACCCTGGGTTAAAGGATTACCTTGACCGGTCCCGGGACAGGCTCCGTGACGCCCTGAAAATATCCGTTTCGGGCAACGTAATAGACCTGGGCATCAACAGAAGCTTCGATATAGACGCCAGTTTGCGGAACAGCCTCAATACCGGCTTTTCCAGGGATGACAGCGACCTTTTTCTAAAAAGGCTGCATACCGTGGACGAAGTTCTTATGGTGGGAGACAACTCTGGTGAAATTGTGTTTGACAGGCTGCTGGCGGAAGAGCTTTCGTGCATGAGGATAAGGGTCACATACGTTGTCAAAGGCGGCCCCATACTGAATGACGCCACCATGGAGAACGCCGTGCAGGTGGGTATGGACAAAACCGCCAGAGTGATCACTACCGGTTCAAACTACCTCGGCGTCCCCCTGAAAAAGGTGTCTGGAGAGGCCAGAAGGCTCCTGGAAGAATCGAACCTGGTCATCTCCAAAGGCCAGGCCAACTTCGAGTCCCTGGAGCATGAAGAACTGGCCAGGGGCCGGGTTTTCTTCCTGCTGAAAATAAAGTGCGAAAGCGTGGGCAAAGTGGCCGGAGCAAATTTCGGGGACATTGTCTTTTTCACACGTTAACAGCCTCCCAGGGCTTTTGCCACGCTGGTGACGCTCCGCCCGTTGTCCTCTACCATGCGGACAACGCCATCCTTGAACTCTTTGTTATACCGCTTTCCTGTCTCTGCCCTTTATCTCGCCCCCCACAAGAGTATTTTATCTCACTCTTGTGTGTCCGACAAATCAGGTATAGCTACAAACTCTACGTGCAGGTCCTGATACCCTCAGAAAACTTTGTTCCACACGCAGGAGTATTTAGAAGTTTGCCGAACTTATGTTTAAGAGTTTCAAAGGCATAGGGGTGCTTAACCTCAATGACACGAAAGATTATTCAAATAGCCGACTCTCTTCATGGTACAATCCAGGTAAGTCAGTTTGAAAAACAAATTATATCCACCCAAGCTTTCAACCGTCTTCATAATATACTTCAAAATTCCACGGCGTTTCACCGAAGTTTCACGTCTAGGAACTGAATTAATTTCTAATAAGGGTTTATTTCCCGTATTCTACATTTACTCTTCTAAAAAAAAAGAGAATATTAGTGGGTTTCGAGTACACGTGGGTAAAGCTATTGCAGAAGAAGACTTATCCGTATTCTTTTCGACCGATTTCGTCCCAAGCACACTTTCTTAAAAATTAGGTGCTCCAAAATAATGCCTAAAAACTACAGGGAGGTAACCTTATGTCACCATTAGCATCAAAACCCAATTTTATTTTAATGAACCTAATACTATCAAAAAAGGAACCATTTACTCTAAAGGAAATAGTTGAGGACCTTAAAAAGACTGGCGTGTTAGTTCAAAAAGAATCTGATGTTCTGCCGTTGTTAAACAGATTTAGAGAAAACGGGCTTATTATACAAAGGGGGTCAAAGTACTCTCTATCCGATTATATGCTTGCTAGGTAATTACCACCGGAAAGCCACTGGTGCCAGTAGATTCGTGTCCGTTGACCTTCCATTTTACATCGCTACTATGGCGATTTAAACAGAGAAAACTGCGTCAGGGGAATTAGCGAAGCAACACTGTGGCTCTTTCAAACCTTTTGCGGACATTTTCCGCTCCATACCGGCTCGGGTCGGAAAGGCCCTGCATCAGACGTACATCATCCGGTTCGTAAGCCTGTTCCCCACAGGCTTTTACATACCTATGCATCCATACCCCGAAAGACAATAGTGCGCCCTTTCCAGGTGGCATCCACGTCTTTCTTAATTTTTTGCATTTTGCCACCGCAGACACCTGGTTATATCCTCTTCAATAACTCCCCGTTCACCCTTCACGCCGCCCTCTTTTCGCCTCAATCATCTTCGCCGCCTTGTCTACCGCCTCAATAAAGTGTCTCTCTACCGGGGAAAGTTCATTTTTAGTCCGCTCCCTATATTTTTCATATTCCGCATTGGCCTTCTTCAGGGCTTCCTCATGGCTGATTCTGCCCGCATGGGTCAGGATTTCGTGTTCTCCCAGGCGTAAGAAATCGTCTAGTTTTTCGATCCAGTCTTTCATATACATAGGTCTTCTGCGTTTGGCCTGCATTTCCGCAAAATCCAGATACATACTCACAATTCGATTCAATAAATCGATTTCATTTTCATTCAAGTAGTTTTTTGCCACGGTCACATCAGTCTTTCGCGGCTTTGAGCCAGAGAAACTGGTAAGCCCCATAAACGGTTTGTCCGCATCGGCACGAAGGGCAATAACCTCCGCTGCCGTATGTCCATGGGCCGCCCAGTGCATCTTGTTCTGAACTGTTTGAAAGAATCTTTCCGAAGCCTCTGCCCGTGGGTCATAATCGATACTGGTTGCGTAAATTTCAAGGACTTTTCGCCAGAATACCTTTTCCGAGGAACGAATGTCCCTGATTCTTTCCAGCAGCTCATCAAAGTAATTACCACCACCAGCTTTTTTAAGCAAATCGTCATTCATTGTAAAACCTTTGATAATATATTCCTTCAGACGCTGCGTTGCCCAAATCCTGAACTGGGTTCCTCGGTGAGTCTTTACACGGTAGCCGACGGATATAATCATATCTAGATTGTAGTAAGCGATATTCCGCTCAACGCTTCTATCACCTTCATTTTGAACTGTTGCAAAAAATGCAACAGTTGATTTTTCATCAAGTTCCCCCTCCTGGTACACATTCTTAATATGCTTTGATATAACCGACTTATCTCGTTGAAATAATTCGGCCATCTGGTTTAGGGAAAGCCAGACGGTTTCATTCTCCAGCCTCACGTCAATCTTTGTCTCTCCATCATCGGTCTGATACATGATGATTTCGGATTGATTTTCAAAGTGCATATCCAATCGCCCCTAACTTCTTCCGAATTTCCTTAGAGTCTCAAAATTATGCAACTGCAGCGTGCATACGGGGGAACCCCCGCCAAAGATAATCCTTTTCGAAGAACCTTACCACATCATCATAATCCTTCTCCATCCAAGGCACCCAATTTCAGTAGCTAATTTGCTTAGTCAATCTGTCTGTCGTTACTGAAGACTTCTCACAACACTAGAGAATAAATTGAATTCATCCGTATAATTACTTAAATACCGATACCCTTGTGGCGGGCGAAACCCCGGCCAAATGTCTTTAAGCGTATTTAGTGGTATTGGTTGAGGAAGAGCCCAAGCTTCGGAAAAAACTATTCCATATCCGGTTGTTGCACCAATGAAATACTTGTCAAACTCGGGCCGGGTTATTCCTGCCGCATTCCGAACTTTATCCCAGAGATCTGTTGGTGCAGCAGATATAACGTTATCTACTTTAAAGGCTCCTACAAGTGCTTTAACAGGAGATGAAACATAAACGAATACTAAATCCCCCTGCCTTACTTTTGGCACTACACGCCTCAATTCAACATTCTTGGTGCCGTCAAATATTTTCTTTGCATACTCAGGCCTGATTGAAAGTAACAGAGCTTTACCGGGCATTTATGGTACCTCCCTGCGTCTGATTGAAAGCTATACGATAAATCCGTTCGAACACTTTATTGGAAATTAATACAGGTGACTGAATTGGCGCGGTACGGCCCTCTTCTTCTAACAGGATTTGTTTTAGAACACTCCAATATATAGGGACATCGAATAGCTCAGTGTCACTAAAACAGACGGCCATAATTTCTCTATTATAATCTCCGTTAGCTTCACCTAAAACATCTGCCCATTCATAAACACCTAGTCTGCGAAACTGCCGAAAAAGCTCTTTCGGTTTATCTATTACAATTTTGTCTACGTAAGAGCAAGCCCTAATACTCATAGTTCCTAAAACATTTTTTCCCCTACTAGTGTACCATAAAATACGTGCGGGGCAGGAAATAACCTTGGGCTTCTTAGAACGGTAATAGACATTTTCACGATTTAAAACAAGATCCGGCTTAGCCCCGAAAATATTCTGAGTGGGTAGAAGGCACCCCTCACGAGGTGCCAGCCCCCGTTGTCACCGGACATGCAGTTTT
>LAKY01000001.1 GCA_000987045.1 Clostridiales bacterium PH28_bin88 | reverse complement strand
AAAACTGCATGTCCGGTGACAACGGGGGCTGGCACCTCGTGAGGGGTGCCTTCTACCCACTTAAACGCCTGGCCGAGGCCGATGCAAGGGTATCCCTCATTACCGCTGTATCCAGGGATGAATATGGTGACCGGGCATTGGAGAATGTCCAGCGCGCAGGGGCAAACTGCCAGCATTCATTACGTACCTCAAAACTCCCCACCGCTAAGACAATTATCTTAGAAGATGCGGTGGGTAGTTTGAAACGGTATGTGGTGGAAAGAGGTGCCATGCAACTCCTTGACCCCGAGTATATCCTGGCAAGACAACATGTAATCGCCAGGGCCAGTGTCCTGTTGCTTGACGCGAGTCTAAACGCAGACGTATTAAGGACGTTATTGTCTATCGTAAAACACGCTAACCTTCAGGCAATCCTATTTTTACCGGAAGAAGGGGAATGTGTCGCTACACTTAGAAACCAGGTAGCTGCTGATTTGGATAAGATTGCAATTGTCGCGGCAGCGAAGGATGTGGGGACGCAGTTAAAGGAACCCGTGCAAGACACAGAATCATGCGTCAGAACAGCTGTTAAGTTGCTGGAAGCGGGTGGTGACACTGTCTTGGTATGGTGGAAAGGACAGGGAGCAGCTGTAGCAACATCAGAAAGTGCGATTTTTATCCCCCAGTTACCGGTGCAGGAAGACCTCCCTTACGACCTGTATTCTTTCGGTGCTGCGGTAGCGGAGGCACGGGGCCGCGGATTTTCTTGGCGTCAGGCGGTTCGAAAAAGTTTATCAGCCCATCCCGGTAGAATTGTAAAGACTTCGTAATAAGGATGGTAGAAATGATTAAGGAAATTACGATAGAGGAATTTCTGGTTCATGAAGAGTTGGTGGCGGTGGATGTCCGATCACCGTCGGAATACGATGGAGACACGATTCCCGGTGCGATTAATGTTCCGTTATTAGATGACAGCGACAGGCAAAGGGTAGGTACTGTCTATCACACGGAAGGTCCCGTTCAGGCCAGGCTACTCGGCCTAGAACTGGTCAGCCCGCGGTTGCCCGGAATAATCAAGGAAGTGGAAAGAGCTGCGGGGGAAAGACCCGTAATGGTATTTTGCTGGAGAGGTGGGCTTCGCAGTCAAGCCGTCGCCCAAGTACTGTCCCTTATGGGCATACCGGCATTTCGCTTGACAGGTGGATACAAAAGCTTCCGGCAACATGTAAATGGTTTTTTTAGCAGGCAGAGTTTACCGCAACCTTTCACAGTGTTATCCGGTCTCACCGGGGTGGGTAAAACCGAAATAATCCGGCACCTTCGACAACAGGGTGTAGCAGCAATAGACCTGGAAGAATTGGCAAGCCATCGCGGGTCGGTTTTTGGACATATCGGGCTCGGACATCAACCCTCACAAAAGTCCTTCGAAACACGCTTATTTAGACTATTGAATCGCTTTAAAGAGGCCTCAACGCTGGTGGTGGAGTGTGAGAGCCGGCGGATTGGCAAGTTGTTTTTACCGGATCTGGTGGTCCAGGGAATAAAAAATGGCAAGCGTGTGCTCGTCTTTGATACCCTTTCCAACAGGGTTGAGCGCATTTTAAAGGAATATGCCGGTAGTCCAAACAGTAACATCGCTGCTCTGGACGCTGCTTTACAGGGCTTAAAAAAAAGGTTAGGTACTGCGAGGTTGCAAGAGTTATCCGCCTCCCTGGCAGCGGGAGACTTGAAAAAAGTCGTAACCAGCTTGCTATTGGACTATTATGACCCGCTATACGGATACCCGGGAGCCCCGGTGGAGGGATATGACCTGTGTGTAGACTCAAGCCAGACGGAAAGGGCTGCCGAGGAGATTAAGGCGTTTTTAGAAGCTAGTTGAGGCCACTAATATCGCTGGGGGTGAAAATGTGGACCAAATTGGCGAACAGTTACGCCAGGCTAGAACGGCTAAAGGGTTAAGTCTCGGGCAGGTGGAGGAAGCCACCAAAATTCGGGTTAGGTACCTGGAAGCATTGGAGCATGGTGATTACGATGTCCTCCCAGGGCGGGTTTACACGGTGGGTTTCTTACGCTCCTATGCCCGGTATCTTGACTTGGACGCGGAGTCTTTGGTAAACCGGTACAGGAAAGAAACGGAAGCCAGATACAGCCAGCAGCGGCATGACACCCTTACAGCGGGGGCGGGGATACCTTCGCGGGAACGGTCTCAGACCGGAAGAATTCTTGTGGTATTACTGTTGATAGGTATTCTGTTATCCGGGGCTTTCCTGGTTTATCGGATGTTTGCCCCGGATCAACAACCCCCGCCACCCGGTCTACCTAGTGCTCCCTCCTCAAAGGAACAACCTCGGGACGTCACCCCGGAGAAAACTTACCCGGTACAGGTGACAGGACCCACAGAACAAGCGGTCCTGCCCACGGAGGTAGAGATTGCCCTTTTGGTTGAATCCGATAAATGCTGGATTGAAGTGGAGGTAGATGGGCGGCAGGACTTCACCGGCACCCTGTACGCCAAAGACGAACGGACTTATTCGGCAGAAAAGTCGATCAAACTCATTTTGGGTAACACCGGGGTGGTGAGAGTAATTTTCAACGGAAACGACCTGGGATACCTGGGTAAACCGGGAGAAGTTGTACACGTGGAGTTCACCCCTGAAGGTTTCAACACAATAAAGGTTTTACCAAGAAAGACGGAAAGATAACGTATGAAGGGCCTCTTATTTGAAAGGAGTATAAAATTGTTACGGATAAAGGTAGCACTGATCAGCCTGGGTTGCGCTAAAAACACTGTTGATTCGGAGAACATGCTCGGAATCTTGAAAAGGGAACATTTTCAGGTAACCGGTGAAGCGACTGAAGCTGATGTGATTATTGTTAATACTTGTGGTTTTATCTCAGCGGCAAAGGAAGAATCCATTGATACTATTCTCGAAATGGCCCGCTTAAAAACCCAGGGCAGGTGCAAGAAACTTGTCGTGGCGGGTTGCCTGGTACAGAAGTACCGGGAAGACTTACTGCGGGAAATTCCGGAGATCGATGCTGTTTTAGGGACGGGAGATATTGGCAGTGTTGCAGAAACCGTAAGGCAATCCATGCAAGGCTCTCGAGTAGTTAATGTCCGCCCACCCGGGCAGGAGGATTTTACTGGAATTATACCACGGTTCCGCACCACTTCCGTACCTACCGCTTACCTTAAGATAGCAGAGGGCTGCGATCACCGGTGCTCTTATTGTACGATCCCCGAGATGCGTGGGCCCTATCGCAGCCGGCCAGCGGAGGCGTTGCTAGGAGAGGCTGCCTCCTTGATTGCTGACGGTGCCAAAGAACTGGTGGTGGTCGCTCAGGACACCACCCTTTATGGGCTGGATCGATATCAGAAAAAGAAGTTACCTTTCCTTTTAGAGGAATTGGCACAGCTTGAAGGCCTTCAATGGATCAGGTTGCTTTACATGTATCCTGAGCACATTAACCAGGAAATGATCCAGGTGGTTGCGGAAGAACCAAGGATCTGCAAATATCTCGATATTCCGCTCCAACATGCCAGTAATGTGATCCTGCGCCGGATGAACCGGCGGCAAAATAAAGAAGAAATCCTTAAACTGGTGACAGGTTTACGGGAGTCGATCCCGGACATTACCCTGCGTACGACCTTTATTGTCGGGTTCCCGGGGGAAACGGAAGAACATTTCCAGGAGTTGCTTGGTTTTGTTGAAGAAGCGCAGTTTGATTGGGTGGGAGTCTTTAAGTATTCCAGAGAGGAAGGTACTCCTGCTGCTCGCATGCGCGGTCAGGTACCCGAGGAAGTCAAAGAAGAGCGATTCCACCGGGTAATGTTGCTGCAACGGGAGATCTCCCGAAAACGAAACTTGTTGTGGTTGAACAGAATTATCCCAGTGATGGCAGAGGGTTACTCTACGGAGCACCCCGGAATGCTGGTAGGAAGAGCTGAAAGGCATGCCCCGGAAATTGATGGGGTGGTACGGTTTACCGGCAAACAAGTGCTTCCTGGGGAGTTGGTCATGGTGCGTATTACCGGGGTGGACTACTACGACCTGGTAGGAGAGATCGTTGCATGAACCTAGCTAACCGGATTACTGTAGCGCGGGTCCTGATGGTTCCGCCTTTCCTGTTCCTGCTCCTTGGCCCCATCCCTTATGGCGAGTTCGCAGCAGCAGGTCTCTTCATTCTGGCAGCGGTTACTGATGCTGTGGACGGTTACCTGGCAAGATCCCGCCAGCAAGTTACCACGTTGGGCAGGTTCCTTGACCCTTTAGCGGATAAATTGCTGGTATCGGCGGCCCTGATTGCGTTGGTTGAACTAGAATCCGTTCCTGCCTGGATCGCAATCGTGATTATTAGCCGGGAATTTGCCGTCACCGGGTTGAGAACCATTGCCGCGAGCGAAGGAAGAGTGATTGCCGCGAGCCAGCTCGGTAAGTACAAGACCATCATCCAAGTGATAGCCGTTGTGGCATTGATGATCCATGACTTTCCACTAAGCCTTTTGGACATACCCGTGGGCGTTCCCTTTCTCTATCTGGCCCTGGTAATGACATTGGTATCGGGGTTGGACTATTTTCGTAACGCCGGAGAACTTTTTCGGGGCAGGTAAAAAGAGCGCCGTTTCCTGACCAGCCATAGATTTCATAAGGTTTTGCCGGTTGTGTTGTGTTATAATTTATGAGGTAATACCCGGGAAAGGAGATGACTGGCTGTGCAGCTGCGAGGAATACGGTTTTGGTTGGTAATTGCCGTTTGTACGTTTACACTAGCCCTGCTTTTAGGTGGCCGTTGGTTTTACCAGCAGCGGTTCGTGGAAACCAACCTGGTTCGAGAGTTGCGAAATATTCCCGGGGTAGAAACGGTAAACGTTATAGAAAAAAAGGATTATATCCAAGTTAGATTGGGACTTGGTAAAGTATGGGATCTTCAGAAAACTTACATGAAAATCCGGGAGACTGTTTCGGAAGTATATGACCTGTCTGGTGTCCGGATCGATATTGTTAACAAGCCGGATCCTGACTTAGAGGCTGTTTGGGCAAGGGCTCAATTTGCCGTTTACCAGGCCTTGATCCAGGGAAATTTCACTGAGATGGCCGAAGTAATTGACCGTCAAACAGGGCAGGCGGGTGTCGCAAACTACAAGGTTCAAATGGATTGGGACAATGTTTACCTGCAGTTACAACAAGGTGATAATTATTCTTACTATGTGATTCCACGGGTGGGTGAAAACCGTACCGCTACGACGGCATCGGGTAAGAGAAGCGGGGGAGTATAATGTTGAAAGAGACTCTACTGGGCATCGGAACAGCGGTATTCCTTTTCTTAATGGTGTTAGGGTACGACCTTACACCTTTCTTGTTGCTGGGGGGAATTGGATTTTTTCTCTATTTCCTTCTAGAAAAGAAAGGAGCGCTTCCTGGGAATTTGGCTAATCCCTATCTTCCCACCCAGAAGGTTACCTTTGACGACATAGGGGGACAGGCAAGCCCAAAACAGGAACTCCGCGAGGCGCTGGATTTTGTGGTGAAAGCAGATATGGTCAGCTCAATGGGAATCAGGCCGCTCAAGGGTATTTTATTGACGGGTCCCCCGGGAACGGGGAAGACCCTGTTAGCCAGAGCGGCGGCCACTTATACCGAGGCAACGTTTTTAGCCTGTACCGGCAGTGAATTTATTGAAATGTATGCCGGAGTGGGCGCTCAAAGAGTACGCAGCCTGTTTAAAAGAGCCAGGGACCTGGCAGTTAAGGCCGGAAAAAATCGTGCTGTGGTATTTATTGACGAGATAGAGGTATTAGGTGGCAAGAGAGGTGCCCACACGGGACACTTGGAATACGACCAGACGTTGAACCAGCTGCTGGTGGAGATGGACGGGATCAAGGGTAATGACCAGGTAAGGGTGCTGGTGATCGGCGCGACTAACAGGGCTGACATGTTAGACCCGGCGTTGTTGCGGCCCGGACGATTTGACCGCCAGGTGAAAGTTGACCTCCCTGATAAAACAGGACGCATGCAAATCCTACAGCTCCACATGCGCAACAAGCCCCAGGGACCTGATGTGGATCTTGAATCAATCGCAAGGGAGACCTTTGGTTTTTCTGGTGCCCACCTGGAGAGTGTAACAAATGAAGCGGCCATTTTGGCCATGAGAGACGGTAAGGAACAGATTACAATGGGACACTTGAAAGAGGCGGTAGACAAGGTGATGCTTGGGGAGAAGCTGGACCGGATCCCTTCCCCTGAAGAGGTGTACCGCGTGGCTGTTCATGAATCAGGCCACGGGGTAATCAGTGAACTGCTCCAACCCAATTCTGTCTCCCACATAACCGTTGCACCCCGCGGGAACGCTCTGGGATATGTACGGCAGGTCCCGCCGGAAGACCGGTACCTGTATACCCTCAAGTGCCTGGAAAAGCAGATCTGTATCTGTTTGGCTGGTTCGGTGGCGGAGGAGATGCTGCTAGGAGATAAAAGTACCGGTTCTACCGGTGATTTCCAGGAAGCTGTCCGGTTAGCGAAACGGATTGTCTTTGCCGGCCTGTCTGATGCGGGAGTCATCTCGGAAGAGGACGTTTCCAAGGAAGAACTCAACCGGGAGGTAAAGACAATTATAAAAAAACTGCAAGGATCGGTTGCGGAGCGACTGGGGCCGTACCGGGATACCCTGGAGGCAATAGCCCGGCAACTAGTAACCGAAGAGTACTTGTCTGGGGAAACCTTGCGGGACATGCTTAACCTTGAAGAACACTGTGCGTGAGCTGGACAGTGTAAGGGTAGCCAAAGAAACGGCTATCCTTTTTATGATGTACATACTGCCTGCCTGTCAGCGCAGATAATAAGCAATAGGCGCATGTTAGGCAGGTGGCGGATTATGCGAAGCTTTAACCAGTGGAGAAAACTATTGGTTGCCTTGATCGGGGCTGTATTGTTTGTTAGCCTTTTCAGTGCTATGCGTTTTCACATTGAGGCCTTCGAATTCGAGATCCACCTCGAAATCTTCGACCATGGGCTTACCCAAATCCAGATCCCTCCGGTGGGAACTGTTAGCGCTCACACCCACAGTACACCCTTTAAGTTTGGGATAGTCCTGCGAAACATCGACACAGAACTACTGCAAAACTTGTTGGAAGAGACCCCGGAACAGCAGGACCTGATTAGGCGTGTTAATGCGGAAATGTCCAGAGTGATCAGGTGGTTTGTAGCAAGGCTCCTGTTGCTGTCTGCGGTAGGCGGGATCGCCGGCATATTTCTGTTACGGCCGGCATCGCGCGCAACCTACGTGCGGGGAGCCCTATCCGGAATGGTCATGATGGCGGTATTTCTTGCTGGTACCTATTATACGTATGATCTGGAACGATTTAAGAATCCTCAGTACGAAGGCGTACTGAAGGCGGCGCCCTGGGTTGTGGGAATGGTGCAAGAGGCAATGGCCAGAATTTCCACTCTGGGAGCGGAAATGCAGGTGATGGCCGGAAACTTATATCGTCTTTACGAAAGTATTGACAAGTTAGAGCCTGTGGGAGTGGCGGAAGGAACACTCAAGGTGCTGCACGTGTCGGATATCCACAATAACCCGGCTGCTTATGACTTTGTAGAGAAAATCAGCAGGAGTTTTGGTATCGATCTGATTATCGATACCGGCGATTTGTCTGATTTCGGCACCCCCTTGGAAGCACAGTTAACAAAGAGAATCCGTTTGATCGAAGTACCCTACGTGTTTACCGCAGGAAATCATGATTCTCCGGAAATCATTAAGGCGCTCAAACGCTTAAAAAATGTAGTGGTGCTGGATGGAGAAGTGAGAGAGGTGGCAGGTCTCCGGATAGCTGGCATCGCCGATCCGTCATCCCGTAGCGCTGCTATTACCCCACCACCGGGCGAGAGTGTGGAAAATTACATACAACAACTGGAAAAAGTATTTTCCCAAATTCCCACGCGTCCTGACTTGCTGGCGGTGCACAATCCCGGCATCGCCCGGGCTTTTGTCGGGCGCGTGCCGGTAATCCTGCACGGCCATGACCACCGCTATTCTCTTGAGGTAATTGACGGAACGGTAGTAGTCGACGCGGGAACTACTGGTGCAGCGGGTGTCAGGGGACTTCAGACTACGAATGAAGTCCCATATAGTGTGGTAATGCTGTATTTTTCTCCCGGTACTGATGGTTGGAGGTTGGTAGCAACCGATACCATTAGGGTTTTCAATTTAAGAAGTGGCTTCATTCTGGAACGGAGGGTGTTCACAGAAAAACCTCCAGTTGGCTAGCGAAAGGAAACAGGCAGGATTTTGGCAAAGCTTTCGCGAATTGGAGGGAGAACGGCAGTAATTACCGTTGGCGAATGAAAGGGGTGAAGGAGGTGCGTGCCTTTATCGCGGTGGAGTTCGTTCCGGCTTTGCGCCGGCAGCTTCACCTGCTGCAGCAAAATCTCAAAGAGAGCCGGGCTGATGTTAAGTGGGTTGAGGCGGAAAACCTTCACTTAACCTTGCATTTTCTCGGCGAGGTAGAAGAGGGGTTGATTTTGCGGGTTCGGAATTGCATGGAAAAAACAGGTGAAGAATTTAGTCCCTTTACTATTTCCTTGGCCGGTACCGGTACGTTTCCCGGGCCTGAACGGCCGCGAGTCCTCTGGGTCGGGCTTGCTAATGGAAGTAAGTTATTGGCGCAATTGCGCCAACGCTTGGGAGATTACCTGGAGGAAATAGGAGTCAGCCTGGACCGCAGGCCTTTTTCCCCGCACATTACCTTGGGACGGGTGCGCTCGCCCCTTAATGCCGATAGGCTAACGGCTAAGATGAGGGCTTACGCAAAAGATACATGGGGTTCTCAAGAAGTCACTCGTCTTTCTCTATTTGAGAGCCGGTTGAGCCGCGAGGGACCCCAGTACCAGCGGTTAACCTGGGTTAAGCTAGGATCAAAAAGCGCCGGAACCTTGACAGACTCTGGAAAAGAAAATATAATGGACTAGGCGAACATATGTTTTGGGGAGGGGAAAAAATGACCGACAAGCAGCGTGCTCTGGAAATGGCCCTAAGCCAGATAGAAAAGCAGTTCGGTAAGGGCTCTGTGATGAAATTGGGAGAAGCCGCCGGTGTCATGAGTGTGGACGTCATACCCACCGGGGCTTTGGCCTTGGACGTCGCTTTGGGGGTAGGCGGGGTACCACGGGGGCGTATCGTGGAGATCTATGGACAAGAGTCTTCAGGCAAAACTACTGTCGCTTTACATATTGTTGCCGAGGCCCAGAAAGCGGGCGGGACTGCCGCGTTTATCGATGCTGAACATGCCCTTGATCCTCTCTATGCACGTAACCTTGGGGTAGATATTGATAATCTCCTGATTTCTCAGCCGGATACCGGCGAACAGGCGCTGGAAATTGCGGAAGCCCTTGTACGCAGTGGCGCTATAGATGTTGTAGTCATCGATTCTGTCGCAGCACTTGTTCCCAGGGCCGAGTTGGAGGGAGAAATGGGGGATGCTCACGTAGGACTGCAGGCGCGTTTGATGTCCCAGGCCCTCCGTAAGCTGGCCGGGGCCATCAGTAAGTCCCGCACCACTGCGATTTTCATTAACCAACTCCGGGAAAAGGTGGGAGTGATGTTCGGAAATCCGGAAACCACTCCCGGGGGCAGAGCCTTGAAGTTTTATGCCTCCGTTAGATTAGAGGTACGGCGGGTGGAAACCTTAAAACGCGGCGAAGAAATGGTGGGTAGCCGTACCAGGGTAAAGGTAGTCAAGAATAAGGTGGCTCCTCCTTTCAAGCAGGCTGAATTTGATATCATGTACGGCGAAGGAGTGTCACGGGAAGGATGCCTGGTGGACATGGCTGTAGAGATCGGTTTGCTGCAAAAGAGTGGTGCCTGGTATTCTTTTAACGAGGAGCGCCTAGGGCAAGGACGGGAAAATGTAAAAGAATACCTCAAGCAGCACCCCGAGATTATTGCTACCATTGAGCAACAAGTGCGAGAGACTTTGATGCCAAATCATACCAAAAAAGCAAACCCCTCAAATTCGTGAGGTTTTTATCCGGGGGTGGTTACCATAACCGGTGAAAAGGAAGATGTGAATTTCCGGAAAGCATTAAACTATGCTTTGAGGCTGCTGGGTTACCGCGCCAGGACTATCGCCGAGATGAGGGAACGACTGGAACTAAAGGGGTTTTCTGATACCTCTATCGAATTGGTATTGGAACGATTACAAGCTGAGGGGTATCTGAATGATGAAGAATTCGCTCGAAACTGGATTGAGAGCCGCCTTTCATCAAAACCCATGGGGCGCCGCCGGATACTATATGAACTACACCAAAAAGGGGTTCCCCGGGAGACCATCAAACGTGAACTGCAAGGCTACTTGGATCACGACCACGAGGTCAAACTGGCCATGGAGTTGGTTGAACAACGGTGGCAGGCGACCGCCAGCCTATCTCAGGAGAAAGGATGGCAGCGTCTCTCCTCATTCTTGGAGCGTAGAGGGTTTTCTCCGGATACCATCGAGACATTACGCCGTCGTCTAAAAGTGCTGTAAACCGGGGGGAAGTTAATTTTATAGCGCTTTAACGGAAAAAGCGCCGAGCACGAGAATCGGGCGCGAAAAAACATTATCTTGACATTTTTTGCAAGAAGAGATAGAATAATATTGGGAGAAACCAGGTCAGAACAACTACCATTAACGGGCTTTACTATAGATCGACGGTTGACTGCTGGGGTTGGGATTGGGACTAGGCCGGTTACCATGATTCGATAACGACTCCTCACCCGTCCACCGTATATCTGGGTTTTTTCTGCGAGAGGGGCATGTAATGATCTGTTCGGGAGCAGATATACAAGTAGTCACTACGATCCGCGGAAGAAACAATTCGATGGTAGATAGTTCTGATGATGACCGAGTTTCAACTCGGTTTTCTTTTTGAGTTGTATCCCACTTTCAAATAATCAAGAAACAGGAGGTGAAATGAGATTAAACCCATTAACGTAATCTTGATCAGTCTAGCGGTATCCCTAATTGGGTTTGTGGTAGGATATATCATCCGAAAGTACCTGGCGGAGGCAAAAATTGCTTCTGCGGAAGAGGCTGCAGCGCGTATCATCGAAGAGGCACAGAAAGAGGCAGAGGGAAAAAAGCGGGAAGCCTTATTGGAGGCTAAGGAAGAGATCCACCGCATGCGGAACGATGTTGAGAGGGAGCATCGGGATCGCCGCAATGAGTTGCAGCGGCTGGAAAGGCGCTTGATGCAAAAGGAGGAGTCCCTGGACCGCAAGACTGAGTCCTTGGAAAGAAAAGAAAACAACCTGCAACGGAAAGAAGACGAGGTCGAGAAAATTAAGGCCAACCTCGAGGAAATGTACACTAAACAGGTGACCGAATTAGAGAGGCTTTCCGGCCTTACCTCCGAAGAAGCACGGGAACTGTTGCTAGCCAACGTCGAGGAAGAAATAAAGCACGAAGCCGCGATAATGATCAAGGAGATTGAAGCACAGGCGAAGGAAGAAGCCGATAAAAAGGCCAAGGAAATCATTACGCTGGCGATCCAACGTTGCGCGGCAGATCACGTAGCGGAGACCACCGTGTCGGTTGTTGCCCTGCCCAATGATGAAATGAAAGGGCGCATTATCGGCCGTGAGGGCCGGAATATCCGAACACTCGAAACCCTTACCGGTATTGACTTAATTATCGATGACACTCCTGAAGCGGTAATCCTGTCCGGATTTGACCCTATCCGCCGGGAGGTTGCGCGTATCGCGCTGGAAAAATTGATTGTCGATGGCCGAATCCACCCTGCTCGTATCGAAGAAATGGTGGAAAAGGCCCAAAAAGAAGTGGAACAAAAGACCCGTGAAGAAGGGGAGCAAGCTACCTTTGAAACCGGTATTCACGGGATACACCCGGAATTGATTAAGCTCCTGGGACGTTTAAAGTACCGTACCAGTTATGGCCAAAATGTCCTCAAACATTCTATCGAAGTGGCTCATCTCGCTGGTATTATGGCTGCCGAACTGGGGGCGGATGTGGCTATAGCCAAGCGGGCCGGGTTGCTACATGACATCGGAAAGGCCGTAGACCATGAGGTGGAGGGACCGCACGTTACCTTAGGGGTTGACCTGGCGAAAAAATACCGGGAATCCTCGGATGTGCTTCATGCTATTGCAGCGCACCACGGGGACGTTGAGCCTCATAGCATTGAAGCGGTGTTGGTACAGGCTGCGGATGCAATTTCCGCTGCCCGGCCAGGGGCTCGCCGGGAAACCCTGGAATCCTATATCAAACGGTTATCCAAGCTGGAAGAGATTGCTGATTCCTTTGAAGGTGTGGATAAAGCTTATGCCATTCAGGCTGGGCGAGAGATCCGCATCATGGTGAAGCCGGAGCGTATTGATGACCTAACGTCTGTCCGTCTTGCTCATGAAATTGTTAAAAAGATCGAGGGTGAACTCGAATACCCCGGACAGATCAAGGTAGTGGTGATCAGAGAGACCAGAGCTATAGACTATGCCAAATAATGGTTGCTATTTGGGGTTTTATGATAGTCTAAATCAAAAGAGCGGCTATTTACCGCTCTTTTGATTTACAAAGTAGTTTTGACCTCACGAGACAACGAATAAGACTTACCGGCGGTTGGTAAAAATTAAACTTCTTTAACATTGGCCTTTCTGCAGGAATTCTTTGTCGTAATCTAGAACTAACAGCTCTGGACCAGAACCAAAAAAGGCAGGTGTTTGCCGTGGGCCTTAAGTATAAAAACGGGGACGAAGTATCAGACAGCATCGGATTATTGATTTCCATCCTGGTACGCTACCCGGAGGTGGCTACCATCAATTATGAGCCTCAATCCCATGTCCTCAGGTTTGCTTTTATGTCGTCCCGGGTATTATCTGACGTAGAAGGAAAGATTTTGGGGGATAACATCATTTCTTGTCTCGAGACCTTTAATTTTTTAGAGGCACGGCAAGCACAAGTGATTCGCCTGGAGCATTCCCGGTGTGATAATGTGACCGTTTTGGAAGTCCAGCGTGATGTTGAAACCCTTACCGGAGAAGAGATCGCCCTCATTATTGCCTTAATGCACCAGGAATTTCCCGGGGAATTGGTGGCTGACGAAAATGACTCGTTGATGGAAGAGGATCTTTTGATGCAAGAAGAATTAATTGGACATATGCTGGAAAATATGAAGGGTGCTATACCAGAGAAGAAGTTGATTGCTTTCAGGGAAGAAGGACGGGTTTTGGTATTCAATAAATAGCGTTTTATAGGGGTAAAATCTGACGAAGAAAATAAGTTACCAGGAAGGGATCCCGGGGGTAAATCATGAAGGTTTTGATGATCGGTGATATTGTAGGAAGGCCGGGCAGAAGAGCGGTTCTGGAACTGCTCCCCAAGCTCATGCGCGTACACCGGGCGGACCTTATCGTTGCCAACGGCGAAAACGCTGCTGGTGGTAACGGGATCACCAGGGAAATTGCCGATGAGCTGCTGAGCTGTGGAATTGACATTCTTACCATGGGAAATCATGTTTGGGACAAAAAAGACGTGCTGGAATTCATCGATTTAGAGCCGAAGATTTTAAGACCGGCGAACTACCCGCCAGGCACCCCCGGTAGAGGCTTTACGGTGATTAAGACCCCAAATGGTTGTTCGGTAGGTGTGATCAATCTTTCTGGGCGTGTATTTCTATCAAACCTTGATTGTCCCTTTAGGGCGGCAGATCTGATCCTGGAGGAAATAAAGAAGGTGACTCCGGTGATTATCGTAGATTTCCATGCGGAAGCTACTTCCGAAAAAGTTGCCTTCGGTTGGTACCTTGCCGGCAAGGTCTCTGCGGTATGTGGTACCCATACTCATGTTCAAACAGTGGATGCACGGGTATTACCCCGAGGAACCGCTTATATTTCTGACGTAGGTATGACCGGTCCACGGGACTCAGTACTTGGTGTTAAAAAGGAGGCGGTCATTACTAAATTTCTCACCCAGATGCCGGTTCGTTTTGAAGTCGCTACAGGTGTGGCGCAAATGAATGCGGTACTAATCGAGATTAACCAGGATAACGGTAGAGCGGTAAGTATTGAAAGAATTCAAGAGGAATATCACAATTCATGAGAGGTTTTCACGACTAACCATTACCTCCCGGTTGAGTTTCCATACCACAAGACAGCTATTTCCGGAAAGATTTGTGCGAATTTTTAGGCTTAATTTCGCACCAGTAAGAGGATTTTTTCCACCCGGGCGAGAATATGAATAAAAAAAGCAAGATCCTTGTTCAGGAAACAGCAAAGGGAGGGTTATCTAATGGAAGTGTTAAAGGTTTCAGCCAAGTCCAGCCCAAATTCCGTTGCAGGTGCACTAGCAGGTGTGTTGCGCGAACGGGGAGTAGCAGAGATCCAGGCCATCGGGGCAGGAGCCTTAAACCAGGCTGTAAAGGCTGTTGCCATCGCCCGAGGATTCGTGGCACCCAGTGGGGTTGACCTGATATGTATCCCGGCTTTTACCGACATCCAGGTCGATGGAGAAGAACGGACAGCTATCAAACTGATTGTGGAACCAAGATAACACTTTCTGAATTTAAGCGATGAAAAACCGGCCTGTTTATTCATAAGTATAGAATAAACAGGTTTTTCATTCCTTGATGATTTATATAAACGAGGGGGCAAGGCGATGGATAAAGCCGAGGTAAATTTACACCGCCGGGCGGTTGTGGTTGACGCCCACTGCGATACCCTTATCAAAATGCAAGTAGAGGGGCGGTCCCTGGTAACGCGTTCTTCTACTGGCCATGTAGACCTTCCTCGCTTGAGGGAAGGAGGGGTGGACGTTCAATTTTTCGCAGCATATATTGCGCCGGAATATAAACCAGCTCGGGCACTAAAACGAGCTCTTCAGATAATTGACCTTTTCTATCACCAATTGTCAGCAAACCAGGGAAAAATCATGCTGGTAGAGAAATACTCCGATATTGAGAGGTGCCTCCATCATAATATGTTAGGTGCTATTCTAAGCATTGAAGGTGGAGAAGCTATTGAGGAAGATGTAGGAGTCTTGAGGATGCTTTTTCGGTTAGGAGTACGGAGTATGTGCCTAACTTGGAACCATCGTAACGCGCTGGCGGACGGAGTCGGGGAGGAGGCCAACGGAGGCTTGACCCGGTTGGGGATTGCCGTAGTACAGGAGATGAACCGCTTGGGAATGCTGATTGACGTGGCTCATATGGCAGAGCGAAGCTTCTATAATGTTTTAGAAAACAGCACCCATCCGCTGATTGCGTCCCATGCCAACTGCATGGGGTTATATGAGCACCCACGCAACCTCCGGGATGAGCAGATCAAGGCACTGGCGGAAAAGGGCGGGGTAATCGGCATCACGTTCTGTCCCTCGTTTGTTTCCGATTCCACTCCCAGCTTGTCAAAGGTGGTTGACCATATCGACTATGCAAGTAACCTCGTGGGGCCTCGATACGTCGGACTGGGTTCAGATTTTGATGGTATTGACAGTACCCCCACCGGATTAGAAGACGCGACCTGTTGGCCTCGCATAACCGAAGAATTGTTGTCCAGGGGCTACAAAAACGATGAAATAGAAGGGATTCTCGGGGGTAATCACCTAAGGGTCTTAAAAGAGGTGTTGGCTCCGTGATGAACAGCGAAGAAATACCATGAAAACTTACAAGAAGGTGCAATGAAGATTGACTGTAGAAGTAGACCTGCATGTCCATACCACCGCATCGGATGGCACTTTAACCCCCAGGCAGTTGCTGGAAGAAGCTGCTCGCAGGGGGTTAAAAGCGGTGGGAATTACGGACCACGATACCACTTCAGGACTGGCAGAGGCTACCAAGGCCGCGCAGGCGGTAGGAGTCGAGATAGTCCCCGGCATCGAGTTAAGCACAGTTTGGCATGATCAAGAAGTACATGTTTTGGGTTACTGGCTGGAGTATGAACAAAATTGGTTCCAGGTTGTACTCCAAGACCTGCGACAGGAGCGGGTACGCCGGATAGAAAAAATTGTAAAGCAGCTAAACAATTTAGGATACCATATATCCTTGGAACGGGTGAAGGAAGTGGCAGGTGGAGGGGCGATGGGAAGGCCCCATGTTGCCAGGGTGCTAATGGAGAATGGATTTGTTAATAACACCGGTGAAGCCTTTAGACGGCTCTTGGCGAAGGGCGCTCCCGCCTATGTACCACGGCAAAAGTTGACCCCTGCGGAATCTGTACGGTTAATTCGCCGGGCCAAAGGGGTACCGGTACTGGCTCACCCGGGCCTGATCGGTAATGAAAATATTGTAGAAGAGCTGTTAATTGAAGGATTAGAGGGGATTGAGGTATACTATCCCGAGCATTCTGCCAAAGAGCAGGCTCGTTTTCTTGAATTGGCTGAACGTTGGCATCTGGTGGCGACAGGTGGTTCAGACTTCCACGGCTCGGATAGGGCTTCCGTGGGAGACTTAGGTAGCTTTGGCATCAGTTGCGCTACCTTAATAAAGTTAAAAAAAGTGAAAGATATCATTTCCGCTTCTGCCTTCGGGATATGACCAGGACACAAGACTAAGCGATGATCGAATTGAATATACTGGGAGCAGGAACAATTGTCGCTGGTATCACTTCCTGTTCAAATCACGTAGTACCCGCCAAAAACGGTTACTAGGGATGGAAGGTGGTGGACAACTTGGACTCATCGGAAAATCACGGGGACTTGATTGAAAGAATTCGTGAACTGGAGGCAAAGGTAGAACACCTGCGGGTAAGCCGGAGGGTATTGATGAACTTGGTCAGCAAGCTGGAAGAGGAAAAGTGCAGCTTAATTACCCGCCTGGAGAAAGAAAAACATCGACTTGAGATTAGCAATGCCAAATATGCCAGGGCACTGTGGGAAAAAAACAGGATGATCGTTGCCTTGGAAGGACGTCTACGTCAAACGGGGATCTATTCCCAAGAGTTCCCTAATGTAGTAAATTCCGACTTGCCGAGAGCCGGTTGTTGAGGTATAATTTCAACATCGATGCTAAAATTGAATATAAGTTTTTTGAATGGGTGCCCGTTGGGTTCAAAGGGAATCAGGTGTAACACCTGAGCGGTCGCGCCACTGTTACCGGGAGTTACCTTTCCAACATGGCCACTGGAACCTGTAGTTCCGGGAAGGCGAAAGAGTAACTATGAACGGGAGCCAGGAAACCTGCCTATTCAAAAGCCGTGTACCCCTCGCGAAAAGGGTGTTGGCTGGTTTGGGGTTAATGATACATACCCGGCATCTTTTCGAAGGGGCCGGGATTATTTTTTTGGCAATTAGGAAGTGCGAGGTGGCTTAAATGAAAAGGGGCAAGCTGGTCCTGGTTACCGGGGGAGCACGTAGCGGCAAGAGTACCTTTGCTGAAGGGATGGCGAGCACCATGGGCGACCGGGTCACCTACGTTGCTACCGCCGCTGCAGGAGACGCGGAAATGGCTCAACGGATTGCTATACATCAAGCACGGCGTCCCGCTCACTGGGAGACGGTGGAGGAACCCTTTAAGGTGGCCGAAATAATCGAGGAAAAAGGATGCCAAGCTCGAATAATCCTGCTGGACTGCCTTACTTTATTGCTCAGCAACTGGTTGTTAGCAGTTACGCAAGGCGAGGAAGATGATGCTGGCAGCCTGTTGTTACGAAAAGACAGATTTGACCAGTTGCTTGAACAAGCCACATCTTTAGCCCGGAAAGCTAGGGATTGTCCCGCCCACGTGATCATCGTTACCAATGAAGTTGGATGGGGCTTAGTCCCACCCTCTCCTTTGGGGCGGATCTATAGGGATTTAGCCGGGAGGGCCAACCAGGTGATAGCGGGACATTCCGATGAGGTACACCTGGTGGTTTCCGGTTTGCCCATCAGGCTAAAGTAGGAAGGAGAAAAATCATGCATATCGCCGAAGGCCTGCTTCCTGCTCAATGGGCTGTCGCATATTACGGGGCCGCAGGCATTATAGTAGCCAAGGGAATGCGCCAATACCGGGCTCGATCCAGGGAATACGGATCCTTTAGACAACTTACCGGACTATTGACTGCAGCGGTTTTTATCATTTCTTTGCTACCTATTCCGGTCCCTATCGCAGGTACCAGTTCCCATCCCGGTGGCACCCCGCTGGCGGCCATTTTGATGGGACCGTTTATTGCCACCATGATGAGTGTTGTAGCCTTGTTTCTCCAGGCTCTTTTACTGGCTCACGGAGGCCTCACCACGCTGGGGGCAAACGCCTTGGCCATGGGGATAGGGGGGATGGTGGGCTTTGCTGTCTTCCGAACGGGGAAGAGGGTTGGTTTACATCTGCCGGTTGCCGCCGGCTTTGCGGGACTTGCGGGAGACTTAAGCATCTATGCCGCCACCTCGGCCCAACTGGCGCTGGCATTAAACGGAATAGAAAGCTTCGACAAGGCATTTTCGGCGATCTACCTTGCCTACCTACCTACTCAATTACCTTTGGCGGTGATGGAAGGAGCATTTACTGCCCTGGTAATTCGCTACTTGATGATACGGAGACCGGATATTCTAACTGTCTTGCGGGTGATGCCCCCTGAAGCATCAAAACCCGTGGAGGTGACAAGACTTGAACTCTAACACTGGGTGGTTGGTAGCGGCGTTCTTTATAGCTGTGGTGTTAGCTTCTGGGATAATGCTCGGTCATGATTACGCGGGCACAGATGAAACTGTTGCTCCTGTGATCCAGCAGTATGCCGTCAAGGCGGGTACTGGGATCCGGCCACCTCTTTTAAATACCGACCGGGGGGACCTACCGCTCTTTCTTTTCGCTGTTTCCGGCCTGATCAGCGGGTTCTTTTTGGGTTATAACTGGCGTGACTTCTTCGGCCGCGAAAACCGGGCTAAAACCTCTTTAACCAGACTAGGGAAAAAGGGTGAAGCCGATGACGCATGAAGTCGATGGGGGATACGCGACCTGTGAAAACTTGGATCCCCGGATCCAGCTAGGGTTTGTAGTGCTTGCCTTGGCAGCGGTGCTGACATCCGCAAGCTTAAAAACCCCAGCCTTGTTGACCGGGTTTGGGCTGGTTGGCGCTTGCCGCCAGGGAATCAAAATCCGGGAATTATTCCGGCGTTCAGCGGCTCCAGTCATCATGGCCTTGGTTATGTTGGTTACACACGTACTGTTTTACGGCCAGACCCCTTTGATATACCTGGATATTGGTCCAGTGGGACTTACTGGATATCTTGAAGGCTGGCGAAAAGGCGTGACGTTGGTTTTCCGGATCACTGCCGGGATATCCTTGATGCTGTACCTGTCAACCACCACCCCGGTACACCGCCTGATCGCGGCTGTCCGGTGGTTCCGGTTACCGCAACCACTGGTAGAGGTACTGGAACTGGCCTACAGGTACCTGTTTGTTTTGCGCGAAGAAGCTGGAAGAATTAACCAGGCTCAAAAAGCCAGGTTAGGTTATGCCCACTGGCGGGTGGGGTTAAAGAGTGGATCGACCCTTGGGGGTGTAGTACTGATCCGGGCCTTTGACCGGGGGGAAAGGTTATACCAAAGTATGTGCTGCCGGGGTTACCGGGGGCAGTTCGCTGGTCCGGTGGCCTTTTCCTTCACACGTTCGGGATTACGCCATGCGTTTGGGCTTTTGCTAGTACTGATTGTTGCTGTATTAATACGTTGAAAAGGGGACAATCATGACCATACTCGCTCTACGAGACGTAACTTATACATATCCAGGTGGAACTCGAGCTCTTAATAAAATCAACATGGAGGTTCGGCTGGGTGAGTTCGTTGCTCTTTTAGGGCCAAACGGTTGCGGTAAAACCACATTGCTCCACCACTTGAACGGACTCCTCAAACCCGACGAGGGAAAGGTGTTGCTTCGAGGAACGCCCCTGGCGGAGCTTTCCCCGGCAGAGGTCTTCAGTTCAGTGGGACTGGTATTCCAGGACCCTAACGACCAGCTCTTTGCTCCAACCGTTTTCGAGGACGTGGCTTTCGGGCCGACTAACCTGGATCTTTCTCGCCTCGAAGTGGGTGAAAGGGTGGAAGCGGCACTGCGCCAGGTAGGGGCATGGGACTTGCGGCAGGCGCCTCCTCATCAACTCAGCTTTGGGCAGCAAAAGCGGGTTTCTATCGCCGGGGTGTTGGCCATGCGGCCACAGGTGCTCCTTCTAGACGAGCCGACGGCGGGATTGGACCCTCTGGGCACCAGCCAGTTGATGCACCTGTTGGAAGAATTGAACAACCGGGGTCTTACCATAGTGTTAGCGACTCATGATGTAGACCTGGTACCCGCATATGCCTCGAGGGTAGTGTTGTTGGAACAGGGCCGGATCTCGCTCCAGGGGTCTCCCCGGGAGGTATTCGGGGATGTCATGGCAGTAAGGCAGGCAGGACTCAGGCTCCCGCGGGTAGCCCACCTCTTTGAGGTATTGAAAGCCAGGGAAGGGTGGCTGGTGGAGGGGCAACCGCTTACCGTGGGTGAAGCCCGCCGGGCTTTAGTGGACTACCGGTTACATCGAGGAAAGCTTTGGCGGCGCGGTTATACCACCGGGTCCTGTGCGGCCGCCGCAGCCAAGGCGGCGCTGATTGCATTGCGGGAAGGAGAGTTTCCAAACCAGGTGGAAATTGAGCTTCCCGCCGGTAAGAAGGCGGTATTAAAAATAGCCGCGACTGAATCTCATCCCGATGGGATGGCATGTGCAGTAGTCAAAGACGGAGGTGACGATCCGGACGTTACCCACGGGCTGGAGATATGGGCCAAGGCCTCTTGGATGGAGGGGGGTATCAATATCAAAGGTGGAGCAGGGGTAGGGACGGTAACCGGTCCCGGTCTCCCGGTACCGGTAGGATACCCGGCCATTAACCCGGTTCCCATGTCCATGATCCAAAAGGAAGTGGCGGGTGAACTCCCACCGGGTAAAGGGACGGAAATAACCATCTTTGTTCCGGGCGGTGAAGAAGCAGCAGCGCGCACCCTCAACCCAAAACTGGGAATCATTGGCGGTATCTCTATCCTGGGTACCTCCGGTATAGTAGAACCAATGTCAGAGGAGGCGTTCAAGGCCTCCCTGGTGCCGCAGATCAAGTCAGCCTTGGGCCTGGGATTTGGTACGGTAGTGCTTACCCCGGGGCGGATGGGCCAATTGAATGCTGAAAACCGGGGGTTGCCGGGCGGGGCGGTAGTGCAGATGAGCAACTTTGTGGGTTTCATGCTGGAAGAATGTGCCCGGTTGGGGGTAAAAGGGGTGATCCTTTTTGGGCACATCGGGAAGCTGGTCAAGGTAGCTGCAGGCATCTTTCATACCCACAACCGCATGGCGGATGCCAGGCTGGAAACCCTCGCGGCCTGGGCCATCAAATTAGGAGTGCCCAGCGAGCTGGCCAGACGGGTGATGGAGACCAAGACGGTGGAGGAGGCAGTACAGGGACTGCTCTCATCCGGGTACGGCAACATCTTCCCGGAACTGGCCGCCGGAGCCAGCCAACGGGCCAGGGAATACGTGAGAGGGTCAATGGAAATTGGGACGGTGCTTACGTCCCTGCCAGGTGAGATACTGGGTATGGATGAGACGGCTGTACGCTTGGGGAGGGACATCGGATGGAAGGTGTGATCCACGTAGTTGGCCTCGGCCCGGGGTCACGGGACTACTTGACGCCGGCAGCGGAAAGGGTGGTCACCCAGGCTGAGGTGCTGGTGGGAGGGAGGCGCGCCCTTGACCTGTTTGCCGGACTATCTGCTCAGCGGGTAGAGATCACCGGACGCCTGGATGACGCCATTACAGCCATTAGGGCGTGTTACAGGAATCACCGGGTGGTGGTGCTGGTTTCCGGTGACCCAGGTTTTTACAGCCTGCTTGCGGTCTTGCGGCGGCATTTTCCCCCGGAAGAACTTGAAGTGATACCGGGTATCAGTTCAATTCAATTGGCATTCGCCCGGTTGAAGCTGCCCTGGGATCACGCCACCCTGATCAGCCTCCACGGGCGGGAACTTTCTATACTACAACCGTTCCTTGACAAGTTTCCCCTGGCAATTCTGACTGACCCGGTCCATTCACCGTCTCAGATTGGGCAGTACCTTTTGAGCCAGGGGGTCACCAACCGGCAGGCAAGGATCTGCCAGGACCTTAGCTACCCCTCGGAAAGAATCATCGTTACCGACCTGGAAGGGATGGCTGCCATGGAAGCTATGGGTAACGCGGTGGTGGTGATTACTGATGAGTAACGCCTTATGTCACACTAACTTGCACCCGCCGGGACTGCCAGATGAATTGTTCATCAGAGGGGATGTCCCGATGAGCAAGCAGGAGGTGCGGGCGTTGACTCTTTGCCGGGCGGCCATCAGGCCTGATGACACGGTCTGGGACATTGGCGCCGGTACAGGTTCGTTATCTGTGGAAGCCGCATTGTTGGCTCCAAGGGGGCAGGTGTACGCCGTGGAGCGGGACCCTGATGCAGCGGAACTGATCAGACTTAATGCTGCCCGTTTCCGCTTAAACAACCTTCACCTGGTGGAGGGGAGTGCGCCGGAAATACTGGGAGAACTGCTGCCGCCGGAACGGGTGCTCATCGGAGGCAGCGGAGGAAGTTTATCACAGATTCTGGAGAAATGCCGAAAAATGATCCGTCAAGGAGGGCGGATAGTGATCAACGCCGTCACCTTGGAAACCCTGTGGCAGGCGGTGAATGTGATGGAGGAGTGGGAATACAGGGTGGAGGTCAGCGGGATCCAGGTAACCCGGCTGCAGAGACTTAACCGGATGCACATGTGGAAATCTTTAAATCCCGTCTATATCGTAACGGGATCGGAGGAGGAACGAAGTGAAGGGTAAATTGTACGGGTTGGGGATCGGTCCGGGAGACCCTGAACTGTTGACCCTCAAGGCCTACCGGCTATTACGCTTGGTAGCGGTGGTCTGTGTTCCCAAATCAAAGCAGGAAAACGCCAGCGTTGCGCTGGATATTGTTCGGCCTCATCTCCTGGAAGGGCAAAAGGTTATAGAAGTAGTGATGCCTATGCACCGGGACCGGCAACTGCTTCAGGATCACTGGCAACAAGCGGCCAGGCAGGTCTTGGTTCACTTGCACCAGGGGCAAGACGTAGCCTTTCTCACTTTGGGGGACCCGTTATTTTTCAGTACATACGCTTACCTGTTGCGGGCAGTCGTTGAACTGGACCCCGGCGTGCAGGCGGAAACGGTTCCGGGGATCACTTCCGTCAACGCAGCCGCCGCCAGGCTGAACCTACCCTTAGCTGAAGGGACGGAAGGGCTGGCGGTATTGCCCCATTTAGAAGACATGGCCGAACTGGACACGGTGCTGAAGACCTTTCCCAATGTGGTACTAATGAAGGCAGCCCGCTACAGCGAAGAGATTGTAAAGTACCTGGAAGATCATGGGTTGGCAGAGTGCGCTACCCTGGTCAGCCGTTGCGGGCAAAAAGGCGAGCAGGTGGTTCGGGATGTGCGTATCCTCAAAGACACGCCGGTTGACTACTTTTCCCTGATGCTGATCAGGCAAGGAGGAAAGTCATGAAGGTTTACTTTGTCGGAGCTGGGCCGGGTGATCCGGAACTAATCACAATTAAAGGACAGCGCCTGCTGGAAAAAGCTGACGTAGTGATTTACGCCGGCTCACTGGTCAACCCGGCGCTATTAGCATCCGTACCGGCCTCGGCTGAGGTTTATAACAGCGCCTCTATGACGCTGGAAGAGGTTTTAAAGGTGATGATCAAGGCCGCAGGAGAGGGTAAACTGGTTGTACGCCTGCATACCGGTGACCCGGCCCTTTTCGGTGCGATCCAGGAACAAATAGACGCACTGTCAGAACAGGGGATTACCTCCGAGGTGGTTCCGGGGGTCAGTTCCCTGTTTGCCGCTGCTGCAGCGTTACAACAGGAATACACTCTGCCGGGGGTGACCCAGACAGTGATTATTACCCGCCTGGCAGGGAGAACCCCGGT
The DNA here is from genome assembly GCA_000987045.1 of Clostridiales bacterium PH28_bin88. Classification (GTDB taxonomy): domain Bacteria; phylum Bacillota; class PH28-bin88; order PH28-bin88; family PH28-bin88; genus PH28-bin88. The sequence continues at coordinate 112,700 of LAKY01000001.1, read as the reverse complement.
GCCGGAGAGCGAGAGCCTCGCCCGCCTGGCTGAGCACCGGGCAGCCTTGTGTGTCTTCCTGAGTGTGCACCTTTTGCCGCAGGTGGTGCAGGCGTTACAGTCGGCCAACTACCCGCCGGATACACCCATTGCGGTGGTATATAAAGCCTCCTGGCCCGATGAGGTAATTGTCCGGGGTACCCTGGAGGATATTGCCGAGCGGGTGGAGACAGCCGGCATATCAAAGACCGCCTTGATTCTGGTGGGGGATTTCCTGGGTAAGGACTACACGCGTTCCCGCCTGTACGACCCGGGGTTTACCCACGGTTACCGGGGGGAATAGCCGGTGCGGATTGCCGTCATTACCCTAACGACCGGGGGGCTCATCCTGGCCCAACGCTTGCATGAAGCGCTAACAGGAGAATGCGATGTCTATGTCCTGGGCCGCCCGGATGGTGGGGATGCCCCAGGATGGCCGGCGCATCGCTACCACGGGCCGCTCAGTGGTCTGGTGGCAGGTTTATGGGATACCTACCGGGGGATTGTTTTTATCTCGGCCGTTGGCATTGCCGTCAGGGTTTGCGCGCCCTTCTTAAAGGACAAAAGGACCGACCCGGCGGTAGTGGTGGTGGACGAGAGGGGGGAATACGCCATCAGCCTGCTTTCCGGGCACTGGGGCGGAGCCAACGACCTGGCCAGGAGAGTAGCGAGTGTGCTCGGGGCAAACCCGGTCGTTACCACTGCTACCGACGGGCAGGGGAAAATGGGGCTGGACGTGCTGGCCCGGCGCCTCGGACTTGTCCCGGACCCGTTCGCCGGAATTAAGCAGGCCAACGCGGCGCTGGTTAACGGTCAAACGGTGGCTGTGTACTGTGAGCCCAATCCAGTCAAGGTGGCCCAAGCCCTGGGAGAAGTTCCTCCGGGATTGGCATTGCGGGCACTGGAGGAGATGGGAGGAGCACCCCCAGGGTTAAAAGTGGCGTTGACCAGCCTTGTCCTCCCGGAGCCTATCCTGGAATTGATGTACTTGCGCCCCCGCCACCTGGTGGTGGGGGTGGGCTGCCGTAAAGGAACGCCAGCGGGGGATATTTTGGCGGCTATCCAACACGCGTGTAGAACAGCCGATAGAAGTTGCCTTAGCATCCTGTCCCTCGCTTCGGTGTCGCTGAAGGAGGATGAAGCGGGATTACACGAGGCAGCCGCTACCATGGGGGTACCCCTGAAGCTTCATTCCGTCGAAGACATTAACAAGTTTATGGAAGGTAAACCGGAACTCAACAGTTCAGCAATAGCTTACAGGAGAATAGGGGTGAAAGCCGTATGCGAACCCGCGTCATTGATGGAGACCGGGAACGGACGGAGGGTGTTGCCCAAAACAATTTGGGGCAAGGTGACGGTGGCGATTGCCGCGGCGGATTGGCCATAGTAGGCATCGGGCCAGGGGACCCGGAACACATGACTTTTCGCGCCCACCGGGCGCTGCGGGAAGCGGAGGTGGTGGTGGGGTACCACACCTACCTGCAGTTGCTGGGAGACTTGCTGGCGGGCAAGGAAGTCATCGGCTCGGGCATGACCCGGGAACAGGAGCGCTGCCGCAGCGCCGTGGATCTGGCCCTGGCAGGAAAGCGGGTGGCAGTGGTGTCCAGTGGCGACCCCGGGGTATATGGCATGGCGGGGGTAGTGCTGGAGATAGTACACCACCTGGGAGTAGCCGAAGAACTGGACCTGGAGGTCATCCCCGGGGTGACGGCGGCCACCGCGGCGGCCGCCTCTCTGGGTGCTCCCCTGATGCACGACTTTGCCACCATCAGTCTTAGCGACCTGTTAACCCCCTGGGAGGTGATCAGGCGCAGGGTGGAATTGGCCGCCCAAGCCGACTACGTTCTGGCCATTTATAACCCAAAAAGCAAAAAAAGGGTGCGCCAGGTCCTGGAGGTGCAGGAGCTGGTGCTGCGCTACCGGGTTCCCGATACCCCGGTAGGCCTGGTCCGCAACGCCAGTCGTCAAGGCGAAGAGGTTACCTTTAGCACCCTGGCGCGATTCACCGAACTGCCGATTGATATGTTTTCGCTGGTGATCGTGGGGAACTCGGGTACTCGTGTGCTGGGACAGCACCTGGTGACACCAAGGGGGTATGTGTGGTGATCCTGGTGCTGGCCGGCACCGGTGACGGCCGGCTGCTGGTGGGCCAACTGGTGGCGGAGGGACACCGGGTGCTGGCCTCTTCCCTGACCGAATACGGTGGCAGGTTGCTGGAACAGGAGGGCGCCTGCCAGGTAAGGACCGGCGCGCTGGCGCAAGACGGGCTGGCAGCCCTGATCCGCCAGTACGGTGTGCGGGCGATCGTGGACGCTACCCACCCCTACGCGGAAAGGATATCCGTCGAGGCACAGGAAGCGTGTCGCCAGGCCGGCATCCCGTACCTCCGGCACCGGCGGGAAGAGACCGCGCTGCCGGAACACCCTTTAATCCACCAGGTGAACAATTGGGAGGAAGCCGCGGGAACGGCGTTGAGCCTGGGGGAGACAGTGATGCTGACTATCGGCACCAGGCACCTGGAACCCTTTGTGACGGCCGCCAGGGAAAGGCGGGCTCGCGGGCGGCAAACCCGGTTGATCGCCCGAATGCTGCCGGAGGAGGACTCTATCGTCCAGTGCCGCAGGTTGGGTTTTTGTCCAGGCGATATTGTAGCCTTACAGGGACCAGTTTCCCACCAGCTGAATGTGGCTTTGTTCCGCCACTACGGGGTGAAGGCGGTGGTCACCAAAAACAGCGGCCCAACCGGGGGCACTGACGCCAAGGTTTCCGCCTGCCTGGAATTGGGGGTGCACCTGGTGGTGGTGAACCGTTTTCCAGTGGATCAGGCCGCCATGGGGCTGACCGGGGCAGAAATCTTGAATTTATTGAGAGGAGTATGAACATGGAGGCAGGGATCGTGGTGCTGGGGCACGGCAGCCGGAAAGGGGAAGCGAAGGAGGGCTTTTACCGGGTAGTGGAGATGGTTCGTCAATCCTTCCCCGGTCTGATGGTAGAAACCGCTTTTATGGGGAACCGGCATCCCAACCTGGAAGAGGCCATTGCCAAGTTGGTGGCCAGCGGCATCAAAAAAGTGGTGGTGGCTCCTTTGTTCCTGTTCAGCGGTGTCCACGTAACGGAGGACATTCCGGGGGAACTGGAGCAGGAGAGGGCAAGGTACGAAGGCCGGGTAAGTATTGTGTACGCCGGTATTCTGGGTGATGATCCCCGGATCGCCCAGGTGCTGTCCGAGAGGATCAGGGAGGCTATGTAATGGACTTCATTAAAAACCCCCAAACAATAGAGATGAAGAGCATGTCAATCATCGCCGGTATGGATCGGGAACAGGATTATTCCACCCCCGAGGGCATGGTGATCCGGCGGATGGTACATACCACCGGGGACCCCGAAGTCGCCCGCTTGGCGGTGGTCCACCCCCGGGCGGTGGCCGCCGGCCTGATGGCCCTCGGTCCTGGTAAATGCATCCTGACCGACGTGCGGATGGTGGAAGCGGGGATCAGTTCTCGTCGCTTGGGTCAACTGGGAATGAATGTAAAATGCGCTATTGACGATCCGGAGGTAGCGGCGGAGGCCTCCCGGAGGAGAGAAACCAGGGCCATGGTAGCCATGCGCCGGTTGGCTCCATACATGGACGGTCACATTGTAGCCATCGGCAATGCGCCCACAGCTCTCTTCCAGGTGATTGAGATGATCAAAGCAGGGATGGTGCATCCAGCCCTGGTTGTGGGGACACCGGTAGGCTTTGTAGGGGCGGCGGAATCTAAACAAGTGCTCGAGGAGCTAAGCATTCCTTTTATAACCCTGCGAGGTACTAAAGGTGGAAGCGCCGTTGCCGCCGCGGCGGTTAACGCCTTGTTGTACATGGACGGATCGACGGGAGGGAATCGAAATGGCTAAGGCGGTGATGCTGCAGGGGACCAGTTCCAACGTAGGGAAGAGCATCCTGGCGGCCGCCTTGTGCCGGATCCTCTATCAGGACGGCTGGCGGGTGGTGCCCTTTAAAGCCCAAAACATGGCGCTCAATTCCCATATCACCCGGGACGGGGGTGAGATGGGCCGTGCCCAGGCGGTACAGGCGCAAGCCTGCGGGTTGGAACCGGCGGTGGAAATGAACCCGGTACTGCTAAAACCCACCGGTAACGCCTCCTCACAGGTCATCGTGCTGGGTCGACCGGTGGGAAACATGGGCGCCCGGCAATATCACCTCGAATTTAATACCACCGCCTTGGATGTGATCCAGGGCTGCCTGGACCGGTTCCACCGGGATTTTCAGGTGATGGTCATCGAGGGGGCAGGCAGCCCGGCGGAAGTAAACCTGAAAGCCAGGGACATCGCCAACATGCGGGTAGCCAGGATGGCGGATGCGCCGGTATTGCTGGTGGCGGATATCGACCGCGGCGGAGCCCTGGCCGCGGTGGTGGGGACCCTGGAACTGCTGGAGCCGGATGAGCGGGAACGGGTAGCAGGCATCATTATCAACAAATTCAGGGGAGACCTGGAACTCTTGCGTCCCGCCCTGGAATTCCTGGAGGAAAAGACCGGCAAACCGGTGTTGGGGGTTGTCCCGTTCTTCCGTGACCTACGAGTTCCCGAAGAGGATTCGGTAGTGCTGGAAGAGACGGTGCCTTCAGCTGCATGGGAAGATGCCAGGGTAGATATTGCGGTAGTTAAACTGCCACGGATTTCCAACTTCACCGACATGGACGCCCTGGTGGATGAGCCGGACGTATCGGTTCGATATGTGCATCGAAATAGGGATCTAGGGGAACCCGATTTGGTAATCATCCCCGGCAGCAAAAATACTATTGAAGATATGCTTTACCTGGAAGAAACCGGGATAGCAGCGGAAATTCGTGTACTCTCCAGCAAAAAAATCCCGGTCATCGGCATCTGTGGGGGGTTTCAAATCCTGGGGACGGAAATTGTGGACCCTGCAGGAGTCGAATCCAGGCAGCAAAAGATCAGCGGGCTGGGTTTACTTCCCATGTCAACGGTATTTTACCCGGAAAAGATTACCACTCAAGTGGAAGCTGAAGTGATTGGAGGTACGCCGTGGTTGGAGCCTCTGCGCGGGCATCTGGTCCGAGGTTACGAAATCCACATGGGACGCACCGAGCTTGATGCCGGGGTCCCTCCCGCTTTCAAACTTAAACGACCTTTGGGTACGGAAACTGCCGAATGGGACGGGGCAGTGGGGGGTGAAGGGCTGGTCATGGGAACCTACCTGCACGGGATTTTCGATAATGACCTGCTCCGGCGGAACCTGGTCAACTGGCTACGGGAACGCCGCGGACTTTTACCGGTTACTGGCGAAGTGGTCTATGCCTCCCAACGGGAAGAGCGCCTGAACGAACTGGCGCGGATAGTCAGAGACAGTCTGGACATGGAGCGGCTTTACCGGATTATCGGGTTAAACGTTTGAGGAGTGAGGTGTGTGTCAGCGGAATTGCTGCTGGCGGCCTTTGGGGTAGACCTGTTGGTAGGTGATCCCCGTTGGCTGGTGCATCCTACCCAGGTAATAGGCTGGGTAATATCTCGCATGGAGTCATTGTTCCGCCGTATTGCCCATTCCCCATTAGCCGAACGGATCGCAGGGACGACGTTGGTTGCCCTGGTGGTTCTCGGCAGCTGGACTGCAACCTACTGGATACTCCGGTTGTCCGGAAACCTTTCGCCTGTCCTGAGCAATGGCTTGGGGATATGGTTCCTGGCTACCACCATTGCCGCCCGGGGATTGGCCGGGGCCGGGGGCGAAGTATACAGTCACTTAATGAATGGAAATCTGGGACAGGCCCGGCAAAGCCTTGGGTATATTGTGGGGAGGGATACCGAGAAACTTCCCGTGCCCGAAGTGGTGAGGGGGGCGGTGGAAACAGTGGCGGAAAACACCGTGGACGGTATTGTGTCGCCGGTATTCTATGCCGTGTTGGGAGGAGTTCCCCTGGCTATGGCCTACAGGGCGGTGAACACCCTGGATTCCATGCTGGGTTACCGGAATGAACGCTACCGGTATTTCGGGTGGGCAGCCGCCCGCCTGGACGATCTAGCCAACTACTTGCCTGCCCGGATTACCGGCTTGTTGATGCTCGCGGTGATCGGGATTATGGGCATGGATATTCGTGGGGCCTGCAAGATCTGGAGACGTGACGCCAAGAAGCATCCCAGCCCAAACAGCGGCATCCCCGAGTCGGTGACCGCCGGGGGGCTAGGAGTACGTTTGGGCGGAATTAACAGTTATCATGGACAGGCTTCTTTTCGGGCACACATGGGAGAAGACCGAAAACCTCTGGAACCGTCGCATATTAAAGACACCATCCGGATCATGTATGCTACCGCCATTCTGGTGTGCCTTATTGGCGCAGCAATACTTGCGAAAGGAAGATAGCCATGAGAATCCCGCGGCTGGTCATCGCCGGTACGCACAGCGGAGTTGGCAAGACCTCCATTGCCACCGGCCTGATGGCAGCCATGACGGCGGCAGGACACAGAGTGCAACCCTTCAAGGTAGGACCGGATTATATTGACCCCGGTTACCACTATCATGCTACCGGACGCATCTCGCGTAACCTGGACGCATTTATGATGCCGGAAAATACCGTCCGGGAGGTTTTCCTTCGCGCGGCTGCCGGTGCGGAAATCGCGGTGATCGAAGGAGTAATGGGACTCTACGACGGCAAGGCGGGGGCATCTACCGTGTCCAGTACAGCCCACATCACAAAATTGATGCAAGCTCCCGTGATCCTGGTGCTGGATGTACGCTCTACCGCCCAGAGCGCCGCGGCGATGGTGCTGGGTTACCGTCAACTGGACCCACAGGTTCAATTGGCAGGGGTCATTCTGAATCAAGTAGGCAGTGTGAGTCACTTCCGGATGGTGAAGGAGGCCGTGGAGGGGCATACGGGAATTCCGGTAGTAGGCCACTTAATGAGGGGGGCGGTGCCGTCTCTCCCCAACCGGCACCTGGGATTGGTGCCTACCGGAGAAAACCGGTCGACGGCAGAAAGCGTAAAAGCCCTGGCCCAATCAATCGGTGCCGCCCTGGACATGGAGCGGCTGTGGGCAATTGCCCGGGCAGCACCGGAATTAGTTTCACCCCAAAACTCCGTTTTGACAATCCCTCAGCCCCGGGAGAGGGTAATGGTAGCATTGGCCAGGGATGATGCCTTCAACTTCTACTACCAGGACGGTTTGGACCTGCTGTCTGCCTACGGGGCTGATTTGATTCCATTTTCGCCGCTGTCCGACTGTGAACTCCCCGCCGGAGTTGCGGGATTGATTCTCGGAGGCGGTTTCCCGGAGGTGTTTGCCGAAGAACTGTCAGCAAACCGCCCACTGCTAGAGAACATCCGGGCGGCAGTGAATCAGGGTATGCCGGTTTATGCCGAGTGTGGCGGTATGATGTACTTGACCCGCGGCATCAGGGATTTCCATGGGACCACCTTTACCATGGTGGGTGCGATACCCGCCGTAAGCGTCATGCAGAGGCGACTTGCGGGGATGGGGTACCGGAAAGTTACCCTGCTTGCGGACAGCGTGCTGTCCCCCCGGGGAACAGAGTTCTGCGGTCACGAGTTCCACTATTCGGTTCTGGATGAGGCGCCGGACGGCTATCCATGGGCCTATCGCATCGAAGGACAGGAGCCGCGTCGGATGGAAGGATACAACCGGCAAAACGTGCTGGCTTCTTACATTCACTTGCATCTGGCCGGGTATCCGGCGGTTGCCGGCCATTTTCTTGATAAGTGCCGGCGTTACCTCCGGGAAGGGAAGGAGAGGATACCCAGTGGGTGCTTTAATACGGGAAATAACTAGCTTTTATACCGCCCTGCAGTTTCTTACCAGGCTGCCCTTGCCCGGTGTAATCGGGGATGTACAGGTGCTGGGCCGTAGCACGGCATACTTTCCCTTAGCCGGAATGCTGATCGGAATCCTGTTATGGCTCCTGTACAGGGTAAGCAGTCTTTTTTTACCACTAACGGTTGTAGCGGTTCTTTTACTAATCGGAGAGTGGCTGGTAACCGGCGGGCTGCACCTGGACGGGCTGATGGACTCTATTGACGGGCTTTTTTCCGGTAAACCCCGGGAGCGGATGCTGGAGATCATGAAGGACAGCAGGGTGGGAGCCCTGGGAGCCGCTGGCGGGATGCTCCTCCTGCTGGTAAAATACAGTTTACTGATGGAGTTGCCAGTAAGCCGGAGTTTTCCTGTGCTGGTAACGGTGCCGGTATTGGCGCGCTGGAGTATGGTACCGGCTATCGCCCTTTTCCCCTACGCCCGCCGGCAGGGGCTGGGGGAAGCTTTTGACCAGCACACAGGCAGGCGGGAAATAATTCTTGCCACGATCCTGGCAGCCGGTACGGCGATGTCCCTATTAGGCCCCTTGGGCATCACCGCATGGTTGTCATCCGCAACATTTTCGCTGTTAGTTGCCTTGAGGGTCAACCGGCTGTTGGGAGGGCTGACCGGTGATATTTACGGAGCCCTGGCCGAAGCCAACCAGGTGCTGGTTCTGTTGTTAGCGGCCGCATGGGAGGGTTGGTGAAAACTTTGGTCGAAGTTGCAGGGGGGATACCGTTGATAGAGATACCTATCCTGGGCGGGCATGGCGGTAACGTACGCAAGGCCAGCGAAAAATACGGCATACCGGAAAACGAGATACTGGACTTCAGTGCCAATATCAACCCGTTAGGCCCACCGGAAGGGGTTTACCGCTGCTTGCGGTCTAACTTGCATCAAATCACCCGTTACCCGGATCCGGAAAACGCGGAACTGCGGCGCGCCCTTTCCGCTCACCTGGGCGTGGAGGAAGACCGCGTGCTGGCGGGAAACGGCGCCACGGAAATTATTTTCTTAACAATTTACGCCCTGAAACCCCGGCGAGTAATGGTAACCGCCCCCGCGTTCAGCGAGTATGCCCGGGCGGCGTGGTCCGGTGGCGCGCAGGTGGTTTCCTATCCCTTGCGAGAAGAGGAAGGGTTTAACCTTAAACCCTTCGAGATAATCAAGGACTTAACCGGGGTGGACATCTTGTTCCTGTGTAATCCCCACAACCCTGTAAGTAACTTAATCCCACCCGAGGCGTTGATGACGGTAATTGAACACTGCCGGTACACAGGTACCCTGGTAGTCGTAGATGAGTCCTTCCTGGACTTTGTAGAAGAGCGAAGGGATTATACGGTAGTCCCCTATGCCGCCCGGCATGATCACGTATTAGTGTTGTATTCCCTAACCAAATTATATGCCTTGCCCGGATTGAGACTGGGATGCGCTGTCGCCCACCGGGAACTGGTTGCCCGCCTGGAGGCATGCAGGGACCCTTGGAGCGTCAACCGCCTGGCGCAATTGGCTGGAGTAGCCGCCCTGCAGGATCCGGCTTTCTCAGATCGGACCCGCCGGTGGCTCAGAAAGGAAAAAGAATTTCTCTTTCGGAAATTGCAGGAAGTACCAGGGATACGACCACTGCACCCCGAAGTTAATTTCATTCTCGTTGACCTTTCAGAGAGTGGGAAGGGGGCATCGGAGGTAACCGAAAAAATGGCGCGGCGAGGAGTACTGGTGCGCAATTGCTCTTCCTTTGAAGGGCTGGGGGATCGCTATATCCGGATAGCCGTAAAGGACCGCCTAGCCAACGAAAGATTGTTGCAGGTATTGTCGGATGTTTTATGAGTGAGGTTTGGGGGTGGCCGGGTGACAAAAGTCGTCCTGATAAGACATGGTCAGACGATATGGAACCAAGATGGCAAGTACCAGGGGCACACCGACGTAGAGCTGAGCCCAGAAGGGAGAGAGCAGGCCAGGAAGCTGCGTTTACGCTTCCAAAGTGACCAGATCGATGCATTCTATGCCAGTGACCTGTCCCGGGCGATGGAGACCGCTTGTATCGTAGCCGAAGGCCGGGGAGTGCCGGTGGTACCGGTACCGGCCTTAAGAGAACTTAACTTCGGTGTGTGGGAGGGGATGACCTACCGGGAAATCCTGGCTGGGTATAGGGACATGGCGGAACGATGGTACAGCGATCCAAGCGGCATCACGATACCCAACGGGGAGACATTTGAAACACTCAAAGAGCGTTCATATCATATTATCCGGGAATTGGTCGCGCACCACCCCGGCCAGACCATGCTAGTGGTATCTCATGGGGGTACCATCCGGGCTATTATCTGCGCAGTACTGGGATTAGACATAAAAAGCATCTGGTCGTTTCGCCAGGATAACACTGCCGTGAACGTTATTGATTTTTACGAGCAAAGGGCGGTTCTAAGCTTGCTCAACGACACCCATCACCTTGGCATGTAGAGTATCCTTCATAACTTTTTGGCGGGCTGGTTAGAATAAACCGGAGCAAGGGTGCGCCTATTCGCCATAAAGTTGGGAGGTTGTGCTATTGGCTGAAGACTTCCGCTCACGGGCTCCTTGGGGTACGGAACCAGGCCTGAAACAAAAAACTGAAGAGGTAGGGGTGGATTTTGACAGGTTTATCGCCCATTTGGCCGCTAATCGTTCGGATACCGAAATCGCCAGGGAATTTGGTGTCTCCGACAAAACCATCTCGCATCTACGGGAACACTTCGAACAGTTGGGGATCCACTCCATCATGGGGCAAGATTAGGGCAGGAGCAAATCCTGCCTTTGCTTTTAAACTCCGGTGCTGGTACAATAAGGAACAAGGGTGGTGACGGATTGATGAAACGCATCTTATGGTTGCTGGTGATTGTTCCACTGGTGGAGCTGTATCTGCTAATCCTTACAGGCAGGTACCTGGGTGCGGGGAATACCGTCCTGCTGGTGTTGGGGACAGGGGTAGCGGGCATGGCCCTGGCCCGCCAGCAAGGGAGCATGGTACTGGATGATCTGCGGGTGCACCTGGCTGAAGGGCGCATGCCGGGTGACCAACTGCTGGATGGGGTACTGGTGTTGTCCGGCGCGCTGCTCCTGCTCACACCGGGCTTGATTACAGATACGGCGGGTTTTTTGTGCCTTTTTCCGGCCAGCAGGCGTTTTATACGTGAGTGGGTTAAGGACAGGCTCTGGAACTACATACAGTCTGGAACAATCCGGTTGCACGTGCGGCGATAAAAAGTTTTCGTACATGGTAATACCAGGTCTGATTATGATATAATTAGCGTTAATACTTATAAGAAAAGGGGTTATTCGTTTGTACGAAGGGAAATTTTCCAAGGAAGGACTAACCTTTGACGATGTATTACTGGTACCGGCTGAATCCGCGGTACTGCCGAGAGAGGTAGATGTTTCCTCTCGACTTACCAGAAATATCAGGGTGAACATCCCGGTAGTCAGCGCGGGCATGGATACGGTGACTGAATCCCGCCTGGCCATTGCCATGGCCCGTGAGGGTGGGATTGGGGTAATCCACAAAAACATGACCATCGAGCGTCAAGCCATGGAAGTAGACCGGGTTAAACGCTCAGAACACGGGGTGATTACCGATCCCATCTATCTGTCACCCCATCAAAAGATCCACGAGGCATTAGCTATCATGGAACGCTATCATATCTCGGGTGTACCCATTACCGTAGAGGGAAAGCTGGTAGGAATCCTAACCAACCGGGATCTCAGGTTCCAAAAGGATTTCGACCAGCCTATCGCCGATGTGATGACGAAGGAAAACCTTGTCACCGCCCCGGTGGGGACCACCCTGGAACAAGCCAAAGAAATTTTGCAGAGGCACAAGGTGGAAAAGCTGCCGATTGTGGATGCAAACTTTGTCCTACGCGGCTTGATCACAATTAAGGATATTGAAAAGGCCCGCCAGTACCCCAACTCTGCCAAGGATGATCGCGGCCGCCTGTTAGTGGCCGCGGCAGTAGGCGTAGCACCTGATACCATGGAACGGGTGGAGGCGTTGGCGAGCGCCAAGACTGACGCCATTGTGGTGGATACGGCTCATGGCCATTCCAGGATGGTGATCCTGACCGTCAAGCGAATCAAGGAGGCATTTCCTGGCATCGAGGTGATTGGAGGGAATGTGGCAACGGCGGAAGCCACTGCGGCGTTAATCGAAGCCGGGGCCGACGCGGTAAAGGTCGGGGTTGGTCCCGGGTCCATTTGTACTACTCGCGTTATTGCCGGCATCGGCGTGCCACAGGTTACGGCGGTTTACGAGTGTGCCCTGGAAGCCCGAAAACACGGGGTACCGGTCATTGCTGACGGGGGAATAAAGTATTCCGGTGATATCACCAAGGCTATCGCAGCCGGAGCGAGTACCGTGATGATCGGGAGCCTGCTGGCGGGAACGGAAGAGAGTCCCGGTGAGATTGAGATCTACCAGGGTCGCAGCTTCAAGGTGTACCGAGGGATGGGATCCTTGGGTGCCATGAAGGAAGGCAGCAAGGATCGCTATTTCCAGGATGATGAGGTGCAAAAACTGGTGCCGGAAGGAATTGAAGGACGGGTTCCGTACAAAGGGCCCCTGGCGGAAACCGTTTACCAGCTTGTTGGCGGGCTACGCGCGGGAATGGGATATTGTGGTACCCGGACCATCCGTGAGCTGCAGGAAAACGGCAGGTTCATCCGCATCACCAGCGCCGGGCTTAAAGAGAGTCATCCTCATGACGTCATGATCACTAAAGAAGCACCGAACTATCGTCTTTAAATTCTTTAAATCTTAATATATCGCATTCGACAAAAAGAAAACGAGAAGCAGGATAATAAAGGAGTATCTCCAGTGGCGATAAGCACATTGCTTTGTGACCTGGACGGCACCCTGCTCCCCATGGACACAGAAAACTTTATGAAGCAATACATGAGACTGCTGGCGCAACGTGTGAGCCCGTACATGCCTGCCCAGGAGTTTGTCCATAAATTGCTGGCGGCCACACACAAGATGGTAATCAATAATGACCCCCTCAAGACCAACCGGGAAGTCTTTAATGAAGAATTTTTCGGTTCTACTGGCTTACGGAAGGAAGAACTCAGCCCAGTTTTCGAGGATTTTTACTCCCGTGATTTCCCGTCCCTGGCCCAGTATACCAAACCAAATGCGGTGGCCAGACAAGTGCTGGCGAAAGCTCAGAGTAAGGGGTTAACCCTTGTGGTTGCCACCAACCCGGTGTTTCCCATGACGGCTATCCGGGAGCGGTTGCGCTGGGCGGGAGTTGATGATTTCGGATTCAGGTTGGTCACCTCCTACGAGGAGATGCATTTTTGCAAACCCAACCCAAATTATTATAGGGAGATATTGGACTACCTGAAGGTCAACCCGGAGGAATGCCTGATGGTGGGAAATGATGCAGAAGAGGATCTAGTGGCGGGAGAATTAAAAATTACTACCTTCTTGGTAGAGGACTGCCTGATCCAACGGGGAACCATGAACCAGAGACCAGACTACCAAGGAAGCATGACTGACTTGCTGCGGTTACTGGAGACCTTATAGGTGACCGGTGGCAGGCGTGGCTCACGGCCACGTCCGTCTTTAGTAAACTGCCTGTTAAGACAACGCACCTTTCTTTTTGGCCGGGGAGGGACCGTCATTGGCTTTTGATACAGTGCACGATGTTATTTCCGGGTTGGGGAAATACGGTTACCTGGTTGACAAGCGATCCGCCACCGTGATATTCTTGGCGATCCAGATGATTAAACCTGTCCTCGTGGAGGGCCCCGCTGGAGTCGGAAAGACAGAGTTGGCCAAGGTGCTGGCAAGGGCTTTGGGTAGAAAGTTAATCCGCCTGCAGTGTTACGAGGGGCTGGACGAGGGCAAGGCACTGTACGAGTGGAACTATCAAAAGCAACTCCTGCGTATCCAGGCAAATCACGCGGGTGACTGGCAGCAAACCAGGCAGGGTATCTACAGCGAGGAATTCCTATTACCCAGGCCGGTCCTTTTGGCTCTCACCTCTAAGGATCCCGCTCTTCTGCTGATTGATGAAGTTGATAAAAGCGATGAAGAGTTTGAGAGTTTCCTTTTAGAAACCCTATCCGAGTACCAGGTAACTATTTCTGAACTTGGTACGGTGAAGGCTTTGCTGGAGCCTTTGGTGGTGATTACCAGCAACAGTACCAGGGAACTGGGTGACGCGCTAAAACGGCGCTGCCTGTACCTTTACATGGATTACCCCGACTATACAAGGGAATTGAGCATCATCCGGACCAGGTTGCCCCACATCTCCAGCGAACTGGCTGAACAGGTGGTTGCCTTTGTGCAGTCGGTGCGAAGACATGACCTGAAAAAAGCACCCAGCATTGCTGAGACGCTGGACTGGGCTAATTCCTTGACTCTGCTCCGTTGTGACGCTTTGGACTCACACTCTGTTACGGACACGTTAGCGGTGCTCCTTAAAAACCAGGAGGATGTGTCCAAGATAGAAAAGAAACTATCGGCGATGCTTCCGGTGAAGGTGCAAAAACAACCCTCGTAAGGTGATGAGCAGGGTGGAAGAGGTTATTCTGGATTTTACTAGATACCTGCGGGCTGCTGGTGTCAGGGTCAGCCTGCCGGAAACAATGGAATGCCTGGAAGCTATCCGGCAGCTCGGGGTAGACAAGGATAGCGTGTTCACAGCCATGTCCGCTACCCTGATCAAGCGCCAACGGGATCGGCCTGTGTTGGAAAAGTTATTTCGTCTTTATTTCTCCGCTTTGAAGCCAGGAGAAGAGATGGACGAGGTATGGTCCGGACGCGCTACCTCTTCACTCCTGGTGCCGGGAGTTGTTGGTGGGGGCTTGGGACTTTCCCCGATTGGGGGTGGAACCGTTGCAGACAGGTTAGTATCCGCTGTAATGGAAGGAGATCTGGGGACTTTATCATCGATAGCCGCTGATGCCGTTAATGCGTCAGGACCATTGAAATTCTCAGACGCCTGCCAAGTACAAGAGAGAGTGAGGCAAGCCCAAGTAACGCTGGAGTGGTTTATGGCGATGCACCGGTTGCAAAAAATGCACGAGCGAGGGGAACTGCGGGAAGGGCTTTACCATAGTTGTCTTGAGCAGATGGCCTTTTTGGAACAAGAGATCCGGGATAGGGTAGAGGAGCAACTGGTACGGGAATTCGGTACGGAGGCTCTGTTACAGGTATTGGAACAGGCTAACCCTTACAGGAAAGATTTTATTTCACTGACTAAAGAGATGGTGCCGGAAATGAGACGCTACGTACACCGCATTGCGCGGCAACTGGCCAGTCGTCCCTCCCGCCGGTTCCGGCCGATGCGACGGGGACGGATTGACCTTCGGCGGACAGTTCGCCGGTCGCTGCGTACGGGAGGCGTACCTCTCGTGCTTGAACACCGGGATCACCTCCCGGTGCGACCAGATCTGGTACTCCTTTGCGATATATCCGGTTCGGTGGCCTTGTTCAGCCAGTTTATGTTGCAACTGGTCTACACCGTTCAGCGCCGTTACCGCCGTGTGCGAAGTTTTGTGTTTGTGGATCGTTTAGAAGAGGTGAGCGAGTGGTTTCGACGGTTGCCGCTGCCTGAAGCTCTGGACAAAATCAGGTGGGAGTCCAGAAGTTCCCTTTCCGGACTGTCGGATTTTGGGCGGGTGTTTGCGGAATTTCGGAAACTTTACCTGTCCTTATTGAACCAAAGAACCACCATCGTGATCCTGGGAGATGCCCGTAATAACTGGCGCCCGCCTCAAGAAGAGGCATTAAAAGTAATGGCCGGTCGTGCCCAGCGGGTGTTGTGGTTGAACCCGGTTCCTCAAGCAAAATGGACATCCGATGACAGTATCATCAAGTTATATGCTCCTTTTTGCACCAAAGTCCTGGAATGCCGAAACCTAGAGCAACTGGAAAAGATCAGCCGTTCTTGCCTGGTGTAGCAGTAATGGGGGGAAATTTTCCTTAGATCGTCAAGCCCGCGATGCGAAGGGTGGTGTGGTGGATGGGTCCGCAAAAACTACCAGTAGATGCAAAGCATACGCGGCCTTTTCCTGCCGGTCTGGTAGAAATCCTTTTGAGAAATACTGAACGGATCGTTGTAGAGGAATGGGGCGGACCAAAAAGTCCCATGGCCTTGGCTTTCCTGCGAGAATCCTTCCTGCCCGAAGCGGTGCGATGCCTTGAGATTAACCAGCAAGTTCTAACCAATCCCACCTTCGCAGAAATATTTACCAACAAGCTTAATACCCAGTTCGCGTACCCGCCGAGCTTTGCTGAAGGACTAGCCAAGGAGATCCTGTCGATGGCCGCCAGGGAGGCAGCCCGTCTTCATCCGGTACAATTTGTGGATCACCCCTGGGAACCGTGGGAGAGGGCTTTTCGCTTGTTGACCATTGGTGAGATCATTCCGGCGATAGTTAGAAAGACCGGCTTTTCTGAAGACTATATAGAGCTTCTACGGCGGCGCTATATAAAATACGCTGAAATTGCCGCCAGGTGGCCCGGTTTACCGGTGGACCGCCTCTTGGAGGTACCGGACCTGGCTGAATTTGGTGAACCACTTGTACGATTCATGCACGATTTCGCAGGGCGTTTTCAACATCGCCAACACTATACCGAATACCTGGTAGCTGAACAGGTGGTGTTTGAAGATGACCTGCCGGTATCTCCTGGGGAACTGTTGCAGGTATTAGAAACAGCTCAAGATTTTGAAGGAAGAATGGAGGTCAAGGATTTTGTGCGCCTTCTCGCAGGTACCAGGCCCATGGGACGCCACGAACCGTTACCGGCTTTTTGCTTCGGACAAGGACTTTTGAGTCACCTGGCTCTTACGGACATCCAAAGAATAGTGGGTGCTCTTGTGGCGCAACGGCTGTTACAACAGGGGGCGGAACCAGTCCCAAGGCTCTACCTGACTTCGCGGGGCGCCAAGCTGGTAGCTGAACTGGTGGTAGAAAGGGTCACCGCGGAGGTGCTGGGTATCCTGAAGAATTCTGGGCAGCACCGGGTAGAAAGGTCGCTGGCGGTGTTGGCACGGCTCAATCACGAGGTGCTGCTGCGTTGCATTGAAGAATTGGTGGCAAAAGGGAACCCGGAAGTCCTGCGACCCTTGCAGAAGTTGCCATTAACCAAGAATAAGCAACTGCACTTAAAGGTTCTTTGGGCATGCGGGCAACTGGGTTCCCCTCATGCCTTGGACCTGCTGGTGCCGGCTCTCCAAAACCGGGATGGCCTAATTAGGGCAAAGGCTTGCGAAGCTCTCGGACAACTGAGAGATAAGACGGCTTACTTTGTGCTGGTAAGGTGTCTGGATGATCCCATTAACCTGGTCAAAGAACACGCGCTTTTAGCGCTGGCGGAACTGGGGGTCGGTGGTGCTGTCACGCATGTAGAACGGGTACTGGCTGAAGCCGACGACTATCATGTGCGCTCAGTAGCGCGGGAAGTGCGGGAACGGCTGTTGCGGGCGAATCAAAAAAGGGGGAAAGCGAAGTGAGTGCTGAAGTGTTTTTTGCCGACCTGCGGGCGGAAAAGGGCTCCGGGTTGCTGGACAAAGTTGAAAGACTGTTTGATCGGGCAGGATTTGCCGAACTGATATCACCTCATGACCTTGTTGCTATCAAACTGCATTTCGGTGAAAGGGGCAATACAGCATATATTCGACCCCCTTTTCTCAGACGGGTTGTTGACCGGGTTAAAAAAGCCGGGGGTAGGCCGTTTCTTACCGATGCCAATACCCTTTACGTGGGTTCTAGATCAAATGCGGTGGACCACCTGGAGACTGCCATTGAAAACGGATTTGCTTACGCCGTCGTAGGAGCACCGCTGATCATCGCTGACGGATTGACCGGTAAGGATTACGTGTCGGTGGAGATCAATCAAAAACACTTCAAAGAAGTGAAGATAGGGAGTGCTGTATACCATGCTGATGCGTTTTTGACTGCAACCCATTTCAAGGGTCACCAGGCTACCGGGTTTGGTGGAACTCTTAAGAACATTGGTATGGGATTAGGGTCACGCTCCGGAAAGCAAATGATGCATTCGGACATCCTCCCTACCGTGAGGGAAGAAAAATGCAAGGCTTGCGGCAAGTGTCTCAGGTGGTGCCCCGGTAATGCCATCCGCATCGAGCAGAAAGCCCGTATCCTACCGGAACTCTGCATAGGGTGTGGCGAATGTACGGTTACCTGCAATTACCGGGCGATCAGTATCAACTGGAAAACTGAACCTGATGTAATTCAGGAAAAGATCTGCGAGTACACCCTTGGCGTGCTGCAAAACAAGGCAGGAAAGGCAGGTTTCATCAGCTTTGTCATGGGCGTTACCCCGGACTGCGACTGTGCCAGCTGGAGTGATGCTCCTATCGTCGGCGACATCGGTATCCTGGCATCCCGTGACCCGGTAGCCCTTGATCAGGCTTGCCTGGACCTGGTGAACGAAAAAATGGCGATGGTAGGAACCAGAATGGACGGCCACGAACATGCGGGGGATAAATTCCTGGCTATCCACGGGGTGGATGGGACAGCGCAACTGGCTTACGCGGAAGCTATTGGTTTAGGTACCCGTCGTTATCACCTCATTCCGGTTTAATAAAGAAAACTTGGCTTGCGCCAAGCCGTAGGCGCAGGCGGAAGCCTTAGTTGCACTTATGCCAACAGAAAGTTATACTTTCTGTTGGTGAAATACAACATCCTGGCAGGAATAACAACCCCGGTGGAGAATAGATTCAATTAAGCCCCCCGGAGAACGTTCTGTTCTCACAAAATCTACTGGAGGTGGATGGATGCTTTTTAGAAAATGCGCCGGCGGAATCGTGTTTAGTGACGATCATGTTTTCCTCCTACAAAACGACAAGCGGGAGTGGGTTCTCCCCAAGGGGGTTGTCCGGCAGGACACCCATCCCAGTGAGGTTGCCCTGAAAAGGGTAAGAGAGGAAACCGGTGTGCGGGCCAGTATTATTGGGCCGGCTGGAGAAACCAGTTACGAGTTCTTCTCCGTCTCCAGGCAACGACCGGTCTGCAACCAGATCACCTGGTTTGTAATGCAGGCAGATAGTACCGAGTTCCACGTGGCGCAGCAAGAAGGCTTCCTGGATGGGGGATTTTTTCCGGTAGATGAGGCGGTGAAACGGATCACCTACAGCCAAGACAAGGCGCTGGTCAGAATTTCATACCGGAAGTTACAAAGATTACTGGAGAAGGGGGCATAGCCCCCTTTTTTTACACCACCAGCAAGTATAAATGGTATCTTTCGAAATGAAAAGAGACACGGGGGGACGGATAACATGAAAATGGGCATTATAGGGGCAATACCGGCAGAGATCGGCCCCATAAAAGAACTGATGGTTCCCGAGAAAGAATACTGCCAGGCAGGGCTTCGTTTCCTTAAGGGTAGACTAAACACAATTCCTGCGGTGGCGGTGGCCAGTGATATCGGCAAGGTTGCCGCAGCCATGACCGCACAGATCCTAATCGACGTTTTTAAAGTGGAGAAAGTGCTTATCATTGGCATGGCAGGCTCCATCAACTCGGAAGTCCGCATCGGCGACGTAGTCCTGGGGAGTGAATTACTCCAGTATGACGTGAGCAGAGCCGGGAATAATCGTGTGCCGCCCGAACCTGCACGGTACAATTCCGTTTTTTACTGTGATCGCCATCTGGTGGCGCTAGCCGAGGAGGTCATCAGGGGGATAGCCCTTTTGCCCATCACCGGGAATGAATTGCCGCGAGTCTTTACCGGACGCATTTTGACAGGAGATCGCGTGGTCTGGCGACAGGAGACAGTTCAAAAACTTTCTTGCCGCTTTGGTGGTTTGTGTGTGGAGATGGAAGGTGCGGCCGTTGCTCAGGTATGTGCTGCCAATAATGTGCCATGGCTGGTGATCAGGTCTGTTTCCGACATGGCAGACGCCAACGTAATGGAAGACTTTGCCTCTAACCAGGCGCAAGTATGCCAAAACCTGGCACGGATTGGCCTAGCTCTTGCTCAATCATTGTGAGAAAAGCGGAAGCGGTTTTTCCTTACCATGATGGTTAATCATAAATGTTTTGTGATATAATGCTACCGAAATATCAGAAAGGCAACGAAGGACGTGATCCGGCTGAAGTACATGATTTTAACCTGGGGTTGCCAGATGAATGAGCACGATGCAGAAGTTTTGGCGGGCATGATCGAAAAGATGGGATACCATGAAACCCATCTTGAAGAGGATGCCGATCTGATTATCCTGAATACCTGCTGCGTACGGGAAAAGGCGGAAAACAAAGTTTACGGCAAGTTGGGTGAACTACAGCAATTGAAGAGCAAGAACCCCGAACTGGTAATTGGTGTCTGCGGGTGTATGACCCAGCAACCGGAAGTGGCTGATAGAATGCGCCGTAAGGCTCCCCATGTGGACCTGATTTTCGGTACTCATAACGCCCATCGCCTGCCGGAGTTAATCGCTGAAGCCAAAGAGGCGAAATCTCCGGTGGTTGAGGTATGGGAAAAAGAAGGGGCCATTGTAGAGCACCTGCCTACCAGGCGGGTAGCCGGTATCAGGGCGTACGTGACCATTACCTATGGCTGCAACAATTTTTGCACTTATTGCATTGTACCTTACGTGCGAGGCCGGGAGCGCAGCCGCCTGCCCGAGGATATCATCAGAGAAGTACAATCATTAGGGGAACAGGGGTATAAGGAAATAATGCTCCTCGGCCAAAACGTCAATTCTTATGGTAAAGACCTTGATCTGCAGGTCGACTTCGCTGACCTGCTTTCCCAAGTAAACGAAGTTCCTGGTATCCGGTGGATCCGTTACATGACCTCTCACCCCAGAGACTTCAGTGAAAAGGTTATTAAAACCATCGCCCGGTCGGCTAAGGTATGCGAGCACTTCCACCTACCTGTACAGGCCGGGAGCAATACGGTGCTCAGGCGGATGCACAGGGGTTACACCAGGGAGTATTACTTGGAATTGTTGACCAAGGTTCGGGAATCGGTGCCGCACGCCAGCATCACCACGGACATCATTGTAGGTTTCCCCGGTGAGAGCAGTGAGGATTTCGCGGACACCCTTGATTTGATGGAGAAGGCCCGGTTCGACGCTGCCTTTACCTTCCTTTATTCCCCTCGTTCGGGAACCCCGGCGGCTCAAATGCCGGGCCAGATCAGCATGGAGGAAAAGAAAGCACGCTTCCAGAAACTCCTTGAGATCCAAAACCGTTTGAGTCTGGAGGCTAACCGGCGATTAGTAGGAAAAACAGTGGAGGTATTAATAGAAGGCAGGAGTAAGAGCGATCCCGGAAGATTGAGCGCTCGTACAAGAACAAATAAAGTGGTAATTATCGAGGGCCACGAAGACCTGATCGGAAAGATCGTCAGTGTAGCTATTAAGGAAGCTCAAACATGGAACCTTACTGGTATAGTAACAAAGCGGGCTGAGTTGTAAATTAATTTCGCGAAACTGGAGGGACAGCAACCTGTGTCGGTCATTGATAAAGCACATGACCTGGGAGACGCTTTGGCCAACTCAACGGAACTGTTAGCTTTGCGGAAAGCGGAATCTGAATTAGCCTCAGACCAAGCTTCCCACAGGATGTGGGTAGAACACGAAAAGGCAAGGCGTTCCTGGGAAATGGCCCGGCGCCTGGGACAGGAAATTTCCCCGCAGGAACTGGAGCGACTGGCAAAACTGGAGGAAGAACTAGCCGGGAATCCTCAAGTTCAGGCATACGTGGAGGCCCAAAACCGATTTGCCAACCTGGTTCAGAGCGTCAGCTTTATTCTACGCCGGTCCATTGGTGAAGAAGGGCTGGGCGGTTGTTCATCTTGTGGCATCACATGTCACCGGAGGAATGAAATTGAGCGCTGACTAATCGGGCTTTCAATTCACTACTATCCCTAACCCGGTTGTGGTATAATTACCATTGAATCCCGGCTTAATGGAGGAAGGGCTCTTGAACAACCTGACGCCCATGATGCAGCAGTACCAAAGCATCAAGACCCAGCATCAAGACGCCATCCTGATGTTCCGCCTGGGTGACTTTTACGAAATGTTTTACGAGGATGCTGCCATCGCCTCTAGGGAACTGGAGATCGTGCTGACCTCACGGGACGGTGGAAACGGACAGCGGGTACCCATGTGCGGAGTCCCTTTTCATGCTGCAGAGACTTACATCGCTCGCCTGGTGGACAAAGGTTACAAGGTGGCAATCTGTGAACAGGTAGAAGACCCAGGTGCCGCCAAAGGGCTGGTACGGCGCGAAGTAATCCGGATAGTGACTCCCGGGACAATAGTAGACCTTAATATGCTGGAGGAGAAGAAGAACAACTACCTGGTGGCGCTGGTTGATGGCCGGGAAGGGTACGGCCTGGCTGTTACTGACGTCTCAACGGGAGAGTTTAGGGTGACTCAGGTAACCGGTCCCGAAGCACTCAACCTGGTTCTGAATGAATTGACCAGACTGAATCCAAAAGAGTGCCTGCTGCCGGAGTCCCTGTACCAGGACCAGGTTGTGACTGGCAACCTGCGGAGTTTGGGAACAGCCCTATCTCTACAGCCGGGTTCCGCGAATCCCCAGGACGCCTACCTGGCGCTTTCCAAGCACTTTCAGATCGATTCCCTGGAGGGTTTTGGCTGCGAGCACCTCCCTCTCGCAGTTGCTGCTGCAGGAATGCTGCTGCGATTTCTCAGAGAAACCCAAAAAATAACTCTAACCCACTTGAATAGGGTGGTTACCTACAACATCAGCTCCTTTATGGTTCTTGACCCTGCGACCCGGCGCAACCTGGAACTGACTGAAACCATCCGGGGACAAGCCCGCAAAGGCTCCCTACTGGGGGTATTGGACTATACCGTCACCGCCATGGGGGGGCGTTTGCTCCGCCAATGGGTGGAACAACCGCTCCTGGACTGCGGGCAGATCCGGGAGCGACTGGAAGCCAATGAAGAACTGGTCAAGAACCTTTTCTTGCGCAATGACCTGCGTAAATCGTTAGAAGGGGTCTACGACCTGGAGAGACTGCTGGGTAGAGTAGCCTACAGCCACGCCCACGCCCGGGACCTGCTAGCGATGAAACAATCCCTGGAAGTGCTCCCCCGGGTACAGGAGTTGTTAAGTAATGTGGAGGTTCCACTGCTGCGGTCCCTGGCGGAAAGATTGGACCCACTGGAAGACATCGTAGTGCTGATCGCTTCTGCCGTTGAAGATGATCCGCCTCTCTCGATCCGGGAAGGGGGCATCATCAAGACCGGCTACCACGAAGAAGTGGATAGGTTGCGCGAAGCAGCAGCTAACGGCAAGGCTTGGATTGCCCGGCTTGAGAACAAAGAACGAGAAGAAACGGGGATTAAGTCCCTGAAGACTGGATACAACAAGGTATTTGGCTATTATCTGGAGGTCACCCGCCCCAACCTTTCGCTTGTACCGGCAAGGTACATTCGTAAGCAGACCCTGGCCAACGCAGAACGATATATCACACCAGAACTCAAAGAACTGGAAAACCAGGTATTAGGAGCCTCCGAGCGACTGATGCAGTTAGAGTACCAATTGTTTGTGGAACTCCGGGAGCAGGTAGGAGAAGCTACCCCCAGGATCCAGCAAACCGCAGCCGTACTGGCTCAACTGGATGTTCTGGCAGGGCTGGCTGAATGTGCTGTCAGGAATGAGTATGCCAAGCCGGTAGTCGACCACGGCCAGAGAATCCTGATCCAAGGTGGGCGGCACCCGGTGGTGGAAAGGACCCTGCCCGGCCATTGGTTTGTTCCCAACGATACATATTTGGACGAACAGGAACAAAGGTTGATGGTGATCACCGGGCCTAATATGGCGGGCAAGTCCACCTACATGCGCCAGGTAGCCCTGATCGTCTTAATGGCTCAGCTCGGGAGCTTTATACCGGCGAAAAAAGCTGAGATAGGATTAGTAGACCGTATCTTCACCCGGATAGGCGCCGCTGACGACCTGTCTACGGGACAGTCTACCTTCATGGTTGAAATGCTGGAGACCGCCGCCATTCTATCCCAGGCGACCAGCCGCAGCCTGATTATCCTGGACGAGGTAGGACGGGGAACCAGCACCTATGACGGAATGAGTATCGCCCAGGCGGTGTTAGAGTATATCCAGAACCGGGTAGGCGCCAAGACTCTTTTTTCTACTCACTATCACGAATTGACAGGACTGGAAGCCGAATTGCCGGGGGTGAAGAACTATACTGTGGCCGTTAAGGAAGAAGGCTCAGATATTGTATTTTTGCGAAGGGTAATTCCGGGAAAAGCCGACCGCAGTTACGGCATTAATGTCGCACGCCTATCAGGACTTCCCCCGGAGGTGCTCCGGAGAGCCAATACAATTCTTGCGTCCCTGGAAGGAACCAGTCGAGAAGTGGCTGCTACGACAGAGGGGACGAGTGCCACACAACTCAGCCTCTTTCCTGAGATCGACATGACTGGCCAGCAGGTGTTAGAAGAACTCAAGTCCCTGGACATCGTGTCGATGACTCCGCTGGATGCCATTAACCGGTTGTATGTAATGCAGCGCAAATTGATTTCGTAAAGCGCTTGTGAAGATCAGTATGCTTCCAGAAAAGGTGGTGACCTACATGCGCCATCCCATCTTAGTGCTGGATACATTTACCGCTAACCAGATCGCTGCGGGCGAGGTGGTGGAAAGGCCTGCTTCCGTGGTAAAGGAGTTGGTGGAGAACGCCATCGATGCCGGTAGCAGCAGGGTTGACGTCCGGATTTGGTCTGGGGGAACGCAGGAGATCCAGGTAAGCGATAACGGTACCGGTATTCCACGGCAGGAGGTGCTGCTGGCGTTTCAACGGCATGCAACCAGCAAGATACGCTCTGCCGATGATCTTCTAAGGATTGCGACGCTGGGTTTCCGGGGAGAGGCACTCCCCAGCATCGCGTCAGTAGCGCGGGTTGCGATGACCACACGTACCGCTGAAGAAAGTGAGGGTACGCGAATTACTCTCGAACCAGGCAGGGAACCCGTAATCAGCTCAACAGGCTGCCCGGTGGGAACGACGGTAACGGTCAGCGAACTTTTTTTTAACACCCCGGCCAGGCGGAAGTTCCTCAAGACACCCCTAGGAGAAGCGGGAGCCGTGGGAGATATACTGCAGCGTTTGGCATTGGCGAATCCTCGCATTTCCTTTAAACTTACCGACGATCGTAAAATTGCGCTCATGACTCCTGGCAGCGGTGACCTGCGCGAAACCTTCGCAAGCATCTACGGGGTAGATACCGCCAGGGCAATGCTACCGGTAAACTTCCGCGGCACGTGGGGAGAGGCGAACGGGTTGGTGAGCCCTCCAGCTATCAGCAAAGGCAGCCGGCACCATCAGACATTTGTAGTGAACGGTCGCTTCGTCAGAAGCCGTATCCTCAGTCAAGCGATGGATACGGCCTATTACACCTTGCTGGGAGCGGGCCGGTATCCCTTGGCAGTTTTGCACCTCTGGCTGGATGCTGAAAAACTAGATGCTAATGTGCACCCGGCCAAACTGGAAATACGCTTTTACCGGGAAGAGGAAGTCATCATCATGGCGCGGGAGGCAATTTCCGGGGTGTTACGCGCTCATAGCCTGGTACCGGGGATTGAGAAGCCTCCCGGTGAGGGACCCAAGATCGAAAAACCTACTTACCAGAGTTACCGGCAAATCTCAGTCCCTGGGCTTCCACCCTTTGACCGGGTGGCGGAGCCGCCGGTTGGAGATGAAGAATACACGGGAGGGCAGGATTGGACCACCTCTCGTTTGCCCGTTGAAATACCACCACAGGCGGATTTACCCGTCAACGACACCACAGAACACCCCGTGAAACCCCGGCACCCCGAATTGTCAGGGTTGATCCCCCTTGGCCAACTGGAAGCCGCCTATATCCTGGCTCAAGGACAGGAGGGCCTCTACATAATTGACCAGCATGCCGCCCATGAACGAATTTTGTATGAACAAATCCGACAACAGGCGGAAGATTCCAGCTTACCCTCCCAAGGATTAGTGGTACCCAGCGCGGTAGAATTGACCCATGAAGAATCAGTACAACTCATGAAGCACATTATTTTTTTGACAGAACTGGGTTTTATTTTGGAGCACTTTGGTGGACATACTTTCCTGGTCAGGGCGATTCCCGCGGGCCTTGAGCAAACCCAGGAAGACCAGTTGCTAAAAGACATGCTGGACCTGTTAAGAGAAATGCCGGGTTTGGACGATGCCGGCTTTCGCGAAGCAGCCGTTAAAATGATGGCTTGTCGACGGGCGATTAAAGCTCATCAGAGGTTGACGCCTGGAGAAATGAGCCATCTCTTATGGAAATTGAGCCTAGCGAAAGAACCCTACACCTGTCCTCACGGTCGCCCCACGGTTGTGCTCATCACTTCGGCTGAACTTGCCCGGCGTTTTAAACGCAGTGCTCCGGCATAAATGGGAGGTGTAAAGTTTGGGGCAACGGCCGTTGGTGGTGGTAGTGGGTCCTACCGCCGTTGGTAAGTCCAGGATAGCCGTAGAGATAGCCGGCCAGATCGACGGTGAGATTATTTCGGGAGATTCCATGCAGGTGTACCGGGGAATGGATATCGGCGCCGCAAAAATTCTTCCGGAAGAAATGGTGGCTTTTAACGGCAGGTCTATTCCACACCATTTATTGGATATACTAGAACCTGATGAGCCTTTCAGCGTAGCCGATTTCCAAGCCATGGCCAGGCCCTTGATTAAGGAAATATATACCAGAGGAAAGGTTCCCATGCTGGTTGGGGGGACCGGGTTGTACATCCAGGCAGTGGTGGACCCTTACCGGTTCAAGGAGGTATCTTCTGATCCCATTCTCCGTAAGAAACTTGAGGCTGAAGAAGTTGAAAAAGGCCGGGGCTACCTTTACCGGAAGCTGGAGGCGGTTGATCCGGTAGCCGCGCGAAGGATCCATCCCAGCAACGTGCGGCGGGTGATCAGGGCCCTGGAAGTGTATTATCTAACCGGGGAACCAATTTCCACCACGTGGGTGGTGCAGCGCGAAAATGCGGCAGATGGGACTGCAACAAGGATGGTTGGGCTGACGCTACCGAGAGATGAATTATACAGGCGCATTGACCTGCGAGTGGAAAAGATGATCTCGGACG
This sequence comes from Clostridiales bacterium PH28_bin88, assembly GCA_000987045.1. GTDB lineage: Bacteria > Bacillota > PH28-bin88 > PH28-bin88 > PH28-bin88 > PH28-bin88. The sequence continues at coordinate 85,745 of LAKY01000001.1, read as the reverse complement.
GGCTGGTGGAAGAAGTACGGGGTCTGTTAAAGAAGGGCTACTCACCGGACCTGAAGTCCATGCAGGCTCTGGGATACCGGCACATCACGGAGTATCTACAAGGGCAGTGTGATCTGGAGGACGCCATCAAAAGGCTCAAGAGGGATACCCGCCACTTTGCGAAGCGCCAGTATACCTGGTTTCTCAGAGATCCTCGGATCAAATGGTATGATGTCGGAAAGTATCGAAGCCTGCTCAAAATTGCGTCAGAAATTGCTTCCGATGTTGCAGGACAATGTCAGGAAGCGTAGAATAACCAATGTAATAAACCGGAAGAAAAAATAACGGTTCGGAGGGAACATGATGACCAATCGCCAAATAAATCTTCAAGACGCATTCTTGAACCAGGTCCGCAAGGACAATATTCCTGTTACCATCTACCTGGTTAACGGATTTCAGTTGAAGGGCCTGGTAAGGGGATTTGACAATTTTACCGTCGTCCTTGACGTGGAAGGAAGGCAGCAAATGGTGTACAAACACGCTATTTCCACCATTATGCCGATCAAGCCGGTCAACCTGGCAATGGAACCGAAGACAGAGAAATAAACGAAAAGACTCTCTAGACATTCTAGAGAGTCTTTTCGTAGATATCAAAAGGCCAGAGATGGCAGGAAATTGTTGCTTAACGTCGAACATAAAACAGGGTAGTCTTTCGGCATCCATTCCGGCAGAGGAGGTTTTCCCTTTGGCACAGAAATCGCGGAATATTTGCTTGTTGGTCGCTCTGGTACTAGCGGCTTTTTTAGTAGGTTGCCAGTCACAACAACTGGCTGCGCCACAGTCCTTGAAAATCGGGGTTTTACCTATTGAAGACAACTTCCCATTTTTCGTGGCGGAAAGCCAGCAGATGTTTTCCCAGGCAGGCGTAGACGTGGAATTGGTGCCTTTTAACAGTGCGCGGGACCGGGATATTGCCTTAATGAGCGGGCAAATCGACGGGGAAGTCGCCGACATCATTGCCGCAGCTTTACTGAAGAAATCGGGTACGGACGTGAGAATCGTTTCATTGACCATGGGAGTCACCCCTCAAGAGGGACGTTTCGCTTTGCTGTCCGCTCCCAATTCCGGCATCACCACTGCAGAACAGTTGGCTGGTGTTCCGGTAGCCGTTTCGCAGCATACAATCATCGAATATGTGGCTGATCAGTTGATGTTACAGGCCGGAGTTCCCAAAGAGTCAATCCAGAAAACGGTTGTAGCCGCCATTCCTGATCGATTACAGCTATTGCTCAACGGTTCGGTTAAGGCAGCGGTGCTTCCCGACCCTTTCGCCACCCTGGCGCGGGTACAAGGCGCCCAGGTGGTCTTGGACGATACCCAAAGCCAACAAAACCTCTCCCAAGTAGTGTTACTGTTCAGAACAGACGTTATCAACCAAAAGTCCCAGGCAATCAAGAAGTTAATTGGTGTGTACGCCAAGTCGGCGCAAGAGGTTAATACCCATCCTGAAAAGTACCGGGAACTCTTTGTAGAAAGAGCCCGGGTACCCGCGCCGTTAAAAGATACATACCTGACACCCAGTTTTTCGCCTCCTCAGTTGCCGAAAACAGCGGACGTGTCACGGGTAATGGACTGGATGGTGGCTAAGGAGTTGTTGAGCGCACCTTTTACTTATCAAGAACTTGTTGACGAAAGCCTGCTGGCAGGGAGTTAGGATGATCGATGTCACTGGGGTCAGTTTAACTTATCAACAGGATTCAGGTAAAGTAGAGGCACTCAATGGGATTGACCTACACATCAGTCCTGGCGAGAGTTGCGCAATTATTGGCCCTTCCGGCTGTGGAAAGAGTTCTTTGTTGTTTCTGATGGCAGGACTGCTGTCACCCATCAAAGGTTCTGTCTCTGTAAGTGGCGTACCTGTGAGTGGCCCTCGTCCTGAAACAGCGTTGATACTGCAAGACTATGGCCTGTTTCCCTGGAAAAATGTCTGGCAGAATACGGTTCTGGGCCTGGAGATTCGCCATGTGGAGAAAAAGAAACAGAAGGAAATAGCCTTACCCATTCTGGAACAGTTAGGGTTGGCTGATTTTATCCACCATTTTCCCGGGCAATTGAGCGGTGGCATGCGACAGCGGGTGGCCATTGCAAGGGCGCTGGCCCTTCACCCGGACCTGATGTTGATGGATGAGCCGTTTTCGGCGCTGGATGCTCTCACACGGGAAAACCTCCAGCGAACAATCCTGGATATCTGGCAACAGCGGCGTTTCACCATGGTGCTGGTTACCCATAGCATTGAAGAGGCCGTATTCCTGGGCAGGCAGGTAGGGGTGTTTTCACCCCGTCCAGGACGTATTTTAGCTCTGATGGAAAATCCCATGGCAGGTGACCCCTCGTACCGGAGTATGCCGCAGTTCTACCACCAGTGCACTTTGATAAGAGGTATCCTGGAGGGCAGCAGAAATGGTGGTTAATAAACAACAGTTTAACGAGACATCCAGGAGGTATCAAGAGTACCTGTTGGGAATTGTGCTGGTTGTCCTTGGATGGCAGTTACTTTCGATTTTAGTTGCTAAACCGGTCATACCCGGCCCGATGCCAGCGATGGTTCGGTTTTTCGAGGTACTGGTACCCGACCTAGGCCGGGACTGGCTGATCAGTGCCTACCGTGTAGCTTTAAGTCTAGTAGCTTCGCTGGTTATTGCCGTTCCTTCAGGGTTGTACCTGGGGAGAGAGAGGAGGCTGGACAGGGTAGTAGCTCCCGCGATTTACCTCTTGTACCCGGTGCCCAAAGTCGCTTTCCTCCCGGTCTTATTTATCCTCGCCGGCATTGGAGACGCCACCAGGATCTTTTTAATTTTCCTGATCGTCTTCTTTCATATTTTGGTTACCACAAGAGATGCTGCCAGGGGAGTATCTTCTCATTCCATTTACTCGGTGCTTTCCTTGGGCGCTAACAGGAGGCAGGTTTACCTGCATGTAATCTTTCCCGCCTGTTTGCCCAAGATCCTGACCGCGTGCCGGGTAAGCCTGGGAACCGCTATTGCTGTGCTGTTTCTGAGTGAAACAGTAGCGGGATCCAACGGGCTGGGTAACTTTATTTTCGACGCTTCCTACCGTGCTGATTATGAATTGATGTTTGCAGGGATCATAGGCATGAGCCTCCTTGGCTTAATCCTGTACGCCGTGCTTGATGGATTAGAAAAACGCTGGTGCTCGTGGCAGCATTTATGAAAATTGAATTAACCTCGGCTTCCTTACAGGGTTTTTTCTTGTACCAACAGAAAGTATAACTTTCTGTGGCATAAGTGCAACTAAGGCTTCCGCCTCGCCAAAGGCTCGGCGCAAGCCAAGATTTTTTTAATGAACCGATTTCATACGAAGGGTTAACGCGTATAATGTAATGGATCCAAAAGGAGATTCCCAACAAGTCCAGAACTCTGCGGGGCGAAGCGAGGTGGAAGTTTTGCCAATACGGGTCAATTTCGGGGGGGTCAGGTCTTCAAGCGAGAAACCGCCCGCCCCCTCCACTCCTGCCGTCTCAGAAGAAACAGCGGAAAAAAGCAACACGGCACCTTCCAAGGCTTTTACGTTACTGCGTCAGAGGGAAAAACCCGCGACGGCGAGCAATAACGATCAGGACTCCTTGGCCCGCCAACGGGTAGAAGAAGTTATACAAGAACTGGACTCCTTGGTGGGTCTCACCAGCGTTAAACAATTGGTAGGGGAACTAAGGGCCTTCGTCGAGATCCAGCGCCGCCGTGCCCGCGAAAACCTGGTTACAGAACCTTTGGTTCTTCACATGATATTCAAGGGTAACCCAGGTACGGGCAAAACTACTGTCGCACGGATCCTCGGAAAGTTATTTAAAGAAATGGGAATTCTGGCTAAGGGTCATCTGGTAGAGGTGGAAAGGGCGGATCTGGTCGGGGAGTACATCGGTCATACCGCCCAAAAAACAAGAGACCAGATCAAAAAGGCGCTGGGCGGGGTTTTATTTATCGATGAGGCATATTCCCTGGCCAGGGGCGGGGAGAAGGACTTCGGTAAAGAGGCAATTGACGCCATGGTAAAGGCTATGGATTGAATTATGTTGTGTATTATAGCGACCAGCTGCCCAAACCTCAGCCCAGCTATATGACCAAAGTTGATCAAATTCCTCCCGAAGTAGTGGACAAGCTCATCTTTATGTACCAGGAAGAAAACTTAACGCTGATGGAAATTGCCGATAAGATGGATATGGAGTGGTGGACGGTCAAAGAGGTATTCAAAAAGCATGGTATAGAAAGAATGAGTTTGTCTGAAAGAGCTAAAATGAAACGGGCAAAAGACTTTGACCTGATATATCGTTTACACTTTATCGAGGAGGTTCCTATCCAGGAAATATACGAGAAATATGGCTTCTCACCGCCATATATAAGAAGTGTACTCCACGATCAAGGTCTGAAGCCGGTTAACAGGGGCCAGTTTGGTAAGAGAGAAGCGGAAACCCGAGACCACACTCATTAAGCTGTTAAGGGAGGCACAAGGGATCAGATTAAAAACTGAAGCAGCAGGTGAAGCTGCTGGTTGATAATGAGGAGTCTTTATGGTATAATTTTACATAACGGCGTGCTAGTGAGGAAATTTTCGCGGGTATACTTATGTTAAAGGCCTTACCCAAAGGGGGTAATAGAAGTGGGCATCCCGAAGAATGAACTGCATCGAAACGCCACTAGGGCTTCTTTGCCTGGGATAAGTGAAGAAGAGATGGCGGTATATAGGGCTACCGCCCAGCGGCGGCTGGAGCAAGAGGAAAAAGAACTGGCAGTACGACGGGAAAGGGCTTGGGAAACGGCGCGGCGGGCGGCCAAATTGCTCAAGGAGGATTTTGGCGCCCAGCGGGTGGTCGTCTTTGGTTCCCTCCTCCGTCCGGAATGTTTTAATAAATGGTCCGATGTGGATATCGCTGCCTGGGGAATTCGCCCCGAAGACACTTTCCGGGCCATGGGCGCGGTGATGGACTTGGGCGAGGATATCGAGATCAACCTGGTGGATATGGACACCTGTCGCGCCACCCTGCGGGCAGTAATCGAGCGTGAGGGGCAAGAGATATGATTGAGCGCTATCTGGTAGTAGCTAGTCGTATTCGCCAGGAACTTACCGATTTAGAGAGAGTCGTAACGCGGGCCGAACAGGCCATGGGTTTGGCCCGGAATTCCACGGAACACGACTTTTATCTTGATTCCGCCGCGCTGAACCTGCACGACTTCTATGGTGGGCTGGAACGCGTTTTCCGTCACATTGCGGCGGATGTGGACCAGAGCATCCCGGGCGGACCGGAGTGGCACCGCGATCTATTGCGGCAAATGGGTATTGCTTTATCGCAAGTTCGTCCTCTGGTGCTTTCCGCGAATACGGTGAAAGGGCTGGACGAATACCTGCGTTTTAGACACGTCGTTCGCAATGTTTACGCTTTCAAATTTGATGTGGAACGAATTGAACGCCTCATTCGACAATTGCGACCGCTTTTCAATCAGGTGCGCATAGAACTGCTAGCCTTTGCTGATTTCCTGGAACAGGTGTAAGGTTCAATAGGACGACCACGACGCTATGCCGGGACTCCTTGCGACCTCGGCAAAGGGGGAATCCCTGGTGGAAGAAGTGCTTAACACTGTAGTCGATAGGATAGTGAAGACTGTAAATCCCGATAAAATTATCCTTTTTGGGTCCAGAAGCAGGGGGCAGGAAGGACCGTATAGTGATTATGATCTCTTGGTGCTAAAGCGAGGAGTAAATAATCACCGCGCTTTGGCCCATCAGATCTATAGAATCCTGGTCGATGTTCCTGCTGCTGTGGACATACTTGTAGAAACCCCGGAAAAAATAGAAAGGTACCGGCCCGAGGGTTCGTGTATGCTGAGGCCGCAAAAGGGCGGGTGGTTTATGAGCGATGAATTATGGCGCCTGTGGTTCCAAAGAGCCAGTCTATCTGGCCCAAGAAGTTTACCGGTGGGCGTTATCCCTCACCAACAAGGATGGAGAAAAAGCAAGACGTGAGGAAATTGATACGCATAGCCAATAGCAGTCTAAGATTATACGTGCTGGGAAGCCCTTCACTGACTGTAAACAGTGAGGGGCTTTTTTATTGCCCATTTAATAATAACTTTGGAGGTGCAAAAAAGTGTTAAAAGTACTCAACAACCGTAATGTCCGTCTGGTTATCTCGTTAGTGGCAGCCCTAGCAGTAGTCCAGGTAGATTATCCCAGTCCATAAAACCTAGTGTTTTCAAACGCTCCCAGTCCATGGACATTCCATCAGGTAACGAAATTAATCCTCTGAAGACCAGCGAATGGCGATCCCAACTAAAGGCGGCATTGCCCAAGTAATTAAAAGGGTAACGGTTGAGGTCGAGGGCTTCTTATGGTATAATCTTACAAAGGGTTCCCGCGTCGTCTCGAAGATAATAAGAACCAAGCCAGCGTGCAGAATGAGCTTTAAGGAGGTGTTGATAATGGGAGGTAATGATGCTAAACGTATCGTTTCTGACCCCGCTATCTTGGGGGGGAAACCGGTGATCAAAGGTACAAGAATAGCGGTTTACCTCATTTTAGACCTACTTTCAGAAGGTCATTCGTTCGATGACATCCTTGCCCTGTATCCGCATCTTACTCTTGAAGACATCAAGGCCTGTATCCAGTACGCGGCCAGAGTATGTCAGACTACTGAAATCGTGGAATCCTTTGGAGTGGCGGCTGATGCTTAGGTTCTTAGCGGATGAGAACATCTTTCCTTCCACTTTACAGATCATCCGTTCAAAGGGATATGATGTTTTGGACATCAAAGAAACCAACTTTAGCGGGATAACTGACGCGGAAGTTATACAACTGGCCCAAAAAGAAGATAGAGTATTGCTGACCCTAGATAGGCACTTTACCAACATATTCCTCTTCCCCCCTTCTCAAACCCCGGGAATTGTTGTTGTTCGAGTGAAGCCTGCAGTTCCAGCAAAGGTAGACGCAATAGTTGCTCAATTCCTTGAACACTTAAAACCGGAGGAGGTTCGTGGAGCATTAAGCATTATAAGTGAGAGGTGGACTCGAACTTTTAGGGATGCATTGTAGCGGTGCTACGCATTAGGCTCTCGCTATGAAGTAGCTAACAAGGCCTACGAAAAAGGTGTAGCCTTTTTTGTTTGGCCCTATTACCCTTCACCAATGTTTAGGTGTAGGGCTTTTTATTGGCCCAGAACCGAAAAATTTATCTAAGGTGCTGAAAAATTCCTGAGTTTATCAGTTGCTCCCGATTTTCGCCCTAAACCTCTGACAAGAATCCTGTAATACCAGCACTTTCAGGCTATGGACGATCAAAAATCTCGAAATCTGTAGTGGCAACCGAAATACTATTAAAGGCTGATAACACTGGACATACGAGAAATAATATGGTATACTCTACCTATGTTCATCAAGATTACCAAAGCCAAAACAAGTCAATATGTTCAGCTTGTCAGGTCCTACCGGGAAGACGGCCGCGTCAAGCACGAGGTGATCTTAAATCTGGGCAAGCTGGAGCAGATCGAGAACAACCCCAGCTTTCAGCGGCTGGCCAAGCGCTTGGCGGAGATCTCCAAAGTTCAGCAGTCGGCGGATATCAAGGACTGCTCCGAGGCCGACATCGTCAACTGGGGCTACCTTATCTACCAGAGAATATGGAAGGAGTACAACCTGGACAAATTACTATCGCACCTCACCAGAAATAGAAAGGTGCAGTTCAGTCTAAACGACGCCTCCTTTCTGATGGTAGTGCAGCACCTGTTGCAGCCGAGAAGCAAGCTGGCCACGTACACCCATCAGGGTCATTTCGTGAACTTGCCCAAGGTCACCTTGAACCAGTTGTACCGGTCGCTGGATCTGCTCTGTGAATACAAGGAACAACTGGAGGAGGCGCTGTTTCAGGCCAACCGCAACCTGTTCAACATGCAGATCGACATGGTCTTTTACGACGTCACCACCTTCTCCTTCGAGAGCGTGCGCGCCGATTCTCTGAGGGATTTCGGCTTCAGCAAGAACGGCAAGTTCAAAGAGGTCCAGGTGGTCATGGGTCTGATGGTCGACTGCGAGGGCAGGCCGATCGGCTATGAGCTGTTTCCGGGCAACACCTTTGACGGTAAAACCCTGGATAAGGCCCTGGCAGCGCTCAAGGAACGCTTCGACATCCGCCGGGTGATCATCGTCGCCGACCGCGGCATCAACAGCAAGGTAAATCTGAAGAAGATCGTCGACCAGGGCTATAGCTACATCTTTGCCTCCCGCCTGAAGAAGATGAGCGAGGGCGTGCAAAAAGAGATCTTCACCGGCGGCTACGAGGAGATAGAGTTCCCGGAAGGGTCCGGAGAAAAGATCCGCTACAAGGTTATCGATTACGTAAACAGGGTCAAGGACGAGAACGGGAAGATCTACAAGCTCCCCGAGCGCCTGGTCATCACCTATTCGGATAAAAGAGCGAAGAAAGACAGAGAAGATCGCAACCGCCTGCTTGAAAAAGCAAGGTCCCTGCTTGAAGACAAGTCCAAGATCAGGGCCGGCAACAAGCGGGGTGGCAAAAAGTACCTCAAGGAAATCACGTCCGGTGAGGTTGACTGGGCCTTGGATGAAGAAGCGATCCTGCGTGACGAGAAGTTCGACGGCTATTACGGCATCCAGACCAACGAGAAAGATCTGAGGCCTCTGGAGGTGGTCTCCGCCTACCATACCCTCTGGAAGATCGAAGAATCGTTCCGGATCATGAAGTCGACCCTGGAGGTGCAGCCGATCTTTCACTGGACAGAAAAAAGGATCAAGGGCCATTTTGTGGCCTGTTTCCTGGCTTTCCTGCTTGAGCGCACCCTGGAACTCAAGCTGAAGAGGGCCGGAGAACATTCCTCGTGTGAGCAGATCCGGGAAGCCTTAAACAGTATGAACTTTTCAAAGGTCGACATCGACGATAAGACTTACCTCATCAAGACTAGAGGGACCGAACTCAGTAAAAAGATTCTGCGATTGCTGCACATCAAACCACTGCCGAACGTCATGTCATCCGACGAGTTCGCCAAGGGGGTGTAGTGGCAAAATGCACGTTTTTGAAAAAAGGAATCTAGGTTTCATGCGGGTTTGAACCATGTCAACTGATAAACTCAGGACCAACATATTCCTCTTCCCCCCTTCTCAAACCCCGGGAATTGTTGTTGTTCGAGTGAAGCCTGCAGTTCCAGCAAAGGTAGACGCAATAGTTGCTCAATTCCTTGAACACTTAAAACCGGAGGAGGTTCGTGGAGCATTAAGCATTATAAGTGAGAGGTGGACTCGAACTTTTAGGGATGCATTGTAGCGGTGCTACGCATTAGGCTCTCGCTATGAAGTAGCTAACAAGGCCTACGAAAAAGGTGTAGCCTTTTTTGTTTGGCCCTATTACCCTTCACCAATGTTTAGGTGTAGGGCTTTTTATTGGCCCAGAACCGAAAAATTTATCTAAGGTGCTGAAAAATTGTGTGACCGATATCTCCTTCTAACCGTCTCATTGGTGGCGGCGCTAGTTGTAAGTTTTTTATTTGTTGTTAACAGACTCCGATTGAGAAGGATATTAGGAGTAATTTGGCGAAAATATCCAGTACAAGCTAATTCTCCTTAATTCCCCCTGGTGATGGTTGTTAGTCATTGCAGTTTCTAAGGGAACTAGCCCATTGGTAAATAACGGAGGCTCTTGGAGATGCATAAACGAATGTTATTCCCCCTTCTTTGCTTCTTGGTAGTGGCTTTTACGCATCCGGTATACGCTGAGCCGCAGCCGGTAGCGCAGGTAGCGCAGGAAACTGTCGAAACGCTACAACAGAAGGTTGAGGACTTGGAAGCGGAGTTAACCCGATTGCGTGCTCAGGAGGAGCATTATCAGTTCCTTAAGGAGGAGATTGGTAAGTACCGTGAGTTTATCGAGCAAGAACGTAATGAACTTATGCTGTTTCAGGAAAGTCTTTGGACAAAATTTATTACTATCTTAGGTATTTTAGCGAGTGTTATTGGCTTTATGGGATTCAAAACGCTCGCCGATGTAAAGGGTGAGATCAAAAAACGTGCCGAGAAAAGCATGGAGGATATTGAAAAGCGGACGGAGCAGCAGCTTGAGGAACTGGTTCAGGAAAGTGTTGGGTATGTGAGGACAAAGGTTGACACCCTCAGACAAATTATCGAACGGGAAACACAATACCGTAGCGCCCGCGTTATTGCTATAGGTACAGAACAGGATTTAGAATCCATGGGGCTGGAAATTCAGCTTTTGCAGGAGAAAGGTATTTGCGTAACCAAGCAACCGCACCCGGTTTGTAATCTGGCGAGACAGTTAGAGCGAGGTGAGGTCGATATAGTCCTATACCGATATCACCCGCAGGAAAGCGATCAGGATCCAGCATTCCGCCAAATTCTGGAGACGCTTTGCCAATCCATGCGTCAGGTACCGCTTCTCGTATACGCTCCATCTGTACATGTAGTTGGAGGTGATAAACTAGCCCTGAATGACTACCCGTTACATAACTTTGCGAACACTGCGGCCACGTTGGTAGGTAACTTATATACTCTAACACATATCTTTTCAAAGGGGGTAATGAAGAATGACGGCCCACCAGTACCTTGAGAGTGTCTTAGAGGCAAACAAGTTTGATGATGAAAGCACTGGTCAAACGGTGGCGGAGCGGCGCGCGGAGGTGGAAGAGAAGCTCCGCAAAGAGTTCGGGTCTAAAATTCAGACCATCAAGTACTCTGGTTCCATTGCTAAGGCAACTGCTGTAAAGGATAGCTATGATGTTGACATCGCGGTACACTTCAAGCACGACGCCTTTGATAAACTGAAGGAAATGTTCGATGCCGTGTACGACTTCCTAAAGAAGCACTATACCGTGCGAAAACAGAGAGTGTCAGTTGGAATTAAAAGCCTACATGTAGATGTGGTGCCCGGTCGCCGTATTAATGCTGACGATCCCCAGGATAACGATGTTAACCTGTACCGGACAGACACGGATAGCAGGATCAAAACCAACATTGTCAAGCAGATTGACGCGGTTAGTGCCAGCAGCGTGAGGGACGTGATTAAGCTAACAAAAATTTGGCGGGACGTATGGGGGCTATCGTTTAAATCCTTCGCCCTGGAACTGTTGGTCATGAAGGCACTAGATGGATTTGATGGCAGCGGACTGGATAACAAGATGAAAACCGTACTCACCTTCATCCAAGAAAATGTGGAGAATGTTATCCTGAGCGATCCGGGTAACCCGAGCAACAATGTGGCTGATACCATTGACAGTGGTGACAAAGAGTATTTCAAGAAAACCGCCACGAAGTGCCTCGGCTTCCTTGAGGATGCAGAACAGGATGAGGATCCCGATATGGAAAACGCCTGGCGAAAGGTGTTCAAAGACCAGACGGTGAACGAAAGTGGCAGCAGCGCAGGATCACGTATCATCGTTATGACTCAGGACAAGCGCGTGCACGTGGATCGTACCCATGGATAATGAAACGCCACTCTTTTGGTTCCAGGAGTGTCCGGAACTGTTAGACCGGGAAAAGCGGGAAATGGAACAGCTCGGGTTTATCCTGGACGAACGCGCTCTGGAAACGGAGCGCGTGGTTCGTTTTGAAGGTAGATCCCGCTATAACCCACAGCGTAGAATTATCATAATCTACCGGGATGGATACCCTTCCATTGCGCCCAAAGTTATAGTACCAGTGAACACGCCCTCTGACGCTCTCGCCAGGCATCATGACCCCGAAAGCGGAGTACTTTGCTGCTTTGGATTTGGGGATAGCCAGTGGAATGCTGGTATGGAGGCATTGGACATAGTGCTTGCGGCGGAGCGGATCATCAGAGATTATCCCCCAGGGGCAGAAATACCTGATGATGATCTGGTTCCCGAACCCCGGGTGGTGCACTTTGCCTACGCACCAGGATCATCCATTCTAATCCCTCCACCGTTCGGTGACATGACCCTGGAAGAACTACGCAACTATCGAAGCGGTCAGATCCGGGTTAATAGGGAAAGCCACCAGGTTCGTGGAATTTTAAGCCACCTATCCACAGGTGCCAAGGAAGATCGTGCGGAACCATCCCCTGCTACATGGCTACCAATTTTTTATAAGGGACAAGCTAGGAATGTTGTTTTACGGGTTCTGTCCGAGCCGCCACCCTACTTAACAGGTTATTTTGCTATTCTTGGGTGGCTGCAATCCATTAAAGTGTTGCTGCGCCGCTCGGAAGATGCATGGACTCTAGTGGTCTTTCCGGACGAGTGGGGTAGCCGAAAGCAACTCCGTGCGACTTGGATCGCCGTGCATACCGCCCCTAACAAGGCGGAATGGGTACGTTGTTACCAAGTTAGCCGTGACGATAGCCGTGTCCGTACACCGTACGGGAATGACCTTGCCAAGTGTCGTATCCTCATGGTGGGTTGCGGCTCCCTGGGATCGGCAGCAGGGGTTGCCCTTGCCCAGGAAGGCGTAGAGTATCTTGCCCTAGTGGATGAAGATGTCTATGAGCCTGGCAACTCTGTGCGTCACCAAGTGGGAGTTTACAGGTTTGGTAGCCTTAAAGCACTTGCCTTAGCTGACCGGATTAGGGAACTAATGCCACAGTGCCAAGTATCCCCACTTCTCATGCGAGTGGGGTACTGGAACAGTACTGATCGGGACAAGTTTTTCCATGAGTTTCAACAGGCAGATGTGGTCGTGGATACCACCGGAAACCAGTCTGTTGCCCACTATCTAAACGACTTGTGTACTAAAAACCGGAAACCCCTGGTCATCGGATCAGTGACCAATGGCGTTTGGAGTGCAGAGGTGTTTCGATACCGTCCCGGGAAGTCTGGATGCCGAATGTGCTGGAACTATACTTATGGTGATATCGCGCCTCCTGGGGCGCCGAATGATGGTCGCCAGTTTGCACCTGGATGTAACCAACCGACATTTGTCGGCGGGGCTGCTGACGTAGGGGTCGCAGGGGGCCTGGTGGCGCGTATGGTAACGGAAACCATCCTGAGCCCAGATGTGGTAGGACAGGACTATTTGGTCTGGACAAACAGGGTTGAAGAGGGGAGGTGGCAACCCCGTGTCGAGACATTTGCAGTACCCCCACACCCCCGTTGCCTGCGTTGTCGTGCCTAGCCGCTTACATTTCACCGACATACCCATAGCTTTTATTCATAAAGAGATCAATGACTGGCAAAAGGTTGAAACGGGTGGGGCTCTGGTAGGTTACATCGAGGGCGACCGGATTGTAATAACTCATGCCTCGGGACCGGGTCCACGTGGCATACGACGCCCCTATTCAGTGCGCATCGACGGAGCCTTTACGACGGAATTTGCATTTCGGTTGCAGAGTGCTTCAAACGGGCAACTTTATTATGTTGGTGATTGGCATGTTCACCTCAACGGCGATTTGTCTCTAAGCGGTGATGACCATAACGCCGTTCAAAGGCTTTTGCGGGTAAGAGCCTGTCTGGTTCCCTACCTCGTTTCCGTTATTTTTTCGCGGGACATGGATACTGCCAACGCTTATCGATATGACCAATTTGGTAAGCCAAGTAGGATGTTGGTCCAGTTCGGTGGTACCCCAAGCTGGACAGAGGCGGTTCAATTTCACCCATAGGTAATACCAGTTAGGGATCATAGCACTCAAAAGAGTAGCAGTTCCACCACGAGCTTGAATAACAACTGATAAGAATTAAACTTCTGTAGGTCCAGCACCCTTCACCAATTAGGTGAAGGGCTCTTTTATTAAGCCCAAATAATACCTGGAGGTGCTTAGCCATGCGTAACCGGTACATCCGCCTGGCCGTCTCCCTTGCGGCGGCCATGGCGGTAAGTTTTCTTCTGGTGGTTTCTACTGGCGAAAAGCAAACCGTGTACCGTCCCGTGGTGATGGTTACCAGGGACATCGAGCCAAACACCCCCCTTACCTCCCAAAACCTGGCTGTAAAGGACATCCCGGCCGAGACGGTGCCAGCAGAAGCGCTGCAGGCAATCCCGCAAGGTAAAGTAGCGGGACAGAAACTCTGGACAGGGGAATTCCTTCTCTCGCCCATGGTTAAGGACAACCCAATTGCTCTACCCGTACCCGACCACCGGGTTTTTTCCATCCCCGTTAGCCTGAAGGCTGTGGGAGGCATACAGCCAGGAGACCGGGTGGATGTTTTATTATTCTCCGAAGATAAGGCCAGCCACGGCAGCGGGGAGAGCCGGGTGATCCTCTCCGGTATCACGGTAGTGGATATCTTGAACCAGAAAGGGCAGGCCTTAGCCGGCAAGGAAGACAAGGTTATGGGTTCAGCGGCTGTTCCGGCTGTGGCAGAGGTGTTGGTGACAGCGGCCCAGGCCAACCTCCTAAACGCTGCCGCTAACACCGGCACCATCGCCCTGGCCCGCTATTTACCTGACAGCCAGCCGGTCACAGATGTACCGGCTGTGGTCGTGAATGGAGGTGATGTTCAATGGTGAAAAGCAAGTTACCCATCGCCCCTTTCCGCGGGAAGAAACCAGCTTCGGTGGAAAGCCACGGGGATATACCGAAAGTAATCACTTTTTGGTCCCCAAAAACTGCGGGGAAGACCACATTGGCTGCGGCCGTCGCAGCCGCCCTGACGAGAAGCGGGAGAAGCGTGGCCTGCGCGGATTTTGACGTGCTGACACCGGACCTGCCCGGCAGGGGATATAATCTGGACCAGGTGAGCGAGGAAGTCTTGCGGGGGGACTTCGACCCGGGAAAGACAGCGCAGAATCTCACCCGGCTGCAACCATCAGGGGTGCACCTTCTGGCCGGACTGACGGACCCTGTAAGGGCGGAAAGCCTGGGACGGAGCGAGTTGTTAGCCCTGGCTGGCGCCATGGCAAAAGCCTACGACGTGGTAATTTTGGACACCAACCAAACGCTGGTCCTGGAAGCTACTCTGGCCGCCCTGGACGCAGCGGACCTGGTTATCATCCCCGTGGCGCCGGCGGAAAACCAGGTGCGGCACGTGGGCCGTTACCTTACCCTGTTAGAACAGGGCCTGCGCCTGGACAAGTCAAAAATCAGGGTAGTGGCCAACCATATGGCAGGTAGTGTAACGCTACCGGTAGCCACCGTCGAGCAGGTCCTAGGGCGTGCGGTGGCAGGACAAGTGCCGTATTACCGGGACTGGGCCACCTGGACCGGGGAGAACCTGCCGCCCGTAGACCGCCGGGAGGGGCTTCTAGTGGTGTTAGTAAGCGTACCTCTTCAGGGTCCAGGGGAGGGAGGGGGAATGAGCTGGTGAGCATAATAAGCCTGACGGAAGAAATCCACCGCCGGCAAAGCATAGCGGTAGGGGAGCAGGAGAAGGCCCAGCCGCAAAACAGGCATACCGAGGACATCTTATTCCTGGTTATCCAGGAAATCCTCCAGGAGTACTCCGACGTGGTGCAGGCCGTAAGCCTGGGAACCAAGGAACCGGTGGTCCTGGAGCGTCTGGCTGCGCGGATTATCGCTGAGCGGGGGTACGCCATGCAGGGCGGGTACCAGGGAACAATCAAGGGTATCGTGGACCATATCCTCCGGTACGGCCCCCTGCAGGACCTCATCGACGATCCAAAAGTGACCGACATCTTCGTCAACGGCCCGCAAAACGTATACAAACGGGTTAACAACCAGGATATCTTCTGCCCGGAAATCCGCTTCCGGGATGAGAAGCACCTGGAGCAGTACATCCGGGCCGTGCTGGCCAAGGTGGGCCGGCGCATCACCCAGGCCGAGTGCCTGGTGGACACCCGGGACGTAAGAAACCACCTGCGTATCAACGCCGGCATCCCTCCAGCGGCCAAAACACCGTACCTGTGTATCCGTAAACATATTGTGGCCGACTTTACCGCCGAGGATTTCCGGCGCAGCGGGACCTTTACCCCGGAAATCGAGGAGTTCCTGGCCCTGGCCCTGCGGGCGCGGCTCAACACCCTCATCGCCGGTCCCACCGGTAGTGGCAAGACCACCCTGATGCGCTTCCTGGCCTCCCACTTCATCCCGGACGACGAGAGAATCGTGGTCATGGAGGAAGAGGAGGAACTGCGCATCCCCCACCAAAACCAGGTGGCCCTGGAGGCCAAGAAAAAGGCCGGGGAGGACGACGTGGAGATCACCCTGGACGACCTGGTGCGAAACGGCCTGCGGATGGCCATGAGACGGATGCTACTGGGTGAATTCAGAGGCAAGGAGGCCTTTGCCTTGATCCGGGCCTTCGGTACCGGGCACGACGGCGGAATAGTTACGGTACATGCCAACGACCTTTACAACGCCGTGGACCAGATCGCCGTGATGATGCTCTATGCTAACACCCCCTTGAAGTACGAACACTTAAAGCTTCTCATCGCCCAGGCCATTAACCTCATCGTCTACATGGAGAACTACCGCATTACGGACATCGCCTTCGTGGCCGGGTACGACCACCAGCGCCAGGAAGTGCTGTTGGAACCCGTCTTCGAGACGGAAAGGGATGCCGCCGGCAACCTGGTTTATGTCCGGCATCCCTTGAGCGACGCAGCAAGGAAACTCTTCTGGCGGCGGGGGGTGGTTGTCCAATGAACCCGACTGTTATCTTATTAATCCTGGCGGTGGTGGCGTGGTTTGCGGTATTTGCTACCGCCCTGGCGCTTCCCTGGCGCCGGTCTTTCAGCTTGTCCCACTTGAGGGGTGCCCTGGACCACCGGCTGCTAATGGTACTGGAGCAAAGCGAGCGTTCCCGTACCTGGGGAGAAAAGCTCCGCCGGCTGCTGGCTGCCGCAAGCTTTAGCCCTGGAGGGGAACCTTTAAGTATGGCGGCTTTTATAGCCGCTTCTTTGTTTTTTGGAATTCTTCTGGCCGTGCCGGCGCTGGTCATCTTGCGCAACCCTGTTGCCGCCGCACTGCTGGGCGGGGTGGGGATGGTACTCCCCTACCAGGCCCTGGAGGTGGCTTACAGCCATCGCAAGCGGAAGCTCCGCCGCCAGGTAGCGCCCTTCCTGTTGACGGTGGGCAACCTCTACGGGGTGTACGGCGACCCGCTGGTGGCCCTGGAGGAAGCCATTCCCCGGTTGAGGGATCCATTACGTCGCGAGGCCCGCTGGTTTGTTACGGCTTACAAGGGAGGCCTCCCCTTGCCGGCCTGCGTGGAAGGAGTGAAACACCGCCTGCCGGACGCCATCCTGCGCCGCTTCTGGGATGACCTGCGCTTCTTTATCGAGCGCGGCGGGGATTTCCAGGCCAGTGTCACCGAGTATGTCAACCAGGTCTACCAGCGGGAAATCAAGGCCACCGAGCGCGGCGCCGATCTGGACAGCACCATCACGGTTTTCCTGGTCCTGGTAGGGGTCTATGTGATGGTGCTGGTGACCATGATCCGCACTCAGCCGGAATTGGTGGGTTTCCTGGTGGTGGACCCGCGCGGCAAAATGGCTGTAAGTCTGATGGCTGGTATTTTTATCGCCGCCGGGTATTTTATCAAAATGATGGTGACCCGGGAGGGAGATGGATGATGGACCTGCGCGTCTGGCTTTTATTAGTTCTGGTAGTCACCCTGGCCATTGCTATTGATGCCTTGTGGGAACTGGTTAGGGAAAGGCGGCGGATTCGGCGTTTGGTCGCCAGTGTGACAGACAGGGAACGGAAGCAGGAGAGCCTGCTGCTGGCAGTGGCGGGGCGGTTGTTAGGCTGGTACGGGCGGCACTCTCTACTGGACCGGCTGGCCCAAGCCGGGCACCCAAGGTTTATCGGCGAAAGCCCGGCCCACTTCTACGCGGCCAAGCTGATACTGGGCGTCCTGGTGGGCCTGCGCCTGGGCGGAGGTGGTTTACCCTTCCTGGCCTTTGGCCTTGCCGGCTTCATGCTCCCGGACGGCCTGCTTTACCTGGCGGCCAGGAAAAGGAAAGAGGAGATCCTGCGGGCCTTGCCGGACATGCTGGACTTTCTTCGCCGCGCCCTGGCCGGCGGGGCCGGGATGCGGGAGACGTTGGCCGCGTTGCCGGACAGGCTCTTCGGCCCTTTAAGAGAGGAGGTGATGCTGCTGGCCGCCCGTTATGCCCTCACCCTGGACTTGCCCCGTGCCCTGGACGCCTTTGCCCAAAGAACCGGCCTGGAGGAGGTGGATCATTTAGTCCTGGCCCTGAAGCAAAGCGAGATTACCGGGCGGGTGAAAACCCTCCTGGCCCGGCAATCCGAACTGCTGAAAGCGAGGCAGCAGGCCGAGGAGGACAAAGGCGCCCGGAACCGGGCCAACTTCCTGCCCCTGGTGAGCGTGATGGTGGTGGCCAATATCATGATCCTGGTGGTGATGCCGTTGTTAATCCAGTTTACCAGTAGCTTCGGGCAATTTTAAGTCTATAAGAAGACTGCGGTGAAAGTCAAGTAGTTTTACGAAAAAAATTCAACAAGTTGTAGCGTTAGGGATCACCGGTTCTTTGAAAAAGGGTATAGCAAAACAAGCCTACAAAGATTATGCGTAATGTAAGCAATAGGAAGAGATGGGAGTTGTTACAGCGTTCAAGTAAGGGCCTTGACGACACCCCCGGTCTTTGATAGAGTGGGGGTAAGTGAAGACCTTACGTGTTGACTGCTGAATGACCCCGTGCATGTTCCTGCGGCTTAGCAGAGTTCTTTGGGGCGTGCGGCAACCGTCTGGCCTTCACTTTTGTTTTGCCCCGGGTGGCTGCTATGCCGTGACTCTTAGCCTCCGTTGTCTGGGTAGGCACGGAAGAAGCAAGGGGTAGGGAACTCACCTCCTGGTTGGTTGGCTGGGTAGCCTTGATGTCCGGAGTTTGATAGAGCTGACCTTTGGACAGCATGGCGTAAACCAGGCGCACCAGCTTGCGTGCTGTGAGCGACAGCGCTCGTTTTTGGGGATGGCGAGGAGTTTCTTTGAACTTCCGGGTATAGTACTCACGGTATTCCTGATTATGCTGCACCATAGACTGAGCCGCCTGGATCAGGTAGTAACGCAAGTACGGATTACCGGTTTTGGTCATGGGGGTAATATCCCCGTTAAAGCCGCCGGACTGGTGCTTCCTCCAGGTGAGCCCGGCAAACTTGGCGAGTTGAGCCTGGCCAGGGAAACGAGAAATATCGCCAATTTCGGCAATGATACCAGCCGCCAGTACTGGTCCGATACCCCGGATAGAAGTCAAAGGCTGCGTGATTTTGGCCAGGTGTTTTGTAATACGCTTGTCCAATCGCTTTAAATGCTTGGCCAAGAGATCCAGTTCCTGCAGGGTCTGTTTGACCATGAAGTGAACCTCCTGGGCCAGGGCTTTTGGAATGGCAAATGAATCCTGGGCAGCATGGGAGACGGTTTTAGCCTTATCTTCCACATCAGAGAAGTGATTGCGGCTGAACTCCGTAAGATAGGCCTTTAACTCATCCAGGGATAAAGCCTGCATGTCCTGGGCCGACGTAAACAGCTTCAGCAGGCGGGAAGAAGTGGCCCCGAACAGGTCTGAAAAAGGCCTGGTCCGTATCCATTCACTGAAGGTCAGAAAGAGCATGGACTGCAGATAGTTCTTCAACTGCGAGGCATGCTGCACCAGGTGATAGCGGAAACGGGTCAGCCTTTGCAGAGCCAGCAAATCCTCATCCGGGATGCGCTGTTCGGGTAAGCGGCCAAAGCGGAGCCGGTCGGCGATCAACGAAGCGTCAATGGGGTCTGTTTTGTCCACATCAGCATAGGTCTTGCGAATCCCTTGAACCATCTTGGGGTTCATAGCCAGGATATGTGCTTGCAGAGCATTAAGACGCGGGTCAGTCCGGAGGGTCTGAAACAGTGGAAACCAGTAAAGGGCGGTGGCCTCCATGCCGATAGAAAGCGTGTCAAATTCGGAGCCTTCCATCAGCCCGGTCAGGTATTCCACCATCTGGGCGGTGCCGGGAAGATTATTATCAAACTTCCGGGTCTTGCCCACTGGATGGCCGTCACCATCCATGCAGAACAACTGGTTTTCCTTCAGGCTTACATCAATGCCGGCGAACAAGCGTTTTGACAAGTCCATCACCACCTTAAAAAAGTTGTACTTACAGGTCATAAGGGTCCCTGCAACCTGGCCAGATCAACACCCTCGCACCAATTAGAATTCAAAGAAACAAACTGCGCGTTAGAAGTACCGGCCAGGCGAGGGGGCACAATCTTCAAAAGAAGTCACCGAAGTGCAACAAGGAGGAGGCGTGCTTCCCCTATGTCCAAGGACTATCATGCAGGAAACCCGTAACCCTGTAAAGACTGTAATGCTTGGAAGCGTACTTGGGGACACCATGGATCACTCCCTCTCGCGAGGGGGTTGCCCACAGGGTCCACAACCGCTTGGACAATGCATACGCGTTGCCCACATATCCACAGGCCCGGCGGTGAGGGGGCGGAGGAAGAAGACACCTCCCCCACACCAATAAATCCAGGGTAAGGAACTAGAAATTTTACTGTATCCCTTGACGCCTAGAACCTAACTGTATCAAGGTTTCAAAGAGCTTTTGGGGCTACAATTTAATTCTATACGAGGAGGAAACACCCATGTTTTCACTGGTCCGTTATGCGTTCCCCTACCTGGCTTCAGCTTCCCCGCGCGTGGCACGTTTCCTGCGGGACAGGAAAGGCACTCCCTCCATCGAGACGGTGGCCATCATCGCCTTTATCGCCCTGGCCCTGTTCCCGTACCTGCGGGATATCGGTGCGGCCATTGGTAACGTCTTTACCTCTCTGAGCACGAACCTTAACAGCCAGGTGAAACCCTAACAGTGATGGAGACGGTGGGAATACTGGCCGCGACTCTGGCGGCCTGGTTTGATGTAAAGACACGGGAGGTCCCGGACTGGATCACGCTGCCGCTGGTCCTGGCCGGGATTTTCTTTTCCTTAGTGGAGCACGGTTTCCTGGTTACCGGGGGCACCCTCATCGTCGGGGGTGCCCTTGCCGAGTTTTTGTATCGCTACAAGGTCTTTGGCGGCGGGGATTTGAAGGTGCTTTTGGGCCTGGCCTTAGCCGGCGGGCCACTGTACGGGCTGGCCGTGTTTTATGCCAGCCTCCTGGCGGCCTTGCCGCTTTTTCTTTTCTGCATGCTGAAAGAGAGAACCAGTAAGCCCAGTGTTCCTTACGCCCTGGCTATCCTGGCCGGGGTGCTGCTGGTTCACTGGAGGAGGTGAGGTTTTTTGATGAATTTTATGCGGAATCGGCAGGGAGGGGGCGAGGCCATCGCCTTTGCCGGTGTGGTGATGCTCCTGATGCTGGTGGTACTCAATCTTTTACCCCCCATTTTCACGGCCTACCAGTATTCCAACCTGACTAGGGTGCACCGGCAGACCCTGCTGGGGATGGAGGTGGCCGGCGGCCTCACCCCGTCCCTGGAGCGGAAGGCGCTGGAGGAACTGGCCGGGTGGGGGTTTGACACCGGCCGGGTGGAGATCAGCGGCACTCCGGCGGTAGTGGATTACGGCGGCACCGTCAGCCTGGCCATCCGTTACCGTTATACCTACCGTAATTATGTTTTCAGCAGTTTCCTCCTGTACCCGGTGGACACGCCGCGGGTAATGGCGGCGGAGGGCAGTTCCGTGAGCTTTAATTTTCAAAAGTGAATCGGGCTTTAAAACTAATAACATTATGGTAAAATATAACTGAAACTAGAAGTGTTTGTTTTGGCTGAGAAGGAGAAGCAGGGCGAGAGAGGAAAGGTGTGGCATGAGACAAAGGTTAAAAGATATTGGAATTTCAAGTGAACAAAGAAGTGCTATTATTGAGGCCAAAAGGATGATCGAAAAGCAATTTCCAGTTCGGCAGCTAATTATTTTCGGCTCTGTGGCCAGAGGCGAAGCAACTGAAGAATCAGACCTTGATTTAATGGTCATTACCGAAGAGGTTTTGACGCATAAAGACCGGAATGCCATCTATGACATAATTTTTGAAGTTAATTATAAGTACGCTACAAATTTAAGCGTAGTAGTCGTAGACGCTCCTTCGTGGGAAAGCGGAATTTTAAGTTTAACGCCAATTTTTTCGGAAGTACAACGAGATGGTGTTATAGTATGAGCAAAGGCAAACAACAAGAAGCTCTTGTCCGTTATTGGTTATTCAAGGCCGAAGAAAGTCTGGCTTCTGCCAGGAGTGAATTGGAAGCCGGGAGACTGGCATTTGCAGTTAACCGTATGTACTATGCCGTTTTTTATTTGGTTACGGCTGCCCTTGCAAATAAAGGTGAAAAGCTTGGCAAGCATAGCGCTGTAAGAGCCTCTTTCCACAAAAATTTTGTGCGCACAGGAGTTGTAGATAAGGCTTACGGTCGGTTATATGACGAATTGTTTCATGCTCGTCATCAAGGTGACTATATCCCGATGACGGAATTTGATGAGATGGTTGTAAGACAGCAATTGGCGGATACAGAAGAGTTTGTGAATAAATTTTCTCGTGAAATTGTGAAGAGCTAACATAACCTATTCTGTGCTGCACTGTAACCCTCAACGGGCGCGAGTGGGAGGACCTGGTGATTGTCTCCCGCTACTATGACCAGACCGGGGGGACCAGGGGATGGTTCTACTACGTTTACGACATGTTTGAAAGACTGGAAGACCGGGAATTGGAGGATTTTACGAAACCTCTTCCAGTGGCTTCCCCAATCACCGAGGAGCAGCACCAGGCCTCGCTCCAAAATTTCTATCAATGGCTGAAAGAAAGGGATGTGGGGTCTAAGGCAAGAGACGGTGGCCATCATCGCCTTTATCGCCCTGGCCCTGTTCCCGTACCTGCGGGATATCGGCAGGGCCATCGGCAACGTCTTCACCTCTCTGAGCACGAACCTTAACAGCCAGGTGAAACCCTAACAGTGATGGAGACGGTGGGAGTACTGGCCGCGACTCTGGCGGCCTGGTTTGATGTAAAGACACGGGAGGTCCCGGACTGGATCACGCTGCCGCTGGTCCTGGCCGGGATTTTCTTTTCCTTAGTGGAGCGCGGTTTCCTGGTTACCGGGGGCACCCTCATCGTCGGGGGTGCCCTTGCCGAGTTTTTGTATCGCTACAAGGTCTTTGGCGGCGGGGATTTGAAGCTGCTTTTGGACCCTGCTGGGGATGGAGGTGGCCGGCGGCCTCACCCCGGCCCTGGAGCGGAAGGCGCTGGAGGAACTGTCCAGGTGGGGGTTTGACACTTCACAGGTAGAGATCAGCGGTACTCCGGCGGTAGTGGATTACGGCGACACCGTCAGCCTGGCCATCCGTTACCGTTATACCTACCGTAATTATGTTTTCAGCAATTTCCTCCTGTACCCGGTGGACACGCCGCGGGTAATGGCGGCGGAGGGCAGTTCCGTGAGCTTTAATTTTCAAAAGTGAGGTGGTGTACTACGTTGTTCTGCCAAGATAACAAAGGCACGGCTGCGGCGATCATCGGCGTCATTACCGTGATGCTGGCCATGATGCTTTTCGCCCTGGCCTTCGACACCGCTTTTCTTTACGCCCGGCGGGACGCCATCAAGCAGGCCCTGGACTACAGCAACATGGCGGTTTACCGTAACCTGGACCTGGACAAGCTGGCCGACGGCATCCTCTATATTAACAAGACAGCGGCGGAGGACACCTTCCAGGAGTTTTTGGCCCAAAATTTACGACTGGACGGCAGCCTCAATCCCCTGCCGGGCAGCCTAGCGGCCGGGCCGGTGCAGGTGGTGGACTTCCGGGTGTTTAATCCCGAGGACCTGCCCAATATCGACGGCCTGGGCAACCCGGTAACGGAGGTCTCGGTCTACTCCCAGGTCCGGGTGCCCGTGCGGCCGGTCTTTTCCGGGCTTTTCACTACAGTTTCCGTGCCGGTGGCCATCACCACCGATGTTCCGAGGGGCTTGCCGTGATACTCTATATGTCCTGCGGTCCTTGATTGCCTTAAGCTTAAATGGTATAATAAGGAACAAGGAACAAGGAAATAAGGAAAGAGGTGGATGACTATGTCCGAACCGGGATACAGGGTGGTACGGGTGACAAGCAAGCGGCAGTTTACTATTCCCAAAACGTACTTTGACAAACTGCGGTTGAGCGATAAGGTAAAGTGCTATCTGGAAGGAGAACGGTTGGTCTTGGAGCCGGTGCGCGAAGATTCTTTCTGGGACTTTTCCACAGACATTTTGCGGTCGCTTGTCGCCGAAGGCTACCAAGGGGAAACCCTGCTGGCCGAGTTTGAGGCGAGGAAAAAGAAGGCTGCCCGGGCTTTAGGTAGTATGATTGAAGAGGCGCGCAAGGAGGCCGAAGAGGGAAAGGGCCAACCGGCGGATGCCGTGTTCGGCGAATTGCTTGGTGAGGATGATGTATAAAGCAGTCTTGCTGCCGCGGGCAGAGAAACAGTTACGAAAACTAAAGGACCGGGGCCTGATCCAGGAATTCCGGGAATGCTTGCGGGAGATATGTGAGCAACCCTCTCGCAAGAGCAAAGTTGGAGACCTGCAGGGCGTATGGGCACACGGTTTCTCTTACCGCGGCGTAAGTTACAGGGTGGCGTATTTTCTTGACCGGGAAAAACAGACCGTGTATGTCATTGGTCTAGGTTCCCACGAAGGGTTTTGGGAGGAAATCAAGCGTTACCTGAAGTAAGAAAGTCTCCACCCTTCCAGTAAGAACCATTGTCTGGAGGTGGTTTCCTTGGCTGAGCGGGTCTATTGCCCTAACTGCAGGGAACTGGTGGAAACAAGAATGGAAAGCCGGGTGGAAACATACCCGGTCAAGGGCGAGGACGTTCCGGTCAGCGCCACGGTACGGGTCTGCGAGGGCTGCGGAGAAGACATCTTTGATGAAAGACTTGACGAGCGAACCCTCGTCCTGGCCTACGAGGAGTACCGCAAGCGGAAAGGACTTTATTGATGGGAGTGAGATTCGGGATGATGCGGCATATGACCGCCAGGTTGTGGTTCCTGGTGGTGGGCCTGATGGCATTGTTGTTCCTGGTCGTTTCCTCGCCGGCCCTGGCGGCGGACACCAAGCTGGGGAACTACGAGGAAGCGCCCTACCGGGACGTGGTTGACATCAAGAAAATTGATTGGGGGGATGGACGTTTCGATACAGTTGTTGAGATACCATACGAGTACGTATTTTCCCCGGACAAGCTCCAACGCACTGTAACCCTCAACGGGCGCGAGTGGGAGGACCTGGTGATTGTCTCCCGCTACTATGACCAGACCGGGGGGACTAGGGGATGGTTCTACTACGTTTACGACATGTTTGAAAGACTGGAAGACCGGGAATTGGAGGATTTCACGAAACCTCTGCCAGCGGCTTCCCCAATCACCGAGGAGCAGCACCAGGCCTCGCTCCAAAATTTCTATCAATGGCTGAAAGAAAGGGATGTGGGGACTAAGGCAAGTTTGTTATGGCAATACCCCGAAGCCGAAGACATTGTTTCGATTAACGGCCGCCCATGGCAGGAGACGGAGTGGAAAGATTTTATCATTACCAAGACCAAACAGCTACTAAAGCCGGGAGACCCAATCATGGCTGATCCAAAGCTTTGGGATATGTTCGTCAACCCGGCGTATAACGGTCAAGCCAGAGAGATATCTGAGGCAGTGGAAGCACAGGGTATTACCCTTCCGTCCGCCGAACAAATTGCCTCCGAAACGGGAAACCAGGTAATTCTAACGCTGGGCAAAAAGGAAGTGATTACTTACCGTGACGGTAGGGCCAACATAGTCACCCTTGACGTCGCTCCTGAAGCGCCGGGCGGAGTGACGATGGTACCGCTAAGAGGGGTACTGGACTTTTTCGGTGCAAAGTTGATATATGACGGCGCCTCCCGGACGGTGACGGTGCAAGACGGAGATGTTCTCGTAAAGCTTTTTGTGGGAGAAAAAAGCGCCTTGGTTAATAACCGGCAAGTAACGCTTTTACGGACGGCGGAAGTCAAGGATGGCCGGACGCTCATCCCGCTACGGTTTGTGGGGGAAAGCCTCGGTTACCAGGTTGCATGGGATCAGGCAAAACAACAGATTACAATCAAAAAATAGAAGTGACGCTTTAGGGTAGCGTTGTTAAGGGCTTTCTTGAGAGCTGGGGCCTCTCGGGAAGGCCCTTTTTTAACGGCTTTTTTAGAAGGGAGGTCTTAGATTCGATGCGACGAGGCAAGCGAATGCTCGGTGTGCTATTGGTACTTGTAACTATGCTCACCCTGTGGCCACCTGTGACGACCCAGGCCGCCTACCTCGGCGACCCCAAAGACCTTGGAAACCTTACTAAAGGACAGACGATAATCCGAAATGGTAAAACAGTAAAGTTTCACGACTACTGGACGGTGATTGTTGACGGCCGGACGGTTGGGGAAGACCTGGCCATCACCGAGACCGGAAAAACAGCAGGGAATACCAACTACATTGCCTGGAGCAAACTGGCGGAATGGGTCAACATTTTTAACGGTTCTCTCAGTTACGTGGAAAGGAAGGCTCCTAAAGATATTCTCGCAGCCAACGGCAAAACCTCCACCCGGGTCCATATCCGCCCCTTGGCTGACGTTTGCGGAGCTTATGTAGAGAAATATGATGTGCCCCAGCGTAAGGTGTGGGTCACAACCACCCCCTGGCCTTCCGGTAATATTCCAAGTCTGCAAGGAGTTATAGCAGGACAGCCCCAGACGTTCTGGGTGGAGGCGTATGCGTCACCTCCTTATACCCAGGGACTAAATTACAAATTTTTTATTAACGACGTTCCGGTTATTGACAACGGGAGTTCGCCTTCCAACTATGCCGGCTTCTACGTTTCCTACACCTTCCCCGCCGCCGGCACCTATACCATGCGCCTGGAAGTGACGGATATGGTGGGCCGCACCACCCCCATCACCAAAACCGTATCCGTTGCCCCCGCGCCAAAGCCGCCGGAACCGCCACCGGCCCCCGCACCGGTGGGCCAACCCGTAGCGGATTTCGACCTGCCCCCCATAGGCGAAGTGGGGCAAAGCATCCAGGTGGTGAACAAGTCCAAAGCCAGCGACGGCTTCTGGCTGGTGCACAGCGAATGGACTATCACCCCCAAGACTTACACCGGCAGCCTGGGCATGGCGGGCGGCACCCTGGTCTTTAACCGGCCGGGGACTTACACCGTCAGGCTGCAGGTCTGGGACAACAAGGATAATACCTCCACCGCCAGCAAAACTATTTCCATCTCGGATAAGGCCCCACCACCAGAACCACCGGTGCCGCCCGAGCCGGAAAACATCCCGCCCGTGGCCCGCTTTGACATGGTAAGCCAGGCCTCGCCCGGGGTAAGCGTGCCGGTAAAGAACAGGTCCTACGACGTGGACGGCGAGATCGTGGCCGTGAACTGGGAGGTATCTCCGGGGGCCAGCGCCAACCTGGGCGACGCCGGCGGGACTATCCTCTTCGGCCAACCGGGTAACTATACCGTTACTCTCACGGTGGAGGATGACCGGGGAGACAGCGATTCTGTTAATAAGACCATCCGCATCACCAACGACCCGCCGGTGGCGCGGATCTCCATGCCGGCCAGCGTTTTCCAGGGGGACGACGTAGAGATCAGAAGTGATTCCTATGACCCGGACGGCGAGATTGCCGGTCATTCATGGAGCGTTGTCGCGGCGGGGATGGTGGGTACCCTTACCGGTGAGGGCGGTACCGTCTACTTTGACGAGCCGGGTACCTACACGGTGAGGCTGACCGTGGAGGACCAGTTTGGCCGGACCGACACGGTAACAAAAAACATAGAGGTAAAGCCGGCGGTGCCCACGGCCTTCTTCCGCTGGACGGGGACGCCCAAGCAGAACCGGAAGATGATCTTCGACTCCTCGGAGAGCTACGGTTCCGACCGCTACCCAGTGGACTTCAGCCAGAACCGGTGGGAATTCATCCCCCCGGCGGGGGTACCCCAAAGCGCGGTCAAGATCGTCTCCTCCCCCGACCTGAAAAAGCGGGAAGTGCTCTTTAAGGAGCCGGGAGACTACCGGGTGCGCTTGGCCGTGAAGAACACCAAGGGGACGGCATCGGAGTGGTACGAGCAGGCCGTCACGGTTTACCCGGATAAGCCCCCGGTGGCCGATTTCTACACTATCAAAACCGTTACCCGCGACCCGGCCAATGCTAACAAGGCGGCCATCGCCCTGATGGACCGGTCCCACTCGCCTGATGCAGATGTGATAACCAAACGGGTATGGAAATACCGCTATGACAGCGATAACGACGGCAGCTTCTCCGACGAGTCGTGGGTCACCCTGGACAGCGGGAACAACCCCACCCCAACTCTATATACCACCCAGGTGGGGAAGTATGAATTCAGCCTGGCGGTGGAGGAGAGTTTCGGGCAAGATACCATCCCGGAATTTATCACGCTGGCGGATAAGCGGACCGCGGATACCAGTATCAAGCCCCTTGGTGACAGGTCGGTGGATGTTGTCAACATCCAGCCGGTGGTCAACTTCGACGTCATCAAGAAGAAAAAGGCGGATATCCTGTTCGTCACCGGCAAGCTGGATAACAGGGACGCCAAGTACGCCAGCTTCCAGAGCAACCTAGCCGGCTTCAGGAATACCCTTTCCGCCAGCAGCATTGACGCCAACATCATCCAGGCGGACGCTGTGGGCAACATGGAAGTGGTGGCCCGGGAGGATTCCAGCTATCTCTACTACTACATCGGGGGCACGGTTGAGCCCAAGTACGTGGTCAAGGTGCACAAGTCGGGGAGCAACATGGGCGGCATGGTGATATACCGGCGGGAGGCCTCCACAGGTAATCTTGTCGAGGTCCTGAACCTGGGCACCTATGATATAGATTTAAGAAACAGCAGCGGTTCTCATGTTAGCGGCCACGGCTTCAGCATCGGCTCGTCCTTCGCTACCGGGGGCGCCATCCAGACCCATTTCAGTTGCGGCCACATGGACATCTTCCGCACAGTGACGGTGGCGCTGGACGGGACCATCACCATCTCCTACAGCGGATCTTCGGGCTACTACTCTTACCAGGACTGGACTTACTCTGGTGGAGAGCTAAGAGTATCTGCCGGCAACCGGACGGTGCAGGTCAACGACGGCCACCGTTTCAAGACCTGGGGTCCGGCCGGGGGGAGCTATGCCTACCAGTTCAAACTTAACTACGCCCCCAAGTTGAAGGACGTGGCCACCATCCTGGCGGAAAAGAGCGTTTCCTTCCGCGAGGACGCGCGTCCCTACGTGGTGTATTTCGGAGATAACACCTTTGATGACTTCGGTGACGGCGGTGCCCTAGCTTCCTTCCAGCAGCAGGTGGTGTCCAGGGGCGGCCGGGTCATCGGCCTGGGCGGCACGCAAAACCAATCGCAGATCCAGACCCTGATTTCCCAGGCCGGGGCCGGGACCTTTATTCTCAACAACACTGACATGACCGGCCCGGTGCAGTCCGCCGCCAACTGGATCATCCAGGACATGGCCGCGGCGGGAGGGATTTTGGAACAGTATGTGCTGGTGGGCGACGAGGTAGTGTACCAGACGTACTACGAGGATACCGAAAGCGACCCCAAATATGAGGAAAGGTGGATTTATGACCACGACCCGTACTGGTTTAAGAACAGCCTTGGCCAGGCAAGTTTTGACGGCCAGTTCCTGCCCGGCCCGGTAAGCAGGTTCGACAAGGTGGGCCAGTACCATGTGCAGTTCCAGGCCAGGGACAACCCCAAACCGGACAACCGCTTCGACGAATACCGCCTGTGGTCCCACATGCCCCTGGATGACCTAGTGCTCTATGTCCACCGCCGGCCGATGGCACTCTACTCGCTTCAACTCACGCCCAATGGCAGTTTATATACCGTGATACTGCAGGACCAGTCCTACGACCCGGACCACCAGGGGGAACCGGGGAAGGGCATCCGGGCCAGCGAGTGGCGCTGGAAAGAGGCTCTGGCGGCAACATGGAACAACGGCCTCCCGTCCACCTTGGCCGCGGGTAAAACCTACCTCTTTTCTTTGCGGGTACAGGATATCGACGGCCCCGGTGGTGTAGGGGTATGGTCCCTGCCCAACGTGCGGGTAGCCAGCGCCAGCTCTCTGAACATGCCGCCCGTGGCGCAGTTCTCAATCAGCCCCAACCCACTGCCGTTGGGTAAAACCCTTGCTTATAACGACATGAGCTATGATCCTAACGGGGATATCATCACTGAACGTAAGTGGCGGATGGCGAAACTGCCCAGCGGTTCCTGGATGGACTATGGCGTTATACCGCCAAACAACTTTTCCTCCTTGGGGGTAGGGGAGTACAAGATCGAACTCACCGTTAAAGATTCCCAAGGGGCATGGTCCGATCAGTTTTATCAAACCGTCACAGTCATCCCGGACAACAACAAGCCCTTCGCCCGTTTCACCGTCAGCCCCAACCAACTGCCCCTGGACGTACCGGTCACCTATGACGATACCTCCTGGGACCCGGACGGCGATCCCATCGTGGCCCGGGAGTGGCAGTACCAGAAGAACGGCGGGGCCTGGGTAAATGGACAGCCTGTGGACTTTACGGCCCTGGGTACCGGCAGCTACAACATCCGCCTGCGGGTGAAGGACCAGCCGGCTTTGAGCCAGATGACGCCCTGGTGGTCCGACTGGTACACCCAGGCGCTGTCTGTCATCGCCGGGAACCAGAAACCGGTAGCGCAATTCACCGTCACCCCTAACCCGGCCATCACCGACGAGCCCGTGACCTATACCGACACGTCCTACGACCCCGAGGGCAAAAGGATCGCGGAGAGGGTGTGGCAAGTGACCACCCTGGACGGTCACGTGCTGGGCGAGTACCACAACCAACTCCCGCCGCGGGTATTTGCTAATACCGGCTGGGGGGACGGCGGCGCCGGCATCTACCGCATCGGCCTCCGGGTGCGGGATAACTCACCTAATGGCGTTTCGCCGGCCCTGTGGTCCGACTGGACGTGGAAGACGCTGACGGTGGTGATGCCGCTTTCTGGTTCCGGGGAAATCGCCCCCAACCCGGCTTTAAGCGGTTTTCGCATCCACGTTACCGTAGAGACCAGCGGCTACGCGGAAGAGGTGAAGGTCCGGTTCCCCGATAACAAGTGGTTTGGTTGGGGGGACGAGATCACCCTGGTGCCGCAGAAAACACCGGCCCGGGACCACAAGACCAACACCTGGCATGCACCCTACCTCACGGACGCCAAAACACCGGACGGGCCATATCCCGTCACAGCCACAATCAAAAGAACCTCGGTGGCGCCGCAGACAGTAACGGTGCCGCTCACCCTGGTGATCCGGGGAGACCTCTATGACCAGATCAGGGTGCGAATCAGGGACAGCAGGTAATTTCTAACGGGGGTTAGCCGCCCTGGCCGGTGGCTGCCCCCTTCAATATTAACCGGGCATCGTTAAGGGCGAAGTATGGACTTATGAGCTGAAAGCTATAAAGGTTTGCGGCAAGGAAGATCACAGGGCGGTGATTGAGGTGGTTACAGGACAGCGATTAAGGACCGGAGACCAGATCAGGCTTCACTATCGGGGTAAGAACAAACCTTTTCGACAAGGCACAGTTGCAGGCCTTTACGACAGGTTCTTTAACGTGCATTTTGGACGTTACCAGGAGAGTTTTTTATGGGTGGACTTACTAATCGGTGAGATCACAATTGTCCAAATCGGAAAACGGTCGGCTTGCCGGGCCAGTTGACCGGAGAAAGGAGGGAGAGCGGTTATGGACAAAATCAGGACGGGTTGGCGGCGGGAGTTTTTCCAGGCTCCCAATGAGATTTATGACCGGCGGGATATCAACGGCTATGCCAAGGCGGTATTTGTTTACTTGTGCCGGCGGGCGGACGACGACAGCCGGGCCTTTCCCACCCACGCGCGCATCGCGTCGGACGTGGGTTTTTCGGAAAGCACGGTCCGGCGGGCCATTGATATACTCACGGAAATAGGGTTACTGGTCAAAGAGGCGCGCTACGACGGGCGCGGCTTCCAGACATCCAATCTTTATACCTTGGTTCGTCCCTCTACCGTGCCTGAACGGGGACCAGACGGACCGCCGCCTAGGAGGGAGGCGCCGGCACCGGTATCTCCTCATCCCGGCGGAGATCAGGGTGTTCTCCAGGAACAGCCCGGGTGCTCTGGTGGAACAGGCGGGGTGCTCTGTGAGAACACCCCGGGTGGTCTGGTAGACCAGCCAGGGTGTTCTGAGGGAACAGGCCGGGTGGTCTGTGGGAACAGCGAAGAATACCCAGATCAAGAATACCCAGATGAAAAATACCCAGGGGAGAAAGATCCGTCAGTCAGTCAGTCCATCCGTCAAGGGAGAGATGCCGGGCAGAAAAGACGGACAGAAAGACAGATTGACTTCTCTGACCCCGAACAGGTAATCAAGTATTACACTAATAAACTTGGCGCCACCAGGAGGCAGGTGACGCTGGCCATGCTTTCAGTGCAGGCCCAACTGGACAAGGGTACCGTCATCATGGACTACAAGGCTTACTTTGAAAAAACCCTGACACAATTATTGCAGGAGGAGGATTTCCGCCGGCATTTTGTCTGACCACCATCCCCGGCGATGAAAACTATTACCCTTCAGTAAATCAGATGGAAAAGGTGAAAACCAGTCGTAGCGTCACGCTACCACTGGTTTTTTGATTCAAGGGTGGTGGCAGCCCGCAGGGACCCTTAATCCCTGCCGGCTGTAACCGGGGCGGGCACCGTGCAGGGCAGAAAAAGACCTGCCCCGCACCGTGCCTTGGACGGACAGCGGGTGGAACCAGGAGCAGCCCGCTGCACCTGGTTCCTCAATTTGAAGCCCCTCTCTGGCTGGACCTGGTTGCCACAGGAAAA
This sequence comes from Clostridiales bacterium PH28_bin88, assembly GCA_000987045.1. Classification (GTDB taxonomy): domain Bacteria; phylum Bacillota; class PH28-bin88; order PH28-bin88; family PH28-bin88; genus PH28-bin88. The sequence goes on along the minus strand of LAKY01000001.1, from coordinate 53,001 downwards.
AAGGAGGCGACGCTGGCGCGTCGCAACAAAGTTCTGCCGGCTCGTTCCGGATTATACCGGCGCGGGCACCCCGGAAGTTCAAGGGTGAAGGCCGTGAGCATATCCTCCCTGCGGTCCGGTATCCCTCCCGGCCCCTCCCTCTGGTCGGCCCTTGCCCTTCCGCCCGCGCCAGGGCCTTGTTCCTCCAAGGCCGGCAGGCCAGTTCAAAAAACACGAAGGGGGAGCGAGGCAATGGCGCAACAGTCAAGCGGTGAGAAGCAGGCAGGGAGGAAGCGCGTACAGGTGGTGCGGGTGCAAATGGTCAAGGAACGGTCAGTAACCTTTGCCACCAACAAGGTCTGCAGACCGGAGGACGCTGCCAGCATCCTGGCAGATTTCCTGACGGGTGCGGACAGGGAACATTTCGTAGTGATGTGCCTGGACAACAAGAACAAGGTGAACGCCATCAACGTGGCGGCGGTGGGCATCCTGAACGCGGCCCCGGTGCATCCCCGGGAAGTGTTCAAGCCGGCGATTTTGTCCAACGCGGCGGCGGTGGTCCTGGGCCACAACCACCCCAGCGGGGACCCCAAGCCCAGCCGGGAGGACGTGGAGCTATCCACGCGCCTGGTGGAGGCCGGGCGGCTTCTGGGGATCGAGGTGCTGGATCACCTGGTAATCGGTGACGACGGCAGGTTTACGAGCATGAAGGAGCGGGGGCTGTTATAGGCAGCCCCGCCCATCCAGGGAGGGAGATGAGGGAATAATCGGCTGGTGAATACGGTTTTCCGGTGCCCGGAGTGCGGGGCGGCCAACCCCAGACTGGTGGACGTGGAAAATGAGCAGTTTGTCAAGGAACGTGATTTTTCACCGACGGTGATCGTCTGTCAGGGCTGTTTGAAGAGCTTCCGGGTGCCGTGGCCGCCGGATATCCTGGCGGAAATAGCCTGGGGAAAATCCACTGGTTGACTATCATGAAATACGGAACGACGGTAATACAATCTTTACGAAGGGAGATGAGCATATGAAAGTCGTTTTTGAGTCCGAAGAGGAGCGGCGGGCGTTTGCAATTCTCGCCCGGGCTTTATATGAAATCGACCGCAACAGCAGTCACACACCCATGGACCAGGTGCAGTGGGAAAAGAGGATCATGGGCGCCGACAAACTGGAGGACCAGATCTACAAGCTGGAAGAGGAAATAGAACGTCTGCTGAAGGAGACTGACCACCTCTACGACCAGATGGCGGGATACGACCAGACGCATGAACTGCCGGAAGACGGAAGAGAGGAGCCGGAATACCTGGCACTGGAAGCAAAATGCGAACAGCTGGAGGGACAGATTACACAGCTTGAGGAACAAAAGGAACATCTTGAAAAGGAATTAAAGGTGTGGGAACTGGCCGAGGAATGGGCGCTGTACCCGGAAAGGTGGATGGAGTGGTGGACCCAGGACCAGGAGCAGGAAGATACCCTTCCCGGCCCCGCCGGTGAGATGAAAGTAAGCGACCCCACGGGAGAAAGGAGCGAATAGCCATGTGGTTTAAGGACACGGAACACCAGAATTCATATGCGGAACTGCGAGAGAGAGCCGGGGTCGCCTCCAGCGACCGGGAATACCGGGCCGCCCTCTACGTCCTGGCCGCCCTGAACAAACCGGTAGAGGGTTATGTATTCCAGCGCAGGATCGCCTTTGATGCCCTCCTCAAGGCCGCCAGGCCGTGGAGCAGTGGGGAGAAGGCCCTGATCAGGCTGGCGGCCACCTTGTTCAACGGCCACGCCTGGAAGGCCAAGGTCCATGACGTTTTCTACATTCTGGACCCCTCCAACTGCCAGGTGGCCCTGGAGGCGCTCAGAATACGGTATCAAAGAGACTGAACGTTGAAGCTTTAGGAGTCCGGCAGCGGGCTCTTTTTTTGTAAAGGAAAGGAGGCTGTTGAAATGAACTTAGTACTTTTGAGTGGCAGGCTGGCCGGGGACCCTGTTTCCCGGGAGGCAGGAGACAAGACTGTAGCTAATTTTGTGCTGGCGGTGGAGAGGGATTATGCCGGCGGTGATGGGGAGCGGGACGTGGACTTCATCAAAGTAGTGGCCTGGGACTCCCTGGGCGAGGCCTGCGTCAACCACCTGGTGAAGGGCCAGCAGGTGGAGGTGGAAGGCAGTCTGCGGCAGCGAAGGTGGAAGGACGGGGCCGTCAATGCCAGGAGCGTGCTGGAAGTGGTGGCCAGGCGCGTCAACTTCGGCGCCAAACCGCGGCAGGGATAAAGGGTACGCGGGGTGCCGGGGCACGTAAGCGGGCCCCGGCACCACCATGTTGGAGAGGAGTGAGTCTTAATGCCTTTAATCTTTGTCGCAGCACTGGCCAGCCCGGTAGTGTGGTTTCTCATTATCCGCTGGCTGTTTAACAAGCAGATCCTCACGTGGCAGCGGTTTTTGGTCACCCACGTGCTGGCCGGCCTGGCCATGTTAAGCCTGCTCTTCACTGCCACCCTGTACATGCTGCCCAGGACCATCTGGCCGCCGCTCAAGCCCGAAATGACCTGGGGGGAGGTATGGCGATACCTGGGGGACAAGGCGCCGGGCAGCCAGCAGATCAACTACACGGTACTGACCTTTGAACTCTGGAAGAACAGGCCGCCAGGGTTCTGGCTGACCCAACTGCCTTTCCTGTTGGCGGCCTTCCCTTTGCTGCGCTGGGCCTGGCGGTCCGGTTGGCCCGGTAAGGAGCCCCGGCCGGCCAGCACAGCCACCCACGGCAGCGCCCGGTGGCGTCGGGAAAGCGAACTCAAGGCCACCCTGCGGCCGGTCTCCTGTAAACGCCCGGAAACGTCCGGGGTGGTGGTGGGGTCGGAGGGGAAGAAGGCCTGGTTGACCAGGCCGGAGGTTGGTAACCCCCACGTACTGGTAATCGGGGCTACCCGGAGCGGCAAGAGCCGCCGGGTAATCATGCCCACTGTCTGGGTGCTGGGACAGGCCGGCGAATCCATGATCCTCACCGACCCCAAGGGAGAAATCCACGCCCACACGGCGGGATGGCTGCGGCAAAAGGGATACCGCGTGGTGCTCTTGGATCTCCTCCACCCGGCCCGGGGCAACCGCTGGAACCCGCTGGCTGCCGTGGCCACGGCACACGAGGCAGGGGACACGGAGGAAGCCGCCAGGCTGGCCTGGGAAATCGGCCACATCCTGGCCTGGAGCGAGGGGCCGGGTACGGACCCCATCTGGCCCCAGGCGGAAGAGTCCCTAACGGCAGCCCTGTGCCTGGCGGCGGCCATCGAGGCCCCGCCGGAGGCCCGCCACATGGCCACGGCCTTCCGCATGCTCACCGAGTTGGGCCACCGGGGCGGGGAGTCCCTGGACGCCTGGTTCGAGGGCCTGCCGTCCAGCCACCCGGCCCGGCTGGCCTACGGTACGGCAGCCTTGAGCGAGAGCCGGACCAGGTCCAGCATCTATACCGGTACCGCCGCCCACCTGCGGTTGTGGGGCGAGCCGGGTGTGGCCTGGATGTGCGCGGCATCCGACCATGACCCGGCGGAGGCAGGCACCAAACCTATGGCCATCTTCCTCTTGATGCCCGATGAAGCCAGGGCCAGGCGCTACATCGCCAGCCTTTATCTCAACCAGGCCTACAGCGCCCTGGCCCACGTGGCGCGGGGTAACGGCGGGAAATTACCGGTACCCGTCTGGTTCCTCCTGGAGGAGTTCGGCAACATCGGCAAGCTCCCCGCCATGGCCGAGAAACTCACCGTGGCGGCGGGACGGAACATCCGCTTTGTGCTGGCGGTGCAGGCCATCGCCCAGATCGCCCATGTTTACGGCGAAAAGGCGGCGGAAATTGTGCTGGGTAACTGCGATACCTGGGTGTACTTGAGAACGGCGGACAATGACACCGCCCGGGCTATCAGCGCCAAGGCGGGTACCTATACGGTGCGCACCCTCTCGGTCCAGCGGCGTCCGGGAAAGACCGGCGGCGGCACGGAAGGGGCCACCAGCCGGGCGCTGTTGACCCCTGACGAGGTGTTACGCTGGCCTGCCGGGCAGGCCCTGCTCTTACAGGCCGGCCAGTTCCCGGCAAGGCTTCCCCTGATGGACCTGTCGGCCTGGCCGGCAGCCAGCTCAGCCTTTAAGGTAACACAGGAAACTCCACATAAAATTGCTCGGGCTGGTACGGTAACCACCTGGGTACCCCGGGGGGATGTTCCCGGCGTTACACCGGTTTTCCGGGACAGAAACAGGGCAGCTACCAGTGCAAGAGTGGACAAAGACCTTTTCGGGAGGAGGTGAAAATCATGCCCGCTTTCATCCTTCAGATTGTTTCGTTCTTGCAGCAAGCCTTGACCTGGGTGGTGGCCCTGGCCGTCCCGGCTACGGCCTTGACGGTGGGGTATCATGCCCTGATGCGGGCTACCGCTCAGGACGACATGGCGGCCATGCACCATGCCCGGGCGCTGAAAAACGCGCTCATCTACGGCGTGATTGTCATCCTCGCTGGTAGTATTACCATAGCGGTGCTGGGCGCCTTCTGATAATGCCGGCAAAAAAAGTGGCGCGGTAGGGTATTGACCCGCCGCGCCGCGAACGAGGAGGGAGTGTTTATGCTGCAAGCTTTACAGGACGGGGCCATCCAGATTGCCACCGCCGTGCTGACGTGGCTGGTGAGTTCCATGCTGGCCCCGCTCAACTGGCTGTTAAGTATTTTCAGCAGTGCCGGGGCGCTGCGGGACCTGACCTACCAGCCCTGGGCGCAAAACCTCATTGCCGGCGCTCATGGAATTGCTGCGGCGCTCCTGGCGCTAAGGGTTGCCTGGGAGGCGCTGCAAATGGCCAGCCTGCGGGCGGAGGGGGCACCCACCGACCCTGGAGCACTTTTGAAACGCACGGTGATGGCCGCCGCGGCCATTTTCGGTGGGCCGTGGGTGGCCAGGCAGATGATTTTCGTGGGAAATTCTCTCGCATCCGGAGTAGCTCACGCCGGCCTGGGTGTGGGACTGGACCAACTGGATCTGGGAGCTCTTTTTGCGTACGCCGCCGATCCCAGTAATTTTATCTGGATGTTGCTGTTGACCATCCCGGCGGTCATCCTGCTCATCCTGGTGTTTTTCCAGGGTCTGGTCAGGACCATCGAGATCACCCTGGCGGCCATCATTTCGCCCCTGGCAGCCCTGGGGTATATCTCCGGCGGCGGCATGGCGGATGTGTGGTGGAGGGAGGTAATGGTGGTCAGCACCTCGCAGGCGGTGCAGATGCTGCTGCTCTACATGGGCGCTGCGCTCCTGGTGGCGCCCGCGCCCTGGAACAGCGTGCAGGCCAACATGGGCCCTTTTTTGTTTGTGGCCACCCTCTGGGTGGCGGTGCGTACCCCTGTCATCTTGCGGAACTACGCCTACAGCACAGGTATTAGTAGCATTGCCGGGGGAGTGGGGCACACCGCCAGCTATGTGGCGCTTAGCAGACTGATGACCAGGATGCCATTCTGAAGGGAGAGATGCTTGTGAAAGATTACCTGGTTCCCCGCGCCGTCACGGCGCGGATGGAGATCTTTCCCGGCTTTGGTCTGCCGGAACTGGGAGCGGTGGTGGCCGGCGGCGCGGCCGGCGCCCTCTTGCAAACGGTCGCCCTGTTCTTGCCACTGGCAGTAGCACCAAAGCTGTTTGCCAGATTGTTCCTGTTCGTCTTGCCCCTGGGGGCCGCCTACCTGCTGGTTCACCAGGACATCAGCGGCTTCAGTCTTTACAGCCAGTTGAAGGCTGCCAGGCAGTGGTCCAAAATGCCCCGTGTCTACTACTACCGGAGAGGTGGTGCGTTATGAAGCTACCCTTACCGAAAGTGATCAAGACAAAACGGTCGGCTAAAACCACCCATAAAAGCCGTACCCCCACTCCTGCCGGGAATACCGTGCAGTATTGGCTGCCGGTGCGGGACGTTTCCAACGGTATACTGAGGCGTTCCGATGACCGCTTGGTGGCGATTATCCGGGTGGAACCGGCGGCCTTTACCCTGTTATCCCAGGCGGAGCGAGCCCGGCGCATTGCAGCCCTCCACGAGGTGATCCAGGCCCTGCCCGGGGCGGTGCAGGTCTGCGCCGTCCCCCGGCCCATCGACCTGGACGCCTACATTACCGGCCTGGAAGCGAAACTGGTGGAGGTTGACGGGAGCCGGAAAACAATCCTGCGCGGTTACGTGCATTACGTGCGCGGCCTGGCGGCCACCGCCGCGGCCATGGAGCGCCGGTTTTACCTGCTCGTTACCGGAGACGGAAAAAACAAGGGAGTCCGGGAGGAGTTGCTGCACCGAATGATGGAGTTAGTGGCTGCGCTGAACCGGGCGGAGTTGCAGGCACACCTTTGTAGCGACCAGGAGGTTTTGGACCTCCTGTTTTGCTTTTTCCACCCCGCCCAGGCGGCTTTTGAGCGGGCCGCTATCCCGGCGGTGGCGCCGGTCTATACCACGGCGAAGGATGTGATGGAGTATGGCCTTGACTGACCTGATTGCCCCGCCTGCCCTGGGGTTTCAACCCCGGCAGATCATGTTCGGCGACCAGGCGGCGCGGTTACTGGTCATCCTGGACTACCCGCCCCGGGTGGGGCCGGCCTGGCTTTCCAGGCTTTGCAACATGCCCGGGGTGGTGGCCAGCATCCACCTGGTGCCCACCGAACCATTGGACATGCTGAAGGCCCTGAATAAAAGCATTCAGGAATACACCAGCCGCCTGGCAGCCGGGGGGAACGCCCTGGCCCTGTCCCGCTGGCAGCAATCATTGGATGACGTCAAGCTGTTATTAAAAAAGGTGGACCAGGAGGCCCAGAAGGTGTACCGGGTGGCAGTGGTCATCCTGGTGCTGGCCCCCGACGAGGAGGAACTGGCCCGGCGCTCCCGGCAGGTGGAGGCAGCCTGCGCCGCCGTCGGCATGCGTGCCAGGACTGCGGTCTACCGGCAGGAGGATGCCTTGAAAGCGGCCGGGCCTTGGGCTCTCTTGCCCCCGGACATTGAAGTTCTTGGCGGCAGGGAAATGCCCGCTGAAACCATTGCCGCGGCCTACCCCTGGGTAGCTTCTGGCCTGAACCACGGCAGGGGGGTGGTGTGGGCCAGGGATGCGGACGGCGGCCTGGTCCTGGTAGACAGGTGGGACCCGCCCGAGGGGTCCGGTCTCACCAATCCTAACATAAATATCCTGGGTACCTCCGGGGGAGGAAAGTCCTATGCAAGTAAAGTCCTACTTTTGAGGGAATACGCCCTGGGCGCCCGCATCCTCATCCTGGACCCCGAGCGGGAATACCGGCGGATCTGCCGGGCGCTGGGCGGGGCGTGGATCAACGCCGCCGGGGGCAGCGGCCGGATCAACCCGCTGCAGGTACGGCCGGTACCTGACCCGGCGGTGGATGACGAAGATGATGAGACGGACATGCACGAAGGTTTTACGGTGCGGGGGCCTTTGAGCGCCCACCTGCAGCGGGTCAAGACCTTCTTCCAGCTCTACCTGCCGGGGCTGGACGACCTGGAACGCGCCCGGCTGGACGAGGCCGTCCTGGCGTCCTACCGCGATTACGGCGTGGATTGGCATACCGACCCGGCAAGCGTGAATACCTGGCCCACGGTGGCGGACGTATACCGCCACGTCAAGGCGGCGGGCGCGGAACGGCTGGCGGTGCTGTTAAAGGGCGCGGCGGAAGGCGCCGACAGCGCCCTCTGGGCCGGGCAGACCACCATTCCGCCGGTGGGCGATTTTACGGTGCTGGACATCCGCGACCTGACCGATGCCAGCGACACGGTGCGCCGGGCGCAGTATTTCAACATCCTGGGCTACGCTTGGGATGTGGTGCGGGAAGGGCAGGCCACCGGCAAACGGACGGTGCTGGTGGTGGACGAGGCCTGGCTGTTGGCCGACCCCCAGACCCCGCAGGCCCTCGGTTTCTTACGCGATCTGTCTAAACGTATCCGTAAGTACCTGGGGAGCCTGGTGGTGATTACCCAGAACGTGGTGGACTTCCTGGCCCCGGAGCTCGCCCGGCTGGGCCAGCCGGTTGTTACCAATGCCAGCAGCAAGCTGTTAATGCGCCAGGAGTCCCGGGACCTGGAAGCCCTGCGGGAACTCTTGCGGCTGTCGGACGCCGAGGTGGACCTGCTGGCCGGGGCCAAACGCGGCGAAGGTTTATTGCTGGCCGGAAACCAGCGGGTGCGGGTTCGGATTGAGGCCGCCCCCCATGAGGCCGAGGTGATTGGTTAATGCCGGCATGGGTAGTAAAACTGGGGCTTTCCATGGCCAAGGCCCTGGTGGGTGACGATGCGCTAAAGAAGCTGGCCGGTTTTTTTACCGCAGTAATCCTTTTACTCCTGGCCCTGGTCCTCTCCCTTCCGGTGCTGGTAGCACAGATCCCCCTGGTGACGGCGGAAAGGATAGGGAGCTTTTTTAACGCCGCCAACCAGGTGGCCGAGACGACTAAAACGAGGGACGACCCGGACGGGATAGCTATCCCCTGGGATGAGGTGGCAGCGGCATGGGCGGTATTACATGACCAGGATTTTAGCGGCGTCAGCGAGGCAACCGCCCGTGAACTGGCGCGGCAGTGGCATGAGCGCCACGAGCGCGTGGAAGTGCACAGCGATGGCCAGGGCCACACCTGGACGGAAACCCACGTCTGGTATACCCTGCGTACTTTTAGCGAGGTCATGAGCAGGCTGGGGTTTACGGGGGAACAGAAAGACCAGGCAAGGAGGTATCTACAGGCCTTCCGGGAAGGGGGTATCAAGCCGCCACCCGGGTGGACGGCCAGGCCGGCAATGGGCTGGGCCTGGCCGTTACCGGGCTACGATACTGCGGCGGCGGTAAGTAGCGGATACGGGCTCCGGGTGCACCCGGTCACCCATGTGCCAGAAGTACACCAAGGCTTAGACATAGCGGCATCCGAAGGTACGGTGGTAGAGGCCGCACGAGAGGGAACGGTACAGGAAACAGGTAACGATCACAACTTGGGGCGTTATGTGGTCATCCAGGGTGGTGGTTATGAAACGCGTTACGGGCATTTAAGTGCTGTTACGGTAAAAACAGGAGAAAAGGTGAAGGAAGGACAGCCCATCGGGCGGGTGGGAAACACGGGCCTAAGCACCGGGCCGCACCTGCACTTTGAGATACGGTTTATCGGCCATTATCAAAACCCGTTGCAGTATTTTTTATGAAGTAGGGAGGGATTTCAAACATTTACCCTGATAACGGTAATATCTTGAAGGCCCCTTTCCTTTTTGTGAAGAAGGTGGCCTTTTTATATCCGAGCGCCATATGCACTGAGTTCTCATTTGGGCAGCTAAAAACACAAGGGGATTTGAAGAAGGTAAATATTTTATTATTATCTTGTGTTAACTTACGGCATCTTATGGTATAATAGGATTGTCCCGGGGAGGCAATATGATGAAGGATTTAGGGTGGTTACAAAAACAGGTCGGTGAGAAAAAATATTTGGTAAGCCGTCATGCCAACCAGCGCATGAGAGAACGTGACCTGCTTATCCAATACGTCCTGCAAGCAATCGCGGAAGGTCATGTTTTAGAAACACAGACAAAGAAGGGAGATAAAAAGCTCCTTTTGGAAGGCCGGGATGATAAGGGTATTCCCTTCTATGTAGTAGTCGCTTTATCGGAACCTCTACCGATTATTGTTACCGTTTGTCGCTTTGACGAGGAAGTATGGCAAGATGTTGAAGGAGTAAAGAAAAGGAGGCGTTCTTAACTTGGCATGCGTAATGTGTAATGGAAAAATGGAACCTACAGCGCTAGACTTAGAACGTAGCTATAAGGGATATACTATTGTTATTAAGGGCGTTAAGGGTTATAGGTGCGCCGATTGTGGCGAAGAGTTCTACCAGGGTGAAGATGTTGAACGTATTGATACTGTACTGGCGGCCATAGCAGGGGAGGCGGAACCTGAGGTGTTGACCCTTGAAGAGGCGGCAAAGTTATTGCGGGTGAGTAGTACTACGCTTTACGGTTTAGTGAAACAGGAAAAGCTCCCGGCCAGGAGGATCGGTCGGGAATGGCGATTCAGTAAGAATGCTCTGCTGGAATACTTGAAAGGGAACAAGCCCGGGCTCTTATGAGGGCACTAGCGGGAAGCACTACTTCCGAAATTGTTGCGACAATAACTAGGGGTATGCCGTATGAGGCCACTTTCCTTTTTGTCAGGAAGGTGGCCTTTTTATATCCGAGGGAGGGACGAAGAGTGAGTGCGTATGCGATTGTGGGGCGGGAGGCCGCCCAGGCCGTGGCCGCCTGCCTACGGCGGCGGGGGAAGGGCGAGGCCCCGTTACGCATCGCGGAAGGAGGCAAGGGAGCACTGGCGCTGGAAGAAGCCGCCCGGGTGCCGGCGGATTTGTTGTTCCTTGACATCGACACGGGTCCCGGGCTGGGGCCAGCCGTCCTGCGCTACCGCCTGGCGCGGCCAAATGTCCGGATTGTGCTGCTGGCCCCGGGGAGGGTGCCGGGGGACCCGGAGGTAGCTGGGATAGTGCAGGCCGGGGTATACGACGTGGTGACCGACCTGGAGGAACTGGAATCGGTGATGGACCGCCCTGCTGCGAAGCTAGCCTCCGCAGCGCTGTGGCTAGATCCTTCCTTGGCCTCCGGGGCCTCCCGGCGGGAGCAACTGCGAGAGCGCGTAGTGGAGCGCCGGGTGGCGGTCAGCCAGCGACCGGTGCTGATCGCAGTGGCCGGCGTGGCCCCCGGGGTGGGCACGACGACAGTGGCCTGTACCCTGGCCGGCTACCTGGCCAGGCAGGGATACCGGACCGTGCTGGTGGAGGCGGGGGAGCATCCCAGCCTGGGATTTATTACGGAAATGGACCTGGACCAGAACCCCGCCGGGTGGCTGCCTAACCTGGACGTTTGCGCTGACCCAGCGCCGCGCAACCTGGTGCGGGCCAGGCAGCACGCTTACGTGGTGGCCGACCTGGGCGCTTACCCGCGCGCTGAACTGGACCGGCTGGACGCTGATCTGATAATGGTGGTGCTGCCCCAGGCCCACCGCATCCAGCGGGCGGTGGCGTGGTTAAGGGCAGGCAATCTCCCGCCGGTAGCCCCGGAAAGGGTGCGCTACGTGATGATGGGCGAAAAGGAAGCCGGACGCCAGGTGGCCGCCGCATGGGAAGCCATTTGCGCCGAAATGGCGGCAATACAAGGGGAAGGGTCAAATCTGGCTGTCTACTTGCTGCCTGCCGGAAGTGACAAGGAGACCTGGCCGCCTGGCTACCGCCATAGAAGCGACGAACTGGACAGGGCCTGCGCCGGCATCCTGGCCGAGGTTTTGCCCGACCCACCCGGTCGGCGTGGTTGGCCCTGGCACCTGCTGGGGAAGTGGAAGGGCCAGGGCGGGAAAGGAACAGCGACCTCCGGTAGAAGACCGGGGTTCGAGGGCGCGCCCAGGTAGCCGTGTAATGCAGGATAAGGAAGAAACCACAGCCCCGGCAAAGCCGGGGCAACGCCTTAAATAACAAGGCTCCCGGCGGTTTCATATTGGTTTCATTTTTGGTTCTTGTTCGAGGGGCGGAGGTGATACATGAAATGGAGCCAAGGCTATCACATCAGGTAAGCGTCAGATTTGACAAGCCGATGTTTGCTAAGTTGTGGGCTGCCTCTACTGCGGAAGGCATTACTGTAGCGGAACAAGTGCGCCGGATTGTAGAGGCATACTTCCGCGGGGAATCGGCCCGGGTGGGGGCTCCGGTAGTGGAGGATGCCGTTAGGCGGGTCATGGAGCCGCACATAGACCGGCTGGCGGGCATGATTGCCCATAACGGGGTAGCAGCCGGCACGGCCGCCTGGCTGGCCAAGGCGCTGGTGAACCTGCTCACCGAGGTAGACCCCGATGATGCTTGGGACCAGGCCGTGGCCCGGGCGAAGGCCGGGGTGCGCCGGAGCATGAAGGAAAACACGGAGGTGGAGCAAGTGGATGAAGACTAAGATTAAAGCGCCGCCCTTTCTCAAGATCAAGCACAGCGACCACGCCAAAAAGGATGCGGCTCATGTAAGGTATATCGGTTCCCGGCCGGGGGTGGAGAGGGTCCCCGTGCAGGACGAACTGGTGGCTGATGCCGCCCACATTGAATACGCCGGGACCAGGCCGCGCAGCACCGGCCTCTTTGGGCCGGACCCGAACCGGCCACCGCTTCTGGCCGAGGCCATGAAAGAGGTGGGTAACCGGGGAACAGGCCCCTCGTGGAGGCTGGTGTTAAGCCTGCGCGAGGATGATGCCAGGGAACTGGGTATAACCAGCCTGGCTGCCTGGCAGGACTTGACCAGGCGTTCTATGGCCCAGTTCGCTAAAGCTACTGGAATAGCTCATGAGCACCTGAAGTGGGTTGCAGCTCATCACCCGGAGCAAGGCCACCCGCACGTCCATGTTATTGCCTGGTTAGCCGGCAGTACGCCCAGGCGGGCAGGTCTATTATCTCCTGCGGAACTCCGTGATGTTCGCAGAGGCGTTGCCAAGGAAATCTTCGGCCCCTTGCGTCCCCGTTTGGCCGGGGAGCGGACCGTCGCCCGGGATACCATGCTGGAGGCCGCCAAGCAGAATCTTGCCCGGGCGGAACGGATCCTGCTACGGATTGAACTGGAGGCCCAGGTTGCCGACCCCCTAGGGGAACGGTTGCCGCCCCGGTTTGTCAAGCAGGACCTGGAGGCCCTGGCTGAAAAGATCGAAGCCCTGACAGACATCATGCCCGGAAAAGGACAGGCCAAGCTGGCTTACATGCCGGCGCAAGTGAAGGAGGAAGCCCGGACGATTGCGGACTGGATCCTGTCACGGCCTCAAATGGCTGAAACGCTGGCAGCCTACGAAAACGCGACAAGGGAGTTAACGAGGTTGTATACCAAAAACGAAGGCCGGGGCGATGAGGCATGGCAAAGGGCTTATCAAGACCTGCGGGACCGGGTGGCCCAGGTGGTCGTAAGGTCCGCGTCTGGTAATCACACACAAGTTAAACGGAAGAGGGAACATTTATTCAAGAGTGACCTTACACGTGGCACGATTCGATCCGCCTGGAACATCCTTGAGAAGGAACGCCTGAGGGCGGAAGCGAAAGCCGAGCTGGCCAGCCTGCAGGAGGCGGAGCGGGTTGAGGAGCGGGCGCGGCGGGAGCGCGAGCGCCAGGCCGGAGGATTTGAAAGGTTATGAGAAAAAGGAAAAGAGGAGGGTAAATAAGATGATTATTTCTGTGGACGTGGGCTATGGTTTCACCAAGGCGATCAGTGAATACCAGCGGAGTGTGGTTTTTCCGTCGCTGGTGGCACCGGGCCAGGACCGTTCCATGGAAGGTATCTTTGGCGCGGGACAGTCCGGCCTGGACTGCCTGCACGTCAGGGTGAACGGCCAGGAGTTCTTCGTGGGCGATCTGGCCCGGCGGGGAGGGATGGGTGCCTCTTTCACCCTGGAGACATGGAAGATCGGCCACCAGAATACCCGGGTCCTGCTGGCCACGGCGGTGGCCCTGCTGGCGCCGGCAGGAGTTTCCTCTGTGCACCTGGCCACAGGGCTGCCCTACGAGGACTACCGGCACCAGCGCCATGCCATGGAAGAGATGCTCAAGACCTTCCGGGCCGAGGTGGAGTTCCTGGGCGGGCCCCTCATCGGGGAAAGGCGGTCTATACGCTTTCACCAGACCACGGTATTTCCCCAGGCCGCCGGCGCCGTGTACGCCTCCCTGGATACCCAGACTCTAGCCCAGGTGGCCGGGAGCGGGAGGCTGATCAGCGTGGTGGACATGGGCTACAAGACCACGGACGTGGTGACCTTCGAGGCTGGACAGGCCTTCCGCTTACGGCCGGACCTCTCCGGGACGGTAGATCAGGGAATGAACGACCTGGAAAGGCACGTACTGGCGGTTTTCACCGAACGGACCGGGCGCCGGCTGGACCCGGCCCGGGCGGGACGGTTGCTTGCCGAAGGCGGTGCGGTGGTGACCGGCAAGTTCCTTGACCTGGGCGAGGAAATCAACCGGGCGAGGAAAGCCCTGGCCGGCCTGATCATGGACAAAGTCAGGCTCATCTGGCGCGACCAGGCCGACTTTATCTGGCGGGTGTACCTGGTGGGCGGCGGGTGCACCTACCTGGCGGAGGCCTTACAGGACCTGCACCCGGCCACGCACTTGGTGGAAGACGCCCAGATGGCCAACACCCGGGGTTTCCTGGCGGTGGCCCGGCAGCGGGAAAGGAATTTGCCCAGCGCAAGGCAGGCGTGAACGTTTGGGACCAAGTGGAACAAGGGGTATCTCCCTACAGGTTGTCGGACAGGCTGTGGCCTGGCGTTAGGCTGGTCGGGCGGTTGTTTTACGTGGCCTGTCTGACAACCCTTGGTACCAAGGGAAAGCGTCGGGCAGTTACACTCCTGGAAAGGCACCCCGCCCCGGTGCCAACCGGGTTTGCGCCTGCCGGACAAGGGGGTGATCTATTGGCGGGCAAAAAGTTTTCCCTGCGCTTGTGCCCGGAGACGGAAGCCATCCTGGCTGCCGTGGCCCCGGAAAGGCGGAGCGCCTATGTAAGGGAGGCCATCCTGTTTTACCACAACCAGGGCGCGGTGCTGAGGAGGATGGAGGAAAAACTCAACCGGGTGGTGGCTAGGCTGCAAGAGGGGCTGGCTTTACCGGGGCCGCCGCTGCAGAATCAGGAGAGTAAGGGTGGCGATCCGGACATGGAGGTCTACCTGTTTTCCGGCCAGGATGAGATCTTCAACCTGTAGTACCGGGAATGGTGTCGAACCGCTGGGTTTCCTGCTCAAGTAATGGTTATTCTTCCAGCGAACTGGATTTTGGGTATTGACCCTCGTACCAGTGACGGGTTATACTGTTTAATAAGTAAACGTTTAAGAGTTGTAATACCTTCCGGAGTGAACAAGGAATGGAGTTAAGCCAATATCAGGTGTTAACGTATCTCAGTAAAGAGGCCGACACATCCCAGCGCAAGATCGCGGAGGGGACAGGCCTTTCTGCTGGCATGGTCAATATCCTGCTCAAGCGGATGGTCAAGAAGGGTCTGGTCAAACTGGAGAGGGTCAACGGCAAAACACTGCGCTACATACTGACCCCCCAGGGCATGGTCGAGAAGACCCGTCTGGCCTACCGCTACATGCAAAGTTCTTACCACCAAATCCAGCGGGTTACCCGGACCCTGGCGGAAGTCGTCGATCAGTCCGGCAATTCCCCCGCCGAAGTGGTTTTCTTCGGTCCCAGGGATGATATCCTCGAAGTCTTAAAAATGGCTGCCCATTACCTGGGAATCCCCTACCGGGTAGCCCACCGGCCGGAGGAACTTCCTGCCGGAGGGAACAGTGGATTCCTGATCATTACCTGGCAGGCGGAAGAAGAGGGCCTGGCTCTCCCCGGCGGAGGACACCAGGTGGTAAACATTTTGCGCTACATTTAAATCGTCACGTTAAAAGCGAGTTAAACCTGCTTTCAAAAGAGTAATCCGGGGGGTGGACCCGGCAAAATGTCGAATAACGAGACTATATTCGCTGCGGTGGTGCTGTCGCCCCTGGAGATGGATGTAGCCACCATGGCCCGCATGGACGTGGGGCGCAATGCCATCAGCGTCTTGTTTAATCTTTCACCCAATAGCGTAAAGAAGCTTCTGCAGCGGATCGAGGACAAGCTTGGTCCCGACTGGCAGAAGAACCCCTGCATCATCTGGCCCGAGCAGCCGGAACTGGCGGCAACCTCAGAAGCCCAGGAGGAAGGAGACGAGACCCTGGCTGATACCTGGGAAGGTGGTTACTGCCAACGCTTGGAGAAGGAACTGCTTGAGCAGGAGAAAAGTCATCGGGTTGGCAGGTATCATTTTATCCACAAGGATGCCGGCGGCAGGGAAATACTCCATGTGACAGGCGCCCAGCGTTTCTGGCTGAAACCTGTCTTAACCGAGCTTGAGGAAAGAAAACTGATCAAGCTATTGGCGGTGGACTGGACCGAACCCTTTGCGCCCCACTGGTTGCCTCTTCTGAGCCGTGGCCGCAAGCAGATCCGTACCGCCGGTTATACCCTCCGCGATGCCGGCTACGTGATGCAGGTTATCGAGCTGTACCTGGACGTCGGCCTGGAAGAATACCTGCGTCAGCTTTCCGCCAGATTGGACGAAGTGCGTAACGCCCGCCACCCGCGAAAGAAAGTAGTTCTTCCTGATTTCGATCAATTAAAGGCCATGGCCTTGGCTGATATGGAGAGTGGGAAAATAACAAGTGATAAATTGCCGATAAGTGAGCCATAGGAGAGGAACCTTCACGGAGTTGAGGCTCTTCTCAATCAAAATTAGGGACCCACACCAGGCCATCAACTTATCCGGGCGATATACTTCAAAAGTTACTGGGCGGATAGGGGAGGAATTTTCTTGAGAGTAGCGATCATCGGCACAGGTTACGTCGGTCTCACCACCGGTGTGGCCCTGGCTTACCTGGGGCACGAGGTGGTAGGGGTAGATAAAGACCCGAACAAACTTGAATTACTGCAAAACGGCAAAAGCCCCATTCATGAGCCAGGGTTGGAAGAGTTGATGAATCAATCCTGGCCAAACCTTAAATTTACCAACGATACCCCGGCATCAGTAGCCGACGCCGACCTGATCATGATAGCTGTGGGCACGCCCCAGAAAGAAAACGGTGAGGCCAACACCTTTTTTGTGGAGGAAGCTGCCCGGGAGGCGGCCCAAGGGTTCAAACCCCACCGGACCTACACTGTGGTGGTTAAGTCCACCGTCCCTATTGGGACCAGCCGCCGGGTAGCCCAGGTAATCCAGCGGGTGCTGGCCGAACGCCAAACCAGCGCGGAGGTTTTTCAAGCCTCCAATCCGGAATTTCTGCGGGAGGGTCGGGCCCTTTACGATACCCTCTATCCAGACCGCATTGTGGTGGGGTCTGCAAGGGAAGAAGCGGTGGAAACCATCCGCCGGCTGTACCGGCCCATCCTGGAACAGACCTTCGATGCCCCGGCCTTTTTGCCACGGCCCGAAGGCTACGGCCTGCCGCCCCTGGTAACCACCGACCCCACCAGTGCCGAGATGATCAAGTACGCGGCCAACGCCTTCCTGGCCGTGAAAATCAGTTTTATCAACGAGATCGCCGGCCTTTGCGACAAGGTGGGGGCCGATGTCACCGAGGTCGCAAGAGGTATCGGCCTTGATTCCCGCATCGGGCCGCGTTTTCTCTCCGCGGGCCTGGGTTGGGGCGGGAGCTGCTTTCCCAAGGATACCGCTGCCCTCATTGCGGTGGCATCAGAGTATAACTACAGCCTGCCCATTGTCCAGGCCGCCCGCGAAGTAAACACCCGCCAGCGGCTGCTCATCGTGGAAAAACTTCAATCGGTCCTTAAAGTCCTGCGCGGGCGGACCATCGGGGTTTGGGGCCTGGCCTTCAAGCCCAATACCGATGATGTACGGGAGTCACCGGCGGTGGAGCTTGTCCGGCTCCTTCTGGAACGCGGGGCGCACATCCGCGCCCACGACCCCGTGGCCGTACCGGGGGCGAGGCAGGTGCTTGCGACTACCGATGTCGATTTCGTGGAAAACCCCTATGAAGCGGCGGATGGGGCAGATGCCCTCATCCTGGCTACCGAATGGGAAGAATATCGCTCGATGAACCTGCAAGAACTTGCCGGCCGTATGTGTACCCCTGTACTGGTTGATGCCCGGAACGTGTTTAAGCCGGAGGAGGCTCGCCTGGCGGGTTTGACATATTTGGGGGTGGGTAGATGATGCGGCACGCCCTGGTTACCGGTGGGGCCGGGTTTATTGGCAGCCACCTGGTGGACAGGCTCCTGGCCGAGGGCTGGCGGGTAACAGTAATTGATAACTTTGACCCGTTTTACGACCCGGCCATCAAGGAGGCCAACATAAAACCTCATTTGGAAAACCCGAATTACAGGCTGGTCAGAGCCGATATCAGAGACCTGGAAACCTTGAGGCTTGAACTGCGGGAGGATTACGACGTCATCGTGCACCTGGCCGCCAAAGCGGGAGTGCGGCCTTCTCTCAAGGACCCCATCAACTATCAGGAGGTCAACCTGCAGGGTACACGTAACATGCTGGAAATCGCCCGCACCCGGAATATCCCCCAGTTCATATTCGGTTCGTCCAGCAGTGTATATGGAGTCAACCCGAACGTTCCCTGGCGGGAAGAAGAGCAAGATCTCAGGCCAATAAGTCCGTATGCTCTCACAAAGCTCGGTGGTGAACGGCTCTGTCAAATGAACTGCCTGCTCGGGCTGCGGGTCGTGGTTCTGCGCTTCTTCACCGTCTACGGCCCACGGCAGCGCCCCGACCTGGCCATACATAAGTTCGCCCGGCTGATGTTGGAAGGAAAGCCCATACCCGTCTACGGCGACGGAAGCAGCCGGCGGGACTATACCTACATCGACGACATCATCCAGGGCGTCCGCGCCGCCATGGACTACACCTCCACGCCCTTCGAGGTCATCAACCTGGGCAATAACCGAACCGTGAGCCTCATGGAAATGATCCGCGCCCTGGAGGAAACCCTGGGAATAAAGGCAGAACTCGAGTTTCTCCCCCCGCAGCTCGGCGACGTTCCCCAGACCTGGGCGGATGTGGAAAAAGGGAAACAGCTGCTGAGATATAACCCGAATACGGTTTTTGGTCAGGGGCTAAAGGAATTTGCGCAGTGGCTGGAAGTTTTACCGCTTAGGTGAATGGAAAACAAGTAGTGAACCCTGGGTCCGTAGATGACCAGGATGGTGGCGAAGGAAGGTGCATCTGCTTGAAAGCTCTAGTATTAGCGGGTGGCAAAGGGACCCGCCTCCGGCCCTTGACGTATACCACGGCCAAGCAACTAATCCCTGTAGCCAACCGGCCTATTCTATTTTTTGTGATTAACCAGATCGTCGAGGCCGGCGTTAAAGAGATTGGTGTCATCATCTCCCCCGAAACCGGCCAGATGGTTAGAGACACTCTGGGCGACGGCTCACGGTTTAGTGCAGTTATCACTTACATACTTCAAGAAGAGCCTCTGGGTCTGGCCCATGCTGTAAAAACAGCCCGGCCTTTTCTGGGGGACGAGCCCTTCCTCATGTTCCTGGGCGATAACCTCATCCAGGGCGGGGTTGTCGAGGCCGTGCGCGACTTTCAAACCGAAAACCAGGCAGCGATGATCATGCTCAAGGAAGTCGCCGACCCCCGCCAGTTCGGTGTGGCCGTGCTGGATAGCGAAAACCGAGTCACCCGCCTTATTGAGAAGCCCAAAGAACCGCCCAGTAACCTGGCCCTGGTTGGTGTCTACCTCTTCCGGCCGGCCATCCACCAGGCCATTGACCGCATCAAACCCTCCTGGCGTGGCGAACTGGAGATCACCGACGCCATCCAGGAACTCTTACATATGAACCAAACCGTCACCGCCCGCCAGGTGGAGGGCTGGTGGCTCGATACCGGCAAAAAGGACGACATCCTGGAGGCCAACCGGGCCGTGCTGGACGCCTACACTGTCGTGGACATCAAGGGAGAGGTCGATCAAAAATCCCGCGTCACCGGGCGGGTGGAGATCGGTCCAGGCAGCACCATTACAAACAGCACCATCCGGGGACCGGTGGTTATCGGGAAAAACGTGACCCTGGAAGACTGCTTTATTGGTCCCTTCACCGCCATCGGGGACTCCACCGTCCTCAAGCGCGTCGGCCTGGAGCACTCGGTGGTGCTGGAAAACTGCTATCTGGAGAACATCCCCCGCATCGAGGACAGCCTTATCGGGCGGAACTCCCGCATCGACGGCAGCCAGGATAACCGAGCCGCCCTGCGACTTTTCCTGGGGGACGATTGCCAGATTGCCATTTAGATCAACTGCGAACGTCCGCGGTGTGGCTTTTGATGGCCAGGATCACGGTCGGCTTGAAGCAAGGAGGACGAAATTATGCAACTGATTGACGGGGTGCGGGTGCGAAACCTGAAAGTCATCCCCGACGAGCGCGGCTACCTGATGGAAATGCTCCGCAGTGACTGGCCGGAATTCGAGAAGTTCGGCCAGGTTTACGTCACCGCCAGCTACCCGGGCATCATCAAGGCCTGGCACTACCACAAGCTGCAGTGGGACCACTTCGTCTGTGTCTCCGGGATGGCCAAGGTGGTGCTCTACGATAACCGGGAAAACAGCCCAACCAAAGGCATGGTGAACGAATTCCACCTGGGTTATCTGAATCCAGTGCTGCTCAAGATTCCGCCCCTTGTGTATCACGGCTTCACGGCCGAGGGGAAAGATACAGCTCTGATTGTTAACTGCCCCACGGAACTCTATAACTACGAGCAGCCAGACGAATACCGCCTGGCATACAATGCCCCCTCCATACCCTACTCCTGGGAGGTCAAGCACGGGTGAGAATCCTAGTCACAGGCGCCATGGGTATGTTGGGGACTGACGTGGTGGCCGAATGCCTAAGGCGTGGTCACAAGGTCATTGCTCTGGGCCGCGCCGAACTGGACATTACCAGCGGCTCTGCTGTCAAAGAGGCCCTCAAAGTTCACCACCCGGAGGTAGTCATCAACTGCGCTGCCTACACCAACGTCGATGGTGCGGAAGAAAACCGTAACCTGGCTATGGCGGTAAATGCCCTTGGGGTCAGGAACCTGGCCCTGGCCTGCCGGGCGGTTGATGCTGCCTTGGTGCACATGAGCACTGACTATGTTTTTGACGGTTCCAAGAGTGGACCCTGTCGCATCTATGACCACCGAAACCCGATAAACGCTTATGGGGAAAGCAAATACCTTGGTGAGTGCTTTATTGAAACCGTTGGGGGCCGTTATTTTATCGTGCGAACTTCCTGGCTTTTTGGCCATAAAGGGCCTAACTTTGTCGAGACCATGCTCCGGCTTGCCCAGGCGGGCCAAAGCATGACCGTGGTAACCGATCAGAGAGGCTGCCCCACATACACGGTAGATCTGGCTGCCGCTTTACTGGATTTAATCGAAACCCAAGCCTATGCCATATACCACATAACCAACAGGGGAGCAACCACCTGGTATGAATTCGCCAAAGCCATATTCGACTTCACGGGGTTGAAAGTGAACCTGTCACCAACAGATAGTAACCAGTACAAGAGACCGGCAAGACGACCGGCCAACTCTGTGTTGGATCCTTTCCCGTTGGAGGAAACCATTGGTTACCTCCTGCCGCCGTGGCAGGAAGCATTAAAACGTTACCTGGCTCTGAAGGGATACCAAACCGCTTAACAACAAGATGGGAGTGGCAACCTTGAAAATTCTGGTTACCGGCGGGGCCGGTTTCATTGGCTCAAACTTTATTCATTACCTCCTGCGCGAGCACCCGGACTGGCACATCGTCAACCTGGACAAGCTGACTTACGCCGGCAACCTGGAAAACCTGTCCGATGTCCAGGATGACCCACGCTACACCTTCGTCCACGGCGACGTGGCCGACCGGGAATTGGTAAATAGCCTTTTTGAGCAGGAAAAGTTCGACCTGATAGCCCACTTGGCCGCAGAATCCCACGTGGATCGCAGCATCCTGGACGCATCGCCCTTCATTGAAACCAACGTTAAGGGCACTCAGGTTCTCCTGGAAGCGGCTAAACAATACGGGGTGCAGAAGTTCCTTCTGGTCTCCACAGACGAGGTCTACGGCTCCCTGGGACCAGATGACCCGGCCTTCACCGAGGAAAACCCGTTAAAACCCAACAGCCCTTACTCGGCCAGTAAGGCGTCGGCTGATCTTTTAGCCCGGGCCTACTTTGTCACCTTCGGTGTGCCGGTGGTCATCACCCGCTGCAGCAACAATTACGGCCCCTACCAGCACCCGGAGAAGTTCATCCCGACCATCATCTTGAACGCCCTGGCCGATCAGCCCATCCCCGTCTACGGCGACGGCTTAAACGTGCGAGACTGGATCCACGTCGAAGACCATTGCCGTGCCCTGGACCTGGCCATGAAAAAGGGTGAGCCCGGCC
The DNA here is from genome assembly GCA_000987045.1 of Clostridiales bacterium PH28_bin88. Classification (GTDB taxonomy): domain Bacteria; phylum Bacillota; class PH28-bin88; order PH28-bin88; family PH28-bin88; genus PH28-bin88. Next base: position 31,093 of record LAKY01000001.1, on the reverse strand, counting down.
AGGTGTACAACATCGGCGCCAATAACGAACACACCAATCTGGACATCGTGCGCACCATTCTCAAGATCATGGGCAAGCCTGAAACCCTGATCACCTTCGTCCAGGACCGCCCCGGCCATGACCGGCGCTATGCCATCAACCCGGCCCATACCGAAGCCGCCCTGTCATGGCAGCCCAGCGTAGACTTCTATACGGGCCTTACGGATCTTATCGCCTGGTACACAGCCAACCGGGCTTGGTGGAAACGGGTAAAGAGCGGGGAGTATCGGGAATACGCGGAAAAGTGGTATGGGGCGCTAACGAGCTAACGCTTGATAAACATGTACGGTGTGCATGTTACCATTGACATAGCAGGGTGAACCTTGACGGGTTCGCCTATGTAACCGAATCGGCGTTAATATGTGAGCTTAAAAGACCGTTAAAAAGCAAAGAAGAGGAAGGGGTGGCTCATGGGTATCAAACGACTTGTGGCCGAGCGCATAGGCGAGCTCCTTTTTCGTTTCATAAGCGCATATAAGACAGCCGATTTCTTCCGCGAAATAAGCGGGGGGGGGGGGAGAGATTGGGGCCCATANNCAACAGGGTCGTTATTGGAAAATACTGCTCCATTGCTAGCGATGTTACTATATTTGTAGGTGGAAATCACCGTGTCGACTGGTTGACAACCTACCCATTGCGAATTATGAACGACTTGCCCGGCAAATTCCGAGACGGTCACCCACACTCCAAGGGTGATGTAGTGATAGGAAACGATGTTTGGATAGGATATGGCGCTACCATCCTTTCCGGTGTGACCATTGGCACCGGTGCGGTCGTCGGGGCCGGTTCGGTTGTTACCCGTGATGTACCACCATATTGTGTTGTTGCCGGGAATCCTGCAAAGATAGTTAGACAACGTTTTCCAGACCACGTCGTTGAAAAACTTCTACAAATTGCCTGGTGGGACTGGCCTGAAGAAAGAATACTCGCAAACGTAGATTTACTCTGCAGTCCAAATATTGAGGAGTTCTGCGAGGGATTCGCTGCGAAGGATATGTAACATGTACTCACACGCCATAGGAGTGAAGAAATGCTAAACAAAATTGGATTAAGCAAGCCTGACGGTTATTATAGCGGCCAGCGGAAGGACCTCATCGACCTGGTACCGTCCGGATACCGAACGGTGCTAGACGTGGGATGTGGGGAAGGAAACAACACCCCGTACTTGCGCCAGAAAGGGGCGACGTATGTCGCCGGAATTGAGATAACGCCGGAAAACGCCGCCATTGCGCGCACCCAGATGGATGAGGTATGGTGCGGCTCCGTGGAAGCCGAACTTCCGTTCCAGGTAGGGCAGTTCGACCTTATAATCTGTGCTGACGTTCTGGAGCATCTTGTTGATCCATGGGCTGCGCTAAGAAAACTTCGGAGATTGCTGTCATCTAGCGGATATGTCCTGGCGTCAATTCCGAACATTAGGTACCTACCCGTCCTTTTTGAATTGCTCGTCAAGGGGAGGTTTCGGTATGTACCTGCAGGCGTCTTGGACAGAACACACTTGCGCTTCTTTACTCGCCTGGAAATTCTCAACCTTTTCGAGGTAGCGGGGTTTGAAATTGTGAGGTGGTCCCGCAATAGAAAAGGCCGCAAACTTGGTCCTTTGAACAGCGTCACCCTGGGACTGTTCAACGATTTTATTACACTACAATATTATGTTCTTGCCAGACCGCGGCCAGACAATAAGCAAAATGTCGGGCGCGGCGGCTTAGGCTTGCAAAATGCATAGCAGTCCAATCGCTGAAATCAGCACCAAAAATATGTTACGCCAACTGTTACGCTACGTCCCAGGCTCCCTGCTCCCGGCGGTAGTGAGCGTTGTCTCGGCTGCCGTTTTCACGCGTGTATTCCAAGCAAGTGCGTATGGCCAATACGTGTTGGTCACCAGCGTCACAAGCCTTCTTGCGGTAGTACTGTCTCAGTGGCTCCAGCAGTCAACAAACAGATTTCTACCACAAGCGATGCAGGAAGAGAGCACTGAACTGGTTAAAGGTGTGATTGTTAGAGGCCTATGGTTGATTACGATGGCTATCTTGGCGGGTACGTTTTTTCTGTGGCTTGTTTTGCGGCGGCATGGTTGGGATGCAAGTTTGCTTGTATCAGGCGCTGCGGTCCTGTTGGTGACGTGCTTGGCCGGTACGACTCTTGCCGCGCTTCAGGCCCAGATGCTGGCCAAACAATACTCTTTATTTCGAGTTCTCGAGTCAGTTTTACGGCTAGCCATAACCTTAGCACTCGTATTTTTCGTCGCTCGTACCCCCCTCGCGTTACTGTGGGGGCATGCTCTGAGTACGGGTGTCTTGCTGGTTCCTTTGTGGTTGGCCGCTGGCCTCAAGCCGCGCACGCCCGGAAGCGCATTCTGGCCGACTTCCAAAGAGCGGAACGTGCTGAAAATATTCCTGGCCTACGGCGTACCTTTCACCGGCTGGTTTTTCGCGGCGAACTTGCTAGACGTTGGCGACCGCTATGTATTGCATTGGCTGCGGAGCAGCGCGGAAGTGGGGATATACGCCGCCAACTATACTCTGATAAGTGGGGCTGTTGGCGTATTGGTATCGCCTGTTCATTTGGCTGCCTACCCCTCCATGATGCATGCCTGGGCTAAGGGGGATCGAAAGCAGGTGGCCAGAGCCATCGGCACGATCGTCGAAGTTCTGCTAGTGAGCGGCATTCTCCTGGTGGGCTTTGTCTACATCTACAGCCTCGACCTCGCTAGGATTCTGTTGGGGCCAGAGTTTAGAGAAGGGTATATCATCATGCCGGTTGTCCTCGCGGGGTTCGTAGCCTGGCAGGTGGGCATGTACACCCATAAGCCGCTGGAACTTTATAATAAGACTGGGCTGATGATGATTGTGGGTTTAGCTGCAGCGGGGATCAATGTGCTTCTAAACTTGATTATAGTGCGATGGTACGGTTACATTGGCGCCGCTTATACCACATTTTTCAGCTATTTCCTTTACGCTGTGATTATCGGTGTCAGTTGCTGGAAGTACGTTCCCTGGACATTTCCGACAAAGGCGCTCATTTCGTCAACCACCGTAGTAATCATCGCGACTGTAACCGCCGTTTCAGCGCGAAATCTCTTGGTGGGACATGGCTGGTTGTTGGGCGCTGTGGGAGCAGGGGTGGTCTACCTGGTCATAGCCCTCGGTGGGGTGCTGTGGTTAGAACGCGATAAAATGAGGCTCGTGTGGCGCGCGTTACATGAAAGCCATTTGGGGGTCGAATGAACCACATGACCCATTACGTTTGCCCGCTTTAACTTAAATCGGGTTTTCTATCTCTGCCAGCGAGACTTACGCGGACAGGGAGGCCCTGTACAAAGTTTCCTGGGGGTCCATTAAATGAACTTAAATATAGGCTGGCATCAACATGATGTGATTGTGCTTCTGACGGAAAAAATGCAGGAAAACAGGCAGCAGTTTAGTTAAACCGGATTGCTTAGGCTAGTCAATAGTATGAGCATAACTCGAGAGAGAACAAAGACCATAAGCATTAATCAATGGCAACTCGACCAACTCCAGAACCCAAGTTTTGAGCTGTCTTACCGGTGATAGGGGGCTAGGCATGGTATATTTTCTTCTAATAGCTTTTCTTATTTCAATATTTAGTTCAAAAACTGCTGGTATAGGAATTCCCGAAATAACTTCGCTGGTAATCATTGTGTTTACCGGGATGGCTAGTATTATAAAGATACTTTCTAGGGCAAAAATGCCCAAACCGTTAGTATATTTTTGGTTATTCGGTCTTGTCGGGGGCATTAGTCTTTTATGGGCCTTGGCAAACAGTGTTGAAATTATCTGGTGGGCGAGACGCTTCGCACCAATTATGATGCTTGTTGTATCAGCAACTGTGTCATATGTGTATGGATTTGGGGAATTAGAAAGACTATGGAAATGGTGGCTTCTCATCATGGGTATAGGGACAGTAATGTTAGTCCAAGACATATTTCCGCTAGTTTATACGAAGGTTCTACAATCAGTTCATAATCTTCAGCAGCTAAGATTCTACGGTGGAGGATATTTTAGTGCTCTTCTTTTTTCGATGTCTTTACCCTATATACTTTTGTCACATTCATATAAAGGTAGCAGCAATTCCTTAGGTTTTTTTATTGTGATTATAACGTTTATTTCATCGTCAATAGCTTTAGTTATTTCGTATACTCGTACCTATTGGCTTGCTACGGTACTTACTTCTTTTATCACCTTTCTTGTTTTCATTTCCCGTAGAATGATATCATGGAAACGTATACTACAACTTGGCTCGATAATACTGTTAATAACAATCTTATTAATGGTGCTATCACCATCTTTAATATTATTTGCTACTGAGAGATTTGAAGGAATTTTTTCCGCGGCTTCCGATTTGTCGTTTTTAGATCGAATTGAAGAGCTTAAAGGCATTTGGACTAGTAGTATGCAAAACCCCGTTCAAATACTATTTGGACATGGTCTAGGGGCAAAGTTTGTTTTCTATTCTGTTAATCCCTTTTCTTGGAATCAGGTAGGCTGGATAGAAAATGATTATAGCCACAATTATTATGCTTATACCTTCTATGCGACAGGAATAGTTGGTTTGCTTTTGTTTTTGAAGAGTTGGGTTAGTTTCCTAAGAATTTGCTTGAGAAGGGTGAAGTGGGAGTCCGATCCTAAAAGGGTTGTACTGTTGACAAGTATTTTGGGTATGAGCTTCAATTTATTATTTACGTTGATAGCAGCTCCCCCTCTCACTAGCTATGAGTGGAGCATTTTATTTGGAATTGTCATTGGAACGGGTCTCTCGTTATTATAGAAGAGGGTATTGACAGGATGTATGCTCTTATAGTAATAAATTACGGAACGGCGGAGCTTATTAAGAAGCTTTTGTCATCCGCAAAATCCTATTTGAGTTTGAATTGTTTAGAAGAAGTAATTATTGTAGATAATGGTTTTCCTGGTAAGGGCGATATAAGGGAGAGTATCGACCCAAGAGAATATTCATTCCCTATTAAGTTTGTACAAAACCCTCAACACAGTTATTCTTCAGGAGTTAACCTAGGTGTGTCGGCAGCGTCATCTCAAGTAGTGATACTTGCTAATTCAGATATAGAGTTTATAAAGGATAATGATCCTTGCATTTTGGTGGAATACCTTTTAGCACATAGTGAGGTAGGTATTGTAGGCCCACAACAAGTATATCCTAGTGGCAATTGGCAGCGTAGTTGGGGCTTTATACCTTGTGTCCAGCAAGCCATTAGGACCTTGCTTTTCTTAGATTCAATGAATAGTATTGTTGAGAAAATGCGTTTTTATGTTAACATCCGTTCCGCTAAGATATTGAAGAAAACACATTATTTAGATGGTGCCTTTCTGGTTTTGCGGCGTCAATGCTTTGATGATGTTGGTGGTTTTGACGAGGGATTTGCCTTTTATGCCGAGGATGCTGATTTATGCTACAGGATTTCCCTCAGGGGATGGAAAATCGCTTTTTTACCAAATGTAAAGGTTAGTCACATACGTGGAGGTACTTCTTCAAGAGAAAGGGAAAGGGCATACGCTGAAAAGATGCAGCAAGCAAATATACAATTTATACACAAGCATTATGGTTCAATGCATGCCAAGGCTTACATCCGAATTTTGTGTTTGGCTTTTCAATTACGTATTGCCGTTCTTACCGCATGGGCCAGGATAATTAAAACGCCATCGTGGGCTAAACGTCTTAATACTATTACCTTTAGATACCAAGCTTTAAGGGAACTTTTAAGATAATCGACAAGAAATATAAAGTCTTTGGGAAGCAGGGATGAAAGGTGCAACAAATCTCGAACGAAAAGCAATTAAACGTATTCGTAATGGATCTATTATGTATAAGTCCATTCTACGATCGGTATTTGTGTGAAGCACTACAGGCTAAAAATGCATCCACATATCTTGGCGCCATTAGCTTCCACTTGGATATTAACTACTTTGAAAGGTACATGGTACGGCGCTACGCGGGGTTAATTGACCTGGTGGCCAAATTACGTATACGCAACAAAATTATCAGGCGGGGCCTTAAGACACTCGAATATGCTCTTAATCTTCTTAACCTATTGTTACGCTTCACTTTACAACGACCTGATATTATACACATAGAATGGCTTCCACTTGTTCAAACAGTCCCCGTAGAGCTATGGTTTCTTAAAATAATGAAGAAACGAGGAGTTAGGTTAGTATACACTGTACATAACGTGTTGCCCCATGACACAGGACTAAGATATAAGCCTATATTCAGTAGGATATACGACTTTATGGATGCTTTGATCTGTCATACGCGGGAAGCTAAGGAACAACTTGTGTCGACCTTTAAAACTCCAGCTAGCAAGATTTGGGTAATTCCACACGGTCCTATGTTTCATGATAGTTTTAAAATCACAAGGGCGGAAGCGCGTACAAGATTAGGCTGTCAGGAAGATTTACCCATCGTTCTCTTTTTTGGTGCGATCCGGCCCTATAAAGGACTGGAGTATTTTCTTGAAGTGTGGAGGGTAGTAACAGAAAATTGCCCAGAAGCTCGGTTGATGATAGCAGGTAATGGAGATAAAGAATACATTCAGCGCCTTAAAGAAAAGATTGATGGCCTTGGATTAAATGAATCGGTAGTTTCCCATTTTAGATTTATTCCTAATGAGGAATTGCCCGTATTTCACCAAGCAGCGGATATTTTTGTATACCCTTATCAAGCCATTACCCAGAGTGGAGCACTTTTTACTGGTATGGCCTTTGGCAAGGCAATTGTTGCTACATCTGTAGGTGGGTTTAAAGAAACTCTTCAACACAATGTTACAGGGTTATTAATTAAATATGGTGATATTCAAGAGTGGGTTCATAGCCTAATTTATTTAATCAAAAACCCGAGTGAAAGATTGCGACTGGGGCAGGCGGCTTTGAAAGAAATGAATATGCACTACTCTTGGGATGTTATAGCGGAAAAAACTTTAGAATGTTATTGTACTATTTCTAAGGGGTAAGGGGTCGATGCAGAGCTTGCTATGGCTTTCTTTTCCTCACAAAGTCTTGCAAGCATTCCTGTAATAATGTGAGGTAGGTGTTGCCAAATAAAAAACCTCCTGGTAAAAAGGTGTTGAAGATACAACCTTTGAAATCACCAGGAGGTCGAGAGAACGTGAATAAGGCTAAGAAAAAGGCATTGGTAACGGGTAATGTGATTGTGGTTGGTGTAGATATTGCCAAGAAGAAACATTGGGCCAGGATCTATAATCCTGTAGGGCTTGATGTAGTCAAACCATTCCCTTTTCAGAATACCAGAGAAGGCTTTTACCGTCTAGTCTCAAAAATCATGGAAGCCCAACAAAAAGAACAAGCTGAAAGAGTTGTAGTCGGCATGGAGCCCACCGGGCACTACTGGAAACCCTTAGCCTGGTTCCTGCAGCAGCAAGGCTATACAGTAGTCATGGTAAACCCCTACCACGTTAAAAAGAGCAAGGAGTTGGATGATAACAGCCCCAGCAAAACCGACCGTAAAGATGCAGGTACCATAGCCGCCTTAGTGCAGGAGGGGAGATTCTTAAACTGCATATTACCCCGAGGGGTATACGCCGAATTACGAACTTTGTATACCGCAAGGGAACAAGAGCGCAGCAAACTAAACGGTGCCCTGAATCGATTGCAAGCCTTTTTAGACGAGTATTTTCCCGAGTTTCCCATTGTGTTCAAAAACCTGCTAGGCATGGCTGCGTGGTGGATACTCCGGCATCTTCCCCTACCGGAGGACATCCTCAGGTTAAGCACAGAAGAACTGGCCGAGCACCTGAAAGTAGCCAGCAACCACCGAGTAGGAGGCAAACGAGCACAAGCACTGCAGGAAGCAGCTAGAAACTCCATTGGCGTCACAGCAGGGCTAGCAGGTGCCCGGGTAAAATTATCAGTCATCCTGGACGAAATCGAATTTACCAATACTCAACTCCAGCGGATAGAGGCAGCACTGGCTCAGGCCTTAGAGGCCACCGGCCTGGCCTCCTACCTGTTGAGCATACCCGGTATTGGTGTAATCACTGCCGCCGGTTTTCTTGCCGAAGTTGGCGACTTAAGCCATTACGAACATTGGCGGCAACTGCAAAAACTGGCCGGATTGAACCTGGTAGAGGACAGCTCCGGACAAAAGAAAGGTACACGGGTAATATCCAAGCGCGGCCGGCGCGGGCTAAGGAACCTGCTCTACCAGGCCAGCCTGGTCCTGGTGGCCAGGAACAAGGAATTTAAAGCCCTGTACCATTACTTGCTAACTCGACCAGAGAACCCATTGCGCAAGAAACAGGCTTTGGTAGCCATCTCTTTGAAGCTCCTACGGGTGATGTTCACCTTGGCCCGGGAAAAGCGGTTATATGACCCCCAGAAAGCCCTGGGGAACTACCGGCTGGGGCAGCTTCAACAGGCCGCCTAGCATTTGTAAAGATTAAAAATCTTGGGTGGGGAAAGCCATACTCCTCCATACGGGCATGACCCTGCATATAAGTAATGGCACACCCCACCCGCCCTCAACAGGCCGAACGAAGGAATGTAAGGGCATACCCAACACGTATGACCCCGCGAGACATGATAGGGTAGGCCGAGGGCAAAATGGTGGGTACCACCCAAGAACAAAAGTTTACCTAAGTTGTGTAAGGTTAAGCATTCTACTACGTAATGTAAGTGGAAAATTGAAATTCTAAGAAAAACGAAGTATTAACGAGGTAATCGTACAATATTGAGATAGGAGGAGTCTTAATTGAAAGCAGTAATTCTTGCCGGCGGCTTGGGTACGAGACTTAGGCCCGTTGTCTCTAACGTTCCCAAAAGTATGGCGATAATAGCCGGAAAGCCTTTCCTTGAATATCAGGTAAACTGGTTGGCTGCACAAGGCGTGTGCGATATTGTTTTTTGCCTCGGTTACATGGCGGAAAAGATAAAAGAACATTTTGGTGATGGTGCTGCATTCGGAGTACATATCGAATACTCGGTGGAGGATAAGCCTCTGGGGACTGCGGGTGCCTTGGGATTAGCACGGCATTTATTGTCCCCAACGTTCCTTGTACTAAATGGTGATACCTTTCTAGACGTTTTAGTAGAACAAGTACTTGGTTTTCACTTGGCCAAAGAAGCCGTTCTTTCATTGGTCATGGTACAGGTGAACGATATGGCGCCTTACGGCGAAATAGTAACAGATGATAGAGGCAAGGTACTTACCTTCTGCGAAAAGGGTAGGCAGGGGGCAGGTTTAATTAATGCAGGGATATATATCATGGAGAAGAGTATTCTTGATATTGTCCCAGTCGGACAAACTTGTTCCTTGGAAGAGGAAATTTTACCACGCTTGTTAGAGCAAGGGCAACCGGTATATGGGTTTGTCCATAAAGGTTTCTTTCTGGATATAGGCACTCCGGAAAACTACAAGCGTGCTCAGAACGCGGTAATTGGGAGGTTTGGCAGGTGATTATTCGCGCTAAGGCACCGTTGCGCATCAGTTTTGCCGGTGGCGGAACAGATGTTCCACCCTATCCACAAGAGCAGGGCGGGGTGGTCCTTTGCTCTACCATTAACAAATATGCGTACGCCAGCATCGTGCCAGGAGACAGGGGTATCGCTGTACATTCGCTAGATTATGATCTTACGGTTAAGTACCATTCCGAGGAGGACTATGTTTACGATGGTAAATTGGATCTGGTGAAAGCTGCGCTTCGAATCATGAAGGTAGGCGAACGAGGGGCAGAGGTCTATTTACATAGTGATGCACCGCCTGGGTCTGGCCTGGGGTCCTCCTCTACTGTAGTAGTTGCTTTGGTTGGGGCCATTAAGCATTGGTTGCAGCGACCCATGACGGCATACGAGGTGGCAGAGACAGCGTATCGCATAGAACGGGTAGAATTGGGAGTCGCTGGGGGAATGCAGGATCAATATGCGGCTGCCTTTGGCGGTTTTAATTTTATTGAATTCCTAGCTGATGCTGTAGTTGTAAATCCTTTAAGGGTGCGAAACGACGTGGTGAATGAATTGCAATATAACCTCCTCCTTTGTTATACGGGAGGGATTCGCCTTTCAGCAAATATTATTGAAGATCAAGTAAAAAACTTTCGTGGTGGACGTAAAGAGAGTGTTGAGGCCCTAAGCGAATTAAAGGAAATTGCTTATCAAATGAAAAACGCTCTTTTATTGGCGCGGCTAGACGACTTTGGGTCACTTTTACACGCAGGCTGGGAGAATAAGAAAAAGCTGAGTTCTCATATCACTAACCCGCATATCGATGAACTTTACGAGGTGGCGCGCCGGGAAGGGGCACTGGGTGGCAAGCTTTTAGGGGCTGGCGGTGGAGGTTACCTTTTATTGTACTGCCCATATACTCGGAAGCATGTAGTGGCTGAGGCCCTCTCCAAGGCCGGCGGACAGGTAGTGGACTGGAACTTTGAGTTCAGCGGTTTGCAATCATGGGAAAGTCAGGGAGGGGTAATCGGTGGAAGCATTAATTCGACAGCAGTTTGAGGCAGCTCTTCAACTCCACAAGCTTCTCCTAAGTGATACTTATATAAAGCAGATAATTCTTGTTGCGCAGGTTTGGACGGAAGCCTTGCGTCGGGGAGGTAAGATCCTCCTGTTCGGAAACGGTGGTAGTGCAGCAGACGCACAACACTTAGCGGCTGAACTGGTAAGCCGTTTCCAGCTTGAACGGGATGCGTTACCAGCTCTAGCTCTAACAACAAATACTTCAGTTCTTTCCGCTATAGCCAATGACTATGACTTTGGGAAGGTGTTTGAACGTCAGGTTGCGGCTCTTGCAGGCCCAGGTGACGTAGCTGTGGGGATTAGTACCAGCGGAAAATCCAAAAATGTCATCCAGGGTTTGATTAAGGCTAGAGAGGTTGGAGCGAAAACCGTTGGTCTTCTGGGTTGTGGTGGCGGTGAAATCCTGGGCGTATGTGACTTGGCCATCATCGTTCCGTCTAATGAAACCCCACGTATCCAGGAGGCCCATATCCTGACCGGCCATGTGCTCTGTGGGTTAGTAGAGGACGCCATCTTTGGTGATAGACGATGAGGCGGGCGGTTTTCCTAGACCGAGATGGAACTATCAATGTAGATCACGGCTATACCTATAAGTTAGAGGATTTGGAACTTCTTTCAGGGGCTGTAGAGGGTATACGACTACTAAACCAGGCCGGCTTTTTGGTTATCGTGGTAACTAACCAGTCGGGTGTTGCAAGAGGTTACTATACTGAGAAAGATGTCTGGGCCTTCCACCAGGCCCTCGCGGATATCCTTAGGCGAGAGGAAGTACACATTGATGCCTTCTACTACTGTCCACACCACCCCGACGGCTTTCCACCATTCAATGTTGTTTGCGACTGTCGCAAGCCATCGCCAGGAATGATCCTTAAAGCCTGTCGGGATTGGAATATTGACCCTGCGGGTTCCTGGATGGTGGGAGACAAAATTACAGATATAGAAGCAGGAATGAATGCAGGTTGCCGGTCGTTACTTTTGTCCAGGGAAAAGGATGGTTTCCCAGGTGGTGAGGTTCCGGGGGTCGAGGTATGCATGGATCTGCCTGCAGCAGCGCGCCGAATCGTCGGGGAATAAGGCGCTTGCACCATGGACAATAGTCAAGAAGCTATTGCGGAAAATCGGGGAATGGGGTGATCAGCTTGAACTACTTCATCTTTTGGACATGTACGTTTTTATTGGTTTATATCTACCTATTATATCCCTTAATTATAAAGCTTGCTGCTGAATTTTCAAAAAGAAAAAAGAAGGGAATCAAGGTTGAGAGCATTATAGGGGCTTGGCCATCTGTGTCGTTAATTATCTCTGCCTATAATGAAGTAAAAACCATTGAGCGGAAAATTGAGAACACATTTGAGCTATGCTACCCAGGTTCTTTGGAGATAATTGTTGTATCTGATGGTTCTACTGACGGAACCGTGGAGATTGTGAGACGATATGCCTCCCGGGGAATCAAGCTGTTGGAACTATACCCAAACCAAGGAAAGACTGTGGCGCAGAATAGGGCGGTAGAAGTTGCAACGGGTGACATTCTAGTCTTTTCCGACGCTAATGCTATTTACGAGCCAAATGCAATCTGTGAGCTTGTAAAGGGCTTTTCTGAACCTGATATAGGCTGTGTTTGCGGTGAGCTTTGTTATGTTGATGAAAACGGGGTACAATCCCAAGAAGGAGTGTATTGGCGCTACGAACGGGTGATCAAGAAGGCTGAAAGTGATGTTTGGTCCACCATTGGTGCTAATGGTTCCATTTACGCGGTTCGCCGAGAACTGTACCAGCCGTTACCGCCGGAGGCCATCAGCGATTTTGTGGAACCCCTTTTTCTTTTGCGGAACGGTTATCGTACAATATACGTGGCACAAGCTCGCTCTTTCGAGGAGATACCTAAAACAAGCTCCGATGACTTCAAGCGGAAGGTTCGTATTGTAAATCGAAGCTGTCGTGGACTGCTTTGGGTCAAGGAATTACTCAATCCTTTTAAGTATCCTTACGCTTCAATCATGTTATTCAGCCATAAGGTTCTGCGGTGGTCAGCTGGCGTCTGGAGTTTGGGGGTATTGGTGAGTAACGTTTTTATAATTGATAGAGGGTTTTATGGCTTTACTTTTGCATTTCAAGGGTTCTTCTACCTACTGGTCTTAGTAGGTTATTTGGTACCAGGTATCCGCTCCCGGGTGGTGACTATTCCGCTATATTTTTTTACTGTTAATTTGGCCGGTATACTTGGTATTTGGAGCTTCCTCTGCGGCAAGAAAATAATTGGGTGGCAGCCGTTAAGGTAGGTATGGACGCCATATATTAGCAATGTGATGCTAATGCGAAACAAGACTTCATGATCCGGCAGGCTATGCGTAATTCATGATATCAGTAGCGGTTCTCACCTGGAATCTGGGGAAACATTGGACGGAGCCTGATAATCATTTGAAGAGATCTCCTGCTTACCAAAAAGCAGAACGAGTAGAGGTTTTACCATAGACAGCAGCCGGCCCCATGAGGATGAATCGCAAGAATGCCAAGAAAGACTGACTGTACAAGACATCACCCTACCCATAGTTTACCACGTTTACCCCTGCAGCTATCCCATACCTGATTAGTTTTTACAGGTAGACCCAGCTTGCGGGGCAGGGTACGGGAGAGTTGAGTAGGGTGAAAGGAGGGTAGAACCAGATGCAATCTTACATGTCAATGATCTTTAGGTATTTATTGGTACCCTTTCTTGAAGGTGCCTTTAAAGGGAACAGCGAGGTGGCGAGCGACTACCCTTCCCCGGGGTATATCGACGATGAAACCTTGAAGAAAATCATGCGTCGAGGCGCGGAATTATGGGTAGAGAAAGGCGTAGAAAGCGCATACCATTTCTTGGATAACCCCAACTGGAGGATTGCTGAGGACGTTTCAGAAGACGCAAAGCTAAAGTATTATTATTTGCTGGCTGCTTTTGCCACCGAGCGATATGTCCTTGAGGAAGTGGAGAAGCATCTGACGAAAATTAATGAACACGTGGAAGGCAGCGCCGGATTAGGTGAAGATTGGCTCTTGCGCATCAAGCTTCTAAAAGCTATTGCCGGAACAATGGAAAATGGTGTTGGCAGTTTGGACGGGATAACGCCGTTCTTCGAAGGCGACCTAGAGGCTGACCCGTGGTATTATCTCGCTCTATACTTCGGTAGCTGGGCCAGGGAGCAGGAATTGTTTGATGTTGCGGATTGGTTGTTAAAGAAGTCATTGGACCTAGCACCGGGAAACGTAGAGAAAACTGTTTCCTGGAGCAACCTGGGGGCACTGGCCTTTGCCCGGGATGAACTGGAGGACGCGCTCCATTCTTATACATCTGCCAAGAATAGCCTCACGGGTTGTGAGGGAAAAAGTGAGCTTGCCCTCTTATCCAGGGAGATAGAGCGGTGCTTAATTTCGATTCGCCGGGCCTTGCAAATAAAGGAGGAAAAACTGCCAGCGTGGGAACAACTGCCGCCCGTGGCCGAGAGCGACCTAGAGAAGGCCAGAAGGTGGGAGGATATTGCCCTAGCCTTTGTCAGGGACGAAGTTTTTGAAGAAAGCCTGGCTGGTCCCGAAACTTTCCGTTCCTCCAATAACCTCTACGAAGCCGTGCGCTATCTGAACATGAGTGAGCGCTCCCTGAACCTCATGGGGGCTCTTTCCGCCAGCCAGGCTCTTGCGACCAAGGAGGTCATGGAGTTTATCGGTGCGGGTAGGGCGTTGCGCGACCACAAGTTGTTGCGTCTGGCACTGGAACAGGCGGTAACAATCAATGAGCAAAAAGCCATCACCGGGCTTGTGGGAAACAAAGTACCCTTCCGTACGAGTGAGGAACTGCGAGAATTCTGCTCCTGGCTTTTCAAGCCTTTTCAGGGGCGCACCATTACGATTGGGAGATTAAACTGCCTTCACAGCCTAGCTGATTACCTGCCTGACGATTACCTTAATCGGTCCTTGGACATAGCCCTTGAGGGGGTGCGGCGAAAGTGGTCATTTACCGCAGAATTTGATTTTAAGAGGCCGGCGGTGAGGGCCTTAGGTAGCCTGCTCCTCCGCGTCTCTGCCGACCAGCGAGAAAGAATAATCCAAGCCCTTTGGGAGGAATTTGAGGCGGGAAATCATCTGGTCCGCCATGAAATCGTCGAACAGCTGAAGCGGTTCCATGGTTGGATTAATCTGAATGGCTCCGTACTGGAGGATCTTGCCGCAAGGATAGAAAATAGCCTGGTCCAGGCAAATCCGAATGAGGTATGGTACGCAGACCTGGCCCATGTTTTGGTTGAGATGGCGGAGCACTTGCCGCCACAATATCAGGAGGAGATACGGACATTTTTTGTTAGCGCTTTGAAACGGGGTCAAGCCCTTGTCATTGGCGTGATGCAGTATGAATGGCTGGCGCGCCTGCTTCCGGAAGAGGCCCTGCGTTTGATTATTAGTCAATTACAAGGTCTGTTGGAAGAAGAGGTTAAAAAGGAGAACCTGGGGAGCGGAAGTTTCGGGGGCTACTTCTGGGGAGCGGTGTTGGCTAACTACCTTCCGTATCTAAAGGACGATTTATTACGGGAGGCATTGGAAACTCTCATTACTTATATAGGGGCTGAGAACGTCATGCCCTATAAGCGTAGCGTGGCCCTTCATAACCTGGGCGTATATCTCTCCGAGAAGCAGAAGGTCGTCCAAGAAGACGTAGTCAGGGCCTGTGAACGGTGCCTCCGCGAGGAGCCACGAAAGAAAATAAAGGGGTTCTTGGGTGGGCTCGAAGATAGCGATATGCTTTTTGCCGAAGCGGCAACCATCCTGCTCTACCTGGATAAGACAAATCCTAGCGTTTTACGATTCCTTATGCGACGTTCCCTTGAAGCAGGTGGTAAAGGGCTGAATGCATGCCTCACTGCACTTTGTCGGTACGTATGGGAGGGTAAGGCGGAGGATTATTACCATGAAATAATCGGCAGGCTTCTCGGCGAAATGAGGAATGAGGATGAACGCCTCCGCGCTGAGGTTGCCTATTGGCTTCCCCTGGTTATTTCCAAGCAACCTGGCATCGCGGATTACTGGGATTATGCCGTAACGACGGCCAGGACCCTGGTAAAGGACGATTCCCGGCTGGTGCGGCTTAAACTGGCGCAGGGCCTTGGGGAAACAATAACTTCGTGGCCCTCCAGCCACAAACTCGAAATTAAACAGGTCATCAACGGACTGAAGAACGATTTGAGCTACGTGGTTAGACGCGAAGCCGGGCGGGTGAAATCATGATGTTACCTTTTCCCCGTGGCAGGGCGCAACCCCAGTTCAGCAAGAATTATCCAGCTGTAATAAGCACCTTGGGGATGGTGACCAAGGGACGGTTGTGGCTTGAGGGCGAGATTCCCGCAGGTGGCCCGGAAAGGACGGTTGTTGACAGACCCTTTTTTTGGAGCGGGACCATAGTCACGGATAGTCCCGGGATAGAGGGTTTCTTGCTGGGCAAAGGGGAGCAAAAGGTAACTATCCGCTTTATCGCGGAGCCGAACCAGTTGATAACCTTGACCAACTGTTCTCTAGAGTTGGAGGGTACAGGCCAAATAAGGTTCACAGCTCCTTCACCCCGGAGGGAGCTCGTTGGTGATGAGGTATTTCAGGCTGTTGAGACGTACTTCCGTCACCTGCAAGAAAGAGTCTATAAGAACATCGTGGTTGTTTTCGGTGCCGGTGCCTCCAGGGATTACTTCCCAACTAGTGAAGAGTTGTTGCAAAAATTGCTTACGTATGACGGGCTGCGGGAACTGGTGGAAAGGTTTTTTCTCGTTAAGTCCGACACCCCGAACCAGTTGTGGCCGACTTTAAGCGAAGTTCTGGGGTTCATCGACATTGCCTGCGAGAGGGAAGAGTACCTGGGTAAGTATTTCTCTGTGGAAAAGCTAAGGCAAATCAAGACAGAAGTGCTCGACCACTTGTGCCAGGTGTTTGTTGACCATTCACAAAAGCTAAACGAAGCTAACCACTACTACGCTTTGGTAAGTAAACTCCTGAAAATGGTTGGCAATGGGAATCTAGGCAGGGTTGATTTTATTTCCCTCAACTATGACAATTTGTTGGATCATGCCTTGAAAAGGGTCGTTGGAGAGAAAAAGATAAACTATTGTATTGAGATAAAGGATTGGGGAAGAACTGGAGAATCACCGCAGCCCAATGGGGGGTACCAAATTACGCCAAAAGGACAAATAAGGGTAGTGAAGTTTCACGGATCCATAGACTGGATGTGCTGCCCTAATTGTCAGAGTTTATATCACGTTGATACGGCAAGGGGTTTATCTAGAGCAATAAAATGCCATTGCGATGGAACTGCATTAAAGTGGTTCCTATATCCACCCAAACGTGAAAAGTACCCTATGCCAGAACATAACGACGTATGGTCGAGGCTACACTCCTTTGCCGATAACCTGTTACGTGAAGCTGATAAAGTCATTGGCTATTCTCTCTCCGAAGACGATGCTTACTTCCGGTTCAGGCTCAAAAAGAACCTTCACCGTGAAAATAAACCTGCTGATATTGTGGTGGTGGACGCTCCGCGGGGATACGAGATGGGGCTGACCAGGGTGGAGAAAAACCACTGGCATTTTTTGGGTCCAGTCGATTATAGACCGGTAGGCTTTGAAGAATTTGCTGAGGAGCCCTACTGATCTACTACAAGGACATCTTTTAAACTATTATTTGTTTGCTAAACCATACCCTTAAAAGTAGATATCCGAATAAGGCAAGTGATATGAAAGGTAGTGTTGACTTGAGGAGGCGTTAGTGTGAGAGTACTGGTCACCGGCGGGGCCGGGTTTATCGGAACCCATGTGGTGGAGGAATGCCTGGCGGCGGGGAACGAGGTGGTCGTGGTGGATGACCTCTCCAGCGGGAAAAAGAATAACCTGCCGGAGGGGGTGCCGCTTTACCAGGTGGACGTGGCGGATGCTGATGCGGTGCAGCAGGTTTTCGAGCTGGTGCGGCCAGAGAGCGTGGTGCACCAGGCGGCACAGATTTCCGTCAGCCGCTCGGTACGGGAACCGAGCTTTGACGCAAGAAGCAACGTGCTTGGGCTGTTGCATGTGCTGGAAGCTGCAGTGCAGTACGGAGTGCGCTCTTTTGTCTTTGCATCATCAGGCGGGGTACTTTACGGCGACGTTTGGGAACCGGCGGACGAGGATCAACCTCCAGCACCGGTCTCCCCCTACGGGATCAGCAAACTCACCGGGGAATACTACCTGCAGTTTTTCGCTCGCGAATACGGCCTGCGCTGCACCGCCCTGCGCTATGCAAACGTCTACGGCCCCCGGCAGGACCCCCACGGGGAGGCGGGGGTAGTGGCCATCTTCTTGCAGCGCCTGCTGGCCGGAGAGGCACCCGTCATCAACGGGGATGGTAAGTACATAAGGGATTACGTCTACGTAGAGGACGTGGCCCGGGCCAACCTCCTTGCCCTGGAGGGCGAATGGGAGGGCTTCCGCGCTTATAATGTAGGCACGGGCCTGGGTACGGACGTAAATCAACTGGAGAGTGGATTGCGGCAGGCCCTGGAGGAAGTGCTGCGCGAGCAGGGTAGGGAGCTGGAGTTACCGGCGGCATCCTACGGCCCGCCGCGAGCAGGGGACCTGCGCTCCAGCCTCCTGGATGCCAAGAAAATTCAGCGGGAACTGGGCTGGCGCCCGCAGGTGACGCTGGAGGAAGGACTTAAACGCACCGCCGCCTGGTTTGCCGGAAGGAAGAACTGAGGAAAAGTTAATACCCGTATGGTAGATTTCAAGATAAATGCCGGAGGAGTCCATGAAGGGTAGCCGGCTGGATAGGCAATATTTAGGAAAAATAGCTGCACAGGGTATTAGTGGCTAGTTTTAGCTTTTTGTGTCAGTGGGAGGAAAATGGTAGCAAAATGTAGAATACTGGGATAAACCAACAACTTTTTCTTTCGGATAGATGGCGGGGGGCATTAAGGTGCGTTTGACGCTTGTGGGTAAAGTGGTTGGAGATGTGATCCTGGTCAACGGAGGTTATCTGCTGGCCTTTCTGATTCGCTTCGGCGGAATTTTACCTCATGCCAACTGGGAGGCCTATTGGGCTACGGCGCCCTGGATTACGGTGGTAGCCCTTATTCTTTTTTACAGCTACGGCCTTTACACTCCCGGCAGATACCGCTGGGAGGAGATATTTACTTCCCTAATTTGTGCAGTGGCCATCCTGTTTTTAGCTTCGATAGCGCTCTCCTACATGCTGCATCAGTTTGCATTTCCCCGTTCGATCTTCTTAATCGCTGCTCCACTGCAGTTGCTGCTTTTAGGCTTATGGCGTCGGTTTGCCTGGGCGTGGTCCATGAACCGGATGGGGCCTTTGCAGCTCGTGGTGGTAGGTTCTCTTTCCAGAGCACAGGAGCGTGCCAGGCAGCTCCTCCAAACCAGTGGAGGCATGTACGAGGTTGCCGGCCTGGTGGTGGACGTTCCAGTGGGACGCAGGAGTACTACTGACGAGGGCTTTATGTTGTTAGGGTCCTATTCTGAAATGGCGGCGGCCGTAGACAGTGTAACCGTTAATGGCGTACTTTTTTGTGCGGATATACCTCAGGAAATAAGGGTTTCTTTGGTGTCTGAGGCGGCGGCGAGGGGCTTATCGGTCTTTGTCGTACCTGACATATACGAAATTATGCTTTCCCAGTCCCGGCTAGAGCAACTGGACGGGATCCCAGTTTTCCGGCTGACGGGTATGGCCTCGAAGCCGTCATTTGCCTGGAAACGCTTGGCCGATATTGCCTTAGCTATGGTCTTCGCTGTTCCGGCCATTCCCTTATTATTACTAGCGGCCATTGCTATCAAGCTGGAGTCCCCACATGGCCCGGTCTTTTTCCGCCAGGAGCGCGTAGGGCAGGGCGGGAAAGTATTTCAGCTATGCAAGCTCCGCACCATGGTGCCCGATGCCGAAAAGCTTACCGGGCCGGTACTGGCCACGGAACGCGATCCGCGCATTACGAGGGTGGGCCACGTGCTCCGTGTTACGCGCATAGATGAATTGCCGCAGCTCTGGAATGTGTTGAAGGGTGACATGAGCTTTGTAGGACCACGCCCTGAGCGGCCTTTCTTTGTGGAACAGTTCCGTCGGGAGGTTCCGGGGTATGACTACAGGCACCAGATCAAAGTGGGCATTACGGGTCTGGCCCAGGTGGAGGGCAAGTATAGCACTTCAGCCGAAGACAAGTTGCGTTACGACCTGCTTTACGCCAAGACCCAATCACCTGTTAAGGATTTACATATCTTACTCCACACGCTTAAAGTCATGTTAATGCGTGCCAAGGCTTCGTAACGGGCACGTTTGGCTGGAGGTTCACGTAAGGAAGGGGACTGTGGACGATTGGCGGATGTTCATGACATAAAGAAGGAAAAAGCCCAAAGGAATACAGAGTTTGAATACTGTGTGATCTGCTGGCAGAAGACCAGAGTCAGGCGAAACGAGCCAATTGAGACACGCGTGGGCTATGTGGAGGGTGTCGGGCAATTATGCCCTCGCTGCATGAAAGACCTTTACGAACGCGGCGAACTGTAAAGGATAACCGGGAGTTATAGCAAAACCAGTAACAGCCTTGAATGTGCTATAGGGGGATCATTTTCATGAAACCTGTACGTAAAGCCATCATTCCGGCGGCGGGGCTAGGGACGCGGTTTCTGCCGGCCACCAAGGCCCAGCCCAAAGAGATGCTACCCATCGTGGACAAGCCGACCATCCAGTACATAGTGGAAGAAGCGGTGGCCTCGGGGATCGAGGATATTATTATCGTAACCGGCCGGGGGAAGCGGGCCATCGAGGACCACTTCGACCGGTCTATTGAGATGGAAGTTGCCCTGGAGCAAAAAGGGAACCATGAACTGCTGGGTCTGGTGCGGGAGATCAGCGATATGGTGGATATCCACTACGTGCGGCAAAAAGAACCCCGGGGGCTGGGACATGCGGTGTGGTGCGCGCGGAAGTTCATCGGGGACGAGCCTTTCGCGGTACTCCTGGGGGACGACGTAATCGACTCCAAGGTGCCCTGCCTGCAGCAGATGTTGGAAGTATACCAGCGGTGCGGCGGCACGGTGCTGGGCGTACAGGAGGTAAAGGTGGAGGATACCGGGAAATACGGGATCGTCAGGCCGGAGCAGGTGGAAGCCGGCCTGTACCGGGTAAAAGACCTGGTGGAAAAGCCGAGGCCACAAGAGGCGCCGTCCACCCTGGCGGTGCTGGGGCGGTACATCATCGAGCCGGAGGTGTTCGGCTTCCTGGAGAAACAGGAGCCAGGCGCAGGCGGGGAGATCCAGTTGACTGACGCCCTGCGGTCCCTGGCGAAGGCGCGTCCCATGTTCGCCTATGTATTCGAGGGCCGGCGCTACGACGTGGGGGACCGGTTGGGGTTCCTGCAGGCTACGGTGGAGTTCGCCCTGAAGCGGGAGGACTTGCGGGACAGCTTCAAGGAGTACCTGCAAGGGTTGCTGAGGGATGAACTGAAGGCTAGTAGCAGGGAAGTATGCGCCGTTTAACACTTCCGTAATCATCACTTTGTGACCTAATTCCTCATATTACCGTTCAACCGCCGCCACTAGAGGCACAATTTCTTTATTGACCCTATTTCATTGGTACGGTATAATACAAATGTAAACTTTTAGTCTTTCCAGGCGCCGAACCCCCGGCGACAGCCGAGCAGGGTATGGGCGTATAGGTGGTATGCGCGTACCGGGCGCATGCTTTATCAGACCGCAATGACCTCCCCGAAACGTTAAACGGTGTTTCGGTGAGCAGGGTGTATGCGGTATTGGTGACGTGTGCTGGTGAATACAGCTGCGTTAAAGATCTTCGACCAAAAAGTCTTACTTTGCCATGCGCATCGTAAGGCTTGTTTTGTTTTCTGGCCAAAAATTCTATATCTCCACCCCTCCCGGAGAGGGGCAACCAGCAGGGGCCGCCAGGATGCCGGCATGACCGAATCAGGCGGCCCTTTTGTATCGTCCGGCATGGAACAAAAAAGCTGACATACATAGACATTTACTGGGATAAAGACAGAATTCAACAAATTTCTGCTGGCTTATGATATATAATAATAGCGAAAATAATATATAGTAATCGAGAAGATACCAAAAATCAATAAAGAAATCGAAAAAGGCAAATCTGCCGAAAGGTAGGGACGCAAAGCCACGGGTCTAAGGCGAGCGCCAGTTCGCTATGATAGCCGGGTTGCCGAAATGAGTTCATCAGGCCCACTGGTGCAGTGACCCATTCGCATCTGTGGGCTTTTGCCTTTGACCGGGATTTTTACCATCGGCCTGGCCGAAACCGGTACGGCGGTCTTTGAATTCAAAAAGAAAGGAGCGTGAACCATGCAAAGGAAGCCGAAACTGCGGGAATTGATTGCCAAAGCCCAAAGTGGGGAAAGAGATGCTGTCAATGAAGTGGTTCACCGGTTCATTCCATTGATCAGAAAATATAGCCGCCGGCTGGGGTACGATCAAGCTTGTGCTGATTTAGTTGTGTGGATTGTGAGCGCGGTCCACCGGTACCAACCGAACACTAAGTGGGGTAAAAACGAGCTTGAGCGGTGCTTGTTACATCATCGGGACCACAAAAAATAAAATGAAATTTTTTCAAGTAGGGGGTTGACAAAAGTACCCCCTACTTTCTCTTTATTCGACGGGGCATGAATTGATAAACCCAAAGGAGGTAGATAATGGTGGACCACTACACCTGAAGCTGACTTTGACCTGGAAGAAGCTCGGGTTGTGGCTTGGTTTGTGGTAGGCCTGCGCCGTGAAGCAATTAGGTTAGCCAAGAAGCACAAACGACTACGGGAACATGAGTTGCTCATTTTGAACCAACGGCTAAGAGATGATGCGGCCGGTGAGGTAGTGGCAGAGATGATCGATACGGTAGCTGCCAATGCGAACACCTTTGCTGAAGTGGAGCAAAATTTATTCGTTGAAGAGATGCTGTCGTTGTTGACGCCACCGCAGAAAAAGGTGATACAGGCAACGATTCTCGATGAGGTCACGGAACAGGAACTGGCCAACGAAATGGGAGTGTCAAAGCAGGCGGTAAGCCGGATGAGAGAACGAGCGCTGAACAGGCTGAGGAAATATTTAGTCCTGGACAAGCCCGACCGGCAGGTGGAGCCCCGTCAAGGATAGACAACCCCGATTAAAAAACAATGCCTTCCCCTTCACCTAAAATACCAACATGCCCCTTTAAAAAATTTTTTGGTGGGGAGTTGACAAAAGCCTCCTTACTTTCTCTTTATACGGCGGAGGCCAGGACTGCTGGCACTCTCCATGAAGGCTTTAAGTAGCCAGTGTTCTTTGACAATTTAATGCCGGCACTGCCCGGGGCGCAAGGCATTGCGGTGTCGGTTAGATTTGGTATCCGTGCTCACGCCGGTGTACCTGACCATATCGGGCCAAAATCGGCCGGGTAGGGTTCGGGGAACCGCCCTCGTCTCGGAGAGGGTAATGGCGTGGAGTGAGCCCTGTCGGCCGCGTTAAGAAGCGCGGTGGGAACCGAAGGCGGGGTAGGCGCGCGCCAACAGCGAGGCGCAAGCGGGTGCCATGGGCTTTTGCCCGTTCCTTGAATTTTTTCATTATAATTTCTACTGATAAGACAAGCAAGGCGGTGAATATAGTGGAAGTAGAGGGGTGAGAGATCATGGGCAGGACTAAGACCTATAAAGTAGTCATAACTCCTTCAAGTAACCCCAATGCCCCGACTTTTGATGAGTTAATGCAAACAGAAGTCAAAGAATGGATCAAAAAAATTTTGGAACACGGAGTAAAATCGGGAGCAATCAAGGTTGACCTTTCCAATAAAGGTGATAAAATAAACGCAGTAAATTAACCAACAAAAGGGTGGTCGCCATGGTTGCTATACTTGAAGGATTTAAACAGTACACTAAAGATGAGCTTACAGTTTTATTGGACAAGATTAAAGCAATTGTTTATGCTCGTGTCTCTACCCATGATCAGGCAGAAAAGGGATATTCTTTGCAGTCACAAGTTGAAAAAGGAGCCGAACTGGCAAGGAAAAAGTTCGGTTACATGGATGATGAAATTTTAGCTATTGTTGAAAAAGGGGAAATGGGGGACAACCCTGACAGGCCCGGGTTGAATCACGTGTTGTTCCTCCTTGAGCAAGGTGTAGGTAAAAAGCTAATCATGCTTCACCCTGACAGAATGAGCAGGTATTTGGCACTTCAAAATGAGATTGCGTCAAGGGTCTGGAGATGTGGCGTGGATTTGGAGTTTGTTGAGTTCGAGATCGATCCTAATAATCCTGAGAGTATGTTGATGTTCAATATTCAGGGCTCCATAGCTCAGTATAACAAAGCAAAAATACTGGCCAACTCTAAAAGGGGAAGAAGGCAGAAAGTAAAAGAAGGAAAGATACCAGGGGTTAGAAGGGTATTTGGCTATACTTTTGACAAAGAGCTCGATACTTTGGTCGAAAATTCCCAGGAGAAGGAAATGTATCTTTTAATGGTGGACTGGCTCCTCAACGGAAAAGACGGTAAGCCAATGAATTGTTCTAGCATAGCGCGGGAGTTAGCAAAATTAAACTACCCCGCGCCCAGTGGTGACCGCTGGTACCAGTCCACCGTCAGCCGGATTTTAAGGAATCCTGTTTATACTGGGAAATTTTATTATGGTAAATCGGAGTACATTCAAGACAAAGGAAAGAAAATTATCCTCAAGAAGCCGCAGGAGGAGTGGCAATCTGTCCCAATACCTCAATATATCGATGAACGCACATATCAAAGAATTCAGGAGAAGTTAAACAGTCTTATAACAAAAAACCGTGGCAGGCCTACTAGCAATTACCTGTTAAAAGGTTTAGTTCGATGTGGTAAATGCGGTGCCGCTATTGTAGCGGGGCCTGTCACAACACTGAAAAGCGGCAAGAAATTGAGGTACTATGTCTGTTCTAAAAAAACGAAGAAAAACTATGAAGTAGGTACCGGTAATCCTAATGAGACATGTAATACTACAAGTTGGCGGCAGGACACGGTAGATAACTATGTGTGGGAGTATATTGCAAGCCGGTTGACTAATCCGGAACAAGTAATAAGGGATATTGTAAAACAGCAAAGCGATGAAAGAAGGTTAGAAGAATTAAAAAGTAAGCTGAAAGCCATTGAAAATAAAATACAAAAAAAGGAGCAAGAGCAAAAAAGGACCTTCAAGGCTTATAGGGAGGGCCTGATATCACTGGAGTTGTTTAAAGGAGAAGTTGAACCAATCAAGCGAGAGATAGAGGCCTTGAAGGAAGAATGGGCTTTTGTTAATGACTTGTACAACCATATCACGGTGTCTTATAATGAGTTGGAAAGGGTCAAACAATTTATTCGAGGGTACAGAGAGATCGTATTAAAGGACCAGCTTAATTTGAGCCAGAAAAGGGAAATCGTGAGAACTGTTGTTGAAAGAGTAATTCTGCACCAAGACACTATTGAAATTATTACAAGATGGTCCGGGGAGTCCAAAACAACTAGTAATCTAAGCTATAGTGAAAGCCATGGAGGATTACAAGAACAACCTGGTATTAATCCTGGCCGGGTACAAGGACGAAATGGATTGGTTCCTCCAAGTGAACCCGGGACTACGTTCCCGGTTTCCGATCCTCATTAACTTTCCTGATTACGCCGTCCAGGAGTTGATGGAGATTGCCCACCGCATGCTGCAACACAGGCAATATCGATTCTCCGGAGAAGCGCAAATGGAATTGGAACGTATACTACGTAAATACACCCTGTTCGGACACCAACACTGCGGTAATGCCAGATTGGTTCGAAATTTGATCGAGAGAGCGATTCGGCGCCAGGCGGTACGGTTAGTTGACAAGAAAAATGTTACCCGCGAAGAATTGATGGGTATTGCCAAGGAGGACATCCAGGACGACATGATTCCGTCGGCAGTAACCTTTTCCCCTGTGAAGCTGGACGCTGCCAATTGACAAGTCTTAAGAACCCCTGGTAAAAAAACACCAACACGGATATAATTGAAACAGCACTCCAATAAGGAGTGTTTTCCTTTCTCAGGTTATTATGGTGTGCGGCTTTTGACACAAAGTGCCATTGCTTACTGAAAAGGTGAGAGAGTAGTGCCCATGTGTCGCTGCACAAAAACGGGAGGCATAGGTTTGGTTAACCTTGAACAAGTTTTAAACCTATTGAGGCGAAGAGCAGAAGATGCATCGGCATCTTACCGGCAGCGAGTTGATGCAATCTCCCTTCATAACCATCACAAGGTACTTGAGGCTTTCCGGAAAATGCGCGTCTCTGAACATCATTTCAAGGGGGGGACGGGATACGGTTATGGCGACTATGGAAAAGACACCCTGGACCAGTTGTTTGCGCGTGTTTTTGGTACGGAAGACGCCCTGGTAAGGCCGCACATTGTGTCCGGAACCCATGCCATTACTCTTTGTCTCTTTGGAACCTTGCGCCCGGGGAATGAATTATTATCAGCCACCGGTACCCCTTACGACACCCTGCAAAAGGTGATCGGGTTTCCGCATCGCACCTTGAACTCCCTGGTGGAATGGGGAGTCACCTACCGGCAGGTAGAACTGACCTCGGAAGGTTACCTTGATTTACAAGGGGTAGTAGAAGCCGTCAGCCCCCGCACCAGGATGGTATTGATCCAGCGCTCTCGGGGCTACCAATGGCGCCCCTCTATACCCGTAGCCTCCATTCAGGAACTTGTCGGGGCAATAAAGGCGAAACACCCTCATGTTGTTTGTTTTGTTGATAATTGCTACGGCGAGTTGGTAGAGGAACGGGAACCGACTGAGGTGGGAGTCGATCTAATGGCGGGGTCACTGATTAAAAATCCCGGCGGTGGTATTGTCCCTGCCGGAGGTTACGTGGTTGGGAAAACAAAATATGTAAATATGGCGGCAGCCCGCTTGTTTGCGCCCGGTTTAGGGACTGCAGTAGGGGCGTGGCCGGAAGGGTACCGCCAGATATTTCAGGGGTTGTTCTTGGCGCCCCATGTGGTAGGGGAAGCCCTCAAAGGAGCCATTTGGACCTCCGCGTTTCTTACCTCCCTGGGATTCGAGGTATCGCCCAAACCGTGGGAACCACGGACAGACATCATTCAGGCAGTGCGACTGGAAACACCAGAAAGGCTGGTTGCTTTTTGCCGGGGCCTGCAACAAGGGTCCCCAGTTGACTCTCATATATTACCAGAACCATCCGGTATGCCCGGATACGCTGACCAGGTGGTAATGGCCGGAGGCACTTTTATCCAGGGATCGTCCATCGAACTCAGTGCCGACGGTCCTGTCCGCCCGCCTTATGCAGTGTATATCCAGGGGGGACTCTCCCAGGAATACGTCAAACTGGGGGTTATGCATGCGGTTCGTTACTTAATAGAGCAGGGAGAACTGCAGTTTCCTGACTTAAGCATTTGAAAAATACAATTAGCCACCCTGGATAATCCCCAACGGGTGGCTTATACTTTGTATACGATAGCTTACTACCGGGCACTGTACCTTAATAAACCCGTCTGAAGACCCCGATTACCTTACCCAATATTTGAACTTCCCGTGAAAAAATCGGTTGCATGTCGGGGTTTTCCGGTTGAAGGCGAATATGCTCAGCCTCCTTAAAGAACCTCTTTACTGTGGCTTCCTCTCCCAGTAGGGCAACAACTATATCTCCGTCTTTCGCAAAAGATTGTTGCCTTACTACCACAAAATCCCCATCCATAATGCCAGCCTGGATCATGCTGTCCCCCTTGACGGAAAGGATAAAAACGTCCCTGGTGCGGAGAAAGTCAAAGGGAAGGGGGAAGGTATCATCGATATTTTCAGTCGCGAGAATTGGCTCGCCAGCAGTGATGCGGCCAACAATGGGAACAGGGACCAGTTCCTTGGCAATAACGTCGATGTTGCCGCTTAACACCTCGATCGCCCGTGGTTTGGCAGGGTCCCGGCGTAAATACCCCTTGCTTTCGAGTTGCGCCAGATGGCCGTGGACAGTTGAACTAGAACTTAAACCCACAGCCTCACCAATCTCCCTGACGGAAGGCGGGTACCCTTTGACGCGTAACTCTCGTTTGATGAAGTCCAGGATGGCCTGCTGGCGCGTATTTAAGTCATCGTGCATCTCGATGCCCCCTATACATAAATTGCACTTTATGCCACATTATTTTCAATTATAACATATCATCGCATAAAGTTGCAAACATTTGTTCGAATAATTATCACGAATACGTTGACACCGAATATATGTTCTGTTATAATTAAAACAGAACATGTGTTTGGGGGGCGGAGCGGAATGAATAAAAGAATTGTAGTAAAAAGAATACGGAAAAGTAGGGACATAATTGGTTTTAACAGTAAGGCGGGTATTTTGCTCATTAGCATGGTGGGATTGTTGCTGACCGTAGGGTGGGGGGGCTACCCACGTACTGCTTCCAAAGGTATCGAGGCACAGGAGGCACAGGAGGTAATTGTTAAACCAGGGGACAACTTATGGGAATTAGCTAAACGATACGGGGACTCACGAAAAGAAACCGGTCTAATGGTTTTCGAAATACAAAAAGTTAATAAATTGGAGACCAGTGTCATCCACCCAGGACAAATCCTTCTGATACCTCGCTCCAAATAAACGCATTTTGGCCTCTTCTCTTTCGAATTATGTTAACAATTAAAATGGAGTTAATCAGAAGTTTTTTCAAAGGGACCATATGTACAAAACGAATAACTCCGGGACACCAACTCAAAGCTTGGGCCTGGAGTTTTTATTTGGAGAAATATTCTTTACAGATAAAGCTTTATGGAGTAGAATATTAATCTAAACAGCAACTATTTATCCGGGTCCAGGTTGCTGTACCATTACCTACAATTTGAAATCACTCGCAAGGAACTTCCTATAATGTATATTATGTAAACTAAGGTTGTTCCACGGGGTTTTCGAGGCTCCATTTCTTGAAATTCGGCTTTCATGGCCATCAAAATCTCCATGCAAACGCCTTCAATTCTTTCCCGTCTTTCCCGGACATATCCTTGGCCTGTACCTTACTTCCCATGGACACATAAGGCCACACAACAAGTCGCGTTTCTTGGTTATACGCCTTTATTAACCCCGGAAAAATCTGTACTTACAAGTCTACGTGTTCTACAACCAAATCAGGATTTCCCCAGAGAAGACGGATGACAGGTTCCACCGTCACGGGGTTACCGCTGGAAAAAAAACTTTCATCCCCGGGGCTAGCTAGGGGTGTGGCTAAGTCCCTTTGGGCCAGGACGCGGGCTACCTGGTTGGCTACCGACTCGCCAGTATCGATAATTGTGACACCCGGGCCGGCAATCTCCTGGACCATCGTTTTTAAGAAAGGATAATGAGTGCATCCAAGCACGACGGTATCACAGCCATATTCCAGTATTGGGTCCAGAAAGCGATGCAACAGGGTTTTCGCCTCCAACCCTTCATGTTTCCCCGTTTCCACTAACTCTACCAGGCCCGGGCAGGGCTGGGTCAACACTTCAACGCCTCCGCCAAACCGCTCTACCAGTGAGGAAAAACGATGGCTGTTAATAGTGACTCCTGTGGCCAACACCCCCACCTTGCCGTTACGAGAGACCGCAGCAGCCGGCTTCACGGCGGGTTCAACTCCCACTACCGGTACTGAATACCTCTCACGCAGAGCCTCCAATACCGCGGTTGAGGTGGTATTACTGGCAACGACGATGATCTTGGCTTCCAATGATAACAGGAAGTTGCTAATAATAAAGGCACGCGCCCGGATGGCTTCCGTGGGTTTTGTCCCGTAGGGGCAATGAGCGGAATCCGCGAAGTACAGCAGGTTCTCCGCCGGCAACAGGCGTCGAACTTCCCGCATTATAGAAAGCCCTCCTACACCAGAATCAAAGAGCCCTATCGGAGCCCTATTTAACATGAAAAACACCTCAATGCAAAGCACTGTAGTTACACCTGAAGTATGACCCCAAATGCAATTCTATATTAATCCAGTAACTGAACGCGGCAAATTACTTATGTTAGTTTACATAAAAACAGACTGGAAGTGAGCATATCCTATCCCTCTCTCTCCCTAAGAACGCCGCACAGGTCCAGCACCTGACGCAGGTCCTCCAACCAAAAATCGGGGTTTTCTCGTTCTAGAACCTCCCTTGCGTGGACACTCCACCCAACTGCCGCGCTTTTTACGCCAGCCAGTTTGGCGCTCCGCAAGTCTAATTGGCTGTCTCCCACCATCAGCGCATCACTGGGATGACGGCCTAACGCAGCCAGCGCCTTGAGGACAGGCTCCGGTTCGGGCTTGTGTTTCTCGGTATCCTCAAATGTGATCACGGTTTTTAGATATTGGTCGAAACCGAATAGCCTGAGGCCACGCCAAGCGGTGGCGTTAAGCTTGGAGGTAACCACACCCAGGTCAATCCCGGCTGAAGCTAAGCGCTCAAGGGTTATCCCTGCATGGGGAAAAGGCCTGGTAAGTTCATCGTGGTAAGCAATGTTAAACTCCCGGTATGTTGAAAGCAATTCCTCCCAATTCTCTGGCGCGTAGTGCTTCATGGTGAGCCATAGCGGTTCCCCGAAGTGCAGGTAGAGCTGTGAAACAGGCACTTCTCTCCCCAGGTGCCTGCGGAAGGTGTGGTGAAAGGATTCGATGATCAACTCGTTGGTATCCAGTAATGTGCCGTCTAAGTCAAACAGTACGCAGCGAAACGTGGCTATCCCTCCTTAACAATCAAAAAAAGAAAAACCAATAGACCATGCTTTAGTTTTACTGAGCTACCCTAACCTTACCCGCAAGTCTTAATGATTGTGGAAACCCAAATACATTATAACATGACAGCTTTTATTTGGGAGTTATTCTTTCCAGGATAAATAACACCCCCTCAAAATCCCAACCTCAAAACGGTTTGTTTTTTCGGGGGCTAACAAACCACAAAATTGACTTAGATTTGTCTGGGGGGCAGGGGCAAGGGCTTCAAGGGGTATATGGTACGGCCCTGAAGTACCTGCTCCGGATAGGTCCGGCTGACCAACCGGGCTATTTCAACTCCCACTACCCGGGCAATGCGTTCCATTGCCCTGCTCAGACCCGGCGGACGCTGGTTTACGGAATGGGCATCTGAGCCTAACAGGTGCACCCAGTGCCGGCGGACCATCAGTGCAGCCGCTTCTACCGTTTCAAGTTCAGACTCTCCGGTAATGCTACCTGCATTTACTTGGAGGAGTACCCCCCTGGATACTAGATCGTAAAGGAGAGACAAATCTTTCGCCAGGGGGGTGCAACGCTCGGGGTGAGCCAGAATCGGTGTGATACCCTGTTCGAGGAGATTAATCAGTACGGTTTCCGTGTAGGGAGGCAGGTGTCCAAAGGGTAATTCCACCAATAGATGCTTGGCTTTGTCATTGACTGATACAATAGTATTAGCCGCCACCTGTTCCGGTAATTCCGGGTGCAAATGAACTTCCGATGCTGGGAAAACGAGTGGGTAGAAGGCACCCCTCACGAGGTGCCAGCCCCCGTTGTCACCGGACATGCAGTTTT
>LAKY01000054.1 GCA_000987045.1 Clostridiales bacterium PH28_bin88 | reverse complement strand
CATTTGACGCCTTCTGGATCCGCCACAGGATTAACAATTACAGGGTTCCCCAACAGGCTCTTCCAAGATGAGTTGCCAATTATTTACTCACAAAATTGTCGTGCACCCCCAGCCGCCCAGCCGTTTTATGGTGTATGAATTAAATCAAGATAACTTTTCTAAAGCACCTGTTAAAAGAAAGTTTCGCCGGCCGGTATTACGCACACTATATTACATTGAAGGCTTAGTAACCATACCGAACTCCCCTAACAGGAAATTTGGGACCGGACCTACAATAATGGTATCGGCTATTGGCACCCTGGATTGAACCTCAACTGTTGACTTGACCAGCGGCACTATCACGCTTACCCTGCTGTCT
This sequence comes from Clostridiales bacterium PH28_bin88, assembly GCA_000987045.1. Classification (GTDB taxonomy): domain Bacteria; phylum Bacillota; class PH28-bin88; order PH28-bin88; family PH28-bin88; genus PH28-bin88. The sequence goes on along the minus strand of LAKY01000054.1, from coordinate 80,998 downwards.
ATTTTTAAATATATACGGTGCCGGGTCTGATTGATTCCTGCGCTTTCAAAATCATCATAAGCCCTGACTTGTACTGTTCCTACCGGTACAAGAACCAGCTTGATGGCAGGGCCGTACGCAGCAAATAGCTTGCTGCCAAATACCTGTCCCACGGGAAAACGGAGATCCTTTTTGGGGAGATCTTCCAGCGTAGTCTGAATAGCCAGTGCAGCCTGCGATGCTACCTGGTTGACCTTAGGCCAGTTGGCCTGCATGAGTGTTACCTTTCCCTGGGCATCCTTGTCCACATATATTAGATCCCGGTAACTGGTTTCAGTAACTACCTTCTCCAATACCGCATGATGGACGGCCTCATTGGCGGTCCAATAGGCCTGTGCCTCCGCGAAGGCGGTAATGGTGGATCGCAGGTTGTGTTCAACCAGCCAGAAGATACCGAGCACCAGGGCTAAGGTTATCACCGGCACCAGCTTTAGCCGGTACCACCTTCGCCGACGTCTCATCGGGCTTTCACCTCCATATAGTTAATATATGAAGGTAAACGGCAAAGGGTTCGATATCCCCAACAAAAAAGCTCCCCGCATTAATCCGGGAAGCCCGCAGTTTGTTATGGCTCTACGCGAATTTGAGCAAATTTACGCTTGCCTGCGCGGATGATCACACCTTCTGCCACCGGAATTTCCGCCTCGGGGTCGGTTATCCGGTCCTCGCCAACCTTCACTGCGCCTTGTTGCACCAATCTTTTGGCTTCACTGGTGCTGCCAGCCAGCCCGGCCTCCACCATCAACCTGGGGAGCCAGACACGCCCCTCGGTGAGTTGACTTTCTACGACGGTTACTACCGGTATATCGTCAGGCAGGTCTCCCTTTTGAAAGATGTTCTTGAATTCCCGTTCAGCCGCCAGTGCCTCCTCCGCCCCGTGATACATGGTTACAATCTCGCGAGCAAGACGCATCTTCAGATCCCGTGGATGGATCGAACCAGTGACCAGTCCTTCACTGAAGGTACGAATATCCTCCATTGATACCCTGGTAACAAGTTCGAAGTAACGGAGCATTAGCTCATCCGCGATGGACATGGTCTTACCGTACATTTCTCGCGGGGATTCATTAATTCCGATATAGTTGCCGAGGCTCTTGCTCATCTTCTGGACCCCGTCCAGACCCTCGAGAATGGGCATCATCAACGCTACCTGCGGCTCCTGTCCGTACTCCCGCTGGAGTGTCCGGCCCATCAGCAGGTTAAATTTCTGGTCCGTACCTCCAAGTTCAATGTCCGTTTTCAAAGCTACGGAATCATATCCCTGCATCAGCGGGTAGAAAAACTCATGCACACTGATAGGCAGGTTTTCCTTAAACCTTTTGGAAAAATCGTCCCGCTCCAGCATCCGGGCGACCGTGGTTTTGGCCGCCAGTTCGATTACGTCCTGAAAACGCAGGGGTGCCAGCCACTGGCTGTTAAACACCAGCCTGGTTTTTCCCTTATCCAGCACTTTAAAAATCTGATCACGGTAGGTTTGAGCGTTAGCATTTACTTCTTCTTCAGTCAACTGTTTGCGGGTTTCTGATTTACCGGTAGGATCCCCGATGCGCCCGGTAAAATCCCCTATAATGATAGTCACCTGGTGACCAAGGTCCTGAAACTGGCGGAGTTTATGCAGCACTACGGTGTGCCCGAGGTGGATATCCGGGGCGGTGGGGTCGAGCCCCAACTTAACCTGCAGAGGCTGACCGCTAATAAGAGAGTTCTTGAGTTTATTGCCCAGATCCTCCAACGGGACGATTTCCGCCGCGCCCCGCTGAATGATCTCCAGTTGTCGCTGCAGTTCCTTTTCTATATCCACTATTGATACCTCCCAACGAACCAGTGTCCCAACATTTAGGCCTATTTTACCACAGGCCAAAGCAACCCTTCAAGTTTTTTGTCGTTCCCCCCTCTTTCCCTTTATGGTATAATGGGTTGGATAACTTTAGCCTGTCATATCTTCAAGGAGGTTTGTCCAATGCCCACCAAGAAGAAGCCCAAACGCAGGTTGCATGTAGGCCGCTTGTTCTTGCTGGTTTTTCTAGTGTTATTCTTCATAGTAGCAGGCACCGGTGTAGGTGTGATGGCCAGCGTAATCCGCAACCTTCCCGACTTCGGCCCGCCCGATATGGACGATATGAAACGTACCACCCAGATCTTCGACCAGGACGGGAACTTCATGGACCAACTCCATGCGGGGGAAAACCGCATTCCGGTCAGTCTGGACGACGTTCCGGATAGCCTTAAAAAGGCTTTTCTGGCCACGGAAGACCGGGAGTTCTATAACCACTCCGGGTTTAACCTGAAGCGCATCCTTAAAGCTGTCTTCGTCGATGTTGCCACCATGTCTAAGAAAGAAGGCGCCAGTACCCTCACCCAGCAGTTGGCCAGAACGGCTTTATTGAAAGACAACTCGAAACAACTCACCCGTAAAGTCAAAGAACTGATTTTGGCTATTCAAATAGAACGTACTTACACCAAAGATGAAATCTTTGAACTTTACCTTAACTGGGTCTACTTTGGTGAAGGTGCCCACGGGGTACAGGCGGCAGCCAGGACGTTTTTTGGCAAAGACGTAAAAAACCTGGAACTGGAAGAAAGCGCCATGCTTGTTGGGATGGTCAAGGCCCCCGGAGGGCGGTACTCCCCGTTCCGCAACCCTGAAAATGCTATGGCCCGGCGCGCCCTGGTACTGACTAATATGGCCCAGGTAGGGTTTATCAGCGAAGAGGAGGCCAAGAAGGCCGCAGCCAAGCCTTTTTCTCTGTCAGAAAAAGGAAATGCCATCGCGTACAATTTCCCTTACTTCACTGACTACGTAGCAACTGAGGCTGAAAGGCTGCTGGAAGCGAACGGTATTGACCCCCAGGGACTGTATACCGGCGGACTGAAAGTCTATACCACCATGGATAAGCGGGTCCAGCAGAAAATGCTGGAGGTTTACAACAACCCCGAGAATTTCCCCAAGGGATCGGCGGGCAGCACCCGTATGCTGGAAAGCGCCATGATTGTCATTGACCACCGCACCGGCGAGATCCGGGGCATGGTAGGCGGTCGAGAGTACACAACCCAGAAAGGCCTTAACAGGGCGGTACAGGCCGACCGGCAACCTGGGTCCTCCATTAAACCAATCGCCGTTTACGGGCCAGCCCTGGAAAAGGGGTTCACTACGGCAACAGTGCTGGATGACTCCCCGGTGACCTATCCCAATCCCGGCAGCACACCATATGCACCAAAAAACTACGATGGCAAGTTCCGGGGGCTGATCACCATGCGGGAGGCGATCAAGTGGTCAGTCAACATCCCCGCGGTCAGGATGCTGGACATGATAGGGGTTAACGAGGGATTCCAGTTCGCCAAGAGGTTGGGACTGCCCCTGATTGCAGAAGACAAAAACCTGAGCATGGCTCTGGGCGGGCTGACCAAGGGGGTTTCCCCGTTGGAGATGGCGTCAGCTTACGGTGCCTTTGCCAACCAGGGAGTATTGGTACAGCCCCACGCCATTACCAAAATCACTGACCATAACGGGAAAGTCCTGGTTGAGGTTAAACCTCGCCAGGAAGTGGTCATGAGCGAGCAGACGGCATTTTTGATTACCGACATGCTGCAAACGGTGGTGGCTGGCGACGGCACCGGTTGGCGGGCCAAACTGGATCGGCCGGTGGCTGGTAAGACCGGTACCACCCAACTACCCCCAAAATTGGCCGCAAAAGGTCTGAAGGGGACCACCAACGCTTGGTTTTTGGGATATACCCCCGAACTGGTAGGGGCTGTCTATTTGGGTTACGACAAAACTGATGAGAACCATTACCTTCCCAACAATGTTGCAGGTGGCAACTACCCGGCGCTGATTTGGAAAGCAGTGATGAGCGAAGCCTTGAAGGGTGTTCCTGTCACTACCTTCCCACAGCCAAAGGGTATAGTCTACGCTTCGGTGGATGTCAAGTCCGGCCTGTTGCCCAGCGAGTTGACTCCGCCGGAATTCATAGTTAGCGAGGCATTTACCAAGGATACAGTACCGCAGGAAGTCTCAGACGTCTGGGTGCAGACCCAGGTGTGTGCGGAGACCGGCCAGCTACCGTCGCCTTACTGCCCTGATGTTGTGACGAGGGTACTCCTGAAACGGCCGGCCTGGGAAGGGGATAAAGCCCCCGATGACGCGGCAATAGCGGTTCCCACTCAGGTATGCACCATTCACGGACCTGGGGATCTGCCGGAGCGCCAAAGCGACGAGCCGGTGACAAACCCGGTTGATATCCCGCCTCCGGTTAATAACAACGGAGGTGGTGGGAAAGAGCAGAACGGTGGGTTGAAGGCGCCTCCAGCACCGGTGCTGCGCGGTTCATTGGGCCGGATCCCAGAGACTACCAACGGAATGGTGGTGAACCTGGCCTGGGAAATTCCCGCTACGGGAAGTGATCTGGTGTACTCGGTGGAACGCTGGGTAGAAGGCAATCCTACTCGCTACAACTTGGCGCTAACCACTACCCGTAATTACGCGGACGAAAAAGTAGAGGCCAATAAAACTTACCATTACCGCATTTTTGCCATAGATTCCAAGGCTAACCTGAGCACCCCTTCCAATGAAATCACTATAACCGTTAAACCATAAGCAAAGACCCAGGAGCATCACTCCTGGGTCTTATGTGTCAATCCACTTAACTCGCGCTAAGGTCCACCACCGTCACTCCGGTGCCGCCTTCCCCGTGGACCCCCAGGCGGAAAGACTGAACCTGAGGATGGCTTGTCAGGTAATCCTTGATTGCTACCCTTAACGCACCGGTACCCTTTCCGTGGATCAGGGACACACGGGCCAATCCCGCAAGGAAAGCGTCATCCAGATACTTATCGACCTGATGCATCGCCTCTTCTACTGTCAACCCCCGCAGGTCAATTTCCGCGGCAACCTGTTGTGATTTGGCAACTCCCAACCGGCCGCTCCCTACCCGGATTTCTTCCCGGCGGGCCGGTCGGGTAGCAAGCCGGATTTCGTCCATCCGCACGTTGACCTTCATAATACCCGCCTGCACCAGCAACTCACCCTGGGCGTTAGGTTCGCTGAGGACACTTGCCTGGAGGTTCAGTCTCGGGATCTCCACCAGATCTCCCGGGCGGACGGAAGTTAATACGGGCCCGCCTGGTGCCGCCAGGGAAGGGACTACCTCCGCAATTTCCGCCTCTAACTGTTTGAGCCCTTCCCTGGCGATGCGGGTCGCCTCCTCCTGGGCTCGCTGAGCCTCCCTCGCCATGGTAGCACGCAGTTCAGCCACTACCCGCTCACTTTCGCTGCGGGCCTTCCTGACAATACCAGCCGCTTCCTCCCTGGCCTTTTGTAGAATCTCCCGTTCCCGTTCCCGGAGGTCTGCCCGCTCCTGCTGCAGTGTCCCCTTAAGTTGCTCCACCTCTTGCCTTAACCGGGCGGCTTCCTGTCGGTCAGCTTCCGCCTGCCGTTGAGTCTCAGTAAGGTGCTGGATCAACTCAGCAACTTCCACTTCTTCAGAAGAAAGTGCAGCCCTGGCTTGCGCGATAATTTCCGCGGGCAGGCCCAGGCGGGCGGCGATTTCAAGGGCGTTGCTCCGGCCGGGCAGGCCTACCTGCAAACGGTAGGTAGGCCGCAGGGTCTCCACATCAAACTCCACACTGGCGTTTTCCACCCCCGGAGTAGTGTAGGCATAGGCCTTCAACTGCCCATAGTGGGTAGTTGCCACCGTTTTGGCCCCCCGGTGTCGTAAATGGTCCAGAATTGCCGTGGCCAACGCCGCTCCCTCGGTGGGGTCGGTCCCCGCCCCCAATTCGTCCAGGAGCACCAGGGAACGGTCATCCACCCGTCCAACCACCCCTATGATATTGGTCATATGGGAAGAGAAGGTACTCAGGGACTGTTCGATGCTTTGTTCATCCCCAATATCGGCAAAAACCTGCCAGAAAATCGCCAGTTCACTCCCAACGTCAGCCGGCACGTGAAGCCCGCACTGAGCCATCAGAGTAAAGAGACCTATCGTCTTCAGGGTAACCGTTTTCCCTCCGGTATTGGGGCCGGTGATTACCAGGGTATCATACTCCCGGCCAAGGTTTACGGTGATGGGCACCACCGCACCGCTTAAAAGGGGGTGTCGCCCCCGGTAGATGCGGAGGCGCCCCTGGTCGTTGAGGATGGGTTCCACGCCATCCACCTGTTGACTAAACCTGCCTTTGGCAAAAACCAGATCCAGCTTGCCCAGCGCCTCTACCGTGGCCTTTAAGCAAACTGCCTCCCTGGAAACCATCTCCGTTAAGTGCTGGAGGATCCGCTCCACTTCCCGCTGTTCGGCAGCCAGGGTGCGGCGCAGTTCATTGTTGAGTTCCACCACTGCCATGGGTTCGATAAACACGGTTGCGCCGCTGGCGGACTGATCATGAACCAGCCCCGGGAACTGTGATCGGTACTCCAGTTTGACAGGGACCACGTACCGGTCTCCTCGCACAGTCACCAGGGCATCTTGCAACATTTTCTGGTTGTCAGGAGAGCGAATAATGCTCTCCAGCTTCACTTTTACCCTCTCCTGCAGGGTGCGCACCTGTTTTCTAAGGTGAGCCAGTTCGGCGGAGGCATGGTCCGCTATCGAACCATCATCGTTAATGGCCTGCCTGATCTCTTGTTCCAGGTTCCGGAACAGGCCCAGGTCTCCCGCCATCCCCTTGACCAGGGGATAGTCTCCCTCCAGGCCAATACAAAAACCCCGTAGCCTCCGGGCAGCAGCAGCGGTATCCAAAATAGCCAGGAGGTCCACCGGTTCCAACCTGCCACCGATATGGGCACGGTCGATGGCATGCCGGATGTCCCGGATTCCCCCCAACGGGATGATCGGATGCAGGCGCCAGATTGTTCTCGCCTCGCTGGTCTCCCGCAGCCACTGGCGCACCTCGTCAATTTCAGCGCATGGCTGCAGTCCCAACGCCAGTTCCTGGCCCAGTGCACAGGTGCAGCATTCTTTCAACCGCTGCAGCACCTTATCCAGTTCCAATTTTAAGAGCACTCGCTCACTAATTACCATTTTAATCACCTTGAAAAAATCGTTAAACGATCCCTTTTTATTATAGCACTCCTCGAAAATAATGTCCCTTGGTAAATCCGCCCGGACTGAAGCGGGCCAACCGCTCCCGGGCGTGCTCCAGATACTCCCCGCAAGGCCGCTCGTCCCAGGTGCGGTCGACCGCCTCCCGGTAAACACGAACCACCCCTGCCACGTAACTGTCAGTCTCTTTTCTGGCTTCGATTCTAACGCTGCTGATGCCTAGCCCGGCTAATTCGGGCAGGTGCTCTACCAAGCAGAGTTCCTTGGGGTTATAAACGTACATGCGACAATAGGCATCCGTCTCGACAGGAAAGACAAACCTCATGCGGTCCAGAAGGCCATAACGCCCTGCCATACATACCTGGTTACACTTGGCCTCAGAGGTCCGCCCTCCCAGTACCGCCCCCAGCGTGCAGTGCTCAGTTACCATCAAGGGGAGAGAACCATGGACCAGGCATTCCACATCATAACGGTAACGGCCAGCCAGTTTTTCAATCTGTTTGATAGTCAGTTCCGGGGACAAGGTTACCCCGGCCAAGCCTTCCTGATGCAGCAGGTCAATAGTCAGGTCGTTGAAGGCGTTCAGGGGGAAGTCACCGTAAAGGGGCATATTCTCTACTGCTCCCTTGGTTAGCTCAAGGCTGCCCGGGTTAGCCGCCATCACCCCGGAGGCCTTCAACCGAACAGCCAGTTCCAGAATACGCTCAACCTCATCCCGCTGCCCCTCATGCCAGACACGAGGGGTAACCAGCACGGCCTGGCAACCCTTTTCATGGCACAGTTCAACTGACCGTTCCAGTTCCCTTGTATTGAACCGCTTTCCTCTCAGGCGGTCACCGCCGAGGTAGAGGCGGTCGGCCCCCGCGGCCGTTGCCGCCATTACCGAAGCAAGATCGCCTACCACGACGGACAACAGGGGCTTTTTCCGGGACCTACCAGGGCCATGCGGGGGACTTAACGGTCTAAGCGCTTCCTTTACCCGGGCAGCAAATTCCTGGGCGGGAACGGAAGGCCGTCCCGCGACATGACCCCGCTTTTGTATCAGCGCCTCTACCGCCACCCGTCGGGCGGAGTTGATCTCGCTGAGCGGTACCATTAACTCCCCGTCGATATGGGTTTCCATTTCACCCAGGACAAAGGGGGTGTTGCCCAACCGATCCAGTTGCTGGCGTAAGATCTCCGGGGTTAGGGGTCTTCTCAAGGCCGGCTCTGCCAGAAATTCTGTCTCCGCCTCCCCTCTGTTCCCTGCCTGGTCAATGAGGGTGATGCGCAAAGGTTCTCCGGCGGATACCCGCACCTAAGCTTTTACCTGGATTTTTTCCTCTTCCCGGGACATCCTCATTGCCTCTTGGGCGCGCGACATCAGGCGAACATCATGAGTCTTGAATACCCGGTCGCCGGGGCGGGCACCATCCGGCAGAGGTATCTCCACCAGCATGCCGGCATTAGCCTCCTCCACAGGTTGGCCCCCCACCTCTATCTGCCTCACAGTTACACCCTTGCGCCCACCGCGGGTCACCCATATCTCAATACCGTCTCCTATACGGAGAGCCTCATCCAACCTGATCCGTCCCCACCTGCGGGCAGGATCCACGGAAACCAGCCGGCCCAGGTGTAAGCCCCGGTTGTTGGGCCTTTTATAACTCATCAGTTCTCTCGCTGGATTTCCGAAAAAATAACCGGTGGTAAAGTCGCGGTTAAATATCTGGAACAGGGCCTTTCGTTCCTCGTCGCTGACGAAGTAGTGCTCCGGGTCCTCCAGGTACCTGTCCAGGGCCTGCCGGTAAACACGGATTACCGTGGCTACATACTCCGGCCGTTTCATTCGCCCCTCAAACTTGAAGGAGTGGATGCCCGCCCTTACCAGTTCCGGCAACCTTTCCACCAGGCAGAGGTCCTTTGTGCTTAAAAGATGTAGGCCGCCCTCCGTCAATTCCTCCCCTGTTTCCCGGTTGACCAGGGTATAGGGCAGGCGGCACGGCTGCGCACACCGGCCGCGGTTGCCGCTGCGACCGCCGATCAGGCTGGACATCAGGCACTGGCCGGAATAGCACACACAGAGGGCTCCGTGCACAAAAACCTCCAATTCCACGGGGGATTCCCGTTGAATGGCAGCGATGTCTTCCAGGTCCAGTTCCCTGGCCAGTACTACCCGCCGGACCCCCTTTTCAGCAAGGAACCTGGCCCCGGCGCTGTTATGGATAGTCATCTGGGTACTGGCATGCAACTCCAGTCCGGGGACTACCTGCCGTGCCAGGTTCAAAAGGCCCAAGTCCTGGAGGATAACCGCATCTACCCCTGCGCGGTACAGGAAATGGAGATAACCTGCTACCTGTTCCAGTTCGCTGTTATCCAACAAGGTATTAACGGTAATATAAACCTTCACCCCGCGGCGATGGGCCAGGTTCACCGCCTCTTCGATGCCACGCTCGTCGAAGTTGGCGGCGTAGGCCCGGGCACTGAACAGTTTTCCCCCCAGGTACACCGCGTCGGCCCCGCTGTTAATCCCAGCTACCAGCGCCTCCACACTTCCCGCCGGCGCCAGTAGTTCCGGCCGGTCAACCAAGGTCCTTCCACCCTCTTAAATTGGTATTATTCACGGTTCACCCGGTATAACCCGGAGCAAGTCTTCACCTGGACCCCTTGCTTGGCGATCTGGTCCAACAGGAGGTTCATCCCCAGGGAGTCGCTGGCGATGTGCCCGGCGATCACCACATTGATGTGGTTCTTTTCCGCCTCCTTGCGGTGCTTGTCGCTGATATGCATGGTGACAATGGTACCTACACCGGCCTGAACCAGTTTGGCATAGGCGTCCTCCGATCCACTGGTCCCACCCGTCATGTCCACGAATACCTTGCCTACCCGCCGATCTTTGCTCCCCACTACCACCTGGGGCCCTGCGTTGATTTCCATGGCCCTGGCATACTCCGGGATCTCTTTGAGAGTGTCCATTAACTCTCCAACGGTGGAAGGGTTGCGCTTCTCTAATAAATCCTGCAGGTATCCGGTAACCAGGTTGTCTGCAGGTGTGTGGATGCACATCAGAGGAATGTCCAACAGCCGGGCGGCATCTACCGTCCGGTCATGGTTTAACGGCATCAACCCCCGGTGCACCTCTCCAATCCGCGGCGCCATGATCCCTTCCGCGACGTTGATGGGAACACCCAACTCAGCTAGAATATCCTCCTGCACGTGCATCACGTCATGCAGGGCAGCCAGTGCCTTCCCCTCGGGATGGTGCGCCAGCAGCAGGTCTACGGCCTGACCCCGTTCTCGCAGGCGGTCGGCCAACAGCACCTCTCCCACCTCAATATCAATTCCCGCCAGGATGGAGTTGACTTCCCGGTCCTTTTCCCCGTTGAGGATGCGGCTGTCACTGTATGGGTTGGCTAACCGTTCGAGGTCAAATTCCTGGCGCTCTTTTTCCTTCATCTCGTTGTATTTTTTTTGATCCTCGGCCAGCACCCGCCTTACTGCTTCTTCTCCCCGGGGATCCGCCTGGACTCCCAGCCGGACCGCCAGTTCGTAAATCTCTCCCAGTTTCATTTTATCCTCCCCTTTCGATCCTCGACGATAGTATTATTCAAGAAAAGGGGCATTAGTCCTGCCCCGGAAGAAAAACCATGCCACCGATAACGTCATCAGCCCAGAGAGAAATATGAGAAAAATTCCAGGTACGCAAGCTGTTACCTCATCCGTCGCATCACTTCTTCCAGGCTCCAGGTGTTGACCACGTCCCCTTTTTCCAGCCACCCCCGCCGGCCAGTCAGGACTCCGTACCTCATTTCGGCCAGGCGCACTACGTCATGGGCATCGGTGTTGATGGCGATAGGAATACCCATGTCCTTGGCCGTTCGCACGTGCATGTCGTCAAGATCCAGGCGGTCAGGAGAGGCATTGATCTCCAGCCATGTTCCTGTGGAGGCAGCCAGCTCCATTATGCGCTCCAGGTCAATCTCATAAGCATTACGCCGTCCCAAAATGCGACCGGTTGGATGGGCCAGAATGTCTACATGGGGGTTCTTTACAGCCTGTTCTACCCTGGCGGTCATCCTTTCCCCGTCCATCCTAAATCCGGTATGAACGGACGCGATCACCAGGTCCATCAGTTCCAGCACCTCATCCGGGTAGTCCAGGCGACCATCAGCCAGGATGTCCACCTCCACCCCTGCCAGGACACGAAAATCCTCCATATTTTCGTTTAACCGGTTGATAACCCCCCGCTGCTCCACCAGGCGTTCCAGGGAGAGGCCGTTGGCAATAGATAGGGACCTGGAATGGTCTGTAACAGCTATGTATTCGTACCCTCTCCTCCTGGCGGCCTCAACCATTTCCGGCAGGGTATTGACCCCGTCACTCCAATTGGTATGCATGTGCAGGTCGCCCCGGATATCAGCCATGGAAACCAGGTGAGGTAATTCTCCGTTAGCGGCTGCCTCCAGTTCCCCCCGGTCCTCCCTCAGCTCAGGAGGAACAAAAGCTAGACCCAACCGCTGGTAGATGTCCTCCTCTCCTCCCACCGGAAGTCCCTCACCATCTTCCTTGCTAAAGAGACCCCTTTCGTTCAGCTTCAACCCCATTCCCTGAGCCCGCTCCTGCAAACGCCGGTTGTGCTGGGACGACCCGGTCCGGTGGTGCCAAGCCGACCCGAAACTGCCGGGTGGTACCACCAGGAGGTCCAATTGCAGGCCCAGCCAGGTGATCGCCCTGGTCCTGTCAGTTCCCTGGGCAAGCACCTCCTTGACCTGGGGGTGTTTCGCGAAGACCTGCATGACCACCGCCGGCTGGCTGGATGCCACCAGGATGTCCACGTCCCCTACCATCTCCTTGCTCCGCCTCACACTGCCGGTAATTTCCGCTCTCTCTACCTCCGGTAATACCCGTAGATCCCCCACCACTTGTTCTGCCAGTGGGAGGGCAATACCCAGCAGAGCCGCCCCCTGGTGACTCTTAAGCATGTCAATTCCGCGGAGAATGGCCAACTCGGTCTTGCTGCCCATGCCGGGGAGGTGACGGATTTTTTTGTCCTTGGCCGCCAATTCCAGTTCACTCAGGGTGGTGATGCCGAGAACCTGGTGGATAGTTCTCACCGACTTGGCGCCGATACCAGGGATGGTTAATATATCGCGCAATCCCGGGGGAACCGTTTCTTTCAACCGCTCCAGGAAGGAACACTGCCCGGTCTGGAGCAGTTCCTCTACCTTGGCCGCCAGGTTTTTACCAATGCCCGGCACCTCCAACAAGCTGCCTTCACGCCAGAGTTCAGCCACTTCCCGGCTCAGGTGAAAGACTGCCTTGGCCGCCTTGCGGTAGGCCCGCACCTTGAACGGATTGTCTTCCGCCAGTTCCAACAGGTCGGCAATTTCACGAAAAACCCAGGCTATCTCCAGGTTGGTCATGGATATCACCCCCCTTATAATCTTTCCTGAACTATCACGGCAAAAACGCCCGTGAGGGCGTTTTTTTGCCTGAAATAATCCTATCCCTTTTTCTTCTCTTCCTCGATCAGCCTGATGATGGCATCGTAGTCCTCCTGCAGCTTACTCAACTCATCGGTAATATGCAAGGCAGCCAGTACCGCCACCTTCAAGGCTGTGAGGTTAGGATTCTTTTGTCCAATCTGCCTCATCTTCTTGTCCAGGTAGACCGCCAGCCGTTCCAGATGTTGAGGCGGATCTGTGCCTTTGATGATGTATTCCTGATCGAAAATATTCACCGTCACTCGGGACTTGTGGTCATTGACATCTTTCAACTGGCCCACCGGTAGCCCCCGCTTTCAGAAATTATCCTTCTTACTTAATTTTTTTCGCGAAATATGTCAGGATTCCTGCCAGCAGGGAAATTATTGATAGGCCATGTTTCCTGTACCTTTAGCGTAGTTCTGCCCCATACCTGTCAGCCAAGACCTGGAGGATACGCCGGTGGACAACATGGACATCCTCGTCGGTGAGGGTCCGCTCCGCGGATTGGTATACCATGGTGTAAGCGAGGCTTTTCTTTCCGGCGGAAATTTGCGCTCCCTGGTATACATCGAATAACCGGTAGTGACGTAAGAGTTCCCCCCCGGTAGCTTGAATCGTTTGGCCGATCTCGGCCGCCGGAACCTCCACCGACACCACGATAGCCATATCCCGGGTAACCGCAGGGAATTTGGGCAGGGGAACATATTGTTTTAAGCCCTTCAGCAGGGATTGCATCGTCTCAAAATCTAGTTGAAAAACGCAGGTCCGCTCAGGTAGGTCATAGTTTTCCTGTACCTCCGGGTGAAGTTCACCGATAAACCCAAGGTTTTCGCCGTCCACCTGGATCTCGGCTGTCCTCCCAGGGTGGAGTCCGGGAAAATCACCCACGGGCATAAAGCGGTATCCCTGTAGCCCTAGGCGAGCAAAAAGCTCCTCCACAATCCCCTTCAAATAGTAGTAGTCCATGAGCAAAGGCTTCTGTTGCCAACCCCGGTCCACCCAACCGGTAGCCAACCCGGCCGCCACCAGTCGCTCCCTGGGTAACCCCCCTTCACCGCCTTCCCGCGGCAGGAAGATGCGGCCCAGTTCAAACAGTGCCAGGCTGGTAGCCCGCCGGTTGACATTACGGGCCGCTACCTCCAATAAGCCCGGAAGCAGGGTAGTGCGCATCACACTCTGGTCCTCGCTGAGGGGGTTCTTGATAGCCACTGTATCCCGCCACGGGTGGCCGGAAGGCAAAGTCAAGCGGTCGAAGACTGCCGGGTTGACAAAGCTGTAAGTGATCACCTCGTTTAGTCCGGCGTAGGCTAGCACCTCCCGGCAGATTTCCTCCAGCCGCTGGGCGGCCGTCTTTTTGGAACGCCCGGTCGCCCCACCAGGCAAAGTGGTAGGTATCAGGTGATACCCGTGAATGCGCGCCACTTCTTCGATCAAGTCAATTTCGGTGGTCAGGTCACCCCGGTAACTGGGAACCGTTACCTCCAGGCTGTGCTCCTCCTTAACCCGGACTTCCAGGTGGAGCCGGCGGAGAACCTCCAAAATTTGTTCCATGGTCAGGGCGGTACCCAAGATCTCATTCACCCTCCGCATGCGCAGGGTGATCACCGGTGGTGTCCATGGCCGGACGTAAGCGTCCACCTCGCCCGCGGCTACCCGGCCGCCAGCCCAGTCCGCCATTAGCTGGGCAGCCCGGTCCGCCGCGGCTACCGTCCCGTTGATATCCACACCCTTCTCGAACCGCATGGACGCCTCAGAACGTAAGCCCAACTGGCGCGAGGTGCGGCGGATACTGGCTCCGTCAAAATGGGCGGATTCCAGCAGCACCGTAGTGGTGGATGCTGTAATCTCGGTATCCAACCCTCCCATCACTCCCGCGATGGCCACTGGCCTTACCGCGTCGGCAATCACCAGCATCTCGGGGTCCAATTGCCTGGTCACTTTGTCCAGGCTCACAATGCTTTCGCCAGGCCGCCCTCGCCTTACAATTATCCGGCGTCCTTCCAGGGTGTGGTAATCGAAGGCATGCAGCGGTTGTCCCATTTCCAGCATTACGTAGTTGGTGATGTCTACGATATTATTGATGGGGCGTACCCCCGCCGCCAACAACCTTTTCTGCATCCACTGAGGGGAGGGACCGATTTTAACGTTCTCAATGATCTTGGCCACGTACCGCCCGCACAGGTCAGTGGCCTCGATATCGACGCTAGTCATGTCAGCGGCGTTCCTTGCCTCCGGTTTAAGGGAGATCTCCGGCAGGTGCAAATGACCGCCCGTTACCGCCGCTACCTCGCGCGCCACGTTGACCATGGCCAGGCAGTCCGCCCGGTTGGGGGTCAGATCCAACTCAAGCACCTGATCCGCAATACCAAATATCTGGTCCACCTTTGCCCCCACCGGGCTTCCCTGGGGCAGATCCAGGATGCCATGCAGTTGCTCATCAGGCAGGTCAGTCAGGTCAAGCCCCAGTTCCTGGGCAGAACAAAGCATCCCCTGAGAAACCACTCCCCGGAAGTTGGTGGTGGTGATAGTCTGCCCACCTGGCAATTCCGCCCCCTCGACGGCAACCGCTACCCGCTGCCCCACCCGGACGTTGGGGGCACCGGTTACAATTGACAGCGGCTCTTTTCCCTCCTCCACCCTCACCAGGCAAACCTGCAGGTGGTCGGAGTTGGGGTGGCCAGCAACATCCAGGATTTCCCCTACAACAACGTTATTGATACCCAGGTCCTCCACCCGGTCCACGGCGATACCAGCCAGGGTAAGGGCCTCCGCCAGCTGCCGGGGTGCCAGGTTCACGTCCACGTATTCCTTGAGCCATTGATATGCAACACGCACAATTGTACCCTCCCTCTTACATGCTGTAAGTAAGTTAGCGGCTTAGCGATACAACTTCTAGGAAAGTGCTGAAAAAGTCCGTTGCAGCCCATTACGCTCCGGCTGCGCTCAGAAGTCGCGTACGGACCGGATTAGGGCTCGGCCTCCGGCTCGGGCGGACTTCCCTCGCCATTCGGCGTCCTTGCCTCAAGTCTCGGCGGCGGGCGTCCTTACCCGCCGGTCCGCCCTCACACGTCGGCCTCGCCGAGTCCGGTTACCCTCCGCTCCTATTCGCTCCGCCTGGAGCACTAATGGGCTCTACTTTGTTCAGTAGTCTCCTAGAACTGGGACAAGAAACGCACGTCGTTTTCGAATAGCAGGCGCAGGTCGTCTATGCCGTACTTCAGCATGGTAATCCGCTCTACCCCCATGCCGAAGGCAAACCCGCTGACCTTTTGGGGATCATAACCCACGTTTTCCAACACCCTGGGGTGAACCATCCCACAGCCCAGTATTTCCAACCAACCGGACCCACCGCATACCCTGCACCCGGTGCCGCCGCACATAATACACGAAATATCCACTTCGGCGCTGGGCTCGGTAAAAGGGAAGTAGCTTGGGCGCAACCTGATCTGCCGGTCCTCGCCAAACATCTGCCGGGCAAAGGCCAGCAACGTGCCTTTCAGATCGGCAAGGGTGACGCGCTCATCTACCAATAACCCCTCCACCTGATGGAACATCGGAGAGTGGGTGGCATCGTCATCCCGCCGGTACACCTTGCCCGGGCAGATGATCCGGATGGGCAGTTCCGGCACCATCTTCTCCATGGTTCGCACCTGCACCGGCGAGGTATGGGTCCTGAGGAGCATCTCGTCGGTGATATAAAAGGAGTCCTGCATGTCCCTGGCCGGGTGGTCTTTGGGCAGGTTGAGAGCTTCAAAATTATAATAATCCAATTCGATTTCCGGCCCCTCCGCAATGGTGTAGCCCATACCTGTAAAAATCTCCTTGATCTGGTTCACGACCTGGGTGAGCGGGTGGTTACGGCCCATAATCACCGGCTTTCCTGGCAAGGTTACGTCCAGCACCTCTGCGGCCAAGCGCGCATTGCGTTCCGCCCGGCATAGTTCTTCCCGCCTCAGGTCCAACCGTGACTCTATATGATCTCTCACCCGGTTGGCCAGTTGACCGACCACAGGGCGTTCTTCGGGTGAGAGCTGGCCCATCCCCCTCAGTACCTGGGTAAGGTCACCCTTTTTTCCCAGGAACTTAACGCGTACCTGGTTAAGTTCCTCCATGCCGCCGGCCTTTTTAATCTCCTCTGTGGCTCGCTCCCTAATTTGTTCCAGCACGTCTCGCATCGGACATCCTCCTAATTGTATGGGTTTACCCAAAACAAAAAAGCCTTCATCTCCTAGGGACGAAAGCTTACTTCCGCGGTACCACCCACATTAATCTAAATAACTTTAGATTCACTTGATCAGTACGAGGTACGAAAAACCTGATACTGCCTTCCCGCTAACGGTGGAAGAAACCGGCTCAGCCTACTCATTACTGATTAGCGGGCAGTGATCAAAGGTTCCCTGATACACTAACCACTAACTTCAGCCTGCTGCTCCTGGGGGAACTTCACCTGCTTTTCGCTTAACCGGCTTTCAGTCACGGCACGGTCTCCCTGGAAGCGTACTACAGGGTACTTTCCCCAATCAATGCATTTAACCCTTTCGGGATCTATTCAGTTTCAATCGCCAAAAGCGAATTATTCCCCCTTTGTTTTGCTCCACAGGTTCTAAGACACGTTGCAATTATTATTGCAGGATCAGCCTCCGGTACATGATGTAGGCAGTGATCGAACCCGTCTTTTCGAAAATCCTCCAAAAAATCTCGGCAGGTAGGAACACTTGCACCACAACCTTTCCTGATGTTTTTTGGGGAACTTTTTCTCAAAACGATTATAGCACAACGCCCTACCCTTGGCAAGCAAGTGCCCTACCGGGAAGATCGCTGCCGAACTGCTTCATACAAAAGGATTCCCGTAGCTACAGCGACGTTGAGAGATTCGGCGGGACCTAATAAGGGAATCTTTACTATCTCAGCCGCCGCTGCTAAGACGGTGCGCGAGACACCCGCACCTTCGTTGCCAACCGCAATGGCGACCCTGCCGGTAAAAGAACCTTCGAAGTAGGTAAGTTTGCCGCTTACATCGCCGGCTACCAGCCTGATGCCTGCATCGCGCAGGCATTCAACCGCCTCCTCGGTTGGGACGTCTTCCACAACCGGCACCTGAAAGACGGCGCCCATGGTAGCCCGCAGCGTCTTATCGTTGTAGAGGTCAACCGCTCCCCTGGTGAGGATAACCCCGTGAACCCCGGCGGCCGCTGCGGTGCGCACCATTGTACCCATGTTCCCCGGATCCTGCACCCCATCCACCAACAACAGGAAAGAGTCGGGCCGTGTGAGCAGTAAAGAAAAGTCATACCGCTGCTTTTGGACAACAGCGATCACACCCTGCGGGGTCTCGGTGAAAGACAATTGCACTAAGAGGTTTTCCGTTACCTGGTAGCATGGGATGCCTGCATTTTTGGCCTTTGCCAACAGGTCTCTACCCCGAACTTTTCCTGTAACCTGAGGAACATAAAGAATAAATTTCAGCGTCACACCTGCATCTAGTGCCTCCTCCAACGGCCTGATTCCTTCTACGAGGTAGAGTCCTGTCTCATCCCTTTTCTGTCTCCGGTGTAGACTGCGGGACAGTTTTATCAAACGGTTGGCAGCAGAGGTGATCTTCTCATCTTCGACTTTGCTCATTTTTCCTCCAACCGCTCTAGCGCCTTATTGGCGCCAATAGCCACTACTACGTCTCCCTCTTCGATGATATCCAAAGCACCAGGGCTCGCGACTATTTGCCCGGCGGGTTTTTTTATGGCGATCACAGTGATATTATGGCGGGCACGCAAGTCCAACTGGCCCAGTGTTTTTCCGGCAATCCTGCCTGTCGCGACAATTTCGACTATGCTGTACTCCGGCGACAGTTCTATGTAGTCCAAGACATTACCGGAAACCAGGTTGTGGGCCAGGCGAATACCCATGTCCCTTTCCGGGTAGACCACCTTGTCCACTCCGATTTTCTCCAGCACCTTGCCGTGCAGGTGATTGGCGGCTTTCGCTACCACATACTTAACCCCGAGTTCTTTAAGGGTAATGGCTACCAGGATGTTGGCCTGAACATCCTGCCCAATACCTACAACTACCACGTCAAAGTTACGGATTCCCAGGGCCTTCAAAGATTCTTCGTCCATAGCATCCAGTTGAACCGCTCTGGTAACAGTATCCATCATAGCCTGCACCCGCTCCTCGGACGCATCAATGGCCAGCACCGAGTGACCCATTTTCCAGAGGGTCCGTGCCAGGCTGGAACCAAACCGGCCAAGACCGATCACCGCAAATTCCTTCATTCGCGCGGTTAAGCCCCCTTTCCAGGTAGTTATTATGCCCTCCCTGTTGCCTGCTTCACAATAATTTTTTAGGGCTTGCTAGCATAAAAATAACCGCCTAATCCCGGGCTTTTCGGCCAAGACCAAGGCGGTTTCCGACTAACCAGTTTTCAGCCTTCCATCCTTCCCCTGGCTACATCCACCAGTTTACCGAAGGCCTGCATATCGTTGATAGCCAGTTCGGCTAGCATTTTTCGGTTGATGTTTACCCCCGCCTGCTTCAGGCCGTTAATAAACCTGCTGTAAGACATCCCATTCATCCGAGCGGCAGCGTTTATGCGGGCAATCCAAAGCTTACGGAAGTCTCCCTTACGTTTCCTCCGGTGAGCATAAGCGTAAGCCAAAGACTTCAAAACCTGCTCGTTGGCGGGGCGAAAGAGTTTGGACTTGGCTCCCCGGTAGCCTTTGGCCAGTTTAAGTATCTTTTTATGGCGTCTACGCGTAACTGTTCCACCTTTGACGCGAGCCATGATGTGCTCCTCCTTTCGTTACCACTGTTTCATTTACGCATAGGGAATTAATCGCGTGATTCTTTTGAAGTCCGCATCACTGACCAGATCGGCCTGCCGCAGGCCACGCTTACGTTTGGCTGTCTTTTTTTCCAGGATGTGACTCTTAAAAGCCTTGGCCCTTTTGATTTTTCCAGAACCGGTTACCGTAAACCTCTTAGCTGCACCCCGGTGGGTCTTCATTTTAGGCACGACTACTCCTCCTCTCGCTTTGGCTCTTGCTTGGCTTCAGGTTTCGGCGTTAAAATCATAATCATATTACGGCCTTCCACTTTTGGGGGTCTTTCCACATTACCCACTTCGGCAAGTTGGTTGGCAAGTTTTACACATAGATTCCGGCCCAGGTCGGCGTGAGTGATTTCCCGGCCGCGGAACATAATGGTCACCTTTACCTTGTCCCCGTCCTTTAAGAAACGCTGGGCGTTTCTCGCCTTTACCTGGAAGTCATGCTCCTCAATGTTAAGGCGCAATTTAACCTCTTTAACATTGATGACCTTCTGCCTTTTACGGGCCTCCCGCTCACGTTTACCTTGTTCGAAGCGGTGTTTGCCGTAGTCCATGATCCGGCAAACAGGCGGACGGGCCGTGGGCGCCACTTCCACCAGATCCAGGTTCTGTTCCTGAGCAACCCGTAAGGCCTCCCGCGCCGACATGATCCCCAGTTGTTCGCCATCGGCACTGACCAGGCGGACTTCCCGGGCTCGGATTTCCTCGTTGATCCTTAATCCGTCTTTGCTAATATCCTGTCACCTCCAACCAACTTTTTTAATTTGTAATTAAATAATAAGAGCGGGTAAAAAGTCACCCGCTCCTGGTCGGCAAAATGCATAGCCTACTGATCCAAGTTAACCTTATCAGCAACCTAGAAGTGCTGTGATAAACTTCGCCTGGCCATTCAGTCGTCAGTCGTCGAGGGGCAGGTAGCGGGTGAGAGTTTCTTTGTCTTAATTCTACCCGATGTCCGACTCCTGACGTCCGACTACCGAAATAGCCATGCTCGTTTCTGACAGCACTTTTCTGGAGCGCTATAAGGTGAGAAGCGGATGGCTTCTACTTAAAAATGTAAGGGCTCTTAAGTTGTCTCAAATAGAATACCACAAAGTAAGAGCCTAGTCAACAGGATTTTGCCCAAACCACGTTGTAGCATAAGCGGACTGTCAGGCGAGGCGGGGTCAGGCGCTATACCCTTTGCCCGATCTCGCCGAGTATACCGGTGACAAATTCTGCTACCGTTACTATCCCTTGTTCCCCCTGGCCACGCTTACGAACTGCCACCGTTCCCCCTGCAGCTTCCTTATCCCCCACTACCAGCATATAGGGAACCCTTTCCATTTGCCCTTCCCTGATTTTATACCCGATTTTTTCATTCCGTGCATCCACTTCGGCACGGATCCCCGCCGCTTCCAGTATTCCCTTAACCTTAAAGGCGTAATCGTTGGAACGATCGGTAACGGGCAAAACCTTTGCCTGTACCGGAGCTAACCATGTCGGGAAAGCCCCGGCGTAATGCTCGGTGAGAATGCCGATGAAGCGCTCGATGCTGCCAAATACTACCCGGTGGATCATCACCGGCCGGTGTTTTTCGCCGTCCATCCCTATATAGGTAAGGTCAAACTTTTCGGGCATCTGGAAGTCCAACTGAATGGTACCGCACTGCCAGGTGCGCCCCAGAGAGTCCCGCAGGTGGAAATCGATCTTCGGCCCGTAGAAGGCACCGTCCCCCTCGTTAACACGATAGTCCATACCTTTTTCATCCAAGGCTTTCCGTAAGGCGCCGGTCGCCTCTTCCCAGATCTCGTCGGACCCCATGGCCTTTTCGGGCTTAGTGGACAGCTCAACGTGATAATCGAACCCAAAAATCTTGTAAAAATCATCCACCAGGTCGATAACTCCCTTAATTTCCTGGGTGATCTGGGAAGAAAGCATGAAGATATGGGCGTCGTCCTGAGTAAAAGCCCGTACCCGCATGAGCCCATGCAGCACCCCTGATTTCTCATGCCGGTGCACCAGCCCCAGTTCCCCCATCCGGAGGGGGAAATCACGGTAGCTGTGCTGCTGGGTACGATAAACCAGCATGGCTCCCGGGCAGTTCATGGGTTTGATGGCGAAGTCCATTTCGTCGATCCGGGTAAAGTACATGTTCTCCTTGTAGTGGTCCCAGTGTCCCGACCGCTCCCAAAGTGACCTGCTAAGAATGATGGGGGTCTTGATTTCCAGATAACCGCGTTTCCTGTGCTCCTCCCGCCAGAAGTTTTCCAATTCGTTTCTAAGGATCATTCCTTTTGGATGAAAGAATGGGAATCCAGGGCCCTCATCCTGTAGGCTGTACAATTCTAACTGGACACCCAGTTTCCGGTGGTCACGCTTCTTAGCCTCTTCAATGCGGTATACATACTCGTCAAGTTGGGATTGCTTTACAAAGCTGGTGCCGTAGATACGCTGCAGCATCTTGTTATCCTCACTGCCCCGCCAATAGGCCCCAGCCAGGTTTAAAAGCTTGAGTGCCTTGATACGACCAGTGGACGGGACGTGTGGGCCGGCACACAGGTCCACAAAGTCCCCTTGCTGGTACATACTGATCCGGGCATCTTCAGGCAGGTCCCGCACCAACTCGACTTTATACTCCTCCCCCCGTTCCTGAAAGAAGGCAATAGCCTCTTCACGGCTTACTTCCCGCCGCTCGAAGGGGTAATCTGCTATGACGATGCGACGCATTTCTTCCTCAATTGCCTCCAGGTCCGACGGCGTAAAGGTGTGAGGGGAATCGAAATCGTAATAGAAGCCATCCGCGATAGCGGGTCCAATACCAAGCTTGGTGCCCGGAAACAGGTGCTGAACTGCCTGAGCCAAGACATGCGAGGTACTGTGCCGGAGCGCTAGTTGGCCCTCGGGAACGTCAAAAGTAAGGATCTCCAACGATATATCTTCCGTCACCGGAGTGTTGAGATCCACTACCGTACCTCCCATTTTAGCCACCAGTGCCTCCTTGGCCAGGCGCTTACTCAATAAATCAGCCAGTTCGCCCGCCGTAATCCCGCGCGGATACTCCCTCACAGAACCATCCTGCAGTTTGACTTTGACAACATCCAACAGAACCTCCTCCTTTTCTAAAGGGCTGCAATAAACTTCACCTTGCTGTAGTAAATAACACTACTTACTCACGATACCAAACAAAAAACTCTCATCCCGCGTAGGGACGAGAGTAGTTCCCGTGGTTCCACCCTAATGGGCACGTTTCGAGTGCCCTCTTTTAGTGCCCGTTAACGGGGGCATGCGTTGAGGTCTAGTTAGCTTCAACCTCACTGCTCCAGGGTGGTCTTCCGCCTTAATATGTTCTAAGAGCACTTCCAGCCTAAAAGCGCTGTGATTCACAAGAAACTGGAGGCAAGAAGCAAGATGCAAGATGCAAGATTTTTTGTTGGAATTGGCCCGCCAATTCCTTCCTGCAGTTCCTGCCTCCTACTTCATTTCTCTTGCTTCCTGTAACAACACTTTTTGGTGCTCTCTCTCTGGAGGCTGTTTAAGGCGTACTTTCCCTGTCACCGCCATTTTGCCCATATAGTAGACCCTGAATTAAAAACTATTATATGCTTAGCCCCATGCCTTGTCAAATACTTTCATTGAATCAGGTAAAACAATGATACCTGAAACAACCCTATGATAAAACCCAACAGCGCGCCGAGGACTTCGATATGTTTCAACTCCCTGGCGGCTACGCTCAGTACCAGTTTCTCCAAACCCTCTAAGTTCAAGCGGAGGATCTTTTCTTCCACGATGGCGGAAATGTCCATGTGTGATCCGATTTCTTGAACTAGTTCCCCGCTCACCCGCGCTATCACCGCCGGGGTCTCCCGGCGTAGAATGTCTTCCATCGCGTGTCCGATCAACCCCCGTAGCGCAGCCGGGAAAAAACCCGGTAACCTCTCACTGAGGTGCTCCCTAGCCAATGCTGCCATTACTTGGGCTACTTTATCCTTTGTCTCGGGTAAGCTCAGACGTTCTACCATGTCTGTGACGGAAAAGAGTTCCGCTTCGATCACCTCGCCCACGGTCCTCGCGATCTCCGCCTGCCGCCTGGGGATCAGGCCTTGTATCTCATAGTGTAATAAAGGAATCCGGATAGGCCGGTACGGTCGAAATATCATCTGGATGGCCAACCAGTTGGTAACCCATCCGATAAAGGCACCGATTACCGGTCCCAATAAGATAGGCCACAAAGTAATCCCTCTGTTTCATCGATAGTAGTCTGGTTAGACTATAACAGAAGATCCTCCTTGGATGCAAGGCGGCAGTAAAACCCAATAAAAAACCCCTCAGGATTGAGGGGGCGACATTAAAACTTTTTCTGGTTGGAGTGAAGGCACCGGGCACATCCTGGACAAATGGACAGCCGTTCCTCGAAGACGCTTTGCAGAGTGCTGATGGTATTGCGTACCTTATTAGGGTCAGGAAGGTGCATTAGAATTTGCCGGGGAGCAATAGTGATCAAGGCGCTTACCAGCAGGTCTTCATAATTGATCTCGCTCTCCGCGAGATCCACCACAAAACCCTCAAGGGTATCGTTATTAATAACATTTTCTTCGCCGTCAAACAACTGAAAAAAACCCGATGGCCGCAATACAACTTGGACTTTTTCCACGCGGGGGGCTTGTATTTCCACGAAATACCTCAGTAAACGAACAAACTCAGTGTGTTCTTTTTCCATTAGATATTCATCTACTGCCTGGTCAACCACCGCTTCCAGCTGTGACCAGTATCCTTTAAGCCGAAAGTTAATAAAGCCTTCCAGGTTAAGATGGTCTTCCTGCTCCAGGTATTCCATCAGCAACCTAAAGATGCTAGCCCGTCGCGTCTCCATCTGGAAGGTTTTGCTTTCTTTTCTCTTTTCGCAACCATTTAGGAGGATCCGCGCCCTCTTTCCTATGTCTGCCCTTTCGTCTTGAGTAAAATAGTAATAACTACACTTGATTATCCTGTCTAATAAGTGTTCCTCCCATTGATTCACAATCATATCAGACAGTGTCTGGGCCACACGGTATTTGATCAGGCATTCACAGCTAGCAGGCGCATGATCATCCACGTGGTTCGTCCTCTGGTAGTCTATAAAGGCGAACTCTCCCCTTTGCTCTTCCTGGCAGTTGACGTCTATGCCTTCCACCTTTAAGGATTTGAAGTCCCTGGCCAGACGGTCCCGGATGAAATCAATGTGCGTTTTTGACCCAATGGACAGTAGGTGAGCCACCGTTTTCACCTCTTTCTGTTACTAGTATATGTGCGCCGATTCTTTTGTATACAGTTACCAATAGTAGCCATCCGGTATGGACAAAAATAAAGAAAACTTGGCTTGCGCTATAGAAGACTTGCCCATTTATGGGCATAGTCGCACTTATGCCTGTAGTGCAAGCCTTTGGCGCAGGTAAAGAAAACTTGACTTGTGCCGAGCTTTAGCGAAGGCAGAAGTCATAGTTGCACTTATGCCGCCACAAAGGAATACCCAATTTCTAGGTGCGGAAGCCGTAGTTGCACTTATATCAATCAGAAAGGTTATACTTTCTGATTGATGCAAAAAAGAAAAGCACACTACCGCTGTGTGCACTAGTATTGACAATCGCCCATAACCGCATACTTTTCCCCGGAGAGGTTCATCGCTAAAATGTTCGCTCCAGCTACCGAAAGATGGTGTATACCGGTATGATAAACCTCGTGCAATCAGGAAAACAAAAAACGGCAGGGATTATTCCCTACCGTTTGTTTTAATGTGTACCTTTAACGCAGGGTGGCGTTGGGTACCGGCTTACCGGTAACCGCTTTATAGGATTCTTGCAGCAGTTTAACCGTATAGGCCGGGTTGTGGATACCGTGGCTGCCGTCGTTCTCTACAGCTATCAGGTTCCAGGCAGCCCAGTAAATCTCCGGAGCTACGTTTACTTTTTTGTTTTCATCTGCTTTGTCAACAAAGTAAACCTGGCCGTGGCTTTCGTGCATCTCGCCATTAGGAACCGCTTCTTCAAGAGCATGTTCCAGCAGGGCGATCAAGCCTTTCACCTCGTCCTGGATGCCTTCGATAACCTTGTCACCGTCGTAGTCGCCCAGGGCGGGACGGTTGACGGTTTCTAGGCCGGCGTGGCAGGAGCCGCAGGACGACTCGGCGTCTTCCACTTTAAACTCGTGGCTCATGACGCCGTCCTTTTCAGCCATGTGACAGCTCACGCAGGTGTCCGGGTTGGCGGCATGGGGCGAAGTGGGGAATGCAAGGCCGAACTCATACCCAGCAAAGCCAAACAGCATGTCGGTCTGCATAGAGCGGTGCGGAGCAGAGTCACCATCCGGTTTCGGGGAATTCGGAACTGTTCTGCGTCCATTGTGGCATGTCATGCACAGGGCGCCGTAACCGGCATCCATCACCTTGTAACCGTTAGCCAAAACGGGGGTAGTACCGGAGTTCATGATCGCCTTGCCCCGTTCGCTGTGGCAAGCGGAGCAATCGATGCCGGTAACCTTGGCGGGGTCAGGCAGTTCTGCCCGCTTGGTCTTTTGAAGGGCGAAGGCATTGCCGTCGTGACAGGCAATGCAGTTGTCCCGCTTGGACGGGCTGTCATCAACAATCGTCAGGTTAGCGTAATTATGCACGGTGCCTTCCCACTGGGGACGGGTAACAGCGCTCTTACCGCGCTTGATAGTGGCCTTGGCGGCGTCAAAACTGACACCCAGGCCGGCGGCCAATTCCGTTGCGTCGGCATAGCTGGCGCCATTTGCCACCTTGACTGCCTTTACAGTAATTGCTTTACCGCCATAAGTAACGGTGGCTTCCTTCTTGGTGTTATCCCAACCTGTCACCTTGCCGCCCAGGAACTCGGCTACCGCCCGGATGGGGGCCAGCACCTGCTCGCCCGCCTTGTAGCCGTTAACGGTCGTGTTCTCACTAAGATTGGTAACCGTTAATTTAGCGGCAACAGTTTTGGGGGCAGCGACTTGGGGAGCGCTGGCTTTGGGCTCTACATTCGTTGCTGGTGCGGTTTTTGCGGGTTCAGACTTGGCAGGAGCACCACCGGTACGCCCGTCAGTATGGCAGGGTGTACAGGTCTTGCCATCAGGGCTCATACTGACAGTGGCAAAGGCCAATCCCGAAAGCAGGAAGGTCAAAGCCAACGCCATGACAGCAATCAGCATGATCTTTCGCATACAAGAAACCTCCCTTTTACTGCAGTATTGTTGCATGGGCCTCTCGCTCAACTTTCTTCACCTCCTCCCCTTGGTTTCCGGGTCTATTGACCCAAACAACAATTATCGCGAAAGGACATTTGACCCTTCGCGATGTGACATTTCTACAGTATGGTGCTATTTTCCTGCAACAAGTTTCGCTATCATAAAATAAAACTTTAGGAAAATAATAGCTTATGCTAAGCAGTTTTCGGACAGGCCTGTTCCTTATCTCTTCCAGCCGGTAACCAGTTTTTTACTCGCGGGTATGGCAGACGCAGGCTTTTCACCAACAGACGGCCGGACTACTACCAGAGGGCCAGCCGTGTGAAATATCGCGGAGATGAAGTCTCGTTCTTTCTTCAATTCCTCTTCTACGAACTTGAGTTCACTGAGGTCCGTGTTAACCCCTATCCATTTATAAGGGTTGCCTTGCTCATCCCTGATAGCGGTGCCGCGAACCTTCCAGTGAAGAAAGGTTCCATCTTTTCGCTTTACACGGTACTCCTCAAAAAACGGTTCCTGTGTCTTGAGGTGCCTCTCCATCGCAGCCATCACACGGTTGTAGTCGGCGGGGTGGATTATTTTTTTCCATGCGTCTAACGTTCTCGGGAACTCACCTGAAGCATATCCCAGTCTTTCATCAATATTTCCGAACCACTCCAACGTATCGCTTGAGAGGTCCCATTCATAAATCAAGTCGCTGGCACTTTCAGCTGCGATCCTGAACCGCTCCTCTAACTGGTGCAGCGCGTCTTCCACCTGTTTCTGTTCGGCCACATCCGGCCCAACCTCAACAGTAACCATATCGTCGCCGTTCCCATTTCGAGTATTGCACTCGGTGATATCACAACATGTGCCAATGTAGCCGGCAAATCGTCCGTAGAGGTCGCTGATCGGCCTTCCAAACTCCATCATCCAGCGGTATTCCCCATCATAACGGCGAAGACGGTATTCTGTTTCATAGGGCTTGCGAGCCTTAAACGCATCCAGGTAGGTTTTCGTGTACTGGTTCCGGTCTTCGGGATGGATCCACTCTGTGCAGTCATCTCCTATCTCTTGACCAGCCATACTTCCTGTAAAGCTCAGCCAGCTTTTGTTAACGTAATCAGGCTTTCCATCAATACCGGCGCGCCAGACCGGAAAGGAGTATTCATCAAAGAATTTAAGGTAGAAATCACGTGACTTCGCAACTACTTCCTCTACCGGCCTGACCCCTGAGCTTTCTATCAGCTCCCACTCATTTCCCCGTTTAATAAGAGCAAACTCATGGTTCCGGACCACATCGATGACTTCGAATGCCCCACATTTAACAAGGGAATACGTGCAAACCATGGTCATCCGGTATTTACCGATGATATCGTTAATTCTTTCTTCAAAGCCGGAGATGTTGTTCCAATTGCTTCCAATCGATGCCAAGCTGGAAGTTACCCTGATGCCGCTGTAACCCTTGTTCAAAACTTGATTAAGCTTATTGATCCACGCAGTAAGGGTTTTTTCCGGTTCAAAAGCACCATCTTTGAAATACCATTCGGTATGCGGAACAACCTCCATTTGTCCTTTTCTTAAATACCTATCAAGGTTAGGAATCGCTTCTTTCATTGAGAATTTAACTTGTTCTTCGCCAAAGTCTTCTGAGGTAACCCATAAGCAGAATTCATTGTTTTCCAGTCCCGCCTTGAAATACGGTACCAAAATATCAACCAAATCTTCTTTGGCCTGATAAAAGTGACAGATGTGTGTGCCCCAGGGGATGTAGCCCAAAATATCAATTCCCGTGTTGCTGATTCTCACCATCTGGGTACCTCCTGGCTAAGTCCCGAGAAATTAGAAAGTAGCAATAGCTATACTCAGCACAGTCAATGGTCGTCTAATGTCCTAAATTTCTACACTCTTAAGGTTATTTCTTCAAGTTATGTCAGTTTCCTTCTAGGTACAAAATAAAACTTCGTCAACCTGCTACTTGCTGACGGCATAATGGGCGGAAGGGCATCAGTTATAATTCAGTCTAGGCCAAGAAGTTTTGATTACTTAAGAACTGTCATTAACGCGATAACACCAAACACAAATATGGTCATTCCCGAAATCTTATTTACCCACTTCATTCCCTGAAGATTGAACTTAGTTTGAAACAAACTGACAAAGCTACTCAAAAGAAGCCACCATGATGTAGAACCCAAAAACACACCAGCAATCAACGCTCCCGCGGAGGCGTAGTTACCTCCCGTACTGGCGACACCCATCCCGGCAAAAATCGCCGTAAAAGAAAGGATCGTCATTGGGTTTGTGATGGTTACAAAAAATGTTGAGACATATGCGCCAAAAAGCCCTTTCCCTTTAACTGGCGCTGCCTCTTTAGCCGGCCTGGACTTGAGCGTAGTAAAGCCTAAAAAACAGAGAAAGAGACCTCCGGCCAGCCTGAGCCATATTTGATGGCTAATCATGAAATTAGAAATAATAGTTAGTCCCAATCCCGCTACACAGCCGTAAACTGCATCGGCCGTTGCAGCCCCTAAACCCGAAACAAAGCCGTAAGACCGCCCTTCAACCAACGCACGTCGTATGCACAAAATACCAACAGGTCCGACAGGCGCTGCGATCAAAAAACCCAGGGCGATTCCTCGCAATAAGAAGCCGACTTCCACAACTATCAAATCCTTTCTTAAGCCTCACTCATCAATACGGATTTTGCTACTTATCCTCCCTACCCCCACGGTGCGGGGAAGAGTCTTCCAACGATAACGGTAAAACGGTAGTTTCCTTAACAGTGGAAAGCACAACTGTCGTCCGTGTTTTTATTACACCGGGCAGCCCCTTGATGTATTCACTCGCTATCACTTCAAGATTACTTATGTGGGCACAGCGTACTTTAAGGATATAATCAGCGTCTCCAGCGACGTGGTGGCACTCCTGAACCGCTGTCAATTCCTGGATCCTTTGCAAAAAAGAACCCCGGTGTTCCGGCCGCTCCAAAGTGACAGCTATGAAAGCGGTAAGCCCACAACCGACAGCACCAGGATCGACCAAAGCCGAATACCCCTTGATCACACCATACTCTTCAAGCCGTCGAACTCGATCGGCTGCAGCAGGGGCTGAAAGTCCAAGGAAAGCCCCAAGCTCGGCCCATGTAATCCTTCCCTGCTCCATCATTCGCTTGACAATTTTGTAATCGATGGTATCCATGGTTATTCACCTTCTTTTCATAACTGTTAAGATAAATTTACTTGTTTTATAAACCGTTGTCAACTTGTAATGAGCCCATTCCGACATATGCCGGATAAGACTGTCAATATTATTTCATATTAATTTAATGAACACTACTGGGGAGTAAGTAGATCTCTTCGTAGCAAAATAAAAGGTAGTGCCGTCGTCGATGACTGACACTACCATGGTTTTCTAAATGGTGGGCGCTATAGGACTTGAACCTATGACCCCCTCCGCGTCAAGGAGGTGCTCTCCCTCTGAGCTAAGCGCCCGTTTTATCGTCGACTTACATTATGCATTAATGCTGTCCAATTGTCAAGGGACAGTTAAAAGCCAAAAATAGGTGGTCGAGGGTTGCTTTCCGGAAGTGCCCCATTAACCAGATGCGTGATTCATATGCTGGTCGGAGAATTCCTGGGCGTTAAACGAGCTGCGAACAAAAGGCCCTGCCGCCACATGGAGGAATCCCATTTCCTCTCCCATCGCACGGTAGTCTTCAAAAGCCTCCGGAGGCACGTATTCTACCACATCCAGGTGGGCGGGTGAAGGCCGCAGGTATTGTCCGATAGTTATGATGTCACACCCTGCATCCCGCAGGTTTTGCATTACACCCCTTACCTCGGCAAAAGATTCGCCCAGGCCGACCATTAGTCCGGACTTGGTGAAAATTGTTTCGTCTTTAACCTTTACCCGCTCTAGTAGCGCGAGGCTGCGGAGGTAACCGGCCTGGGGCCGAACCCGCGGGTAAAGACGCGGAACCGTTTCAACGTTGTGGTTGTAGATGTCTGGGTGAGCGGTAATCACCAAATCGATGGAGGAGTGTTTTCCCGCAAAGTCAGGGGTGAGCACCTCCACCACTACCTGCGGGGTACGGGTTCTGATCGCCTTGATGGAAGCAACAAAATGGCCAGCCCCGCCGTCCGGCAGGTCGTCCCTGGTTACAGAGGTGATGACCGCATGGCGCAAGCCAAGTTTTTCTACCGCTTCGGCTATCCTAGATGGTTCCTCCGGGTCCACCGGAACGGTCTCCCCGCCCTCCACCGCACAGAAGCGGCAGTTGCGAGTGCAGGTGTTGCCAAGGATCATGAAAGTTGCGGTTTTTCGGGCAAAACACTCACCCAGGTTTGGGCAAAGGGCGCTCTGGCAGACGGTATTTAGACCCATTTTTTTTAGTATTTCCCTGGTGGCGGCAATATCCCCCGAAGCCGGAAAACGTTTTTTTAACCAAGGCGGAAAATGAGGTGACAAGAACCTCTCTCCCTTCTAATTTCTCTCGTATCTGATTTATTTTATCACTTGCAGCAGGTAATCTTCAATCTGTAAGTGCCGAAAAAAGGCCGGGGCAACTATGGCCCCGGCTTGACTCCTATCTTTATGTGATAGGAGGATGGTAGACGTTTATCAGGATTTGGCGTACAGGTTACCGTAGGGGCGTTTGTTGTACGGGATGAGTTTCCGGAACGGTACCTCCAAGATCGCACCGGCGTCCATTTTAAAGTAACCCGCGAATCGCCGGACATAACCCTCAACCAGGTTACGGTCTTCCTCCGTCAGTTCTACTACCTTGACTTCCTTGCCCAACTGGTATTCAGCCACTTGGCCGCGGATAAACATGACACCGCCGTGCATACCCGTGCCGCAGTAGTTGCCTACGATGTCCTGCTCGTCCTCCAGGCCCAGTCCTAGCAGGATGAGGATTCCTCCAGCCATATACTCACCGAAGAAATCGCCAGCCTTACCACCGACCACGATCACCGGAACTTTATCCAAGTACTCCTTCATGTGAATGCCTACCCGGTACCCGACACTACCTTTAATAAATATTTCGCCGCCGCGCATGGCATATCCTGCCGTATCTCCGGCATCCCCGTGGATGATCACGGTACCGCTGTTCATGGTATTGGCCACACCGTCCTGGGCGTTTCCTTTAACCGCCAGTTCCAGGCCGTCCATGTATGCCGCCAGGTCATTCCCGGGAACGCCTTCAATGGTGATTTTTTGTTCACCCTGCAGGCCATCTCCGATATACCGCTGGCCGTTAACATTTTTCAAGATTATCTCCTGTGCCCCGTCGGCCAGGGCCTGCTTCACCAGCTTATTCAGGTCCGCATAGTATACCCCTCTGGCATCGATAGTGACCATCAGGCAAGCCCCCCTTCCAGCAGCCTGGCCTTACGCAGTTCAGGCGGAAAGTGGAGGTACCCGAAGTCATCAGCCACCAGGTAGTTCTTAAACCTTTCCACATCAACCCGGTCCCGGATCAGGCCGGTCAGTATACCGGACCGGTCAATCTTATTCAGTGAAATAAACCCTACTACCATGTTGTCCTTAAGCACGACCTTTTTATAGGACTGATTTTCCGGCTCGCTATTTACAAGGACCTCAAATCCGGGGGTTTCCGGTTTGATGATTCCCGCTGTGGTCATGGGCAGGCCAAAAAAACCGATGGAGTTCATGGCAAATCCCCCTGGATAAGAGGCAGCCGAACCTGCCATGTTCATTCCGGCAGTCTCCCCCTGCCGGTAGGCATTGGGCAGGATGGGCAGCACCCGGTGAGCGCCGTATACCGTATCAAACCCCTCTGATACATCGCCTGCGGCATAGATGCCGGTGACGCTGGTTTGCATCCTCTCGTCCACCACTATCCCGCGGTTTACTTTAATGGGAGTACCCTGGGCTACCTCGGTGTTGGGAACCACGCCGATAGCGACAACCAGGAAGTCACACGGTACTTGTTTCCCATTCTTGAGGACAGCACCGGTTACTTTTTCTTCACCCAAAACCCTCTCCACTGTAGTCTCCATTTCAAACTTGATGCCCCGGGTTTCCATCTGGCCCTGGACGATCCCCGCTGCCTCTTCATCCAGGATCGCACTCAACACACGGTTGGCCAGTTCCACGACCGTTATTTCCACATCCATCAGAGCCAGCGCTTCCGCCGCCTTCAGGCCGATCAGACCCGCGCCGATAATCACCACCCGGCTACCCGCGGCAGCAACCTCCTTAATCTTTTTCACGTCGCCCAGTTTGAGGAAGGTAAACACATTTTCCTTGTCTAGACCCTCCAGGGGCGGGACGAAGGGTTTACCCCCGGTAGCAATTAACAACCGGTCATAAGGTACGCAAAAGCCGTCAGCCAGCCGCACCTCCCTGCCTTCCACGTCAATTCCGGCAGCCCTTCGGCCCAACATGGCCTCAACCTTATTCTTTTCATAAAAATCCTGCTGGCGGTACAACATCTGCCCCTCTGTGACCTTGCCGGCCAGGTAGTAAGAAATCAGGGGGCGAGAGTAGGTGTGATACGGTTCGTCGGAAATAAGGGTGATGGGGTTTTCCTCATCCACCCGGCGGATCCCCTCCACCGCCCCGACTGCTGCCGCTGAATTACCGATAATTACATAACGCATTGCTTGCTTCCCCCCGTTCCTATACCACTTTCGGCTCCGGGTTTGATTCCACGAATACCAGTGCTTCATTGGGACAGTTTTTAACACAAGCGGGGATGTCACCGCTCCCGCTACACAAGTCGCACTTGGAGGCCACCTTTTTACCCCGTTCGTCCCGGGCGATGGCCCCGAAAGGACAGGCCAGGATACATGTCCAGCACCCGACACACCGGGATTCGTCGCAAATGACCACACCGGTAACAGGGTCTTTTTGCATCGCCCCGGTGATGCATGCCTTGGTACAATGAGCTTCTTCACAATGACGGCACTGCAGGGCAAAGGATACAGGCCTGTTTTCTTCGACAAAAATCCGGGGCAAAGGACGGTGGTTGTCCTTTTTAAACGCTTTCACGATGTCTTTGTAGCGGGAATGAGCCACCACGCAGTGCACCTCGCACAGCCTGCAGCCCACGCAGTACTCCTCCCTGGCGTAAACTCGCTTCATTGTCTTTCCCCCTATTCCCCGGCGGGCAGGATGCCCAGGATCTCCAATTCACGGTCAGTCAGGCCAATTCCCCGGAGCATCAGGCGGTTGCCCCGCAGGCTCTCCAGGGCGTTGATGCCCATCCCGCCAAGCATTTCCTTGATCTCGTGCTTCCATGCCCGGAGCAGGTTGGCCGCCCTCCTGGCCCCAATATCAGGGTTCAGGCGTTTCACCAGTTGCGGGTCCTGGGTAGCGATTCCCCAGTTACACTTCCCGGTATAGCACTTCTGGCACATGTGGCACCCCAGGGCAATCAGGGCAGAACTCGCGATGTACACCGCATCCGCCCCCAAGGCGATGGCCTTAATGACGTCGGCGCTGTTCCTGACACTTCCGGCAACCACAAGAGATACCTGGTTCCGGATCCCTTCTTCCCTGAGACGCGTGTCCACCGCCGCCAGGGCAAATTCGATGGGTATCCCCACGTGATCCCTGGTACGTAACGGCGTGGCCCCGGTACCTCCCCGGTACCCGTCAATGGCGATGATGTCCGCCCCCGCCCGGGCAATGCCGGAAGCGATGGCTGCCACGTTGTGCACCGCCGCGATCTTCACGGATACGGGTTTTTCATAGTCAGTGGCCTCTTTGAGAGAATAAATCAATTGACGAAGGTCCTCAATTGAATAGATGTCGTGGTGGGGTGCCGGGGACAGGGCGTCCGTCCCTTCTGGGATCATGCGGGTTTCAGATACATCTCTCCCCACCTTTTCGCCGGGCAGGTGACCGCCGATCCCCGGCTTGGCCCCCTGGCCGATCTTGATCTCAATAGCCGCCCCGGCCCGCAGGTACTCCGGGTGCACCCCGAACCTGCCGGATGCCACCTGCACGATGGTGTTAGCGCCGTACTGGTACAGGTCTTTGTGTAAACCGCCCTCGCCGGTATTGTAGTAAGTCCCCTCTTCCCGGGCTGCCCGTGCCAGGGACTTGATGGCATTGAGGCTAATGGAGCCGAAGGACATGGCGGAAAACATGATCGGCACTTCCAATTCCAACTGGGGCGGTAGTTGCTGCATGAGTTTTCCATCTTTTACTTGCAGCGTCTCGGGCTTACGGCCCAGGAAGGTCTTTAACTCCATGGGCTCCCGCAGGGGGTCGATGGACGGGTTGGTTACCTGGCTGGCGTTAATCAACATGTGGTCCCAGTAGATGGGATAAGGCCGGTCATTGCCCATACCCGTTAACAGGATCCCGCCGGTCTCCGCCTGCACGTAGATGGACTTGATCGCCTCCTCCGTCCAGTTGGCGTTGGCCCGGAACTCCAGCGGGAACCGGCGCACCGTCAGCGCCCTGGTCGGGCACATCACCACGCACCGGTGACAGTTGACACACTGCATCTCGTCGGAATATACCCGCTCTTCTTCTATATCGTAGTAATGAACCTCGTTGGCACACTGGCGCACACACACCTGGCAGTCTATGCATCGATCGCGGTTGCGTTCTACCATAAATGCTGGTGTGGCTAAGCTTAGACCCATAGCTTGTCTACCCCTTCCCAAAACCGGCCTTACTGCTGGCCGGCAATCATCATGAGCGGCCCCTCCGATGGCCTGTATACAGCCTCGGCCCTTTCCAGTAATCCAATAACCGGCTCGCCGCCCCTGGGAGTCCAGACACGCTCCGGCCGGGAGCAGATTTCCCGGATGGCGGATTCCTCACTGGCCACGTATAGAAAGTCCCCTTTGGTTGCCGCTGTCAGCGGCCGCAGCTTGATCCGGTCGTTTAGGGCAATAATTCCGTTGCTGGACCCCAAAACGATAGAAAAGGGCCCGTTCACCAGAAGGCTGCTGTAAACCGTCCGGATGGCCGTGGCCAGCTCTTTTTTCTCCTGATCCATCCGGCGAATATCGGCCCAGAAAGGCGCGGCTACCGCCGCCACTGCCACCTCCAGCGGTACCCCGTGCCTGCGAAGCAGCAGGTCGAAGATGTATGTGATGGCCTCTGTGTCCGTCTGCAAGGTACATTTATACCCGAACATCTCCAGGTACCGCCGGTTGGCGCCGTAGGACGAAATCTCGCCATTATGCACTACCGACCAGTCCAAAAGAGTAAATGGGTGTGCTCCGCCCCACCAGCCGGGGGTATTGGTCGGAAACCTGCCGTGAGCGGTCCAGATATAACCCCGGTACTCGT
The DNA here is from genome assembly GCA_000987045.1 of Clostridiales bacterium PH28_bin88. Lineage (GTDB taxonomy): Bacteria > Bacillota > PH28-bin88 > PH28-bin88 > PH28-bin88 > PH28-bin88. The sequence continues at coordinate 45,179 of LAKY01000054.1, read as the reverse complement.
CCAGCCGGTAAAACTCGCCCAGTTCCTCCGGATAACCCACTCCCTTAAAGGCTCCCATGTTTTTCCCGCTGGAGAAGACGTAGGCCCCGTCAATCCTGCTGTTGATGTTCATCACGCACTTGACCACATATTCATTGTCCGGTATCTCCAACTTAATGAGCTGCTCCAGCTTGGGCTTGACAAAGTACCGCCAGATAATGGGGGGATCGGTTACGGAAGCCACCTTCCGGGTGGGAATCTGTCCTCCCATCTCCACGTTAAAGTGGTGGTTCAAGAATCGCTCTGTCTCCTCCTTGGCCCTCGTGTCGTCATAAAACAGGTGAAAAGCGTAATGGTCCTTAAACTCGGGGTAGATGCCGTAAGCGGCAAACCCCCCGCCCAGGCCGTTGGACCGGTCCCGCATGAGAGCGATAGACTTGATGATGTCCTCCCCGGAAAAAACACGGCCCTTGCGGTTCATGATGCCGCTGATGGCACACCCGGAAGGGATCCTTACATCTCCTTCACGCTTCAGCATCACTCAACCCTCCTTGTTTGAATCGTGTCTCTTTTCTTTATTGAATGGGAACCTATATCCTCGTGGACTTTGATAAAAACAATTAATTATTCTAGAGTGTAACTACTTAGGGGTCAGAAGGCAGTAGTCAGAATGAGAGAACGGTTTATCGTGTCGGGGCATTCTGAATTCTGAATGCCTGAATAGTAACCTTAGAGTTTTCTTAAACTAGAATTTTGTAAGGTACTGCTCAATCTCCCAACTATGCACCTGCATGCGGTAGTGATCCCATTCGATGCGTTTTGCTTCCACAAAATGCTGGTATACGTGATCGCCCAGGGCTCCGGCGATAACCTGGTCCTTAGCCAACTCATGCAATGCTTCCGCCAGGCTGCCCGGGAGGCTCTTGATCCCCAGTTCCTCCCGGGTAGAGGCGTCCATGTGGTAGATATTTCTGTCGGTAGCCGGTGGAGGCTGGATCTTTCGCTTAATCCCGTCCAAACCAGCCTTCAACATCACTGCCAGAGCCAGGTAGGGGTTGGTAGCCGGGTCCGGGTTCCGCAATTCGATCCGGGTTGAGAGACCCCGTTTGGCCGGAATGCGGATCAAGGGACTCCTGTTCCTCGCCGACCATGCTATGTATACCGGCGCCTCGTAACCCGGCACCAGGCGTTTATAAGAATTGACGGTCGGGTTGGTGACAGCTGCCATACCCCTGGCGTGGTCCATCAGTCCACCGATATAGTAATAGGCCACTTGGCTGAGTTCCAGGGGAGCGTTTGGATCGTAAAAGGCATTCGTGCCGCCTTTAAACAGGGACTGGTTGCAGTGCATCCCGGAGCCGTTGATCCCGAATACGGGTTTTGGCATAAAAGTAGCGTGCAACCCGTGGCGCTGGGCGATGGTACGCACCACAAACTTGAAAGTCACGATATTGTCGGCAGTGGTGAGGGCATCGGCATATTTAAAGTCGATCTCATGCTGGCCCGGCGCCACCTCGTGATGGGAAGCCTCGATCTCAAACCCCATCTTCTGCAGGGTAAGGACCATGTCACGGCGTGCGTCTTCTCCCCTGTCCACCGGGGTCAGATCAAAGTACCCGGCCTGGTCATGAGTAGTCAAGGTAGGACGGCCATGTGGGTCGGTATGAAACAGGAAAAACTCGGCTTCCGGCCCCACGTTCATGGTATATCCCATCTCCGCCGCTTCCGCCAGCACACGCTTCAAAGTATTTCGGGGACACCCGGCAAAAGGAGTCCCATCCGGATTATACACGTCACAGATCAGCCGGGCCACCGCTCCCTCCTGGGGCCGCCACGGGAATACGGTGAAGGTATCCGGATCCGGCCGCAGGTACATATCGGACTCCTCGATGCGGACAAACCCTTCAATGGAGGAACCGTCAAACATCAATTCCCCATCCAGCGCCTTCTCCAGTTGGTCCACCGTGATGGCGACATTCTTCAATACTCCCAGAATGTCGGTGAACTGCAGGCGGACAAACTGGACGTTCATCTCCCTGGCCCTGGCCATCACTTCTTCCTTGGTCACACTTGCCACTTTACAAAACCCCCTTGTGCTAATCCCGACCCGGTACCCCAGGATTATTTCGAAAAAACAAAAAACGCCCCACTACAGGTGTGTTCCGCACCCGTAACGTAGGACGCCGTTGTCCGAAATTCTGAAGGCCCCATTGCCCTCAACGCAGGTACTTCTTCGTACCCGGCCGGTATTCACCTTTAAAAATATTAGTGTAATTTTAACACAAGGGCGGAATAGCCGCAAGGCTATCCCGTCAAGTATACAGGATGCTTGATTCTTCCTTGCCTGATCCTGCCATTGTTGTTCAACCAAGGATCTGGTCAACCTCCGTCCTTCTATATCCATGACATAGGTAATTCCGCTGGCCTCTGCCGCCTCCCGGGTAAGGGCGGCGATGTCGTCCCGGGAAATATGCTGTACCCACCCCAGGAACAAAACCCCGAACTCTTCCGAGGAGGAAGGTTCGGGGTTATTTTTTCTGCATCTCGAAGGCGAGGATGATGGCCTCTGCCACCGCCTTCATGGTCATGGACTTGTTCATGCTCTGCTGTTGGATGCGCCGGAAGGCCTGGGCCTCGGAAAGACCGAGATTTTGCATCAGGATCCCTTTTGCTTTCTCCACCAATTTCCTGCTCTCCAGGGTGTCCTTCAGTTTGGCTACTTCCTTCTCCAGGTTACGTACCCGGTGGAAGGTGGCCAAGGCGGACTCTACCGCCGGGAGTAAGATGGTATCGGAGATGGGCTTAACCACAAAAGAGAGCACCCAGAACTCTTTAGCCTTTTGTACCAGTTCTTTTTGCCAGGTTGAAGTTAAAAGGATAATGGGGGCCAAGCGATCCTCTTCCAGGATCTTGGCCACCTCCATACCGCTAGTTCCCGGTATGTCCGCATCCAGGATCACGAGGTCAGGGATCACTGACCGGACCCCCCGCAGGGTACCGGCCCCGTCTTCTCCTTCGCCCACTACGTGATACCCTTCCTTGGTCAAAATACTTTTAAGGGTGCGGCGAATGGTCTCATCGCCACTGGCCACAAATATTTTTGTGCCTAACATCAGGCCACCCCTAACCATGCCAAGTATGATTCCTGCAGCTACGCCAATATTATGCCCATCTGTGCCACTGCAGAACGTGAAGGCGCCCCCCGACGAGTACGGACTCGCACCAGAGGACGCCGTTGCCCACATGGTAATGCGGATTGACAAGCTAATTATTTCTTATTGTACCAGAGGGGAAATGCAAACTCAATACTACTTCCTAGCAAAATATTGTATACATAAGGCAGGTGACGTTGTTTTCGATATGCTTCTACTTAAAGCGCTAGAATTTCGTAAGGTATTCCTGCAATTCCCAGTCATGCACCTGCATCCGGTAGCGGTCCCACTCGATCTGCTTCGCCTCCATGAACCGGTGGTAAGCATGCTCCCCAAGCGCACCCTTGACTACCTCGTCCCGGGAGAGTTCCTGCAACGCCTCCTGTAAAGACTCAGGGAGGGTTCCGATACCTATTTCTTCCCTCTCTTTAGGGGTCATCTCATAGATGTTGCGGTCACAGGTAGACGGTGGCTCAATCCGGTTCTTGATGCCGTCCAGACCTGCCGCCAGGCAGGCTGCCAGGGCGAAATACGGGTTGCAGGATGGGTCAGGGCTGCGGAACTCTATACGGGTGGACTGGCCCCGCTTGGCCGGTATACGGATAAGGGGGCTCCGGTTCCGTGCCGACCAGGCGATGTACACGGGAGCCTCAAATCCGGACACCAGCCGCTTATACGAGTTAACGGTTGGGTTGACGACCGCCGTTAGCGCCCGGGCGTGCTTCATTAGGCCACCTACATAGTAACGGGCTATTTCGCTGAGCTGTTCGGGATTACCGGGGTCAAAAAAGGCGTTCTCACCGTTTTTGACCAAGGACTGATTGAGGTGCATGCCGGACCCGGGGATACCGAAAATGGGCTTGGGCATGAAAGTGGCATGCAATCCGTGGCGTTGAGCGATAGTACGTACCACAAATTTAAAGGTAACGATTTTATCGGCGATGTCCAGAGCATCGGAATACTTAAAATCGATCTCGTGTTGACCTGGAGCCACCTCGTGGTGGGAGGCTTCCACTTCAAACCCCATATCTTCAAGGGTGAGCACCATATCCCGCCTGGCGTTTTCCCCAAGGTCCACCGGCGTCATGTCGAAGTAACCGGCCCGATCATGAGTGATCGTGGTGGCCTTCCCTTCAGCGTCAGTGTGAAAGAGGAAAAACTCCGCCTCAGGGCCCACATTCATGGTGTAGCCCAACTGTGCCGCCTCGCCCATCACCCGCTGCAGGTTGCAGCGGGGGCACCCGGCAAAGGGCGTACCATCGGGATTATAAATGTCGCACATCATCCTCGCCACCGCGCCATTTTCCTTGGCCCGCCAGGGAAATACCACAAAGGTTGAGGGGTCGGGCCGCAGGTACATGTCGGATTCCTCGATGCGCACGAAGCCTTCGATAGAGGAGCCGTCAAACATCAATTCGTTATTTAGCGCTTTTTCCAGTTGGTCAACGGTGATGGCCACGTTTTTCAGTACACCCAGGATATCGGTAAACTGTAAACGAATAAACTTGACGCCCAGTTCCTTCACCATGATGCGGACATCTTCCGCGGTCAACTTGCTCATGCCGGATAATTCCCCTCACTTCCCCTATACTGCTAGAAGAACAAGTTTGTACGATTCAGCATAGGGTAATTATAGCATAAGTTTGCGCTTTAAGCCAAAAAAAATTACTACCATGGGCCTTAATAACTTGGGGTGCCCGTTACCGGGCACCCCAAGGAGACTATCCCAAGATTCTCTCTGCTTCTTCGTGATCCGCGTCCATGATGTACTGAATGCCTGTGATGTCTGCCGCTTCCTTGGTGAGGGCAGCTAGATCATCCCGGGTAATGTATTCCAGGCTGAACTTGCGGGCCCCGCACATGAACTGCTTGAGTCCCTGGGCCAGCCGTTCGAAGTAGGTATAAACACCGATGGCCCCAACCGGTAAGCGGTCAAAGTCCGCCCCCAACTTACCCTTCAGTTCATCCGCCAGGATAAACACCTGCTCGAGGTTCTCCCCGTACTTCTTGTACTCGGCGGGTGCAGCGCCCTCTTTTAATTTCTCACCTACTACCTTGCCCACCATGGCAGCCGCCAGGGGAGCCCTCGCCATACCGATCAGCTTCACGTGCGGCGCGCTCATGGCCAGACCCTTGAACATGTGGTCTTCCAGGGCAAAACCGCCGGCAATGGCAACACTGGGAACGAAAGCGCCCTTAGCAGCCAACCGGTCCAGGTACTTGGTCAAAAGCCCCTGGATGTAGACAGTAGGCACACCCCACTCGTTCATCATGCGCCATGGGCTCATGCCGGTACCGCCGCCCGCGCCGTCCACCGTGAGGAGGTCAATCTTGGCATCGGAGGCGAACTTGACCGCCCTGGCCAGGTCTGCCGGCCGGTAAGCACCGGTTTTGAGAAATACGTACTTGGCCCCGGCCTTACGGAGTTCCGCTACCCGGGCATGGAAGGATTCCTCTGTAACCATGCCGATACGGGAATGGCGTTCAAACTCGGAGAAAGCCCCCGCTTTAAAGGCAGCCTGTACCCGCGGATCTTCCGGGTCGGGCAGCACGATATAGCCGCGGCTCTTGAGCTGGAGAGCGCGTTCCAGGGTATTCAGCTTCACTTCACCGCCGATGTCCTTGGCGCCCTGGCCCCACTTGATCTCGACCGCTTCCACACCCAGCTTCTCCAGGGCGTATTCCTGCACGCCCAGGTTGGTATCTTCCACGTTGGCCTGCACGGCAATAAATCCATAGCCGTTGTACCAGTCCTGGAACACCTTCACCCTTTTTTCCAGGTTGGGGGACTTGATCACCCGACCGTTCTTAATCTCGGAGTTAGGATCCATGGCACAAACATTTTCCCCGATAGCAATACCCACACCGGAAACGGCGGCGCCAACCGCCAGGTGATCCCAGTTATCCGCCGCCACATTGGTGGAACCCATGGCAGCGATCACGATAGGCAGGCGCACCTTGATTTTATTGGTAGCGCCAATCTCGGTCTCCAGGTTGACAGCCGGGAAAATGGCCTTGTTGCTGTCCGCCTCAATGCCGTGGGCGCCTACGGCGGTACCCATGATGTTGAAATGGGAGTAGTCCACAGGATAATCCTTCTGGGAAGCAGAGGTCGTCTTGCCGAAGGGCTGCGGGTAGAGAACCTCTTTGCCGCGAACAGCCGACTTGCCTACCTCACACATGCCGGGGCAGCCATCCAGGCAGGTTACACACATGCCGCTGTACGGGGCAAAATCGTTCTTCAGGCGGTGCCTGGTAAGAGTTGCCTCCGTGGCGTTAATGCCTACACTATAAGTCATTTTCTACCATCCTCCTGTTTTTCCTCTCGGGAATTTTCTTTCTCTCTTTTTTCTTTCTCTCTTTTTTCTTTCTCTCTTTTTCTTTTGCTACTCTACACTTCACCGGTGACTAGCAACCTAAAACCTACCCGCTTACCTCACCTCCCTTAAGAAGTAATTGAAGAACTCAGAATGTACTCAAGTACTCTCTCAATTCCCAGGGATGTACCGTATTCTGGTACCGCTCCCATTCTTCTTCCTTGGCCTCGGAAAAACGCTGGTAGATGTACTCGCCCAATGTCGATCGAACCAGGTGGTCTCCCGCCAGTTCTTGCAGTGCTTCGTGCAAGTGCCTCGGCAGGCAGGCCACCTGTAGGGCCTCCCGGCGCCCGTCGTCCATCTGAAAGATATTATCGGTTACAGGGGCCGGCGGGGTACTTCCCTGGACAATCCCCTCCAGGCCCGACTTGATCATCACCGCCAGGGCCAAATAGGGGTTACACGTTGGGTCGGGGTTCCTGACCTCCACCCGGGTCTCCTGACCCCGGTGGGCAGGTACCCGGATCACCGAGTTGCGGTTGTGTTCGGACCATGCCACGTAGGCCGGCGCCAGGTCGCTGGGTACCAGCCTTTTATAGGAGTTGACTATCGGGTTGGTAATGGCTGTATTGGCCCGGGCATGGTTCAGTATACCCGCAATAAAGCTCATAGCCTCTTGGCTCAACCCCTGTGGCCGCTCGGGGTGGTACAGGGCGTTGGTCCCATTTCTAAATAATGAGATGTGCCAGTGGAGGGCTGAGCCGGGCATGCCCCAAATGGGCTTGGGCATGAAGGAAGCATACAGCCCGTGGCGTTGCGCGATAGTTCGTACCACAAACTTGAAGGTGATCACCTTATCGGCGGTAGCCAGTGCATGATCGTGCTTCAGCACGATTTCGTGCTGGCCGGGCCCCAACTCATGGTGGCTGGAACCGATCTCGAAACCCATCTCCTCCAGGGTCAGCACCATGTCCCGCCGTGCATTTTCCCCCAGGTCCACCGGTGTCAAGTCACAGAAACCCGCCCGGTCATGGGTGTCGGTGGTGGGGTTACCCTTTTCATCGGTATGGAACAGGTAAAACTCGGCTTCCGACCCCACCCGCACCGTGAGCCCCATGCCGGCTGTTTCCGCCAGCACCTGCTTCAGCACGTTCCGCGGGCAACCTGGATAAGGTGTCCCATCAGGGTTATTTACATCACAGATCAGGCGTGCCACCGCCCCCTCCCGCGGGCGCCAGGGGAAGATAACAAATGTAGTCGGGTCCGGCTTCAATACGATATCCCGCTCACGGTTTCGTACCTGGCCCTCCACCACCGAACTGTCGAAGATCATTTCCCCTGCCAGGGCCTTTTCCAGGTCCTCTACCGTTACAGCGATGTTCTTTAACACGCCAAAGATGTCGGTAAACTGCAGCCTGAGAAACTTTACGTGAAATTCCCTGGCCTTGGCCAGGACATCTTCCTTCGTATACATAATCTTTCTCCTCCTTTAGCGATAGACCCAGGAGAATGTAAAAACCCCGCACAGGAAATTATCCACAACGCACAGCACCCTGTACATAAAGAAAAGCGCCCCCAAAAACAGGTAATAAAAGAAAGTACCTGCGTTGGAGGACGCCATTGCCCTAACACCTTATTCCGTTATTGCCTAAGATTATACCAAAGGGGACAGTTCAATCCAAGACTCGCAAAAAAGGAATACTGTATACTTTCCCCAAGACCCCTACATCACCTCTCCCCTCAGCACGGCTTTAGCTATCCTTCCCAGGGAGGTGCACCGGTCCATACTGAGTTTTCGCATGAACTGGTAGGCCTCTCCCTCGGTGATACCCCTTTTCTCCATCAGGATACCTTTGGCTTTCTCCACCAGTTTCCTGGTTTCCAGGGTCTCGCGTAATTCCCGGTTCTCCTCCTCCAGGCGGCGAATCCGCTGAAAGTTGGTCCAGGCTATTTCCACCTCCGGGATGATAGTTGCCTCGCTGACAGGCTTAACCAGGCATCCATACACTCCTGCTTCCTTGGCACGCTCTAGCACTTCCCAGTAGTCTCCACCGATTAGCAGCAACACCGGAGCTACCCGGTGTTCCTCCAGCACCCGGGCCACCTCCAACCCATCCCGGACCGGAAGGTTGACGTCCAGAATCACCATGTCGGGCTGCCGGTTGAAAGCCAACTGCGCGGCAATCCGCCCGTCCCCGGCCTCCGCAAATACCTGGTGTCCGGCCCGGCCAAGGATGCCTTTTAAATTTTTCCGCGAATGGGGATCAGGGTCAGCCAGCAGTATCCGTAAACCGTACATTACCCGCACCTTCGTCCTGTAAACGCTAGATTGTTACACCCCCGGCTGCCTGGTACACCCTGAGAGCCTCTCGTATCCCGGAACCGTTTTCTGTCCGGTAACCCAACTGGATCAGGATATCCTCGAGGGCGCTCAAGAAGGTTAGCACATTCCTCCTGCGGCAGGTGTGCCCCATCAGGCCAACCCGCCAGATCTTGCCTTTCAGTTCACCCAGTCCACCGCCAATCTCGATATTGTATAGCTGGAGCAAGCGCTTCCGAACTTCGACGTCCTGCACTTCCTCGGGCACCAGGACTGAGGTCAGCTCGGGAAGGCGATACTGCTCATCCACCAGGAGTTTTAGGCCCATGCCGATCAGGCCGGCCTGCAAAGCCTCCCCGTTTAACCTGTGACGGGCGTAAACCTGCTCCAGCCCTTCTTCCAGTATCAGGGCCAGTCCTTCGCGCAGGGCATAAATCATGGAGATAGGCGCAGTGTGGTGGTAGAAGCGCTCTGCTCCCCAGTATCTCTGGATCATGGTCAGATCCAGGTACCAGCTCTGTACTATACCCTTTCTTTCTCCCAGCACCTTAACCGCCTCCTGGTTAAAGGTGACCGGCGATAGACCGGGAGGCACGCTCAGGCACTTCTGGGTACCGCTATAGCACGCGTCAATGCCCACCCGGTCCACTTCCACCGGGATACCCCCCAGGGAGGTGACCGCATCCACCAGGAACAAGGCCCCGTACCGGTGGGCCAACTCGCCGATAGGCTCAAGGGGCTGCCTGACCCCCGTGGAGGTTTCCGCGTGCACCACCCCTACCGCCTTAACCTGGCCGTGCTGTTTTAGCGCCTGCTCTATTTCCGCCGGGTCCAAGGGTTGCCCCCACGGGGCTGTAACCTGGATCACCTCGGCGCCCACCCGCGCGGCCACATCCACCATCCGCTGCCCGAAAAGGCCGTTGACCCCGATCACCACCTTGTCGCCAGGTTCAATCAGGTTGACGAACAAGGTCTCCATACCTGAACTGCCGGTTCCAGACATGGGGACGGTTAACTGGTTCTCGGTGCCAAATACCTTTCTCAGCATATCCATGGTCCCGTTCATGATCTGCAGGAAAACCGGGTCCAGGTGGCCGATCACAGGGCTGGCCATGGCTTGCAGCACCCGTGGGTGCACGTCACTGGGCCCCGGCCCCATCAGGGTCCTGGTAGGGGAATAGACTTGGTCGTTCATTGGTATCCTTCCTTTCCAAGCAATCTCTTTTGCTGATAGGCCAACAATTCCTCTACATTTTACCATGTATGGGCGGAAAAATGTAGGGGAGTTTCCCTCACACTATCTTTCCCTTTGCATAGTATGGTGTTGTAAAAAAACCTTGAAACCGATTACGAGGGAGGGAGAAGTCTAATGGCTAATGGAAGGTTGAGAAAAGTATTCCCCGGCGGTAATACATCTGTGGGTTTCTATTCCTTTTACGAGCACATCATCCCGCCCGATGCCCGCAGGATTATGATCATCAAGGGAGGTCCCGGAGTGGGCAAATCCACATTGATGCGGGTGATCGGAGACGCCATGTTGGAGAAGGGTTTCGACCTTGAGCACCACTGCTGCTCCTCTGATAACGGCTCGCTGGATGGGGTGGTTATTCCCGCTATCGGTGTAGCGATGATCGACGGTACAGCCCCTCACATCGTCGACCCCAAAAACCCTGGCGCGGTTGACGAGATAATCCACCTGGGAGACTACTGGGACGAAACCGGGATGCGGGCTAATAAAGAGCAAATACTGAAACTAAACAGGGAAGTTGGACGGCTATTCAGGCGGGCTTACGGATATCTGGCTCAAGCAAAAATATTACTGGATGAGGTAGAAAGTTACTACATCGACGGCCGCGCTTTGGACGTAGTAGGATTAAATTCACTGGCCAATACCCTTGTCAGCGAAATATTTTCCAACGGCCCCCAACTCAGGGAGGCTAGAGCGAGGCATCTTTTTGCCAGCGCAATTTCTCCAGGCGGGCTTGTTAACCACTTCGAGACCCTCTTCGACCACCTGCAAAAAAGGTACATCATCACCGGTGACGATGGGACCGGGAAGAGCACCATTGTTAAAAAGGTTTATGACACCGCCGTAGGCTATGGTTATGACGTGGAAGCCTTCCATTGCGCGCTGGCGCCGGACCGGATCGAGCACCTGATCATTCCCTCCCTGGACATCGCGGTTATTTCCAGTATGGGTCCACACAGGTACCCGGCCAGGGACAGTGACGCGGTCATCCATACCGCCAGATTCGTCAGCAGTTCAGCCCTGGCCTCCTTTACGGAGGATATGGGCATCGCGAAAAGGCGCTACCAGGAGGCCATCGACCGGGCGGTCTCCCTAATCCTCCGGGCTAAACTGACCCACGACGAGATGGAAGAATACTACGTGCCGAATATGGATTTTGAAGCCATCAATGCCCTCCGGGACGCTACCCTACGAAGGATCCTCGCCTATGCGGAAGAGGTAGGCTAGGAAAAAACGCGCTGCCTACTCACATTTTTTTCCCTCGCAACGTAGTATGGATTGAAAATAATAACTTATCGCCGCGGGTTGCAATGACGCAACCCACGCAACGGGCAATGGCGCCCCTTAAGGCAGGTGACAAACGGCCTTGGGGGTGTTTTTTATTTCCTTGCCGTTGCCGCTTACAAAAAGGAGGGGGAAAGATATGTGCGGAATTACGGGCTGGATAGACTGGGAAGCGGACCTGACCCAACGGCAGTTAATCCTGTCGGCAATGGTGGAGACCCTGTCCAACCGGGGGCCGGACGCTGCCGGGACGTGGGTGTCGCAACGCGCCGCCATCGGCCACCGGCGCCTGGTGGTAGTCGATCCCGAGGGCGGCGGTCAACCCATGATCCGCCGGCGGGGGGATAGCACATACGTGATCACCTATAACGGAGAGTTGTACAACACGCCCGAACTACGGCGGGAATTGGAAGCACGTGGCTACTCGTTCCAGGGCCATTCCGACACCGAAGTCCTGCTGGCCTCGTTTATGGAATGGGGAACGGCATGCGTAGAGCGACTCAACGGGATTTTTGCGTTCGGTGTCTGGAACGACGGCGACCAGAGCCTTTTCCTCGCCCGCGACCGGCTGGGCGTCAAGCCCCTCTTTTATACACAGCGCGGTAGCGCTTTCTTGTTCGGTTCAGAGTTGAAGTCCATCCTGGCACACCCGGCGGTCCGGCCGGAGGTGGACGCCGAGGGTCTCGCGGAGGTGTTCGCCCTGGGCCCGGCTCGTACGCCGGGACATGGAGTGTTCCGCGACATCAAGGAAATCAGGCCGGGCTACTACCTGGTATATGACCGTAAAGGTATACACATGCGCCGCTACTGGTCACTGGAAAGCCGCCCTCATGAGGATGACCTGAAGACTACTGCCAACAAGATTCGTGAGCTTTTACAGGATACTGTAGAACGGCAACTAGTGGCCGACGTGCCCGTCTGCACCCTGCTGTCGGGCGGTCTCGACTCAAGCGCCATCACCGCATTCGCCGCCGGCGCCTTCAAGGAAGCCGGCCTGGGACCGATCCACACCTACTCCATAGACTATACTGACAACGACCGCTATTTCCATCCGAATGACTTCGAGACCAACTCCGACACCCCGTGGGTACGGCGCGTCTCGGACTTCCTGGGTACGCACCACCACACTGTCACGGTTGACACACCCCAACTTGTGGATGCCCTGATCACGGCTCTTCGTGCCCGCGATTTGCCCGGCATGGCCGACGTGGATTCTTCCTTATACTTGTTCTGCCATGAAATAAAAAAAGAGGCCACCGTCGGGCTGTCAGGTGAGTCCGCCGACGAGGTGTTTGGCGGATACCCGTGGTTTCACCGGGAAGAGGCCCTTGCCGCCGGTACCTTTCCCTGGTCCCGGGCAATGCAGGAACGGACGCGCTTGCTGTCACCCGAACTGGTTGACTGGATCCGCCCGGAGGAATATGCAGCCGACCGGTACAGGGAAACTCTCGCGGAGACACCCCGTTTGCCGGGTGAGGACCCCTTTGCGGCCCGCATGCGGGAGATGTTCTACCTTAATATCACGTGGTTCCTGGCCACGCTGCTTGACCGGAAGGACCGCATGAGTATGGCCACCGGACTTGAGGTGCGAGTGCCTTACTGTGATCACCGCCTGGTGGAGTATGTATGGAATATCCCCTGGGAGATCAAAAACTGCGACCACAGGGAAAAAGGCATCCTGCGCCGGGCGCTGGCAGGCGTTCTGCCGGAAGACGTGCTAACCCGGCGAAAAAGCCCCTACCCGAAGACGCATAACCCTGCGTACCTGGCGGCCGTCCGCGACTGGATACTAAGTATCCTAGACGACCCTGCCTCGCCCCTGCTCCCATTGCTCGACGTGTCCTACGTGCGAGCTATTACCCAGTCTACCGCGGACTTTGACATACCGTGGTTTGGCCAGCTGATGCGACTCCCGCAGCTCTTCGCCTACCTGGCCCAGGTAGATACCTGGCTGAGGGAATACCGCGTAATGATTAGGTGAGAAATTATCACAACAAGAAGCAGGACGCTCAGTCCTGCTTTATCCGTTTCTAGGTCCTTTCCCGGTGTAGCTTTTCCAACACTGGGATATCTGCCGCGCTGAAATCATAGGCTCCCATCTGTTCAACAGTCACCCATCTAAAGTCTTGACCCTCTTTGGCTTCAGGTTCCCCGCCCGCATACTGGCACCGGTAGCAAAGCAAAAGCACTTCCCGGTCCTCATAACGGTGCAACACTACCTTGTAAATGTCCTCCACTTCCACGTTTAAACCAAGTTCTTCTCTTAACTCCCGCTTAAGGCACTCTTCTGGTTGCTCGCCAGGTTCCAACTTCCCTCCGGGGAACTCCCATTCCAGTGCCCGGTGGGCGTTAGCCGGCCGTTGAGCAATTAGAATTTTCCCTTCCCTTTCTATAATGCCTGCTGTGACTATCATCATATATCAATTTATTCCTCCCAACAGATTTTTCCACAACAGAGTAATTGCCCCGGAAGAAAAAATCAAGATTTATCTGCATAATTGGAACTTTTTTGTTCCTTGTATCGTCATTAAACATAGAGATGCTATGTTTCTAATCAACCGGTATGCTATTTGAAAGGAATGGGCTGATGTACGCAAAATGGGTGGAGCATTTGGTTATCCTGTTCAGTGAGTGGGGTACTGCAGGAACCTTTGTTGCCATGCTGTTGGAAGGGCTATCTGTGCCGTTTCCAGGCGCCATCATCGTAGGGCTGTATGGCTTAATGGCCAACCACCGGGGTATTATGCCCTGGATCACGGTTTTCCTCTCTGCCAGTGGCTACACATTGGGATCCCTGGGGCCTTATTTCATCGGCCGGACAGGGGGACGCAAGCTACTCTTAAGGTACGGGCAACTGGTACGTGTACCGGTAGAGCGTATGCAACAAATGGAGGAATGGTTTACCCGCTACGGGGCCAAGATAGTCTGCCTGGTACGCCCCTTCTTTTTTGGCACATACATCTCTTACTTGGCCGGGATGGGGAGAATGGACCTGCCCCGGTTTGTTTTCTACACCTTTTTGGGGATCGCACCGTGGTGTGCGGTACTGGTTTTCGGCGGGCAATACCTGGCGGGCAGGTGGCTCCTGGTTATAGGCAGCTTGAGGGACTATGGCGAATGGTACCTTGTAGGGGCGGTTATCCTGGGAGCAGTAGTCTTAATCGGCAAACACCTGAAAGCCTCCCCCAAATAATACAGGTTTTTTATTCCTGAGGTCGTACGAGAAAGGAATTTGCAGATAACTGTAGAAAAAACAAAAGAATATAGACGTTGTAACAAGGGGGGAGATATCCCTGAATAAATCCCAGTTTTTTACACGGGTACAGGCCAATTCACCTGTTTTCAGCACCAGACAGAAACTGATCGCCGAATACCTGCTGGCCCATTATGACAAGGCCGCCTTTATGACTGCCGCCAAGCTGGGAGCCGCCGTCGGAGTCAGCGAATCCACCGTGGTCCGCTTTGCCTATGCGCTGGGCTACGACGGGTTTCCCCAAATGCAGAAGGCACTCCAGGATATTGTTAAAAAAAGACTGACGACTGTAGACCGGCTGCAGATGTCTGTGCATGATAAGCAAGACCACGTTTTGGACAAGGTACTGAGAAACGATATAACCAATATTCGCCTTACCCTGGAAGAGAGCTCCCGGGAAGACTTCACCGAGGCCGTCTCCATGATCCTGGCCGCCAAAAACATTTATATCATCAGTCTACGCAGCGCCACTGCCCTAGGACAGTTCCTGAACTTCTACCTGCACCTGCTGTTGAAAAACTGCCGGATCATCAGCGGAGCAGGAACGCTTTTCGAGCAGTTAACAGCCGTGGAGAAAGGCGACCTGGTCATCGGCATATCCTTTCCCCGGTACAGCCGCCAGACGGTAGAAGGGCTTAAGTATGCCCAGGAGAAAGGGGCCACTACCCTGGCAATTACCGATAGCGTCATTTCTCCCCTGGCCAAGTTCGCCAAGGTAGCCCTCGTAGCTCACAGCGACATGGCTTCATTTATTGATTCTTTCGTGGCCCCCTTGAGTGTCATTAACGCCCTCATCATCGCCGTCGGTTCCAAAGAAAGCCACAAGACCGAAGAGGCTCTCAGACAACTGGAGGAAATCTGGAAGACGTTTAATATTTACTATACCGAAGACTAAAAGAAAGGCATCACTTTCAATTGCGGGTGGACAGCAAGCGGTGCCTCGGTAGCGGATATTACGCCGTCTATACTCACCCCGGGGGCAACCTCGGCAAGAACCAGCCCTTCAGGGGTTACCCGGATTACCCCCATGTCAGTAACAATCAGGTCCACTTCTTCCTTGGCGGTTAGGGGTAAGGTGCATTTGTTCAGGATCTTCGGACTACCGTCCTTGGTCACATGCTCCATGGCCACGATCACCCGTTTGGCCCCAACCACCAGGTCCATGGCCCCTCCCATACCGGGAACCATCTTCCCTGGAATCATCCAGTTAGCCAGGTTGCCCCGGCAATCCACCTCTAGCGCCCCCAGCACGGTGGCGTCCAGGTGTCCCCCACGGACGATGGTAAAGGAAAGGGCGCTGTCGAAACAGGCTCCTCCCGGCAGGATAGAACTGGGCTGCCCACCGGCGTTAACCACGTCCCTGTCCCGGTTCGCTTCATCCGGTACCGGCCCAATGCCCAGAAAACCGTTTTCCGAATGAAGAATCAGGTTGACTCCCGGGGGAAGATAGTTGGCTACCATGGTAGGCAAGCCGATCCCCAGGTTTACTACCTGACCGGCCTTAAATTCCTGGGCCACCCGCTTGGCGATGACCACCCGCTTGTCCAGTTTTTCCATTTTACTTTTCCTCCTCCCGGCATACCACCACGTCCACGAAGATCCCCGGCAACATTACGGCGTCGGGGTCCATTTCCCCTATGTCAACCAGTTGCTCCGTCTCAGCGATCACCAGGTCGGCAGCTGTTGCCATCACGGGATTGAAGTTGCGGGCCGCCCGCCGGAAAGCGAGGTTGCCGGACAGGTCCGCCCGGAACGCCTTGACCAGGGCCACGTCCGCCCGGAGGGGCAGTTCTAACAGAAACTCTTTGCCTCCCACCACGATCTTTTCTTTGCCTTCTTCCACCACAGTACCGATCCCGGTAGGGGTCAGGACCCCCCCCAGGCCGGCCCCACCGCTCCTGATCCGCTCAACCAGCGTTCCCTGGGGAACCAGTTGAACCTCGATTTCCCCCGCGTTCATCAATTTGCCCGTAACAGGGTTAGTCCCAATATGGGAGGCAATCACCTTCTTAACCAGGCCGGCATCGATCAGTTTGCCTACCCCCTTGCCCGGAAAAGCCGTATCGTTGGAAACCAGAGTCAGGCCTCGTACACCTTTTTCCACCAGCGCATCGATCAAGGTATCAGGTGTACCTGCGGCCATGAATCCCCCCACCATGATGGTCATCCCGTCCCGGATGCAGGATACTGCTTGCTGTACTGTCTCCGATTTGTTCATAAAACCCTCCCATGTTCTATAAGTAATTATCCTCGACGGGTTTCAAATAATAATGATTAATTTCGGCCGGCTAACGTCAAATCCTTTGTAGACTTTTTACGAAAAAACTTATCGCAACCCCATATTTACTGCATAAAGCCGTAGACACCCCTGAGGGTGCCTTCGGGGTCTATCTCTTCAAGCCTAGCATTTCTCTCGCTTCATCAGGAGTGGCGATCTCCCGGCCTACCTCCCGGGCAATCCGGACAATCCTCTCCACCAGGCGCACGTTGGTAGTCAGATCACCCTTGGCATAATAGATATTGTCTTCGATGCCCACCCGCACATGCCCGCCCATGGCCAGGGCAATGGTCGACAGGGGAACATGCTGCGGTCCGATGACAGATACCGTCCAGGGAGAGCCGGCTGGAATGCTCTCCACCAGGTGAAACAGGTTTTTGGGTGTGGCAGGCAGGGCGCCTCTGATACCCATTACAAAGTTGAACTGCAAGGGCTCACGGATCATGCCTTTTTGGGCCAGTAAAACGGCGTTATTGATCATGGCTGTATCAAATACCTCGATCTCGGGCTTGATGTTCCGCTCCTTCATCATTCCGGCCAGGTATTCGATCAGGTCTGGCGCATTTACATACGCCATGTTCGGAAAGTTGGTGGAACCTGTGCTGAGACTGGCCATCTCCGGGTTGAGAGTCAGGTTCTGCGACCGCTCCTCCAAGGTCTTGCCGTGACGGCCGCCGGTAGACAGCTGGCGGATGATGGGGCAACCGGTAGCCTCCAAGCGTTCCAAGATCTCTGCAAAAACCTCAGCCCGGGGGGTGGGGTGCTGTTCTTCATCCCGGGCATGGATGTGAGCTACCGCGGCACCGGCGTTGTAGCAATCTACAATATCCCTGACGATCTCTTCCGGGGTAACAGGTACGTGGGGGGTCATTTCCCGGGTCGGTACATTCCCGGTAGGCGCGATAGTGATGATCAAGTTATCCATGTATGTTCTCCCTTTCCGTAAGCAGGGACTGAAGTCCTTATGTTAGTTTTTGCCTATTGAGTGAAGCGTTGTTGGAAGCGAGCATAATTCAGCCGGCAGTCGTCAGGCAGCAGGAACCGGGAGAAAACCGTAAACGAGAACCATCTCCTGCCGCCTGCTTCCTGACGACCGAGTTTCCTGGCAACCAACTAACCTAATTGGCCAGGCTTTGATCCAGTTCACCAAACGCCGACACCATCCTCTGGACCAGATCGTCCACTTGTTCCCTGGTGATGATTAGCGGCGGGGCCAGTAAAAAGTGATCGCCCGCAACCCCGTCCGCCGCACCGGTGCCGGGATATACCACTACTCCGTGTTCCATCAAAACATTGGTGGCCTTTTCCGCTACATTCAATTTCGGGTCGAAAGGGGCTTTGGTTGCCTTGTCCCGAACCAGTTCCACGCCCTGCATCAAGCCACGCCCACGGATGTCACCGATAAAGGGAGAACCGGAGAGTTTTTCCCCCAGTTGCTCCAACAAGTACTGTCCCATCACCCGGGAGTTTTCCACCAGGTTTTCTTCCTGGAGGACTTCCAGCACCGCCACCGCCACAGCAGCCGCGAGGGGATTACCACCGTAGGTATGACCGTGAACGAACACGCCGGAACCTTTTTTAAAGGTCTCGTAGATCTCGTCTTTGACAACCACTCCGCCCAGGGGAACGTAACCCGCGCTCATCCCTTTGGCTACAGTGATCAAGTCAGGTACCACTCCAAATTGCTCCATGGCAAACATGGACCCGGTACGCCCAAAACCGGTCATTACTTCGTCGGCAATAAACAGGATATCATGACGATCGCAGATCTCGCGGATTACCTTAAAATACCCGTCAGGCGGCACCACTGCGCCGGAGGCGGCTCCGATCACCGGCTCAGCGATAAAGGCTGCCACGCTCTCCGCCCCAACCAGATTGAGAACCCGCTCCAATTCCCATGCGCAGTCCATGCCGCAGGAAGACGGCTCATTTCC
This sequence comes from Clostridiales bacterium PH28_bin88, assembly GCA_000987045.1. Lineage (GTDB taxonomy): Bacteria > Bacillota > PH28-bin88 > PH28-bin88 > PH28-bin88 > PH28-bin88. The sequence continues at coordinate 26,413 of LAKY01000054.1, read as the reverse complement.
GTAAGCGCAGCGATAGCAGTAAGGAGGTGAGATCTTGGGAAAATCCAAAAGCAGCGGAGTGTATTTTTTCCGCCGGTTGTCCCCCGTCATGGACAATGCGCCGATGGTATTGCCGTGGAATGTTTTCCAGCGGGAAATAACCTTGTACTTGTTGCTGGCTCCGTCCCGTTCCAGGTAGTACTGCCGGGCCATCTTCAGTGCGGATTCGGTTGCCTCTGAGCCACCGGAAACCAGGTAAAGTTTATTCAGGCTGCCCGGAGCCATCTCCGCCACCATGTCCGCCAGTTTCTGCAGGGGTTCCGAAGTCCAGCGGGAAAGGTGGGTAAAGGCTACCTTTTGCGCCTGGGCGGTCAACGCCGCAATCACCTTGGGATTTCCATGACCGATGTTGGATACCGCCGAGCCGGAACACGCGTCGATATACCGCTTTCCGGCCTGGTCGTACAGGTAGATGCCATCGCCCCGTTCCACCACGTGATACTTTTTGCGGACGCTCCGGTAGAAAACATTGTCGGACACTATTCTCCCACTCCCTTCATATGCAGGATATGCATCTTGTTATGATTCTGGTGCATGATTTCTTGCATCTAAATGAAAAGTATTCGCCATCCCGCACATTATTCCTTCTGCCCAATGGACTTTTTTACGGAAAAAAACCGCGTTGCCGCGGTTGATGAAGCAATTACTTTCTATTGCTCTATTCTGCGTTTTGTTTGATGATCCGCCCGGGACGCCCGCTGCCACTGGAACAAGTAAACCAGTACTACGAGTACCACCCCGATAATATCGGTCAGGGTTTGCGGATCAACCAGCATCACCCCTCCGACTACCAGCACAATCCGCTCCCACCACCTGGCTTTGTCCACCAAAAACCCGGTTAACCCGCCGCCAATCCCCACCATACCGATGAAGGCGGTGATCAAGGCTTTAACAATCTCTACCCCTGTCACATTAACCAGCACCAGTACCGGTGAAGTGGCGAAAATAAACGGAACCAGGAAAGCCGCAAAGGCCAGCTTGGAGGCGTTGAAACCGGTTTTCAAGGGCTCAGACCCGGATATACCCGAAGCGGCAAAGGCTGCCAGTGCCACCGGCGGCGTAATATCCGCCACTATCCCGAAGTAGAAGACGAACAGGTGCGCCGCGATCACCGGTACCCCCACCGCCACCAGCGCCGGTGCGGCGATGGTAGCCTGGATGATGTAGTTGGCTGTGGTAGGCACCCCCATTCCCAGGATGATGGAGGCAACCATGGTAAACAGCATGGTGAGGTAAATGCTGCCGTGGGACAGGTCGACGATGCCGTTGGCCATCTTGAGCCCAAGGCCCGTAAGAGTGATAATCCCCACCAATACGCCTGCTGTCGCGCAGGCCGCCGCCACCGGGACTGCCCCGCGCGCACCCTCATCCAATGCCTGGATAATCTGTTTAAAGGTAAGCCGCGTATCCTTGCTAATAAAGCTCACCAGGATCGTAAGCAGGATGCCATAGTACGCAGCCTTCATGGCGGTGAACCCCGCCACCAGGAAGTAAACAATTCCCACAATGGGGAGCAGCAAGTACCACTTTTCCTTCAACAGTTTGGAGGTGCGAGGCAGCTGGCTCTTAGGCATCCCTTGCAGGCCGGTGCGCTTAGCCTCCAGGTGTACCATCACGAAAATGCCGGTAAAGTACAGGATAGCGGGGATAGCCGCTGCTGCCGCAATTTTAATGTAGGGTAGCCCGGTAAACTCCGTCATGATAAAGGCCGCCGCGCCCATGATGGGGGGCATCAACTGTCCCCCGGTAGAAGCTGCCGCCTCTACCGCACCGGCGAACTCCTTGCGATAACCTATACTCTTCATCAAGGGAATGGTCACTGAGCCAGTCCCTACTACATTGGCCACAGAACTGCCGGAAACCGTCCCCTGGCAGGCACTTGCCACCACCGCCGCCTTGGCGGGCCCCCCAACAGCGTGTCCGGTAACGGAAACAGCCAGATTGGTCAGCCAGTCACCTATACCGGTTTTTCGCAGGAAAGTAGCAAATATCAGAAACAGAAAAATAAATGTGGAAGAGACGGCAATGGGCACCCCGAGAATCCCTTCGGTGGAGATGAAGCTGTGGGTAATGATCCTGGTTACTGTGTAGCCGCGGTGCCCCAGGAAGCCCGGCATTACCGGCCCAAAATACCCGTAGAGCAGGAATAACGAAGCTATCGTTACCAATACCGGTCCCACTACCCGGCGGGCGGCCTCCAGCACCAGCAGGATACCCATACCTGCTATAACGGTATCAATGGTGGTATAAGCCCCAGCCCTTCTGATGAGGTCCTCGTAAAAAACCAGATGATAGCCGGTGGCTACCGCCGACAAGGCCGCCAAAAGGTAATCGTACCATGGAATAGTATTTCTACGGTCACCACGCCGTAAGGGGTACAGCAGGTAGACCAGAACCAGGGCAAATCCCAGGTGCGTCGCCCGCTGGATCGTGGGCGGAAATACTCCCAGAGCAGCTGTTCTAAGCTGGAACAGAGCCCAAACAATCGCAAGCACCGATACAACCCGTGCCATGGGGCCTTGCAACCGCCGGTAAGAATACTCCCTGTCGTACTTTGCCATCAACTCTGCTTGTTTTTGTGCGTCAATCATCTGTTCCGGTTTAGCCATGTGGAACACCCTCTCCAAACATACTCTATCAGTGAAATACGGGTAGCCCGAATCTTGACGTCTTGGCCCGGCCCGGCCACCTTGACCAGGGAGACCTTGTGACCATTAATCACCAGTGTGTGGTTGGCTACATATTTGGCTACCAGTAAAGGAATTTCCTGCAACAAAATATCATAATCCACCACCCGCCACCGGTTTTCTTCAATGATCCACCGGGTAGCACCTTCAGGGTAAGCAGGCAGGTTGGGCCCATTATCGTCAAAAACCATTTCCACGATGGCAAGTTTCCGGTCGGGAGTGACCCGGTAGGTCTCCTCAACCGGCCGCAAAGTCACAGAATGAATAAAGATAAGCTTAAACTCTTCACCCACCCGGACCGGGTACTGGTAAAGAACCTCTCCGGTACGTCCCCGCGCCACCTCCAACACTGTCAGGGGGTAAGCACTGGCCAATATTACGAGAGCCAACAATGACAGCAATAGTGTCTTCTTCATGACTTTAGTAAGGCCGGGTTGTTTAGACCCGGCCTTGATACCCCTTAATTATTAGGGAAGCTGGATGCCTTTTTCCTTATAGTACTTTGCCGCTCCCGGGTGAATGGGGGTGGTGATTCCCGCCAGTGCTCTTTCAATGACAATCTGTTTCCCCATATCATGGCCCTTGGCAATGTCCGTGTTCTTTTCGTACATGATCTTGGTCAAGTTATAGACGGTTTCCTCGTCCATGTCAGCGCGGACATACAGTGCAGCCTGGAGGGCAACCGTTTGAACATCCTTATCAACGCCCTTGTAGGTCCCGGCTGGGATTGTATACGGGGCTACCAGGGGGAAGTCTTTCTGCAGTTTCTCCAGTTCAGCCCCGGTGATTTCCAGGAAACGAATAGCCTTTGTGGTGGTAACGTCTACGATGGCGGAGGCAGGTGCGGCCAGTGCGTTCCATGCTGCGTCAACATGGCCGTCCTTGAACTGGTCTACAGCATCAGCAAAGGTGGCATAGATGGGTTCGAAGTCTTTCTTCTCTTTAAAATCTAACCCGTAAGCCTGTACAATGGCGTGGGTAGTGATCTCGGTACCGCTGCCGGTTGGACCCACTGCCACTTTCTTTCCTTTCAGATCGGCGATGGTTTGTATGTCACTGTCGGCAGCCACAAAACCCTGCATGATCTCAGGGTAAACCACACCCACGGCTAAAAAGTTCTTCTTGGCGCCTTCTTTGAAAGAACCAACGCCTTTATATGCGTCGTCGGCGATGTTGTTCATGGCCAGGGCCAGGTCGGCATCTTTACTGTCCAGCAAGCGGATATTTTCCACAGAAGCGCCGCTGGCTTGCACAGTCACATTCACCTTGTCGTAGTTCGAGTTCCACACCTGAGCTATGGCTCCACCCAGGGGATAGTAAGTACCCGCGGTACCACCGGTGGCGAAGAGAAGTTCCAGTTTCTTGGGAGCTTCTTTTTGACCGCCGGCTTCCTTGCCCCCGCCACCGCAACCGGCCAGGGCTACGCTCATGAGAAAAACACCAACGATAATCCAGATCAGTTTCTTCTTACCAACTTTACTCACTTTTTTCGTACCTCCTTGAAAATTTTATTTCTTTTTGCTCGCGACCTGCTGTCCCTCCCTGCCGCCTTTCACCTCCCTTACCCGGGGAATACCAGTTTATACTGTTACCCACCTGTCAACGGAAAGATAATTTTTTCTTTTGGATTCAGCTGTATTCACAATTTTTCTGCCACTTCATGCTAACACGTGAAACAAATCCTGCAAGAATATATTCGCCGTTAACTCCGGATCTCCTTCAGGAAGTTTCTTTTTTTTGTAAAGCAAAATTGGTAGTTACGGTAACTTTGTTAAGCACATAACTTGTTAGGAATTTAAATGGGGCATTTTCCCTTGATTTCAGCCGGCTAGCTGGCCCCGGCTTCAGGCATAATAAAAGGTGCTCGGCAATTAGGATCAAAGGAGTTAAACGTGAAGAAACAAAGCAGCACGTTAAAACTGGTTGCTTTAAGCGGCGTCCCTCTGGTGATGGTACTGGGCAACTCCATGCTAATTCCTGTCTTCCCGCAAATGCAGAAAGCGCTTCATGTCTCCCAACTGCAGGTAGGACTCACCATCACATTATTCTCCCTACCCGCCGGTCTAAGCATCCCGATCCTGGGGTTCCTGGCCGACAAAATCGGCCGGAAGAAGATCATCGTCCCAGCCCTGATAACATACGGCCTGGGAGGGCTGGTTTCCGGCCTGGCGGCATGGCTGCTGCCCTCGCCCTACTATGTACTCCTGGTGGGCCGTGTCATTCAGGGCATCGGCGCCGCTGGTACCGCCCCTATCGCCATGGCTCTGGTCAGCGACATTTTTCAGCAACAGGAAAGGAGTAAGGCCCTTGGCATCATTGAAGCGGCAAATGGCATGGGTAAGGTGATAAGTCCTATTTTAGGTTCATTAATCGCTCTGATTATCTGGTACGCATTGTTTTTTGTCTATGCCTTTCTTGCTCTCCCCGTAGCCCTGGCTGTCTGGTTGTTGATCAAAGAACCCCCGCTGAAAACTCAGGACCGCTCCCTGGCAAATTACCTGAAGGTAATCAGGGGGATTTTCCGGCGCAAGGGTAAGTCTCTCGCCGGCTGTTACCTGGCCGGAAGCACAGTGCTCCTGATTTTGTTCGGCATCCTTTCCTTCCTTTCTGATGTCCTGGAAACCCGGTACCACCTGGTAGGGGTGACCAAAGGACTCGCCCTGTCTGTACCGGTGCTGGCCATGTCTGCCACCTCATACCTTTCCGGTCGCTTCCTGCAGCGGCGCAACCACCTGTTGAAGCCCTTCGTGCTTACCGGTCTGCTGGTTATCGCCGGGGCGATGTCAGTGGTGTCCGTGATCCCTCGCGATTGGATCTTTTTTATAGGAGTCTCGCTGATCGGGTTGGGGACCGGGCTGGTTTTACCGGCGGTAAACACCCTTGTCACCAGTTCGGTCCCGTTGGAGGAACGAGCCGGCATCACTGCCCTTTACGGCAGTGTCCGGTTTTTTGGAGTAGCCCTGGGGCCACCATCCTTCAGCCTGCTCTTAACCGTAGGAAAAACCCCCATGCTGGCGGCCGGGGCGGTGTTAGCGGGATTTTCCGCCGCAGCGGCCTGGTGGTCAATTGATCAACGGCAACTGGTCACAAGCGGAGAAAAGGTAAAGAAAACTTGGTTTGCGCCAAGCCTTTGGCGCAGGCGGAAGCCTTAGTTGCACTTGCCACCGAAATTATACTTTCTGATGGTACACAAAAGACCAGCATAGTGGTTACGGGAGAAAAAACCAGCCTTTCCGACCGGTTACTGGACCTATTGCATCTTGCCTGGTTAAAGAGACGATTGGGATCTGGCTACAGGCATATATTACCATCCATTTTTCTGCATGCCTTCAAAGGGATTTGGTACAAACTATTTCCGTTAATCCCATTTAGAGGAGTGAAGACGCTTGTTCAGACACATTAAGGAGACCGAGTATCATGTGCGCGTCAGTCAGCCTGACCCCCGGTTCGCGGTGCTCCTGCTGCAACAGTTTGGAGGACCCAATGGGGAATTGAAGGCGGGAATGCAGTACCTGATCCAGAGCTTCGCCTGCAATGATCCGAGGATCCGCGACCTGATGCAGGATATCGCCGCTGAGGAATTCAGTCACTTTGAAATGGTGGGAGAATGCATTGCCCTGCTCCTGGGCAACCTGTCCAGTGTACCCAAAGACTATCCTGCCCTCAGCATGTTTGTGGAAGGCGGCGGGCCCATGTTGGTAGACAGCGCCGGCATCCCCTGGAACGCCAGCTATATAAACTCCAACGGCGACCTGTGGACCGACCTCCGATCCAACGTTGCCGCCGAGATGCGGGCCAAATTAGTCTACGAGCGCCTTTTGCAGCAGACCGATGACCCGGGAGTCCGTGATATGATTCGTTTCCTGCTGAGCCGGGAGGAATCTCATGCTACCTCTTTCAGCCAGGCACTGAACTGGCTGCCTGAAGGAACCGGGGTTATGAAAGACTTCCGCGACTCGGACTTCTCCAAGAAGTACATGGATCTGTCCGTGGGTGCGGGAAATGCCCGTGGCCCCTGGAACCAGGGAAATGACTTCGTTTATGAAAATGACCCCCACCGGCAATATGGCAGTCAGCCCCAGTACGGACCCGACCCCGACCCCCATGGCCCGCGGGAAACCGGCCCTGGTCCGGCCATGGACCATACGCGGAACAACCCCGACTGGCAACAGCCCCAACACTAGAGCAGAGTTTAACCCGGTTGTTATCAACCGGGTTTCTCATTTTCTATACAATCTCTCCCGGAACCACGCTGCGGGTCCTGCCTTAAGGCCGCGGTAAGCATGGGATCACCAAAGATAGCCGTTTCCTCTGCTTTGCCTCCTCGATCCGAGGGTTCAATTCTTGATCCATAAATAGTTTCTGCTTCTCTGCATCGGCTTTTGCTGGGATCGGCGCCGCTTTACGACAACAGGCCTTGAAAGAGTTAAAATACCACATGAGGCGCAATTACGTGGCGTATCAATTAACAACATAAAGGACAATTACAATGAAGCGATAGATTCTCTTATGACACTCAATTTCCAGTTATATGATAATGTAAGTTAGTTTGCTTCGCTAGTATACATCTGTTCCACCGATCGTTCGAAGGCCGCTATGGTTTCCTCGATATCCAGGTCACTATGCACCGCCGATACCCAGCCCCCGCTCCCCACGAAATCGACACCGTTAAGCAGCATATTCCGCCGTAGCTTTAGCTCCTTCGGCCGATCGTGGTTCCGGAGTTTCTGCCAGTCGTAGGTGCAAACCGTCCTAACACAGTCGCTCTTCTTTGCGCAATCGCAGTTCATGGCGATCTGGAAAATGGAAGCATGGCCATAGGCGCACCAGTCAATTCCTTTAGCAGCGATCACCCGGTTAAACCCTTTGATCAGGGCGGCGGTTTTCGCATTGGCAGCGGCAATCGGCTCTCCGGTCGCGATTATCCGCAGGGCCGCCACGCCCGCTGCCGCAGACAAAGGATTTCCATTAAACGTTCCAGGATGAGAGACCTTCCCAAGGCCTCGCTTCATCTCCAACAGCCCCATAATGTCTCCCCTGCCGGCCACCGCTCCCCCCGGCAGACCGCCCGACACAATTTTCCCCATTGTCACCAAATCGGCGTTAACACCGTAATATTCCTGGGCTCCACCGGGAGCAAGCCGGAATCCGGTAATCACCTCGTCGAAGATCAGCACAGCCCCAAATCTTGTACCCAGTTCACGGACTTCCGCCAGAAAGCCCGGCCTTACGGGCACCCGACCGAAGCTGGCCCCGCTGGGCTCCAGAATAATCGCCGCAGTAGGCTGTTCAGCCAGGGCAGCCTCTAAGGCCTGAACATCGTTCGGCGGGCAAAGCTTGACGCACTCCAGAGTACTCCGGGGAACACCCGGAGAACGCGCAGAAACACTGCCCGGCACCACCGTATCGTGCCATCCATGGAAATGGGCGTCCAGCTTAACTACCCTTTCCCTTCCAGTAAAGGCCCGGGCTAACCGCAACGCCAGCAGCGTGGCCTCGGTTCCCGAAGAGGTAAAACGCACAAGGTCGGCTCCGGGAACCAAGCTTATAACCAGCCGGGCCCATTCTACTTCCAGGGGATGACAGGCTCCGAAATGCGTGCCTTTCCGGGCCTGGTCCGCCACCGCCTCTACCACCTGGGGATGTTGATGCCCCAACAGGAGGGCTCCGTGGCCCCCGAAGTAATCGATGTACTCGTTCCCGTCCACGTCCCATTTGTGAGCCCCGGCGCCATGGGTAATGTATACCGGGAAAGGCTCAGAGTAACGAATATCATGGGTGATTCCATCAGGTATCATTTTTTTGGCGGCCTCATATAATTCCCTGGAACGAGGAAACTTTTGGCGGTATTTTTCCTCCATCGCATCTTGTTGCAACGCAATCTCTCCTTTCATCATTTTTCTCTAAGTGGTGGAAGCTGATCCAGTTTCTCAAGGATTGCTTGTAAATTCATGGTTGTCTCACCTCATTGGTATATTACCAATCAGTAGCGTTGCATAAAACTAATTTACCAATTACTAGTAGATGAGCTGAATCCCCAGTACTGTACTATTACAACATATATGGTGTATACACCCACTCGGTTTTCTCGCTCTTATGTCAAAGGGACTGACCACTTAACGGGTAGTCCTCATCCACATTTTGCCACATATCTGATTGATTACAGTATTAACGGGTCGTAGGACAGATCATTTAAATGCTCTGTCTCGCCTACCATCACCTGCCTTACGGTTGCTTGATAGATCGCTTCATGGTCTATCTTTCGCCGGCCTTTTGAGCTTCGTTGGGGTTTTCGGTACAGCTTCCGGACGAAGAAGGAGAACGGTTCGTTAAGGCAGGTATGGATCAGTCTTTTGATTGTCAGTAAAGGTCCCTTGTAGCCCGCTTTCAGTTTTACCAGCATCAACAGACCAGACAGTAGGTGATGAGCGCTATGAATATCTGGTTTTCTACTGCCTGCTCACTGGTCCCGTAAAAGTGTTTTACCCCCAGGTGTTGTTTGATCCACTTGAAGAAGAGTTCGATTTGCCAGCGGTACCGGTAGACGATGCTGATTTCTTCGGCTGAAAGTTTAAAGTCGTTGGTGATGATGATTACCGCATTGCCCTGGGTATCTTCGGTTTCCACCAGCCGCAAGGGGTGCTGCATCTTGTTGACGCCTTTTGTGCCCAGGTAAACAATCTGGTGTTTCTTAATAGGGCCATGGGGGTCTACGGGAAGGTCCGCCACTACTTCAATGACGGCATTACTCTTTAACCGGGTAACAAACCGGATGCCTTTTTGGCAGTACTCGTCAAACTTCTTGTAGTCCACGTACCCCCGGTCGAAGACGTTTAAAGCATCTTCTTACTCAACTACTAAAGCGTCCATCTGGGTTTTGTCGGCTGGCCTGGCAGGGGTGACTACAACGTCGTCAGGCAATACCCCTTGTTCAAAAAATCTCAGGCCCAAGTGGATCTTGATGCCGCCTTTGGTCTTTCTAAACTCAACCCAACAGTACTTGGAGAGGCAGAGGGTGATGGTAGAGGAATCAATCAGGCGTAGGCGGCCTAATCCTTGGCTAACAATATCAACTCCGATTTCTTTACCGGCTTGAGCTTTTACGTCATTGAACAGCATCTGGAGTAACTCTGACGGCAGTTCCCGTAGCCTGCGGGAAAGCTGGGAGGCGCTGATGGAGTCAAGGCCGATTGCTTGGCTGACTTGATCGTCGTTTAGGCTATTGCTGATATCCCGGAAACCGTGCTGCTGTTCCAACTGAGCATGGGCCATAAGTTCAATAAGTTGCATGGCGTACAATTTCTTGGCGTATTTATCGACCCCCATTTGTTCGACTTGCTGCCGAAATCACTACAAACCGGTCCAAATAGTTGATGAAATGTGGATGTTGTGGTATCCTTGCCTTGCATTTTTCATCTCCCTTATTTTAGAGATTCGGGCAAGGACTACCCTCTGTCTCTATTATAAGGGGTGTTTTCTTGCAATGGCAGGATTTTTCTACCGTTTTCTAGCCATTTTGGCGGTTGACAAAGTGAATTTTGGTTTAGATGACTATAAAGTTAGATCCGCATAAGTGACAATTGGGCCATTCATGCATGCGGACAAAAGACGACCAAAGAGCTGCGGTTGCCATGCCCGGCGGTTAAAACGGTAACAAAACTCATCCAGATAGGCCTGTAAGTGTTTCTTGTCACGCCCATGATACGTACCGGCTATAAAGGCCTTGGCGTTGGACACCAGAGTATGCACCCAACGCAGTTTTTCATCAGCTTCTGCTTCAGAGGATAAAACCCGGTCGTGCACATAACTTGTGGCCTTTAGCTGGGGGTATACATTTAGTCCGTCGGTGGTAATAGTACTTCCCGGCGATACAGTACGAGTGACGAAGTCAAGAGCTGTTTCCTTATTGACGCGCTCAGTTACTTCTATTTTGGCGTATAGGGGTTTCCCCTCGTCGGTGGTTGAAACCGCCACGTATGCAGCCATCTTATCTGTTCCCCGGCCTTGCTTGCCATCTGGACCGCCGAAAAAAGCTTCGTCCAACTGGATAAGGCCGGATAACTGATACATCTGATCGCGCTCAGACATGGCAGCCCTAATCTTTTGCAGCATAAGCCAGGCAGTGGGATAACTAACATCAATGATTTTCATCAAGGCGAGGGCCGAGTATCCTCTCTTATCAGTTGCCACCAGAAATATGGCCCAAAACCATTTTTGCAGTGCGGTATGAGTCTTGTGAAAAACAGTTCCAGCAGTGAGAGAAGCCTGATAACTACACGACTTGCATTGGTAGATGCGGCGCTTCGAGACAAAATAATACCCTTTGTGGCCACAACGCGGGCAACAGAAGCCCTCTGGCCACCGCATGTCGAACAGGTACTGGTAACAGGCTTCTTCATTAACGAAACGCTGTTGGAACTCCATAAAGCTGATAGGTTCTCTTTGGGCCACGGGGCTCATCCTCCTCGAACGTATGTTCTAAGTCGATTATAGCACATACGTTCGGTTGAGGGAAGGATTTCCTGATACAACTTGATAGTCATCTTGGTTTATGCAACTCTACTGATTACCAATGAAGTTCGACATATTACGCAAAAATCATCCCGTTATGGTCTTCAAATTTTCTCATCATCGTCATCAAAAACTTTTATAGGCATCTTCTGGTAATTAGTTGCTTTTGGCATGCGAAACTTGGGTTTAAAGAGACGTTTTTCATAAGTCGCTACACTAATCACATCACATATAGAGATGGCAGGCCACCCGGTGGCTCGAACCTGCATCAGCCAAGGATGGTTCTTGGGTTTCGCAAACCTGCCCTTTTTTCATAAAGCACCGGGTATGAAACCTACAGCCTTTAGGAGGATCGATGGGGCTGGGGACTGTACCACTCAAGATAATCCGTTCTTTACGGGATCCCCGCTCTACCACTGGGATTGCTGAAAGTAGAGCCTGAGTATACGGGTGAAGTGGCCGTTCGAAAAGTTTAGCTGTTTCCGCCACCTCAACTATCTTGCCTAAATACATCACTGCTACCCGGTCGCTGACATGAAAAACAACACTCAGGTCGTGGGCTACAAAAAGGTAAGTAAGTTGGTATTCCTGCTGCAACTCTGCCAGCAAGTTGATAATTTGAGCCTGCACAGACACGTCCAGCGCCGATACCGGCTCATCCGCAACCACGAACCTCGGCTTCATAGCAAGTGCTCTCGCGATACCAATTCGTTGGCGTTGACCCCCACTAAACTGGTGGGGGTAACGATCAATATGCCTTTCCGCCAGTCCCACCCGGTGCAGCAAGAATTTTATCTCCTCTTCGCGATCCCGAAGGTTGTGCACCCCCCTTTTGGCTAGTGGTACGGACAATATTTCTCGAACTGTCTTTCGAGGGTTCAAAGAAGAATAAGGGTTTTGAAAAATAATCTGGGCCTCCTGCCGGAATTTCATCAATTCTCCGCTCTTATACATACTGATATCCTGATCCTCAAAAAATATATGACCTGAGGAAGGTTCATGCAACCTGATAATGGTTCTACCCAGGGTAGATTTCCCACAACCGCTCTCTCCCACGAGACCAATCGTCTCTCCTTCCCAAATCTCCAAATCCACCCCATCTACCGCTTTGACCACGATATCCCGCTGCCTGGTAAGGGTCTTGGTCAGAAAAGAACGTTTCCGGATAAAGTATTTAGTTACTCCCTGAACAGATACCAACGGTGGTTTTGCAGCCATAGCAACCTCCTGTTTGGTTCAGCACGAATTTTGCTTAATACTTAACAAAGCTGACACCGTACCTGATGTCCGTTCTCTATTTCCTTGAAGGGAATTTCCCGATCTGTACAGACTTCTTTGGACTGGGGGCAGCGGGGCGCAAAAGCGCACCCGGCTCCAAGATTAGCCAGGTCAGCCACATTGCCCGGAATAGGCTCTATCTTGACTTTGTGTTTGCCGATGCGGGGGATGGATTTTAGTAGGCCTTCAGTGTAAGGGTGCAGTGGGGTTTCAAGGACTTGGGAAGTACTCCCTTGTTCCATAATCCGGCCCGCATACATTACTGCAATTTTATGACAGAATTCCGCTGCCACCCCCAAATCGTGGGTAACGATAACGATACTGGTGCCGTGTTCTTCGTTTATCCGTTTCAACAATTGCAAAATCTGCGCCTGGATAGTAACATCCAGGGCGGTGGTAGGCTCATCTGCTAACAACAGCTTGGGCTCACAGGCCAGGGCGATGGCAATGATAGCCCGTTGCTGCATCCCTCCACTGAACTGGTGGGGGTATTCCCAGTAGCGTTCCTCAGGCGAGGGGATACCTACCTCCCGCATCAATTCCATTACCCGCTGCTGCTCCGTCCGGCGCCGGGGTCTATCCAACCGCCACGGCCGGCCATCCCCGTGCACGAGACCATGTATCCGCAACGACTCCCGGATCTGTTCGCCAACCTTGTAAACCGGGTTTAGGGTAGTCATTGGATCCTGAAATACCATGGCAATTTCTTTCCCCCGAATTTGCCGCATCTCCCTTTGGCTCTTAGACAGCAAGTTCTCTCCCTGGAATAATACTTCTCCACGGGTTATCTTTCCTGGATAGGGTACGAGCCGCATGATGGATAACAGGGTAGCACTTTTCCCGCAACCTGACTCTCCGACCAATCCAACAATCTCTCCCGGAGCAACCGCAAAATCAACGTTATTGATCGCTTTCAATCTGCCACGGGTTGTTTCGAAAACCATTTCCAGGTTATTTATTGTTAGCACATAAGCACTTCCTTTTAGGTCTAATCAATTTTCAGCCTGGGATCCAAAATATCTCGTAACCCTTCGCCGAAAAGGTTTATACTCAAGACCAGTATCAATAGAGCAAGACCCGGAAAGGTAGAAATCCACCAGGCATTCATCATGAAATTCCGACCCGAGGCAATCATTGAACCCCAAGCGGGAATGTGTCCGGGTATGCCCAATCCCAAAAAGCTCAGCGAGGCTTCCATAATAATCAGGTAACCCATGCGCAAGGTACCCAGCACCATAACCGAATGAATGATATTTGGCAGCATCTGGCTGGCCAGAATTGATATGCTGCTCATGCCTAAAGCCCTGGCCGCTTCAACGTATTCCTTGGTCTTTTCCGAAAGAATTTCACCTCTTACCAGGCGGAAAAACTCCACCCAGCTTTTAAAGCTCAAGGCAAAAATCAAGTTAGTAAAACCGGGCCCAGTCAAGGTCATGATCCCCAACGCAAAGATCAAAAAGGGGAAAGCCAGTAATAGATCAGCAAACCGAGAAATTATATTGTCAAATTTTCCACCAAAATAACCAGCTATCAGCCCCAGGGAGACGCCAATCCCCATGGATATTCCTACTACCAACAACCCTACTACAAGGGATATTCTCGCCCCGAACAAAATCCTGGTCAACAGGTCGCGTCCCTGTTCATCCCCTCCCAACCAGTGGGTGCTACTGCCACCCTCCATCCAGGCAGGAGGCGCCAACCGGAAATCAAGATTGCCAGCGCTCGGATCGTAGGGTGTAACAACCGGGGCAAATACTGCCACTAGTACGTAAAGCAATATGACCATCCCTCCCAGGAGAGCTGAGGGATGCCGGCTCAGTTGAGTTACAAACCCCGCTAAATTTTGTACTGCAAGCCGGACTTTGATAGAGAAATAATAACCATATTCAGGAAGTTCCCTGGTGAGTACCCTGCTCATTCGTTTCACTCCTAAAGGCTGATCTTGGGGTTAATAAAGGTATACAAAATATCCACTATGAGATTTGCTATCACAAAGGTGAAGGCATAAAACATCACCACTCCCTGAATCAGCGGAAAATCTCTGGCAAATATCGCTTCCACCGTCAACCTGCCAATGCCGGGCCACCCAAAAATTGTTTCCACGATCATATTACCGCCCAACAGCACTCCCGTCTCGATGCCCACTACCGTTACAGTGGGGATGAGAGCGTTACGCAACGCGTGTTTCACCACTACCGCCCATTCAGCCAGTCCTTTAGCCCGAGCCAACATCACATAATCTGCACGCAATACTTCCAGCATGCTGGAACGGGTCACCCTGGCTACGATAGCGGCCATGGTCGCCCCAAGGGTAACCGTCGGTAGGATTAATTGCTGCAAACTGCTCTTGAGAGCAGGCCAGTTGCCCGTCAGTAGACTGTCGACCACATATAATCCAGTGATATGTTTTAGTCCCAGTCCATAAGCTATTCGACCAAAGGGAGGCAAGATTTGTAGTTTAACGGAAAATACAATAATCAAGACTATACCCAACCAGAAAGCGGGCATGGAAATACCCAGGAACGCTCCAGCCATGCTCAATCTGTCCAGCGCGGAATACTGCTTGACCGCCGAGATCACACCAATAGGAATGGCAGTTAATATCGCAAACAACATCGCTGCCAACGCCAATTCAATGGTTGCTGGAAGGGTATCAATAATCAGGTTCCGAACAGGTTTGCGCTGGGAAAAAGAATTCCCCAGGTCCCCCTTCAACAAGCCAGCTAAAAAATTGACAAGCTGAACAGGAATAGGTTTATCCAAATCAAATTCTTCACGCAGAACTTGTATTTCACGCTCAGTAACGTTGCCAGCCTGGCCCATCATCAAGTCCACCGGATCTCCCGGCGTCAGGCGCATAAAGACAAAAACGATGATGGCCACCCCTAGCATGATGGGGACAGTGATTATTACACGTTCCAGTATTTTAACTGCTTTGATGAGAATCACTCCCTTTGGGACAATTCTATTGGAATAAGGTGGGAAGGGAAGCACTGATCGAGGGTACTTCCCTTCCCGCATCTTTATTTCTTTAACAAATACACGTCGTGCAGGTTAATCCTGCTGTCAGAACTGGGCACCCAATTCTGCACTCCTTTTAAACTGCCCTCAATCTCTTTCTTGGAATAACCAAAAATCCACGGGGCATCATTATAAACGATCTCCTGTGCTTCCTTATACATGTCGGCACGTTTTGCTTCATCCATAGTCACGGACGCTTCATCCAAAAGTTTGTCCACCCGGTTATTGCTGTATAGGGAATAGTTGCCCCGATCCTTGGTTTTAAGTTTTGGTATCATAAAATCATAAGGATCCTGGGTGGAATTCCCCCAACTGGACATGATTAATTGGCGTTCACCCTTCTCCAACAGCGGTTTCAGCACGCCCCAATCCCATATGCGCACAGTGGCATTTATACCTACCTGCCTTAAATAGGTCGCAACTGCTTCGGCTACGTCCTTGAACTCCTCCGTGGTGTCAAATACCATATTGAAGCCCTTCTCGTATCCTGCTTCTTTTAATAGCTGCTTGGCTTTTTCCGGGTCATAGCCGTAAGGTTTTAAATCGGTGTTGATGGCAAAACTATTCTGTAGATTAGGTCCGGCCAGGACGGTGGCATAACCCCCTAGAACCTTTTGCACTATCTGGTCCATATCCACCGCGTAGTTCAGGGCTTGTCGCACCTTAACGTTATCAAAGGGAGCCCTGGTAACGTTCATTTCAATCATATATACCCTGGTGCCTTCTGCCATCTTGACGTCAATTTCGGGGCTAGCTTTTAATTGTTCAACCATATCGGTGGGAACGTTCTGAATAATGTGTACCTTCCCTGATTGCAAGGCCGCCACACGGGTGGATGTCTCGGGAATAATCTCAAAAATTACCCGCTTGCTGCGCGCTGGCTCTATGGGCGGAATTTCCGGAGAACCCCCGTAATACCCCTCGTACCTTTCCATAACGATCCGCTCGTCAAGCTTTCCTTCTACAAACTTGAATGGTCCAGCCCCAATGGGATTGTCCGCAAAATAAGCATTACCTTTCTCTTCAAGATACTTTTTGGGTACGATCTGCTGGTGGGGAAGCATCCTCAACAAAATGGGCCATGGTTGCGCTAAATTGAGACGAACCGTATAATCGTCCACTTTTTCCACGGATTCCAGGGAACCCAGTAGACCCTTCCGCGGGGAGGTTTTTCCGTCGATAAACCCTTCAGTAATCAGCCGGTCGAAAGTAAATTTGACATCATCAGCTGTTAAGGGATCCCCGTTATGAAAGGTTATCCCACGTCGAATTTTAAATTCCCAAACCGTGGGACTTAGCTGAGTATAAGATTCGGCAATTTCTGGCACGATCTTGCCATCCGGAGTACGAGTAACAAGACCGTCAAACATGTTCCTGATCACAGTTTCTGTATTCCGGTCCCGGTGCATCGCCGGATCGAGGGTTAAAATACTGTCGCTCATCCCGACTACCAGTATATCGCTAATTTGGGCCTCCTGTGATGGTTGATTGCCAGCTTCCTTCTTGCCACCGCAACCTGCGACTGTTAAAACAAACATCAAAACCATCAAACCAACCAGAGACTGTCGCACCCTTTTCTTCACCAATCCATCTTCCTTTCTTATTTAAAATTGTTTCCAGCTGCTGACCTTTCCTCTCCAACCCTCCTTTCATCAAAAATCAACTAAAGATTGGAGACCATCCCACACTTAATTTGACGATAATTTTGGGCCTCGTCTACCAAGGCATTAAATATGTTGGCCAGAACAGGCTGATCATGGTGTAATTCAGGGTGAAACTGTAGTCCCATAACAAAGCGGTGCATGGTACTTTCGATGGCCTCTACCACTCCATCCTCGGACTGCGCGCTGACCACAAAGCCGTCTCCCACTTCCTTTACTGCCTGCAGATGAAAACTGTTGGTTGCGATTTTATCCACGCCAAGAAGTCGCTGCAATTTGGTCCCTGGCAACAACTTGATTTTATGGGTAGGAATATGACCAGGAATCTCGCCCTGCTGGTGGTTGATTACAGATGGAAGTTCCATGGATATGCGCAAGTACAGGCTACCCCCGCTAACTTCATTAATCATTTGGTGCCCGCGGCAAATCCCCAGCACGGGCATATCCCGATCTAGCGCCGCCCGGATCAAACCTTGCTCGAAAACATAGCGTCGTGGCTGCTGGCTTTGCAAGTCAGGTAATTTGGGTTCCCGAAGCACCTCCGGGGGCAGGACATTTCCGCCACCAGTAATCAGCAACCCGTCCAGGAGCTCTACATATCCCGATATTTCGGACAGATCCAGAATGGGAATGATCAGAGGTACCGCCCCTGCCCGGCTAAGAGCGCTAATGTAGGATTGATTGAGAAAAAAGATGGGGTTTTGGAGTAGCAGTGAGCGGTTATTTTCATTATCCGCCGCGCATGTGACGCCGATTAAGGGTCGCACAGGCAATCTCTCCTTTCGGGTAGCATCGATACTAAAATAAGGGATGTTGTCGAACAATGTTGAATTTAAACTTATCGCCCCGGTAGATGGCTCGTTTAAACTCCATCGGGCGGTTATCCTTCGCGTAAGTTATGGAGATCACGATGAAAATCGGGTCCCCCACTTTGATGCCTAGAATCTTCGCCGTACTTTTATCCGCCAAAGCAGCTTCAAAGGTTTGATTGGTGATATGCGGAATAAAGCCCTCCCGCCGGGGGTAAAGGTCATAGGTAGAAAAGGCTTTGCCTTCCCTTGCCCACACTTGGGCCATCTGAGCTACTTCTTTACCGATGGCCACGGGCAAAAAGGCGTGGTAATACACGATTGGTTCCCGGTCAGCATAACCCAATAACACAATTCTAGTAATTTCCTCATGGACATCAATATTCAACAGCTTGGCAGTCTCAAAATCCGCCGGCAGGTTATGGGCTTCAAGCACCTGAATACTTGGAGTAAGTCCTCGAGCCCTGATGGTATCCTTGAAGCTGGTCATCCGAAATAAACTCTGCGCGATTTTGGGTTTGGCCACAAAAGTTCCCTTGCCTTGAACTCGATACAATAAGCCTTCAGCTGCCGCTTCGTTGATGGCCTGGCGTACGGTAGTGCGGCTTAGATTATAACGTTGGCAAATCTCCCGTTCCGATGGAATCTGGCTTCCCGGCTCCAACTCACCCCTTTCGATCTGGTGGCGCAAGATATCCTTGATTTGCTGGTACAACGGGGTCGGACTATTCAGTGAAATCAACCATAGACACCTCCTAATCATAAGAGTTAACCACAGGATACTACCAGCATCGCCAACAGTTGAAGCTATCCCTTTGAATGATGTAACAGGTAATGACCACTCCGGCAAAATTCTCCCTTTATTTAATGGTATTCGAGATCGGACCCCCATAATCCTGCCAGAGATCGCAAAATATCAAAAATTGTTACACTTGGTGGTTCTAAAATGTTGCCTAATTTACCGGCGGGTCTCCCTTTAAACCCGGAAACGAGCAATGCTCTGCTGCAGTTGGGAGGCAATTCGGGCCAGGTTTTCAGCCGCACCGGCTATCTCGTCAATAGAAGCCGTCTGTTCCTCCACCGCCGCGCTGACCTCCTGGTTGCCTGCTGCCGCCTGCTCGGTAATCGCAGCGATATTCTCGATCGACGCAGCAGCCTCTTGCCCTGTCGCCGCCATCTCCTGCGCTCTGGCTGCCACTTCCCGAATCTGCCTCACCAATAACTGTACCACCTCGTCCAACTGACTGAAAGCCTCTCCCGTCCGGTTCATCACCTCGGTACCCTGCTCGACCTCCGCTCTGCTTTCCTCCATCACTTTTAATGCCTCGATGATATCCCCCCGCATCTCTCCCAGCAGTTGCCCGATTTGTCCGGTTGCATCCGCTGACTCTTCCGCCAGTTTCCGCACCTCTTCAGCTACCACCGCGAACCCCCGCCCATGCTCTCCCGCCCGGGCCGCTTCGATAGCCGCGTTCATGGCCAACAGGATGGTTTGTTCCGCCACACCCGTAATAAGTGGAAGGATGTCCCCGATCCGGCGCGAACGGTCTCCCAGCCCTCGCACCACTTCCACCGACTGGTTAGCTTTCGCAGCAATAGACTTCATCTAGCTCACCGCCTCGTTTACCGCCACCTGACCCCCCGCGGAGGTTTCCAGTGCACGGGATAAGAATGAGTCCATCTGGTCCGCTTTTGCTCTTACCTGCTCAACGTAGTTTGCTACCAGTTCCACGGTGGCGGATGAATCATTTACATGACCGGACTGTTCTTCCGCTCCCTGGGCCATCTGCTGCACCGTAGCCGATACCTGCTTGGCGGTACTATTGATTCCTTCCATCGTAACGGCCAACTGGCTGTTGGCGGAAGATACCTCTCCCGCCTTGGCAGCCACTTGCTGGATTACTTCTTTTACATTTCCCATCATCACGTTAAAGGAGGTTACCTGTTGACCGGTCTCGTCCCGGTGGCGCACGGACAACTCGCGCCCGGTAAAATCCCCGGCAGCTACCTGTTGGCTATAGTGCACCACTTCCTTCAGCGGCAAGCTAATCCACCTGTTAAGGATGTAGCTGATCAGCATCGCCAGGGCCAGCGCTGCGTTAAAGGCCACCGCCATGGTTTTCACTGCCTCCGCCATGTAGGTTGACACCAATCGGCTGGCCTGTTCCCTTTCTCCCTTGATGTTTTTCAACAGTTTCTCATTGGCTGATTCAATCTGACGTTGGTAGTAGGTGAGGTCCAACCAGTAAAAGTTCTTGTCGTACCAGAATCGCGGCCTTCCCGGAGGATCGGAAGCAGCATATCCTTATATTCTTTGTCAAAGCTCTGTGAGTATCCGATAATGGCTTTCACCAGTCCCGCACTGGACGGGTCTGTCAATTCTCCCTCCAGTTTGCCCTGGATGGCTTCCAGCCGACGGGATGTTTCCTCGTAAGTTGTAAGGTAGGATTCGTTGCCCTCCACCATGAAGCGGCTGACCAGCCCGAACTTTTCCCGGATGAGAGAAGCATTTCTTCCACCGCCAAAAGTCTGTCACTCAGTCGTTCCAGCTCCTGGCTTTTGGCCTGAATTTGTATCAGGTTATTGGCAGTAGATCCCATGGCTGCACCGGAAATACCCATTACTAACAAAAACCCCAGTGTTAACTTGACCCCGATGCGCCAGTGCCGGATGTCAACCCCCCATCGTTTTCCGGAAGCCTAGTCTCCTTACGCCGTTTGCTTTTCCTGGCCATCCTTTTTTTGCTCCTTTCACATTAACAAGTGGTCAGCCTTAGCTCATGTTCCTCACCTCACCACAGCCGGACTCCAGGCGCGCGCGCTGAGAGAGTGGCGTGTCCCCCTTTCCCTGGCAGGGATGATTCAGGCAGTGGTTGCCACCGCTCCCAGTCGCGCCGGAGTCACAAAAATCATATCATTCCTCACAGGAGGTAACAAGTACTTGGAGAAAGCTGCTTACTTCAGGTTATTTGAAAGCCAACCCAAATTAGACGCTACTATCCAAGCCTTCCATTGCTTCTTTGTTTCATACCTCCAAGGGCAACAGATGCTTTTTCATTACCCGGAGAGCCCGCTCGGGGTCCAGGCGACCGTACAGCCCGCCCAGGATGGAAACCAGGTATGACGCGTCCATCAATACCTTGCCGTTTGGTCGCAAGACCTTTTCTTCTTTGGTGCTAAATAGAGCCCCACTAGCGATCAGCTTGAGATCTTTCAGGCTTTGTTTGCTTTGTTCCTTGCATTTATGGTAAATAGTACCCCCAATAAGTAAGGTGGTACAATCCTCGTTGAAGAAATTAACCCCATGCTGCAGGAAATATGTGTCCGTTTCTACCACATACCCCACGTTATTCCTGGTGGCAATGGCCATGATCTCCTTGGCCAGGTACGAGTAGACAGTCGTCCATTCGGGAGAAACGGGCATGGTGTGGGGGTTGGCATGGATCCACCTCAACAATGCTTCCAGTTCAATAGCCCAGCGACCGTCCTCCCTGACGGCAAATTGGCTATAGGGATCATTACCGGGCTGAAAATCGGGGAACTCCTGGTTAAAGAACTGGTTTAATTCCCGGTTAACTTGTCCACAGGAGAAACCCTGCAGCTCCAACAGATTCTCAGCGTTATAGCTCAACCCGTACTTACCTTCCACCCGCCTGTAGGCGACCGGCGCGTTGGGAGTCTTCAAGATAGTTCGCTTGACCCGGCGTCTGGGGTCTTCCCATGGGAAGGCGTATAATGGATTCTCCAGTACGTTGGCGTAGAAGTCAGTAGTACAACCGCCAATGTCCAGGGCCACGATGTTGCCAATCCCTTTCTCTTTTCCAAACCCTTTGGCCAAAAGGTTGATGCCGAGGAAGGCTGCCCTGGGAGTGGGGATGAACTTGGCGCTCATGTATTCCTCCACCACATCAAACCCTTTGCCCCGGATAATAATGGTTTGGAATATCTCTCGGATGGTTTCATTAACTGCCTCGATATTAAAGGTGTTCACATCGGGCATCACGTTTGCAGTGATGCGGATGTCCACTCCAGCCTCTTTAAAGATTTTTTCCACCTCGGCGGCCACATCCCGGTTGCCGGCGTAGATAACGGGCACTCCGTACTTGGCATAGGTGGCATGGCCTGCGTATTTGGCTAGCATCCGGGCATTATGCACCTGGGTCTCCTTGTCGCCGCCATGGTCGACGCCCCCGGCCAGAAGGATAATTTCCGGCTGATCCTGAGTATAGATGGTTGCCGCCTGCTCCGGAGTAAGTTGACCGGCATAGCTATTCAGAAGTTTGGCACCGGCGGTGAGAGCAGCCAGGTCTGCGGCAAAACCGCTTTCTTCCTTCACCAAAGAAACTGTAACTACTTTCAAACCGCCTTTGGCACTACTGCATGGCAGCTTGATGTCGAACTCGCTCATCTTGCGATTGAGAGGACCCCAGTTGCCTGCCTGCTGGCACTCCTGCAGCACATCCAGTCCATCGGCCAGGCTATAACGAAGATCTTCCAAATTGGTGGGCACGTATTTAAGGCTGAACTCCTCGGTAGCAGTATCGAAAAGACCGATCTTACTAAAAGTGCTGCCAAAATCCACCATTAGCACCTTTTTGTTTTCAAAACTGTAAATACCCAATTTTTCCCTGGAAGCAGCGACGGCTTCATCCATGTCCTCCGCCAGTTCGGTGATATAGGATTCATCATTGGCCATGCTGATGGTCTTGTCGAAGAACCATGGCGCCCTTTGCCGCACCAGGTCCACGCGTTCGATTTCGCCACCTACTTTGCGTCCCAAAAACTCATCAATGCGGCAGGCTCCGTCTACTATTCTGGTTCGACACCTGCCCACCATTTCGTAACGTTTATCCAAAACCGTCAACTGGGGCGCCTGTAATAAACCGTTCTGCAGAGCGAGGTCCAGGGTATCGGCGCTGACCATGCCGCACTGCCCGCTGGGATAATTGGCTTCCTTGACCAGGTCGAGCATCATGGTTTCATAGTTTTTTCGACGATCCGCCGGGTTTTCCCGCCGGGCAGCTTCGGCCGGAGAAACTGCGTACTCAAAGAAATTCTCCAGGGTCACCTCTCCCTCATAGCCGCCCATCAAGGCAAGATGGAAAATATTATACATAGCTCCGCGCTTCAGTTCTTCCTTGCGAGCTACCAGTTTTGGATCGGACCAGATATCCGGCTGTTCTCCTTTATAAAAATCACGGAATACCTGTTTGACGATATCGCAGCTTTCGATAATATCCCGGGCCTTGGCTTCATGATGGGCTTCCGGGAAACTCACAACATGAACAATATCCGGTTCCATGTACATCTGCCAGTGAGTGGTAACGGCCAGGTGGCCCTTGGCTTCATCCAGATTGGGCGGGAAACTGGACAGCCCGCCGCGGGTCTCCTTGATAATATTGAACTCAAAATGGCGGGTCAGAGGTTCGATCAGTTCATAGGCTGCTTTCATCTTGGCCAGGTCGTTCCGGGCAGAAATCTCCGGCGGCAGGTCAAACATCAACTGCATAATATAGTTTTTAATCCCGCATATAAGGGCAACCACTCCACAGATAACATGATCCACTACATACATGTCATCGGAACAGTTACGCAGTTGCCATTGGTGGGGGTCGTTGATCTCCAACGGCTTGTCGACAGAAGCCCACCACCGGATCACTGCAAAATGCTCATCAAACCCCTCGCGGATGGCGATAGGGCCCCGCCCGTCCAGTTCATTGTAAAAAAAGATCGGCACGGCCGGAAAGGGCATATGAAAGGCTTCCTCAAAAATCTTTGCCAACTCCAACAGTTCATCGGTACCCGAATAAATTCTGGTCATGGGCCAGTTTCCCCGTTTTGTAGCCTCCTTTAGCCGGATGAGGTCTTCTCTGGTACGAATGGGAACCCCACCCTGTCCCTTAAGGTATTTATCGGGATCTTCTTCTCGCCGGAGAAACTTAGCCAGGAAGGCCTGACTTGGTTGGTCCGGACCCAGGGAGACTATTTCCAGGGCGTGGGCATCAGCTACTTTTTGGATATCATCTACTGTAGGATCAATAGTTTCGGCGGCAATTCCGATATGGGCCCGTAGCACCGGGCGGTTTTCTTTCTCCCGCACCTGTCTGATACGCTCCAGCAAATCGTCCGACCACTGGAACGCTTGTTGTTCTACTGGTGGCAGGCCCTGTGCAAACCGTTCCAGTTCCTCCATGGTGACATAATCGTCAACGATGAGTTCAAAAAAACCCTGGAAGTGAAGTTTAGTCTGGTATTCCCGAGCCACCTCATCCAGGTCGTAGTTCTGGCCTTCCGGAGGTGAAAATTTATCTTCCAGCACAGGTACCCCGGTCATCGCTCGCACAAGGTTGGCTGCGGGCCTGAGACCGCCGAAACAATAGCGGATGCCGCTTACCTTTGGATCTAATCCATATACCAATGCTTTTTCAATAAACTCGCCCACCAGTTTATCAACATGCAGGTCTCCCAGCCGGCTGGAAATACCCACCACAGCTGGTCGAGCCTCTCTGATTTTGTTGATAACTTCTTGAATGGGTACAGCAGGGCCCAATTTCACCGCCACATAGCCCAATCCTTTGTCTTCCATCCACTCGGCAAAAGACTCCACTCCCAATGAATGGACACAGTCACCAATCGATCCCACCATCACCCGTTTACGTTCCTCCACCAAGACTGATTCCTCCCTGTTTGAGTTGCTTTTTTTGGAGTATGATCTGCAGCCTGGCTAAGCCGCTCCTCCATTTTCTAACTGTAGAGACCATCCCTGAGTGGTCACCTGGACTAGTTGTTCCAGGCTGGAAATACCGTAGTTCTGTGGTATTCTGGTCGGCTTAAGATCCTTGCCCACCAGCTTTCCGCTTACAAGATACTCCTGCTGCAACCATCGACTGGTGGCTGCCAGCACTTCGTCAATGATGGGAGTTGATACCCCCGCAAGTTGAGCGATAGCCCTGGTCACAAGTAGTCCCATCGGGACATCCTCCACCAGGTACCGGCTAGTAAAATCAGGGACAAAAAATCCAGTTCCCGTCGGCCGCATCGGCGCTTTCAAACCATCATAGGCCCGGTTGGTTGTAAAACAAGTCAGAAGCGTGGAAGGATCCGCAATGGACCCGGCGTATGACGTCCGCAGCCACTCTTTGAGGGGAAGGACATCGTCCAGCCTTACCCCGGGGAAACGGGCCTGAATGCTTTTGGTTAGCTGGAGAATTTCATCGGACATTCGTTGCAATAATTCGACAATATCCTCATCCACCCCATGGTAAAAGAGAGGGATTGCATCCTCCATAAAGGTTTCCCCGCTGAAGTTTTTGAACAAACCATACATAATGCCTGGATGGACAATTTGGCCCACATTGGCCAAGGAGTTAGCAAGCATGTGTCTCATAGGATAGATCTCCACCCCTAGCAGCCTTGTAAGCAGTTCAGCCACCCCGGGGGCAGCCGTCGCAGGGATGGCAGCAACCCCAACCCGTTCCTTTTGTCCCAGTATCTTTACCTTTTGACCATATCCCACCAGGCGACAGGCCCAGGGAAGGGTTTGCATGGCGAAGATCACGGCGTGGTTTTTGTGAGCCTCACGCAGGATCCGGGAGGCCATGTACTCAAAACCGCTGCGGGCAGGCATCGCTCCAAGCAACACGTTCTCTTTCAGGTAAGGCGCCATTTCCCGCAACATGTTCTCGTGAGCAAAAGCCGGAGCCACTATTAAAACCATTTCCGCCTCCGCCACAACCTCCTGTGGGGTTTTGCTGACCCGATCCGGCTTTCCTTTTAGGCCTTGGTGCAACCCAACCAGTTCGATCCCTTCATTGACTCGCGCACCATCCTCTAACCTTTTTGCTTCGTCGGCATAAGGGGCATAGACGGTAAGCCGTCCTCGCACATTCCGCCGGGCAATGGGGATTACCGCATGAGCCCCGTTCCCCCCCCCACACACAGCCAAGTTACAGATCGTTACATCCAATCTCTATCCCCCATTCGCCCATTTTTCCTCCCCTCCTAAGAGAAAGATAATCATAGGTGTAACAGTTATGCGGCAACGTTTACGTGGTAACTACTTGTTATGACCATTAATTCTTGAGCATGTCACCTCCCAACGGTAGGTATCACTAGAATTACCTGGCTCTAAACAATCATTCAACCCCTCCTCAGACGTCATGGCTGGCTCCAGGCTCTGTGTACTTAGTTATCACTACTGGTCACTACCAGTTGATTTATAATATTCAGCACAAAAAATAAATTCCCTGCTTGTAGGGAATTTTTTTTTACACGAAAATCCCATAGATTTTCATTTCATACCTGTGAGCCGGAGGCTCATGGTGGTGTTGTATGTGAATTCTATTTAGGGGGGTAGTCAGTTAGCGCCAGTTCATTAAGAAATGTATAATTATACATTTGATTACCTC
>LAKY01000025.1:14351-140746 GCA_000987045.1 Clostridiales bacterium PH28_bin88 | reverse complement strand
TTGCACAGTAATTCGACATGGGTTTAATAAGATCCTATTGGTTCCGGCTATGCCGGGTTAGGGATTCCCAGTACAACGACCTGGCTATCCAGCAGGGAGATATAATTGGTTTGATGGACGGCGAGATCCGCTTAAAGGGGCAGGATGTTGCCCAAGTAGTTATCGAACTCTTGAAAGAGATGGCCGCTGGCGAAGCTGAAATTAGTACCCTCTTTTACGGAGCGGATGCCTCGGAAGGAGAGGCACAGCAGTTGGCCGAACAAGTACGCAGGCAGTTTCCTAATTTGGAGGTTGAAGTCCACAACGGGGGCCAGCCCTTGTATTACTACATCCTGGCGTTGGAATAAACGAGGAAGTTTACGGAACGAGTTGGGAGGCAATGAGTTGGCGGGCGGTCAAGGGATCATCCAAAAAATTCAGCAGGCAGCCCGGGTAGAAGCCAATCTGGGTTTTACCAACTGCGCGGCTCCAGGTGGTTTTGATCACCTGTTACTCCAAGAAGTTAATAAACTGGAAGGTGACCATGCCGGGCAGGCCCCATCGGTGGCCCGGGTGCTCCGGCGGTTGGGCGATCTGGCCCGGGAGTACCCGGGCCTTTCCTTGCCCGGGAGGCGACACGCTGTTGACGAAATTAACAGCTTTCTGAACTACCTGCGGCAGGTATGGGTTGACGAAACTCTTCCCCGCAAGGAGAACATGCAGGCAAAAGACCCAGGAAAGGTACCGGTTGAAGAACTCAAGGGGGTGGGAGCCCGCCGCGCGAGGTTACTGAACGACCTGGGAATTCACACGGTGGGGGAACTCCTGTCTCACTGGCCACGGCGCTATGAAGACCGCCGTAACCTGAAGACACTTTCCGGTTTGCTTCCGGGTTCCGTGGAAACGGTAAAGGTCAAGGTAATGACTATTGAGGAACAAAAACCCCGGCGTGGTCTCACCATTACCCGGGCGAAGGTCACTGATGGAGCCGGTGTGGCTACAGCCATCTGGTTTAACCAGCCCTACGTCGCTCGCTACCTGAGACGGGAAGCCGAGGTCGTTATAACCGGTAGGGTGCGGGAACGCTTTCGCATGTTGGAATTAACGGTGCAGGACTACGAAGTGGTAGGCGCGGGAGACCAACAAAACACAGGGCGCCTCGTCCCCTTCTACCCAGCCACTGCCCAGGTGAGCCAGCGGTTCTTACGCTCCTTGATCTTTCAAGCCCTTCGGGAATTTGCTGCCGGTCTCCCTGAAGTGTTACCATTAGAAATCCGCCAACGTTACCATCTGGTAGGGGTGGAAGACGCTTGCCGGTGGATGCATTTCCCTGAGGAGTTCTCCCAACAGGAGAGGGCTCAAAAACGGCAGGTGTTTGAGGAATTGTTGCAGTTTCAACTGGGGCTTTTGTTACTGAGGCGGGAGGGACGCCAGCGGGGTACCGGTATTGCTCACCCTTCCGGGGAAGAACTATTAGTTCGTTTTTACCGCTCCTTACCCTATAACCTGACCCCGGCCCAGCAACGGGTGGTGGAGGAGATCGCCCGGGACATGCAGTCGCCCGAACCCATGCGCCGGCTGCTCCAGGGGGATGTGGGTTCAGGCAAGACGGTGGTGGCGGCTACCGCTCTGGTGCGGGCGGTATCCGGCGGGTACCAGGGCGCTTTAATGGCGCCCACCGAGATTCTCGCCGAGCAACATTATCTAAACCTTAAGACCCTGCTGTCGCCTTTAGGTATCCAGGTGGCGTTATTAAAAGGCGAGATGTCCAGAGGAGACAAAGAGGCGATGCTGGCATCAATTTCGTCCGGTGAGGCCGGGGTGGTAGTGGGTACCCATGCCCTGATCCAGGAGGGAGTGGTATTCCGGGCATTGAGCCTTGCGATCACTGACGAACAGCACCGTTTCGGTGTCCGCCAGCGGGCCGGCCTGCACCAGAAGGGTACTTCCCCTGATGTGCTGGTGATGACCGCTACTCCCATCCCCCGAACTCTGGCGCTTACTCTTTACGGTGATCTGGATCTCTCCGTAATCGATGAACTACCCCCGGGCCGCCAGCCGGTAGTTACCCGTTTTGTCCCTGAAGGAAAACGCCGGCAGGTTTACGATTTTGTGCGCCAGCAGGTCGACCAGGGCCGGCAGGCGTATGTAGTCTGCCCCCTGGTGGAGGAATCGGAAGTACTGCAGGTCCAGGCTGCCGGCGAACTGGCGGAACAGCTGGCAAAAGACGTTCTTGCCGGTTATCAGGTAGGGTTGGTACACGGAAAATTGAAGACCGTAGAAAAAGAGGCTGTGATGGAATCCTTCCGCCGGGGAGCGTTACAGGTACTGGTAGCCACAACCGTTGTCGAGGTGGGGGTGGACGTGCCTAATGCTTCGGTAATGGTGATTGAAGGGGCTGAAAGGTTCGGGCTGGCCCAGTTGCATCAACTGCGCGGCCGGGTTGGTCGCGGGCGGCATAAATCCTACTGCCTCCTGCTAGGCAGCCCGAAAACATTGGAAGCTCGCCAGCGGATGGAGGTCATCTCAAAAATTTACGATGGGTTCCGGATTGCCGAGGAGGATCTAAAAATACGCGGTCCTGGCGACTTATTCGGAACCCGGCAACACGGGTTGCCGGAGTTAAAGGTGGCGGACCTGGTCCGGGATGCCGGAGTTTTAGAGTTGGCCCGCCGGGAGGCGGCAGCCTTGCTGGCTGCTGACCCGTACCTGGAGCGATCAGAATGGCACCAGTTCTACCAGGTGGTGCACAAAAACTTTTCCCAGTTGGAAAATTAAGCAAATTGAATATCATAAACAGTTTTTCCTGTTTTACATGTGATCAAATTGGGTACAATACGACTAAGATTGTGCGAGTTGGCGGGAGGGAGATTCTTTGAAGCTGGAACGGGGAGAACACTCGATTCTGGCATCGTTTCCCAGCAGCATCAGAGCTAAAGAGGCCGTGAATGCCCTTAAGGAGGCTGGTATCGAAGATGTCCAGCTGGACCGTGTCAGCCTTTACGGCGTGGAGGCAAACCGGGAATATAACAATCCCCTGGCGGGTCAAGCGGATACTCTTACCGGCCTAACTCTTTTTTCAGCTGACCGGGACCAACTGGCGGATGATGACGCCCGCGTCCTACTGGGAGCAGACCCGTCAGTCAGCGGGATAGGAATGACAGACTACGGAGTGGCCGGGGGCAAAGCCTTTTTAGTCACGGTGGTTACCAACGGACAGAAACTTAACCAGGCATTGAAGATCATCGAAAACCACGGTGGCAAGGTCTAGCTAAGAAAGGGGAATAAGGTGTGCCACAGCCGGAAAGACGGGATTTTCGAGCTGCCATCAAGAGAATTGAAGAAGCGATCGATACTCCCCTATTCAACGAGGAACAGGTAGATATCTACGCTACCGGCTACGTTGATAGTTATGATGAAGCACTGGATCTATTGGAGAACGGGAAAGAAGTGGCCTTGGCCCCGTGGCGCCGGCAAGGCGAAAAACAGGACTAATAATCAAATTTCGCCGTTTAGTTTCACATTCGCCAGCTACATCCAGAATGGTGGTTGGCGTTCCTATTTTGGCACGAATTCAACAGCATGTTTTGTTTGTAGGTGTCAGATACTAAAGACGCATACAGAAAGGAGGTGACCTAAATGGCTGCTGGACAAAGAACTAACCAAGTTTTAGTGCCGCAAGCCAGACCGGCTCTGGACCGGTTCAAGTGGGAAACCGCCAGGGCGGTTGGCATTAACATCCCCGAAGGAGGTTACGGTGGGGACATTCCCTCCAAAATGTGGGGGGCCGTGGGGGGAAACATGGTTCGTACCATGATCCAGGCCTACGAACAAACCCTCGCCGGGCAAACTCCTACCAGGTAACCACGAAGACTCGCGGATTAAAGGCCGATCTAGTGTCGGCCTTTTAATTGTCCATTGAACCGCTAAAGGCTAATCTGGAGATTGGGGTAACACCAGAGCGAACCAATAGTTTGAGAAGGTTCCTCAGTTACCAGTAAGAACTCAGCATGTTCACTCCCTTTTACGCAGACAATATGCCTGCGGGGTTATTCCCCAGTTAAAAATGTGGAGGGAGGTGAAACATTAATGGCAGCCGGACAAAGAACCAACCAGGTGTTAGTACCCCAAGCCAGGCCTGCCCTGGACAGGTTTAAGTGGGAAACCGCCAAGGCGGTAGGGATCAATATTCCCGAGGGAGGCTACGGTGGGGACATTCCCTCCAAGATGTGGGGCGCTGTGGGAGGAAACATGGTTCGTACCATGATTCAGTCTTATGAGCAAAGCCTCGCCGGTCGTTAATTATGTTTTGGAGTCATGCTGGCCGATCCGGTGGATCGGCCTTTGCATTTTTTTGCTGATCGGTCTTTACTGCAGGTAAGTGGCAAAACTGTCGGGTGTCACCGATGGGTGTAAGCCTTGGTTGATACCTGCTGCCAGTACCCGGGCGGTGTTCTGGATTAGATCATCAATTTCTTTGGGCGTTACCGTCAAGTCCCCGCCAAAGGGTGCCAGCACCCCCCGGGCGATATCCTGCATCATCTGGGGAGCAAACTGTTGACCTAATTGGGGGAGGGTGTTGATAATTTGCTGCATCGCTTCAAAGACGATTACCGCTGCGTGAACTACTGTGGGGACACCGATGGCGATGACCGGTATTCCCATAGACTCCCGGGTGATCCCGACCCGCTGGTTGCCCACACCGGAACCAGGGCTAATGCCGGTATCCGCCATTTGAATCGTGGTGGAGATCCTGTCCAGGTTCTGGGCCGCCAGGGCATCCACCACTATAATCAGGCTTGGGTGGATACGTTGGGTTACCCCCCGGGCGATTTCCGCCGTTTCGATGCCGGTCAGACCCAATACTCCCGGGGCCAGGGCGGCAACCGGCCGCAGTCCTCCTTGTAACTCTTCGGGGGCATATTCATGGAGATGACGGGTAACCAGGCAATGTTCAATCACCCTTGGTCCCAGCGCATCAGGAGTGGCTTCCCAGTTACCAAGCCCGATCACCAGTACCGGGGCATCCGGACCGATTTGCAGGTTATCGATCAGTCCGTTTAGTTTGGCGGCAAGAACGTTACTGATGCCGGCATGGGCCAGGCGGTTGTTCTCCCTTAGCGGGGGGGCCTCGATGGTGATATAGGTACCCCGGGCTCTTCCCATTAATTTCTCGCCGACCTCGTTTAATATGGTAACCGTGGTCACTGTACCGTGGGCAAAAGATTCCTTATCTTCCCGCACTCCGGGAAGTTCCCGCTGAGCCTTCCCCCGTAATAGTTCGTGGGCTTCCAGGGCCAAATCCAGGTTGACACCAAGCTGTTGCAAAAATTCCAGGCGGTCCATTGATAACCTCCCCTCGCTGTTCAACTCCTTATTATTTATGGACAGGCGCAGGCAGGTTTATGCAAAATCGTCGAAAGAAGGAATATAGGTTTTACCGGCGAATATGCTATATATATGGTTAGCAAGCGACTGGGGGAGAGCCCATGGAAGTGAAATGTGTAATTTGCGGGAAACGGGAAGAAATCGGAAAGATTCATAAGGATTACGATCGTTTGGCCCGGGACCCCAAGGGATTATATATATGTTATTTTTGCAGCACCCGGGTACACAAGCAGGCAAAGGATTCTCTAAAAGCCCCGAAACCCATGTGAACTACCTGAACGTTGCTTAACCACCGGGATGACTCTTAGAGAATGAAATCCTTCTTTACCGTATAAACTAGAAGTGTTGTGAAAACCCGATAAATGATCTTACCCGGTAGTTGAAGCGCTGTCAGAAACAAGCAGAGCAAGGAAGGCGGGGCTGGGCGGCGCGGAGCGATACTAGTGCCTTCGGCACTAGTACGATTCAAGCCGTGCACCTTTAGCACAAAAGTCCTTGCCAACATACAATGCTGCCCGGCACGTTTTGCATTCGGACTTTTGTGCAGCTGTGAGCAGCCGGCCAGGCCCGGCTGATGCCGCTATGCGTAGTTTATCACAGCGCTTCTAGGGTAAACCTGGTAGAAGGAGGTGTGACCCGGTGTACAAAGTACGCAGGGTGGGAATCAAGAAAAGAGATATTGAGGCAGCGGCAGAGTTAGCACCAAGAAGGACCCCGCCTGTTGGCGATTATGGCCAGCCCAGGCGCCAACCCGGTAAGGCCTTTGGTACCCTTCGACCTGATTATGAGTTATACCCAGGAGAATAGAACGTCTAACCCGGGCTGAGCATCGCCCGGGTTACTTTTTACCCTCCAGGGCTTAGAGCCGGTTCGCCCACAACAAAAACATTCATGCCATTCGGCATTTATCGGAAATGTTTTTGTTCTTTCCTAGGGAACCGGATGGTTCCCTAGGACGATTCGCTGTGACCTTCCTTATTGAACATAAGGGGGTTCCCCCCTTAACAACCCCCACGTATAGGAAATTATCCACAAGGCATTATTTCCTATACGTAAAAAAATTCCGCAGACTGGGCTGCGGTTGATATTCGGCCGGAAGTGCGCCATTGCACCACCGGCTTGGGAGAGGAGAAACCGGAGGAAGAGCTCATGGGGGAGGGTTATTTGGGAATAACCACAAAGCTCTTCGTGAATTGCTTCACGGTCATATTATGAACGGGGTTGTCTCCTGTTATACTACCGGTGTTGACTTTTTAGTTATTTTTTTTCCGACATATTTTTGCGTGTGGAGAGGTGACCAAGTGGGAAAACTATGGAAAAACCGACACTTGTGCTATAATGGTCATGACACAAATTCAGCATTGAGGATGAGCAATCGTGCGGGTGATAGCGGGGCAAGCCAAAGGGTGCTCCTTAAAGGCGCCCCGGGGCATGAGCACCCGGCCTACTTCCGACCGGGTCAAGGAAGCGATTTTCAACATCTTGGGTGAGCGCGTACCAGCCAGCAGATTTCTGGATCTGTTTGCGGGTACGGGAGGAATCGGTATTGAGGCTCTTAGCCGGGGAGCTGAACACGCCACCTTTGTGGAAAAAGGCAACGCGGCACTGAAGGCCTTGAGCGACAACCTGGCCCGTACCAAACTCCAAGATCAGGGCAGGGTGCTGGCCATGGATGTGTTCCGGGGAGTCGAGTGGCTAGCGGAGCAAGGTGAGAGTTTTAGCCTGATCTTTTTAGATCCCCCCTATGCCAGGGGGTTGGCTGAAAATACACTTCAGGCTATTGTTGCCAGGGGATTGTTGGCCCCGGGGGGGATGGCCCTGTCGGAAACAGGCCAGCGAGAGAACCTGCCGGAAAAAGTGGGAAACCTGCTAAGGGTAAGAGTGGCAGTTTACGGGGATACTGCCGTCCATTTTTACCGCGACCCAGGTAATTCCCAAGGGTAAGAAAGAACTGGGTGAAGGAAAACTTTGAAAACGTGAGGGGGACATCAGGGGTGGAGATTTACGAAGTATTGGAAGAACTCGAGGAAATGGTTGAAAGCGGGGCGCGAATTCCGATGACGGGTAAGATACTGCTTGACGGTGATTTGATTTTGGAATGCCTGGATCGCGTTCGTACGATGATTCCTGAAGAGATCCGCCAGGCCCGCTGGGTAACCCGGGAACGGGAACGCATGTTAAAAGAGGCGCAGGAAGAGGCGGAGCGGTTAATAAATGAGGCGAAAAGACACATTGACCTGCTGGCTGCCGAGAGTGAGGTAACCAAACAGGCCCAAGCCAGGGCACAGGAGATTGTCAACAAAGCCCAGCAGGTAGCCCAGGAGTTGAAGAGTGGGGCGACTTCCTATGCCGACGAGGTGTTAAGCCGGTTGGAGGCTAACCTGGAAAAAAGTTTGCAGACGGTGCGGGAAGGCCGCCAGGAGCTACGCCAGCCTTCCGGAAAAAAGGCCGGTTAACGCGGCCATCCCCGGCGCCCTAGCCCCCACGCCGCATGGAGCGTTAGAGGTAATAGAGCGCCGATTGCCAGCATTCCCAGAGCGATTCCGGTACCGCCCCACCAGGAGAAGAGAGATGTTGCCGGAGCAAAGCGTGGCGAAATGTGTAGGAACACCGGCTGGGCGGGGCCCATAAAGGCAGCGGCCAGCAGGGCGGCCAGCGCGCCATGGGCGATGCGGGTGGTGATGAAAAGTCCCATGCGCAGGTCTGTCTCGGCGATCATGCTGGCTACCTGGGTGTGCACCGACAGGCCGGACCAACCCAAGATCATACTTACGGCGATTACCTGATGGTACAGGGAAGCACCTGTCTCGGAGGATAATTTAGCCCCCATGGTCATCTCCAGCAACCCGCTTGCTGTAGCAGTGATCAGGTCAGGCGGGAATCCCAGCGGCCTCAAGAAAAAGGCCAGAATTGCAGCGACCGAGTGAATTACTCCTACCAGCGCCAAAACCTGAATAATTACGGAAAACAGGATGATAAACCCACCGATGGTGGTGAGGGTCTGGACTGAGTTGCGGATGGCGTCTCCCAGTATTTTTCCGGGTGGGCGGGGGTTCTTTTGCTGAGCACGGTCCATGGCCAGCAATGCCCGCCGCAGCAAGTTTCCCCTGCGGGGAATTTCTGCCAGCTTTTCCGTGTCATGAAGGCCGTGAAACCGGAGCAATACTCCCAGCATCAGGTTGGCCAGGTAATGGGCGCCGGCTACCACCACTCCCAGGGAGGGGTCCTGAAACATCCCCACTGAAACGGCCACGAACAAGAACAGAGGGCTGGCGTTGTTGGTGAAGGACATCAACCGCTCGCCTTCCAACCTGGTGCACAGCCCCTGCTGGCGGAGCTTGGCGGTAAGCATGGAGCCGATAGGAGCGCCGGAGGTATAGCCAATCGCCATGACAAAGGCACCTTGCCCGGGGAGGTTGAACAGGGGCCGCATTACCGGTTCCAGCAATACTCCGAGAAAGTCTACGATACCCAATGCCATCATCAACTCGGAGACCACGAAAAAGGGAAGCAAGGCAGGAAATACTACTGTCCACCAGGCGTCCAGCCCCCGTAAGGAGGCGTTAAATACCTCTCGAGGGTAAAGGATCATGCTGGCGGCAAAAATCAAAGCAGCTGCAGGCCAAATCAATCCGGTCAACAGTGGGCGTAAGGGCCGGTCTACCCGGATCCGTGTCAGTCTACTCATCCATCCATCACCCGGTCACGAAAATGGGGATAATTGAGAATCCACAGCTAATATATTATTGACAAGGAGGATGTAGACCTACGGGGAAAGGGGGATCAGACATGCCGCCGGTAGTGGGATTAGCCCTTGGGGCGGGGGCAGCCAGGGGATTTGCCCACTTGGGGGTCTTACAGGTGCTGCGGCAGGAAGGCATACCGATACACCTAATCAGCGGGTCAAGCATCGGTAGCGTTTTTGGGGCGCTTTACGCCGTGGGACACGACTTGCAAATGCTGGAGAAGGTAGCCCATGAACTCAAGCAGAATTTTTTTGTTGACGTGACCGTACCGCGGCTGGGGTTGCTCCGGGGCAAGAAAATAGAAGACCTGCTGCGGGTGCTGACAAAGGATATGACCTTCGACCAACTACAGGTTCCTTTTTACGCGGTAGCGGTGGATATTGAGAAGGGGGAAAGGGTGGTACTTAACGAGGGATCGGTAGCAGAAGCGGTGAGGGCCAGCATAGCCATTCCTGGGATATTCCAGCCCAAGGAATGGCAGGGGAGGTTGCTGGTGGATGGCGCGGTGCTGGACCGGATTCCTATCGATGTTGCGAGGGAAAAAGGCGCCCAGGTAGTGATTGCCGTAGACGTAAAGTATGGGGGGTACGAAGTAACCAACCACAAGGTGCGCAGCATTTTTGATATCATGCTGCAGTCGGTAGAACTGTTGGAACGTGAATTGATCAAGTACTACATTGTGGAGGCGGATGTGGTGATCCGTCCCAACCTGAGTCACATCAGCCCGGCGGCCTTCGACCGCATCGGTGAGTGCGTGGAGCAGGGTCGCGTAGCAACGGTAGAGGCCATACCACGGATCAAAGAACTGATCGAGTCTCGTCTTACCGGATAGAGTTTTGCAAGCAAATTTACCGCTATCCTGGGCACAATTTATGCGGCCGGGCGAGATGGTCAAAGTGGTTGTAGAAGAGCCGCCAGAGGGAGAGACTATTACTAGGACATGTACTTTAATCGGGGAGGTAGACGCGGTGAAAATCCTTGTGCTTAATTGTGGCAGTTCCTCGGTGAAATACCAGTTGTTTGATATGCGGGAGGAATCCGTATCAGCCCGGGGACTGGTGGAGCGTATCGGTATCCCGGGTTCAATCTTGACCCACCGCCCGGCTGGGAAAGACCCCCACGTAATAGAACAGGACATTCCGGACCACCGGGTGGGTATTAAAATGGTGTTCGATGCGTTGACCGGCCCTGGGTATGGGGTGGTGGAGAGGGTCGATGATATCGAGGCCATCGGCCACCGGGTTGCCCACGGCGGATCGGTGTTTGACCGCTCAACCCTGGTGGATGCAGCATCTAAAGAAGCTATCCGGAGGTTAATCGAACTGGCGCCATTGCATAACCCCGCAAACCTGCTGGGTATCGAGGCTTGCGAGGAGATGATCCCGGGCATCCGGCAAGTAGCTGTGTTTGACACCGCTTTTCACCAGACCATTCCCCAGTACTCGTACATGTACAGTTTACCCTACAAGTATTACGAGAAGTACGGGATCAGGAAATATGGCTTTCACGGGACATCTCACAAGTACGTTGCCCACCGGGCGGCTGCCATGCTGGGGCGGCCGTTGGAGGAACTCAAGGTCATCACCTGCCACCTGGGAAACGGTGCCAGTATTACCGCTATCCAGGGTGGGCGTTCCATCGACACCAGCATGGGCTTCACCCCTTTGGAGGGGCTCACCATGGGTACACGCTGCGGCGACCTGGATCCGGCCATTGTTACCTTCCTCATTGAAAAGGAAGGAATGTCTGCCCTGGAGGTCAATGCGATCCTGAATAAACAGAGCGGGGTGCTGGGCCTCTCCGGTTTGTCCAGCGATTTTCGCGACTTGGAAAAAGCCGCATCCGAGGGGCACGAAAGAGCCCGGTTGGCCATTGAGGTTTTTGTGCAGGACGTTAAAAAGTATATCGGGGCATATGCGGCGGAACTGAACGGTGTGGATGCCCTGGTATTCACCGCCGGGTTGGGGGAAAACTCTCCGCCTATCCGGGAAGCCGTTTGCCAGGGATTGGACTACCTGCAGATGTGGATCGACCCGCATAAAAACCAGGTGCGGAGCAAAGAAGCGGATGTTTCCGCCGAGGGCTCACGGGGGCGCATCCTGGTGGTACCCACTAACGAGGAACTGATGATCGCCAGGGATACCAGGGAGATAGTCAGCGGGTTGCGGGGTTGACAGCCAATCATCCCCATGTGTATAATAATCGATAGGTGTTTGCGCCTGCGAGGTGTTAACCTGTGAAGATCAATGTGGGCGACATAAAAAAACAGCCAGAGATGTCAAGAGAGTATAAGTTAACCGAAATGCTTCCACCGGTTACCCTGGCTGGTGACACCGCGGCTTTTGCAGAGCCGGTTCGAGTGCAAGTGACGGTAGCCAATGCCGGAAAGAACTTTCTTGTAGAGGGAAGGGTTACTGCCGAGGTACTCCTTACCTGTGGCCGCTGCCTGGAAAGTTATACCTATACGGTAGATGAGCCCTTCCGTGAGGAGTATAAACAAGCCGGGGAATCCCGTGGAGCGGATCAGGAGAACGATGGTCAGGAAGAGCAGGTCCGCCTGTTTACAGGTGATACCGTCGACCTGACGGAAACCGTGTTAGAGGCTGTTACCCTGGCCCTTCCCATGAAGCGGATTTGCCGAGAAAACTGCCGTGGGCTTTGTCCCCACTGCGGACGAAACCTTAATGAAGGTGATTGTGATTGCAGGGAAGAGGCATTGGACCCCAGGCTGGCGGTTTTGGCCAACCTGATGAAACGGGAGTAATCAATATGCGATCAAGTTGGTGAAGGGAGGGGAAACCGATGGGGGTACCCAAGCGGAGGCAATCCAAGGCTAGAAAAAATAAACGGCGCTCTGAATGGCGGAAAATCGCAACACCAGGGCTAGTGGAGTGTCCTCAATGCCATGCGTTGAGGATGTCGCACCGGGTTTGTCCGGCATGCGGGCACTACAAGGCTAAAGAAGTAGTGAACGTAAAATAGTGAATAATGTTGAACCGGAAAGAAAAGGCTAGGGGTTAGCCGGAAGGCGCCCCCGGCCTTTTAAATTATGTGACGTATTTCGGGAGATTTATCAGTTGCATACAAATGCCACCTCGGTTATACTATTATTATGAGTTGGTAATAAAACCAGGTAATAGAACAAGGTGGTAAGGGCCGTGGTGGCGAAGAAACCGTTAACCAGGGAAAAGAGACAGCAGGAATTGGCAGAGCACCTGGAACTTAACCCGCTTTGTACCGATGAGGAACTGGCACAATACTTTGGTGTCAGTATACCGACCATCCGGCTGGACCGGATGACCTTGGGGATCCCCGAACTGCGCCAGCGTCTCAGGACGGTGGCCCAGGGAGTCTTCGGAAAAGTACGGTCGCTGGCAGAGAGTGAACTGGTAGGGGAACTGCTGGACCTGGAACTGGGTAAAGGCGGGCTGTCGGTTTTAAGTATTTTACCGGAGATGGTGCTGGCCCGGACCAAGGTGGCTCGGGGGCACTTCCTGTTTGCCCAGGCAAATTCCCTGGCGGTGGCGGTCATCGACGCGGACCTGGTTCTGACCGGGAGTGCCCGCATTCGCTATAAAAGACCGGTCTACTTACACGAGCGGGTAGTAGCCAAGGCAGTGGTTAAAGCCCAGCGGGGGATCACCTACCTGGTGTCGGTTTACTCGAAGGTGGATGCGGAGATGGTGTTTAAGGGGCAATTTGTAGTATCCGCCTTGGACAGGCGGGTACCCAGGGAGGCATGATGGCATGAAAATCGCCGTGGACGCCATGGGCGGCGACCACGCCCCGGAGGAGATCATCAAGGGCGCGGTGGAAGCGGCAAGGGAAGGCATCGCTGAAGTTATTCTAGTGGGAGACGAGGCCATTGTAAAGAAGGAACTGGCCAGGTTAGGTCCGGTATCAGGAGTGACCATTCACCACGCCAGCGAGGTGGTGGACATGGCTGAGCAGCCGGCAGTGGCCTTACGACGCAAAAAGGACTCTTCAATCGCGGTGGCTACCAGGCTGGTAAAAGAAGGAACGGCGGGAGGGCTGGTTTCAGCCGGCAGCACAGGGGCGCAGATGTCTGCCGCGTTACTGATGCTGGGAAGGATCAAAGGGGTCCAGCGGCCAGCCATTGCCACTGTGCTCCCCACCCTCAAGGGGGGTAAGCTAATCCTGGACGTTGGGGCCAATGTGGATTGCAAACCGCAAAACCTGGTGGAATATGCTCAAATAGGCAGTTTGTACACAGAGAAGGTACTGGCCGTACCCAACCCCCGGGTGGGGCTTTTGAACATCGGCACAGAGGTTACCAAGGGTAACGAGTTGACCCTGGCAACCTATAACCTGTTAATGGCTTCGGGGTTAAACTTTATCGGGAACGTGGAAGCCAGAGACATTCCCTGCAGTGATGCGGATGTCATCGTCTGCGATGGGTTTGTGGGCAACAGCCTGTTGAAATTCGGTGAAGGATTGATCTCCGCTGTGTTCCAAATGATCCAGGCGGAAATGGCTCGTTCTACCCGCACCCGCATCGGTGCTGCGCTGATGCTTCCAGGTTTTAGAGCGATGAAACGCAGGTTGGAATACGATGAATACGGCGGCGCGCCCCTTTTAGGTGTACAGGGGGTAAGCATCATCTGCCATGGCAGTTCTAAGGCCAAAGCGATCAAAAACGCTGTCCGGGTGGCCGCCCAGTGCGTGGAAAACCGGTTCGTGGAACAAATCAGCCATTACGTAGGATAAGGAGGGCAACCATGAATACCCAGCTCAGGCAGGTCGGTATTGTTGGGACCGGGATGCACGTGCCACCGGAGACTGTAACTAACGCCGATTTGGAAAAAATAGTGGATACCAGTGACGAGTGGATCCGGACCAGAACCGGAATCCGGGAGCGACGGCGGGCGATGGACCCTGAGATGGCTACCTCTCATATGTGTGTCCTGGCGGCCCAACAGGCCCTGGACGATGCGGGAATTGTGGCAGAAGAGGTGGAATTAGTCATCGTGGCAACTGTGACCCCTGATTACCTATTCCCTGCTACCGCTTGCCTGGTGCAGGACAGGCTGGGGGCGCGCCGGGCCGCGGCCTTCGATCTGGAGGCTGGTTGTACCGGTTTCATATACGGGATGGCTGTTGGCCGGCAGTTTATCGCCACCGGGACGTACGACACTGTTTTGGTTATCGGAGCCGATATGCTCAGTCGCGTCACCAACTGGGAGGACCGGTCAACCTGCGTGTTGTTCGGCGATGGGGCTGGAGCGGTAGTGCTGCGCCCCGTGCCGGAGGGCTATGGCGTCTTATCTATGGTACTGGGGTCTGACGGGGGAGGAGGTAAACACCTTTTCCAACCCGCGGGGGGATCCCTGATGCCCGCCTCAAGAGAAACGGTAGACAAAAAGCTTCATACCATTCACATGTCGGGGAACGATGTGTTCAAATTCGCTGTACGGGTAATGGATAATGCCACTATGCAGGCCCTTGAGCAGTGTGGTTTGAGTAAAGAGGACGTAGATTTTCTTGTGCCTCACCAGGCCAACCTGCGCATTGTGGACGCCGCACGGAAGAGGTTGGAACTGCCTTCCGACAAGGTCTGTGTTAACTTGGACCGGTACGGTAACATGTCCAGCGCATCCATACCGGTAG
Organism: Clostridiales bacterium PH28_bin88; assembly: GCA_000987045.1. Classification (GTDB taxonomy): domain Bacteria; phylum Bacillota; class PH28-bin88; order PH28-bin88; family PH28-bin88; genus PH28-bin88. The sequence goes on along the minus strand of LAKY01000025.1, from coordinate 126,005 downwards.
CCCTGCATGAAACCCTTAAAGAAGGCAGGATCCATAAGGGGGACGTGGTACTACTGGTAGCCTTCGGGACGGGTTTGACCTGGGGTGCCGGTGTGCTCAAGTGGTGGAAGTGATTGCAAAGTCTAAATCGGCCAAGGGGGAGGGAACAACAGAGATGCTAAAAACACCGCTGTGCGAACTGCTGGGGATAGAATACCCGATCCTGCAGGGGGGAATGGCTTGGGTCGCCACGGGGGAGCTGGCTGCCGCGGTTTCCCTGGCAGGAGGCTTAGGTATTATTGGTGCGGGTAACGCACCTCCCCAGTGGGTTCAAGGAGAGATCCGTAAGGTAAAGAGTCTCACCGGAAGGCCTTTTGGCGTTAACGTGATGTTGATGTCACCGTTTGCTGAACAGGTAATGGAAGTGGTGTTGAAGGAACGGGTACCGGTGGTGACTACCGGAGCGGGGAATCCGGGAAAATACATACCAGATTTGAAGGAGAATGGAACCAAGATAGTGCCGGTAGTATCCTCTGTGGCCCTTGCTAAACGCCTGGCTCGTTCCGGTGTGGATGCGATCATTGCCGAAGGGATGGAATCGGGAGGACATATTGGTCAGATTACTACCATGGTTCTGGTACCACAGGTAGTCGATGCGGTGGACTTGCCGGTTATCGCCGCCGGAGGTATTGCCGACGGGCGTGGCCTGGCGGCTGCCCTGACCCTGGGCGCTCAAGGGGTGCAGATGGGTACCCGGTTTATGTGTGCGGATGAATGTACAGTTCACCCGAATGTAAAACAAATGATCCTGGGGGCTAAAGACCGCGACACCGCTGTCACAGGGGAAATCACCGGACACCCTGTGCGGGTGCTGCGTAATAAACTGGTCAAGCGGTATGAGGAACTAGCCGCGGTGGGCGCCTCGGCAGCAGAAGTGGAGGAACTCGGGGTAGGCGCCTTGCGAGCCGCCATGAGGGATGGCGATACAGAATTCGGCTCGGTGATGGCAGGCCAGATAGCTGCCGTTGTCAATGAGATAATACCGGCACGGGACATTATCCACCAGGTGGTTGCGGACGCAAAACAGATCCTGGCAAGGGCGGCCACCCGTTATTGCTCCCAGGAAACCATGTAGAAGTGTGGAGGAAGGAATCATTGAGTGTTTTAGCCTTTATCTTTCCTGGGCAGGGATCGCAGTTTGTCGGCATGGGCCGGGAACTGGCCTGTGAATTTCCCGAAGCCCAAAAAGTATTTACAGCAGCGGATGAGCGGTTGGGTTTTCCCTTGTCACGGCTCTGTTTCGCGGGGCCTGAGGAGGAGTTGAAGCTGACCACCAACACCCAACCGGCGGTGCTGGCAACCAGTATCGCCAGCTTGCGGGTGTTGGAACGATACGGGGTACGGCCTCAGTTCGTGGCAGGCCACAGCCTGGGTGAGTACAGCGCGCTGGTGTCCACAGGGGCGATGCGGTTCGAAGAAGCCCTTGAGCTAGTCCGGCTCCGTGGCAGGCTGATGGAGGAGGCGGTTCCGGCAGGTGAGGGCGGTATGGTTGCCGTCCTGGGGCTCCCGGGAGATCAGGTGGCTGAGATATGCCAGCAGGCATCGGTTGTTGGTGTGGTGGAGCCTGCCAACTACAACTGCCCCGGGCAGGTAGTGATTGCCGGGCAACAGGAGGCCATGGAAAAGGCCATGGAACTTGCCAGGCAATCAGGGGCCAAGCGGGTCATTCCAATAGCGGTGAGCGGCCCGTTCCACTCTTCGCTGATGCTGCCCGCAGGGGAGCAACTGGCCGATGCTCTGCAGCGGGTGTCCATCCGCCCGCCGGATATAAAATTTGTAGCCAACGTGTCTGCTGATTACGCCAGCGCTCCTATGGAAATCAGGGAAGCCCTGGTGCGACAGATTAGTAGTCCGGTCCGGTGGGAGGCGTCCATCCGGCGCCTGATTGCTGACGGCGTGGATACCTTTGTTGAAGTGGGCCCTGGCACAGTCCTGGGTGGGTTGGTGAAGAAAATCGACAAGCAGGTCAAGGTGTTCGGAGTCCAGGACGTGGCATCCTTGGAAAAGACACTTGCAAGTTTGGGAGAGGGTGGCTAAAATGAGTTTAGACGGACAGGTAGCGATTGTGACAGGGGGCTCCCGGGGTATCGGGCGGGCTGTGGCCATCACCCTGGGCTGTGCGGGTGCCCGTGTGGTGGTAAACTATGCGGGCAACGAGGCGGCGGCTGCGGAGGTAGTGGAGAAAGTACGCCAGGCCGGGGATGACGCGGTAGCGTATCGCGGCGATGTGAGCGACGAGGCACAGGTGGAAGACATGATGAAGTTCACCCTGGACCGCTACGGGCGCATCGACATCCTCGTCAACAACGCAGGCATTACCCGGGATAACTTGTTAATGCGGATGAAGCCCGAAGATTGGGATCAGGTGATGAATATAAATCTTAAAGGTGTGTACAATTGTATCAGGGCGGCTGTCCGTCCCATGTTGAAACAGAAGAAAGGTAGAATCATCAACGTAGCCTCGGTGGTCGGGGTGACGGGGAACGCCGGTCAAGCCAATTATGCCGCCGCCAAGGCGGGCATTATCGGGCTGACCAAGTCGGTGGCGAAGGAAGTTGCTTCCAGGGGCATACTGGTCAATGCCGTGGCCCCGGGTTTTATCGCCACAGACATGACCGCAGATTTACCCGACGGGGTGAAGGAAGAACTGCTTAAACGAATCCCGCTGGGGCGCTGGGGCGAGCCGGCGGAGGTAGCCGAGGTAGTGCTGTTCCTGTCCTCGCCGGCATCCAGTTACATTACCGGCCAGACAATCCATATCGACGGGGGCATGGTGATGTAGTTATTCGGAAATTGTGGAGGGGGGGTGAAGGTACGTGTCCGTATTTAACAAAATCAAGGGGATCGTGGTGGAGCAATTGGGTGTGGAAGAAGATGAGGTCACCATGGAAACTTCCTTTGAGGATCTCAATGCCGACTCATTAGACGTGGTGGAACTCATCATGGCTCTGGAGGAAGAATTTGACTTGGAGATCCCCGATGAAGACGCCGAAAAGCTTACTACGGTAGGCGCTGCAGTGGAGTATATCAAGGAAAAAACTGGTAAATAGTGTGCCCTGGAAGGTCCCGTAGGTTCCTACGGGATTTTCTTAAATAAATAGTGATCAAAGGACGACAGGGGAGGACATAGAAGGAAATGCGACTGCCTGAATTAAAGATTGGCGAACTAGTAGCGAAGATCCCCATTGTGCAGGGAGGGATGGCTGTACGCATTTCCACCGCTCCCCTCGCAGCGGCGGTGGCAAGCGAAGGCGGCATTGGCTTGATCGCAGGCACGGGTATGTCTGTGAGCGAACTCCGGCGGGAGATTCGGGAAGCAAGGAGGTTGTCAACCGGGATTATCGGTGTGAATGTCCTTTTTGCCGCCAGCCAGTTTGGTCGCCTGGTCAAGGCTGCTCTAGAAGAGGGGATTGACCTGGTGGTTTCCGGGGCCGGGTTCTCCCGGGACATGTTTGACTGGGGGAAGGAGGCCAGGACCGCCATTGTCCCCATCGTGTCATCTGCCCGTTTGGCCAGGATTGCGGAGAAGCTGGGAGCGGCCGCAGTGGTGGTGGAAGGCGGAGAGGCCGGTGGGCACTTGGGAACCGACCGTTCATGGAAGGAGATCGTTCCAGAGGTCCGGGAGGCGGTTAAAATACCGGTTATTGCCGCGGGTGGCATTATAGAAGGGAAGGACGTGCTGGAGGCGTTTTCCCGGGGAGCCAATGGAGTGCAGATGGGTACACGTTTCGCCGCCAGCGCTGAATCGGGGGCGGCTCCTGAATTGAAGGCGGCCTACGTGGCGGCCCAGGAAAAAGATGTCGTGATTATTGAAAGCCCCGTAGGGCTACCAGGCCGGGCGGTCCGGAATCCTTTTGTCGACCGGGTAATGTTCCAAAAAGCTGATGACGAGTTAAAATGCACCCATTGCCTCAAGCACTGCTCGAAAAAATTCTGCATTTTAAAAGCTTTGCGGCAAGCCCAACAGGGGCGACTGGAAGAAGGATTGATTTTTACCGGCCAGCAGATAGAGAAAATAAAAGACATTTTGCCTGTGAAGACTATCTTCCAGCGTCTATTGCAGGAGATTGATGCGCTTACAGCAAAGGGAGGTTAATGAGTTGAAGCATCGAGTGGTAATCACCGGTGTGGGGGTAATCTCACCGGTGGGGACTGGCAAGGAGGAATTCTGGCAGGCCATGACGTCCGGCCGGCCGGGGATAGGCCCTATCACCAAATTTCCCACTGATGGTTTGGCTACTCGCATCGCCGGGGAAGTAAAGGATTTTGATCCCGGCCTTTACCTGGATCGCAAAGAGGCCAAGCGAATGGACCGTTTTACCCAGTATGCCGTAGCCGGTACTAAACTAGCCCTTCGGGATGCGGGATTAGACCTGGAGAAGGTGGACCTGGACCGGGTAGCAGTGGTGTTCGGTACCGGAATAGGGGGAATGGAGACCTTTGAGGACCAGGCGAAGGTGCTGGTGGAAAAGGGGCCCAACCGCGTCAGCCCATTCTTTGTACCAATGATGATCGCCAACATGGCGGCGGGCCAGATTTCCATTACTACCGGAGCCCGGGGGCCTAATCATACTGTTGTCAACGCCTGTGCCACCGGCACCAATGCCGCCGGAGAAGCTTTTAAACTGCTGCAGCGGGGTGGTGCGGATGTAGTCATCACCGGCGGTGCCGAGGCCTCGGTAACTCCTTTGGCCATGGCGGGTTTTTGCGCCATGAAGGCCATGTCCACCAGAAATGAGGAGCCGGAACGAGCCAGCCGGCCTTTTGATCGGGACCGGGACGGGTTCGTGCTCAGCGAGGGGTCCGGGGTATTGATTATGGAAACTCTGGAACACGCCAGGCAGCGAGGTGCTACTATTTATGCGGAAATGGTGGGCTACGGCTGTTCATCTGACGCATATCACATTACCGCACCGGTTCCGGGTGGGCTCGGAGCGGCCTTGTCTATGCGAGTTGCTCTGGCGGATGCCGGGCTGCAGCCCTCAAATATTAATTACATTAACGCCCATGGTACCTCTACAGACCTTAACGACAAGTTTGAGACCATGGCTATCAAAGAGGTTTTCGGCAAGTATGCCTATCAGGTGGCTATTAGTTCCACCAAGTCCATGACAGGGCACATGCTGGGTGCTGCCGGAGCCGTAGAACTGATTGCCTGTGCCCTTGCTATCCGGGATGGAGTCATCCCACCAACCATTAATTACGAGAATCCGGATCCGGATTGTGATTTGGATTACGTACCAAACAAGGCCCGGGTGCAATCAGTAGAAATAGCGCTGTCGAATTCCTTTGGTTTCGGTGGAGCTAACGCTACAGCCATCGTTAGGAAGTTCCGGGACTGAACGACCACCTGCTAAAGCAGGTGGGTTCGACCTCGACTGAAAGTCGACTAAAGTATGGAGACATACCCCTGACTTCAGTCGGGGGTAGTTGAAAGGTTCTGCCTCTTTCCAAAACCCCATTTGTTGGGGACATTCCTGTCCACAAAGAAATACCCTAACTTCAGCAGGGGTGTCCCCTTTCCTTTTTTATGGGGGTAAAATCGGATGCTAAAGCTATCCGGCTGAAAGCTGTATCATAGTTCGTCAACAGGCGTTAGAGGTGAAATAGGTGGACGCATCTCGACGACGAGAATTACAGGAACTTTTAGTAAAACTCGATATTCGGCTTAACCTGGTGGAACTGGTCAATGTGGCCTTAACCCACCCGACCTTTGCCTTTGAACACAAGCACCTGAAGTGGGAACATAACCAGCGGATGGAGTTCCTGGGTGACGCCGTAATTGGTCTCGTGGTGGCAGAGTACTTATATCACATGTTTCCCGGTAGTCCGGAAGGCGACCTGACCAAAATGCGGGCGGCCATTGTTTGTGAACCGACGCTGGCCCAACGAGCCCGCCAATTGGAACTGGGCTCATATATCTTGTTGGGCAGGGGGGAAGAACTGACGGGGGGACGTGACCGGTCGTCTGTCCTTGCGGATGTTTTTGAAGCGGTGGTAGGTGCGATTTTTCTCGAAGGCGGCTTGGAAACCGCGCGGGATTTTGTGGTGCGGGAACTGGGGAAAGAACTGAAATCACTGGTGCCGGGGGAGTACAGGGATTACAAAACCCTGTTGCAAGAACTGGTGCAGAAGCGGTTTGATAGTAACGTGAACTACGCCATCCTGCGAGAATCGGGGCCAGATCATGATAAACGCTTTGTTGCCGGTGTGAGCCTTCAGAACCGGTTGCTGGCTAAGGGCACCGGGCGCAGCAAAAAAGAGGCTGAACAACAAGCTGCTCAACATGCCCTGGAATTATTGATGGGAGAGGAAGTTTGAAGCAGGAATTCATTGCCAACTGTCGAATACACTCGTCATAACCAATAGTAGACGTGACTGGCATGAGAAAAGGAGGAAGAGTCATGGAAGTACTCAAGGTTTCTGCACAATCAAACCCCAAAGCAGTCGCGGGAGCATTGGCAGCTGTTTTTCGGCAGAGCGGTAAGGCAGAAATTCAGGCGGTAGGTGCGGGCGCAGTAAACCAGGCGGTCAAGGCTATCGCTATTGCCCGGGGTTACGTGGCGCCTAACGGGATCGACCTGATTATGATACCTGCCTTCGCGGAAATTTCCATCGAGGGCGAAGAGAGAACGGCTATCCGGTTCATTGTGGAGCCCCGATAAAAAATGTAAAAGCTGCTCCTTGTGAGCAGTTTTCTTGCAATAAACTTTCTGCTTGATATAAGTGCAACTAAGGCTTCCGCCTACGCCAAAGGCTAGGCGCAAGCCAAGTTTTCTATATAGGAGGATTTTCTTTTGTACCTGAAACGTTTGGAAATCCAGGGGTTTAAATCTTTTGTAGACCGCCTGCAACTTACCTTTGGACCAGGTATCGCCGTGATCGTGGGACCTAATGGCAGTGGGAAAAGCAACATCGCGGACGCTATCCGGTGGGCACTGGGTGAACAGAGCGCCAAGTCCTTGCGGGGTAATAAAATGGAGGATGTCATTTTCGCGGGAAGCGAGAAGCGGCGCCCGGTGGGTATGGCTGAAGTTTCCATGACTTTGGATAACAGTACTGGCCTGTTACCCCTGGAGTTTCAAGAGGTTACCGTTACCCGGCGGGTCTTCCGTTCAGGGGAGGGAGAGTACTTTATTAACAAGACTCCCTGCCGTTTAAAGGACGTACTGGATCTTTTCGCCGACACCGGTCTCGGGCGGGAGGCCATGACTATAATCGGCCAAGGAAAGGTGGAAGAGGTCTTGAATGCCCGCCCGGAAGAAAGGCGGGCTTTGTTAGAAGAGACGGCAGGGATTATAAAGTACCGTAATCGCAAGAAAGAAGCGTTGCGTAAACTTGATGAGACCCAACACCACCTGGAACGATTGGGGGTCTTGACTTCCGAAATTCGACGGCAGCTGGAACCACTGGCGGCGGAAGCGGAGCAGGCCTCTCATTACCAAAAACTACGGTCCGAACTGGATGAACTGGAACTGCAGGTGATGCTACGACAGTTGCGGGGGATAGAACAGAAGATAAGACAGGTCCGGGAGGCCAACGAGAATTTAAGACGGGAGTTACAGGAACAGGAGACTACCGGGGCGAGCATGGAAGCCGCTTTGCAGGCTTCTCGCCTGGAACAACGCAGGGCGGAAGAGGCGGTGCAGGAATGCCAGCGCCGGCTGTTGGAATGGTCGACACAACTGGAAAGAACCGAAGGGCAGATCGGGGTGGCCGAGGAGAAGCGGACTTCTCTCAGCCAACAGGATACCCGGTTACGGGCAGAGATTGCCGAACTGGAGAAGAAGCAGGAGGACCTGCAAGACCGGCATTTTCGGGAGGAACAGCAACACCAGCAATTATTGCAGCGGGTGAAAGAGCAAACACAAATATTGGACGAACAACAAAGGGAACTAGCAGCGGCGGAGAAGGCGCTGAGGGAGCATGAGGCGGGACTGGAGCAGGGCAAGCGAAGGATGTTCGACCTTGTGAGCAACCTGTCCGCTTGCCGGAATGAGATCAAGCAACTGAACCAACAGAAAAGAAACCTGGAAGCCAAGAGCGCTAGGTTGTTGGACAGGAGGACCTCCCTGCTGGCTGAAGCGGAAGAGGGACAGAAACGCAAGGAGGAGTGGCAACGGGTTTTGACCCGTCAAGGCCGGGATGTTGAGGACCTCCTGCTACGGATGGAAGACATGCAGCGGCAGCGTGGGGAGAAGGAACTGACCATGGCGGACTGGCGGCGTCGTGTCCGGGAGGGGGATGAGCAGCTGCAAGCCGCCCGCTCTCGCTTCCTGGTGCTGGAGGAGATGGAGCGGGAAAAGGAAGGATATTTTCATGGGGTGCGAGCTGTTCTCCGGGCCAAGGCTCAAGGCCACCCGGCGTGCGTGGGCGTTTGCGGGGTAGTGGCGGATGTGGTCGAAGTTCCGGCCAAACTGGAAACGGCGGTGGAGGTGGCGCTAGGGGCGGCAGTTCAGGATGTAATTACCGAGACCGACGATGCTGCCCGGCGGGCGATCCAATACTTAAAAGAAAGCGGCACGGGTAGGGCTACTTTTCTTCCTTTAAGTGTCCTGCGTCCCCGGGAGTTGCCCGGCGCTGCCAGGAACGTACTCAAGGCGCCCGGAGTAATAGGAGTGGCGGCTGACCTGGTGCAAGCGGCGGAAAGATACATGCCGGCGGTACGCTTCCTGTTGGGTGGGATCCTGGTGGTGGAGGATATCCGTACGGCGGTGCAATTGGCCCGGCAAACCGGGTATACCGTCAAAATGGTTACCCTGGATGGTGACGTCATCAACCCTGGCGGCTCCCTCACTGGAGGAACTTACCGAAAAAAGGGAACAAATCTTTTAGGAAGAAATCGGGAAATTAAGGAATTGCAGTTAACAGTAGCACGTACCGAGCAGCAGATAGCTGAAGACCGGGAGCAACTGGAGTCGCTGGAGCGAGAGTGGAGGTCGGACGGCGAACTCATCGAACGCCTCCAGGCGGAACGCCAGCAACTGCTGGTAGAATTGACCGGAGCGGAGAAGGAACTCCTGCGGGTTCAGGATACCCTATCACATCTGCAAGACAGTATCCGGGTGTTAGACCTGGAGGATGAGGAAGTTGGCCGGGAGATGGCGGGACTGCGGTCCCGCTGCCAGGCGCTGCACCAGCAGGCCACACAAATGGCCCAAGAGGAAGAGCGGCTGAACCGGGAAATGGGAGTTGACCAGGAAAGGGGACGCCTGCTTCAGGGTAGGTATACGGCAGTGGCTGGCGCGGTAACTGAGGCCAAGGTGGCCCTTGCCCGGGTGCAGCAAGAGGAGGTCGGTATCCGCGGTGGGTTGGAACGTTTTTACCTCCAGCGGGCGGAATATTCCAGGGAGGTTACTGGTAAGCGTGAGGAATTGAAAGCGATCGAAGCATCTCAGAGACAAATTGAGGCCAATCTTGGCGCCCTGCGGCAAGACATAGCGCGAGTGGTGCAGGAAAAAGAAAAGTATCGCCTGCAGATGGAAGAAAGCCAGATCACCCTGGAACGCGTGCGGGAACAAGCAGGGGACATGGAAAACCGCGTCAAGGAAGTGCTTCGCCGGGTTACGGGCATCCGGGAACAATTGCACCAGAAGGAAGTGGAGCAGGCCCGGATGGACGCCGATATGGAGAATGGCACCAGATCCTTGAAGGAGAAATACGGCCTTACCATCCAGGAAGCTCTTACGCAACACTCGGATGCAACACCGGTACCGGGAGCGGGTGCTCGCATACGCTATTTACAGAAGGAAATTGCAGCCATGGGGCCAGTCAACCTGGGGGCTATCAGCGAATATAGAAGACTGAAAGAGAGGTTTGAATTTTTAAGCGGTCAGCGACAGGATCTGGAGCAGGCACGTGAAACGCTTCTGGAAGTAATCCGGGAGGTGGATTCGGTGATGCAACAACGATTCGCCGCCACCTTCAAGGCTGTGGCGGATGCCTTTACCAGCGTATTCAAGACTCTCTTCGGAGGCGGTTATGCCGAGTTGTACCTGAGTGAACCAGAAAACCTGTTAGAAACAGGTATTGAGATCGTTGCCCAACCACCTGGGAAGAAACTGCAACACCTTTCTTTACTGTCCGGCGGCGAACGAGCCCTGACTGCTACGGCCCTGTTATTTGCCATTTTACAAACCAGGCCAAGTCCTTTTTGTGTATTGGATGAAATAGAAGCCTCGCTGGATGAGGCTAATGTGGAGCGGTTTGCCCAGTTTCTAAGAGACCTGGCCGGAGATACGCAATTTGTGGTCATCTCTCACCGCCAGGGGACCATGGAAGTGGCGGATGTCCTGTACGGTGTCACCATGGAGGAGCCAGGGGTCTCGAAGCTGGTCGCCGTACAGTTGACGGACATGGTGGACAGGGTAAGTTAATGCGCATAGCCCGCTTGGAGGGCGGGCAAAATAGATGCGGATTTTATGAAGGCAGGAGGCTGGGTAGTACACGATGCACATCCGGGGTATCGCCCGTTACATTGTGGACAGGATGGTCAGTCGCACCCGTGAGCTTAGCCAGGGGAGGAACGTAGGAAGCATTGGCCTTGTCAACGAAGAAGGGCATATTTCACATATGACCCCGATGGTTGATGGGGGATTGGGGGGCATTCCCCTGCGTTCGCTCCTCGCCAAAATTACACGTATGGAACACAGGTCCCTGATCGAAGGGATGCAGCAACTACCGTCTAATGCGGTTTTCCTTACTACACGCCCGGGAAAGACCGGTCTGATTACTGATGTATCCGGAGTTGATTTTTTCGGCATTCCCATTGTCAGTATTGGGGTGAAAGAACAAGGGTCGGCAGGGGTGGGACTTGTTTATCCCAAAGCGGAATTTTTTGACCTGTCTACCGAGTCGGAGAGGCTGAACCTGGAGACCCTGACCGTAAACACTATGGACGCGGAAAAAGAAGTGCTCCGGCGCAGCCACCAAATGGAACTTCAATACCTGGAGGTTGGTGAGGAACTTCCAGTAGTGGACATGCCGGAAGCCCCGGCCGTAGAAGAGGCATCAGACCGCCAGGAGTGGAATATTCCCCGCAAAACTGTCATGGCGCTGGATCGTGAGCTGGCTGAGGATCTGATACGGCGCTCAGTAGAGATTGGCCAGGGCAGGGAGGTGGCCACGATGGGACGGGTGGATGGCGAAGGCCGGGTCGTGGCATGGGGAGAAATTGTGGCCGGTGGTATCGGTTTTGTTCCGTCCCGCCTGTTGGCTTCCAGTGCGGTTGACATTAAGGGACGCTCACTACGATATATTTACAGCGAGATGGTATCCCCTGACGCTGTAATCGTACACACCCACCCAGGGGGGACGGGAGTGATGCATATCGGCGATGCCCATGCCGGACCCGGTTCTTGGGGGAGGCCAATTGTCGCCATCGGGCATGACAAGGATGGACACATCCGCGGTGCCACAGTCATCGAAGCAACTGACGATCTGTTCCGCTTGGCTGATGAGGAAGAGCATCTCAATATCAAGTTTTTCGGGGCAAAGACGCCCGAGGAAGAGGCGGAGATCAGGAACCGCAAATTCGGTATTGCCCAGGATTATACCGGGTTGTGTAAACCCATTGAGATTAACTAGCTTGTATGGTAAAATATTCAGGTTAAGGCAAAGCCCTTAACCTTTATTTCACTTTCAGAAAGGATAAGTTGTACCTTTCTGAAAGCATAAGTGCAACTAAGGCTTCCGCCTGCGCCTAAAGGCTTGCACCACAGGCATAAGTGCGACTACGCCCATAAATGGGCAAGTCTTCTATAGCGCAAGCCAAGTTTTCTATAACGTTGGTTGAACGGAGGGATTGGGTTGGCGGGATTGTTCTCCAGGTTGAAAGAGGGCCTCACCAAGACCCGGCAGGGCTTGGTTGACCGGATCGGCGACTTGGTAGCGGGGCAAGGGGAGTTAACCGAGGAGTTCTATGAGGAATTGGAGGAGATCCTGATCCGGGCGGATGTGGGGGTGGAAACATCCATGCGCCTGGCGGAAAGGATCCGCCAGCGGGCCAAGCAGGAACGCATCAGAGAGGCCCTTCGGGTTAAAGATATATTGCGGGATGAGATCGTGGACATTCTGGGAGAAGACAGTATACCGCTTAATTTAAATGGTCCACCGCCTTCCGTGATCCTGGTCGTGGGGGTAAACGGGGCCGGCAAAACCACTACTATCGGCAAATTAGCTCATAAACTGAGCCTTGAAGGGAAAAAGGTGCTGCTGGCTGCCGGAGATACCTTTAGGGCTGCCGCCATCGACCAGCTGGAGGTTTGGGGGCGACGGGTGGGGGCACAGGTGATCAGGCACCAGGAAGGGGCCGATCCGGCTGCGGTAGCCTTTGATGCCATTCAGTCGGCGCGAGCACGGGGGTCGCAGGTGGTGATCGTGGACACCGCCGGCAGGCTGCAAAACAAAACCAACCTGATGGAAGAGGTCAAAAAGGTGCGCCGTGTGATTGAGCGAGAGATACCGGAAGGACCCCAGGAGGTTTTGCTGGTGCTGGATGCCACCACCGGGCAGAATGCCATTTCCCAGGCCAAACTATTTGGTAAGGCGGTAGGGGTGACAGGCATTGCTCTCACCAAACTGGACGGAACCGCCAAAGGAGGCGTAATTATCGGCATCCGATCGGAGTTGGAAATCCCGGTAAAACTCATCGGTATCGGCGAGGGAGTAGATGATTTGCGGGAGTTCAATCCCCGGGAATTCGTCACGGCTCTTTTTGCTGAACAGGAATAAAGCCTGAAGGGGAGGGGAGGATTTATGGGGTCTGGAGCGATAGGTCTGATCGGGGGTACCAGCGTCTATAACCTGGACCTCTTTTCAGACGTGCGGGAAGAGGAAATAACCACCAAATTTGGCAGCGTGCCGGCACGTCTCGGGGGTTGTCAGGGGCGCCAGGTGGTCTTTATCTCGCGGCACGGGTCTGGTCATGCTGTTCCACCGCACCGGGTCAATTACCGGGCCAATATCATGGCGATGAAAGAACTGGGCGTGACCGAGATCCTGGCGACGGCTTCGGTGGGGTCCCTAAACCGCGCCATGTATCCCGGAGACCTGGTGGTATTGGACCAGTTCATCGATTGCACCAAGACCAGGGTTTATACCTTTTATGACGGTTATACCGGTGTCGTGCATGTGGATATGACTGAGCCATACTGTCCACGCCTGCGGAAAGTGATTTTAGGGGTTACCGGGGATTTGCCTGCCCGGGTGCATCCCCGGGGGACATACGTATGTACCGAGGGGCCCAGGTTTGAGACACCGGCGGAGATCGAAATGTTCCGGCGGTTTGGTGGCGACCTGGTGGGGATGACTAACGTCCCGGAGGTGGTGCTGGCCAGGGAAGCGGAGATCTGTTATGCCACCATTGCGGTGGTCACAAATTTCGCGGCAGGCCTTGCCCTGGAGCCCCTTACCCACCAGGAAGTAGTGGAAACCATGGCCCGTAGTTCATCCCATTTACAACACCTGCTCACTACAACCATTTTGTCTCTGCCGGGGACTGGACACTGCAGGTGTCGTGAAGCATTAAAGGAGTTGGGAAAGTTCTAAATTAGTCACTAGCACCTAGAAAAGGAGGGGTGGCATGAGGACGCTCTATTGGGAGAATAACACCTTATTCCTTTTGGATCAGACCAAACTGCCGCTGTCAGTGGAATATATCAGCTGTCGTGATTACCGGCAGGTGGCGTCAGCCATCCGAACCATGCAGGTACGTGGGGCGCCAGCTATCGGAGCGGCCGCTGCCTACGGGGTGGTCCTGGGTGCCTTGGCTTACGAGGGCCAGGATACAGAGAGACTGGTAGCGCACATCCGGCGGGTGGCCCAAAGCCTGGCGGAAACCCGCCCTACGGCGGTCAACCTCTTCTGGGCACTGGACAGGATGTTGAAAAAACTGTCACAACTCCAAACCTCACCGTCCGGTGATATAATTCGGGGACTGCTGGCTGAGGCTCACGGTATTTACCAGGAAGATTTGGCCATGAACCGTCGCATCGGTGAATTTGGTAACTCGCTGGTACCAGATAAAGCTACCATTTTAACCCACTGCAATGCCGGCGCCCTGGCTACGACCGGGTACGGTACTGCCCTGGGGGTGATCCGGGCTGCCCACGAGGCGGGGAAGGATATCCGGGTGTATGCCGATGAAACCAGGCCGCTGCTCCAGGGAGCTCGGCTGACCGCGTGGGAACTGATGCAAGACGGTATTCCGGTTACCCTGATTACCGACAGCATGGCCGGTTACCTGATGCAGCAGGGAAAGATCGATCTTGTGGTGGTGGGGGCGGACCGGATCACCGCCAACGGTGACGTGGCCAACAAGATCGGTACCTACAGCTTGGCAGTGCTGTGCAGGCACCACCGGGTGCCTTTTTATGTGGCTGCCCCTGTCTCTACCATCGATGTATCGCTTCCGTGCGGCGCACAGATTCCCATCGAGGAGCGGGATCTGGAAGAAGTGTGCCGGGTGGGTAACCAACGGGTAGCGCCGGAAGGTGTGCCGGTGTACAACCCGGCCTTCGACGTTACACCTCATTACCTGGTTACCGCCCTGATTACGGACCGGGGAGTTATCCGCCCGCCCTTTGATCAGGGACTGGCTGAAGCACTAAAGGGTAATATATAGAGAATGGGGAGAGAAAAAATGGCGACAGAAGAAAGGATATTGATTAAAGACTGCAAAGTAGTACCTATGGTGAAAGGGTTGGCTGAACCCGGAGACCTGTACTACGAAGGGGAAATCGCAGTTGAAGGCCACACCATCGCGGCTGTCGGTCCGGTGGGAACGGTGCCGCCGGGGTGGCGGGCCGACAGGGTAATCCAGGCCCGCGGCATGGTAGCAATGCCCGGATTTGTTAATGCCCATACCCATGCTGCCATGACCCTTTTACGGAGTTATGCCGACGACCTACCCCTGATGCAGTGGCTGGAACAGAAAATTTGGCCGCTGGAAGCAAAACTGGAGCCTGAAGACGTCTACTGGGGTACCATGTTGTGTATCCTGGAAATGATCCAGTCTGGCACCACCTCTTTTGCTGACATGTATTTTTACATGGACCAGGTAGCCCGAGCGGTGGCAGATAGCGGGATACGCGGGTGCCTGTCCAGGGGGCTGATCGGCTTGCAGGAAAATGCCTCTCAGGCCCTGGCAGAGAACCGGGAACTGGTCAGGAACTGGCATGGCCAGGCGGACGGGCGGGTAACTGTCATGCTGGGACCTCACGCCCCCTACACTTGCCCTCCAGCCTTCCTGGAACAGGTGATGGCGGCGGCGGATGACCTGCGGGTGGGGCTGCATATCCACGTTGCCGAAACCGGGGTAGAGAAGGACGATATTGAAAGGCAGTATGGAAAAAGTCCGGTGCAGCACCTGGATGCCGTGGGGGTTTTCCGCTACCCGGTGCTGGCTGCTCACTGTGTCCACCTGAATGCGGAGGATATCACCGTCCTGAAGGAGCGCCAGGTAGGGGTTGCCCACAATCCGGAAAGCAACATGAAACTGGCCTCCGGCATCGCTCCGGTGCCTCAAATGCTGGAGGCGGGTATTCCGGTGGCTTTGGGTACCGACGGCGCTGCCAGTAACAATAACCTGGACATGATGGAAGAGATGCGGGCGGCCGCCCTGTTGCACAAAGTAAGCACAGGGAACCCTACGGTGATCCCGTCTTACCAGGCGATGGAGATGGCTACCAAGAACGGTGCCCGTGCCCTGGGACTTCGTGATGTGGGCACCTTGCAGGCCGGCAAGAAAGCCGACATCATTCTATTGGATTTCGAACGACCGCACCTGTATCCCCACCATGACATACTGGCCCACCTGGTGTATGCGGCCCAGGCGGCGGATGTGCAAACGGTGATCGTGAACGGCCGGGTTCTGATGGAAAACCGGGAGGTCAAAACAATTGATACCGAACGGGTGCTGTACGAGGTATCCCACCGGGCAAAACGCCTGACCGGAAAATAGGCATTTACTACCCGCTTGACTTTTCAACAGAACTAAAATATTATAGTTGGTGTTAAGGGAAAAACCTTAACACTGGCAGGTGGTCGGATGGTTTCCAAGATGACGCGGATGGGCTGGCTTTATGATTTTTATGGGCCCTTACTGACGGAAAGACAAAGAGAACTATTGGAACTCTATTACCATCATGACCTTTCACTGGGAGAGATTGCCGAACAATACGCGGTTAGCAGGCAAGCGGTGTATGACACCTTGCGGCGAACTGAAAGACTACTGGAGGATTACGAAAGCAGGTTGGGCCTAATGGCCAAGTTTCTCCGCCGCCGCCGTCAGTTGGAGCGACTGGCTGCGCTTCTGGCTGAGGAAACACAAGGCACAGGGGATTGCCGCCTCCAGGAAGCACGGGATCTGGTCCGAATCATGTTAAGCGGAGAACAAGAATAGGGGGGTGGTAGCATGGCCGCCTTTTCCGGTCTAGCCGAGAAACTGCAGGAAACATTTAAACGCCTGCGGGGGAAAGGAAAGCTTTCTGAAGCTGATGTAGGGGAGGCTATGCGGGAGGTTCGCGTAGCCCTCTTGGAAGCTGATGTTAACTTTAAGGTAGTAAAGGACTTCGTGGCCCGGGTGCGGGAGCGCGCAGTTGGGCAGGAGGTGCTGCAAAGCCTTACGCCTGCTCAGCAGGTGATCAAGATTGTACACGAGGAACTTACCCAGTTGATGGGGGGGACTCAGAGCAAGATCGCCATCGCGTCACGGCCGCCTACGGTCATCATGCTGGTAGGCTTGCAGGGAGCCGGTAAGACCACGTCCGTAGGAAAACTTGGGAATCATTTAAGAAAACAGGGCCGCCGGCCTCTGCTGGTGGCGGCTGACATCTACCGGCCTGCCGCCATCAAGCAGTTACAGGTGCTGGGTGAGCAGCTGGGGTTACCGGTGTTTGACATGGGGGACCGGCAAAATCCCGTAAATATTGCCCAAGCTGCGGTAGAGCACGCCAAGACCCACGGAAATGACGTGGTGATTGTGGATACGGCCGGGCGGCTGCACGTCAACGAAGAATTGATGGACGAACTGCGCCGGATCAAACAGGCGATACAACCACACGAGATCATGTTGGTGGTGGATGCCATGACCGGCCAGGACGCTGTCAACGTGGCGGAAGCTTTTCACCAGGCGATGGGTCTGGATGGGGTGATCCTGACCAAACTGGATGGTGACACCAGGGGCGGAGCAGCTTTGTCGGTAAAATCCGTCACAGGCTGTCCAATTAAATTTGTGGGGACGGGAGAAAAGCTTGATGCCCTGGAGCCGTTTTACCCTGAACGGATGTCCTCTCGTATCCTGGGTATGGGGGATGTGCTCAGTCTCATCGAAAAGGCCCAGGCCACCATGGATGCAGAAAAAGCCAGGGAACTGGAAAAACGTATTCGCCAGCAACAGTTTACCTTGGAGGATTTTCTGGCCCAACTGCAGCAGATGAAGAACATGGGTCCCTTGGAGGATATTCTCGGGATGATCCCCGGCCTGGGGTCCGCCAAACAACTGAAAAACCTCCAGGTGGACGAGAAGGAACTGGTACGCACCGAGGCGATGATCCAGTCCATGACCCCGGCAGAAAGGCGCCACCCCGAAATAATCAACGGAAGCCGGAAAAGGCGGATTGCTGCGGGCAGCGGTACCAAAGTGCAGGATGTGAACAGGCTGTTAAAGCATTTTGATGAAGCCCGGAAGCTGATGCGGCACCTGGGTGATATGCCCGGGATGGGCAAAGGGCCCAAAGGACCGAAAAGCAAGAAAGGAAAGGGTATTTTTGGCCTGCCTTTCTAAATATAGAAGCCAGAAACAGGAGGCAAGAGGCAAGAAGGAAGAACAGAAACAGGAGGCAAGAGGTAAGAGGCAAGAAGCAAGACGAAGAACATAAATTGAAGAACATAAAGTGATTGAATAAGGAATTGGCGCAGCCAATTCCCACAAGTAATCCTGCATCTTGCATCCGATTTCTTGCTTCTTGATTGACAAGGAGGTGACTGTAATGGCAACCAGAATCAGATTGAAGCGAATGGGTGGTAAAAAAGAGCCTTTTTACCGCCTGGTAGTGGCTGACAGCAGGTCCCCGAGGGATGGGCGTTTTATCGAAGAAATCGGCTACTACAACCCGATTAAGGACCCCGAGATTATTAAAGTGGATGAAGAGAAAGCTCTCAAATGGCTCAATACGGGTGCTCAACCTTCGGATACTGCGAAGGCGCTGTTAAAGAAGGCCGGTATCTGGCAAAAACACGCCGGGCAATAAGCCCTAGGGAGGTTTTTGCGCATGCGCGAATTAGTGGAAGTCTTAGCTAAAGCCCTGGTAGACCAACCCCAGGCGGTGGAAGTCAGGCAAATCGTTGGGGATAAGTCGGTCATTTTGGAACTACGGGTAGCACCCGAGGACATGGGTAAAGTGATCGGTAAACAGGGAAGAATCGCTAAGGCAATTCGTACGGTTGTTAAGGCTGCCGCGATCAGAGCCGGTAAACGGGCAGTCGTGGAGATCATTCAGTAACGGGGCGGGGGCGGCAAGCTCCCGCGTCACGTATGGTGAAGCGACATAAAAGTCCGTACGGTTATAATTGCCTAACACTATAGCGTAATTTAAAAGTTAGCGGAGCCATGGGGACGGTTCGAGCGTCCCCGAAGCGTAGCGAAGGGCCGAAGGGGAGACGATGGAACCGTCCCCATGGCGTAGCGGTTATTTATGCCAAAAGTTGCACGTTAAAATCAGTTCTCGGAGGGATCAAATTGTCGCCTTCGCAGCGGCATTTGGTTACGGTAGGGCGGATCACCGCCACGCAAGGGCACCGGGGTGAGGTGCGGGTTTATCCTCTCACAGACTTTCCGGAGCGGTTTAACCGGCTGGAAAAGGTCATCGTGAACCAGCATGGTAGCACAAGGGAGTTGGCCGTGGAGGCGGCCAGGAAGCATCAAAACGTGATCGTCCTCAAGTTCAGGGAAGTAACTACCATGGACGAGGCGGAAACCCTCCGGGACGCCCTGGTACAGATTGATGAAAAGGATGTGGTCCCCTTACCTCCCGGTCACTACTACATCTTCCAGTTGGTGGGTCTCCCGGTTTACAGCATGTCGGGAGAACTTCTGGGACGGCTGGTAGACGTGCAGCAGACGGGGGCTAACGATGTTTACCTGGTAAAAAGCGATACCAGCGGTGAAGAGATATTTGTACCGGCCCTTAAAGAGGTAGTAAAATGTATCGACCTGGAACAGGGCAAAATCATGGTCGAATTGCCGCCGGGACTGCGGGAATAGTATAGAAAACTTGACTTGTGCCGAGCGTAAGCGACGGCAGAAGTCAAAGTTGCACTTATGCCAACAGAAAGTTAGACTTTCTGTTGGTATTAGAAAAAAGAGGCGGGACGGTTATGCGGGTTGATATTCTGACCATTTTTCCCCGGATGTTTGAGGGACCGCTGCAGGAAAGCATGATGGGGCGGGCACAGGAGAAGGGCATCCTGGAGGTCGGAATCACCGATATCAGGGATTTCGCCTTTGACAAACACAGGTGTGTAGACGATTATCCTTTCGGCGGAGGGCCCGGGATGGTGATGAAAGCGGAACCCATTTTTGCCGCCCTGGAGTACATCCGGCATTGCTTTCACTTTCCCGATATGCGCACGATATTGCTTTGCCCTCAAGGAGAAGTCTTTACCCAGGCCAAGGCCCGCGAACTGGCGCAGCTTTCTCATCTGGTGCTGATTTGCGGTCACTACGAGGGAATCGATGAGCGGGTACGCCAGAAACTGGTGACGGACGAGATTTCCATCGGCGATTATATCCTTACGGGTGGAGAACTGCCCGCCATGGTGGTGGTTGATGCGGTGGCCCGGTTATTACCGGGGGTTCTGGGAGATGTTACGTCTGTTAACGATGAGTCCTTTAGCGATGGACTGCTGGAATATCCCCAGTATACCCGCCCCCGGGAGTACCGCGGGTCTGTAGTACCTGAAGTGTTGCTTTCAGGCAACCATGAGGAGATTCGCCGGTGGCGGCGCCGGGAATCCTTAAAACGCACTCTGCTGCGGCGCCCGGAACTGCTGGAGAGGGTAAGGCTATCAGCGGAAGACATCCGCTTCCTGGAGGAACTGAGAGAAGAAAAATAAGGTTTGTTGCCCTGAGGCGGTGAGGCGGCGTTAACCTTGTGTTTCGCCTGATGTTATGATATAATTGCGCGTGGTATGTGAAAGTATAATATGGTACTTGTCACCAGAACATTAAGAGCATGGTATAGATGGAAGGAGGAATCTGTGTGGATATGTTGGGACTTGTTCAAGCTGAACAGCTTAAGAAGGATCTTCCCGATTTCCGGCCCGGCGACACTGTTCGGGTGCACGTGAAGGTTGTCGAGGGTAACAGGGAAAGGATCCAGGTTTTTGAAGGGGTTGTTATCCGGCGCCGGGGCGGCGGGCTTACAGAAACCTTTACCGTTCGCCGCGTGTCATACGGCGTGGGCGTCGAGCGTACCTTCCCGTTACATTCACCTCGGATCGACCGGATCGAGATCATGCGCCGGGGACGGGTTCGGAGGGCCAAGCTGTATTATTTACGGGAGCGTGTCGGAAAAGCGGCCCGCATCCGTGAACGCAGGTAGTGCGGGATACAAAAGCCAGTTTGTAACTACTTACTTATAGGCTGATTGATTGGCAGGATAGTTAAGTCGAAACTGCGGCGAAAAGGCAGTAGCACCTTATTAAAGGGACTGGTACTACCCAGTCCCTTTCAACGTCATCTAAGGTGGTAGTGGGGGATGACCGATGGCAGGTAACAAGTCGGCTTTCGCGGAATTGCTGGAGTCCGTCGTAATTGCCGTTATATTGGCAACGGTGATTCGTTTCTTCCTGTTCCAGCCCTTTTATATTCCGTCCGGTTCCATGGAGCCTACATTAAGTCCAGGCGATAGGATTATTGTAAATAAGTTGACATACCGGTTCAGTGAGCCTAACCGGGGGGATGTAATTGTTTTCAAGTATCCGTTGGACCCCCAAAAAGATTACATTAAAAGGGTTGTCGCGGTGGCAGGAGAACGAGTGGAGATTCGCAACAGCGAAGTGTATGTTAACGGGGAAGCCATTGGGGAACCATATTTGCCGGAGGGTCTGGTATTTAATGACTTTGGCCCCGTAGAGGTACCGCGGGACTCGTATTTTGTAATGGGGGACAACCGTAACAACAGCCAGGACAGCCGCGTCTGGGGGGCATTACCTGAACAGAATGTGATTGGTAAGGCTGTATTGGTTTTTTGGCCTCTTGGTAGACTGGGGTTAATCCGGTAGCAGTGATTAGGCGTTTTCGGATACAGGGCACGGTTAGTGTTCTTACTATAAGCAGGCAGGTGAACCTAGTGGACATCCAGTGGTATCCCGGGCATATGGCGCGGGCCAAGCGACAACTCAAGGAACGCTTAACCCTGGTGGACGTTGTGCTGGAACTGGCAGACGCCAGGATACCCAAAAGCAGCCGCAACCCTGACCTGGCTTTGATGACCAGGAGAAAACCCTCCTTGCTGGTGCTGACCAAGGTGGATATGGCCTCCCCGAGAGCCACCGGCGAGTGGCTGGACTACTACCGCGAGCGTGGTATGCGGGTGGTGGTGGTAGACCTGCTGTCGGGTAAAGGGGTAGAAAAGGTCTTGCCGGAACTGCGCGATTTGGTTGAGCACAAGATGATTGCCATGGAAGAAAAGGGCATCCGGCGCCGGGAGATGCGGGTGATGGTAGTCGGAATACCCAATGTCGGGAAGTCGTCATTAATAAACCGCCTGGCAGGCAGAAGCGGCGCCCGTGTAGAGGACAGGCCCGGGGTTACCCGCGGTCCTCAGTGGATCAACGTGGCAGGCAGCGTGCAACTGATGGATACTCCCGGGTTGTTATGGCCCAAACTGGGTGATCCCAAGGTAGCCTTTCGACTGGCGGTTACCGGAGCAATTCGCGAGCCGGTACTGGAAGGCGAGGAACTGGCTTTACGGTTACTCGATTGGTTGCGGGAGACTTGCCCGGAAATGGTCTTGGAGCGCTATCGACTGGAAGAATGGCATCCCAATCCCCGCGCAATGCTGGAGGCTATCGGTTCTAGGCGCGGTTACCTGTTGCGGGGTGGTGTGGTAGACGTGGACAAGGCTGCAGCCATCCTGTTACAAGAGTTCCGGCAGGGGACGCTGGGCCGTTTTACTCTTGATTCTGTGGTTGAAAACCAGTGATAACAGGCCAAGGGTCTTTTTTTTTTGGACATAAACCGGAATGAGTTCTCGAATAACTGTTAGATGCCTGATAGAAAGCGCCATTTTTACCGGCAAGGAAGGAAATAAAAGGATTGGTGGCGAATAATGTAAAAACGGTGTGTAGCTCTACGATGTCGTACCTTTAAAAGGTGGGACCGGCGATGGATTTAGCGGCCTTGGATAATATACTCAAGCAAACCATTAGTGCTATCGAAAAAGGGAAAGAACAGATCTATGATATTGCGGAAAGCGCCCGCCAGGAATGGGCGCGGGTAAAGAAAGAACTGGAGCAGGTCAAGAAAGAGACCTTGGAAACGATTGAAGAAGTAGACCGCCTTGAACACCAGGAAAGAGCCGCGCGCAGAAGGCTGATGGAAGTCAGTAAAAACTTTAACCGGTATTCAGAAGAGGACATGCAAACCGCTTACGAACAAGCTCGCCAGCTGCAGATCCAGTTGGGTCACATGCGGGAGCGGGAACAGCAGCTCCGGCGACGGAGAGACCAGCTGGAATTTAGTCTTCGCAGGCTGGAAGAGACGGTAAAAAAGGCTGAAGACCTGGTCTCACAGGTGGGGGTGGCACTAAGATTTTTAACGGAGGACCTGCAAGGGTTGACCTCCAAACTGGAGGAGATGCAACAGCGCCAGTCCCTGGGCATTCGCGTGATCAAGGCTCAAGAAGAAGAGAGAAAGCGGGTAGCCAGGGAGATCCATGACGGACCGGCCCAATCTATGGCAAACCTGGTGATGCGGGCGGAAATCTGTGAAAAACTGCTGGAAGTAGAACCCGGGGTGGTCAAACATGAGTTATCCGAGTTGAAATCCATGGTTAAGGCCAGCCTGCAGGACGTGAGAAAAATCATTTATGACCTCAGGCCTATGGCCCTTGATGATTTGGGGATCGTCCCCACCCTCAAAAGGTATATGGCAGAGTTTGAGGAGAAACATGGATTGGATGTTGATTTTTCGGTAACCGGGCAAGAACAGCGGTTTTCTAATGCCTTGGAGGTTGCCCTGTTCCGGATTGTCCAGGAGGCGTTAAACAACGTTTACAAACACGCCCAGGCACGCCAAGTTTCCGTGAAACTGGAACTGATGCCGGAGAAGGTTAACCTGGTGGTAATTGATGACGGGAAAGGGTTTCACCTGGACAAAGTGATGGCAGAATCAGATAAAGATACATACGGGTTGATGGGGATGCGGGAACGGGTGGAATTGCTGGACGGGATCATACGTATTAATACCTCGCCCGGCCGGGGAACCAAAATTGCCGTTCAGATACCCTTGAACGTATAGGGAGGTGCTGCAGGTGAAAAACATCCAGGTGCTGGTAGTTGATGACCACCCTCTCATCCGGGAGGGACTTAGAAAGATTTTGGCTTTGGAAGCAGGCATCACAGTGGTGGCCGAGGCGGGAGACGGTGTACAGGCCATCGAAGCGGCCCGCCGTTACCGTCCGGACGTTATTCTGATGGACATTAACATGCCCAAGATGAACGGGATCGATGCCACCAGGATTATCCGAGAGGATGTACCGTCTGCCGGCATTGTCGCACTTACTATCCATGATGATGAACAGTACGTGTTAGAACTTATCAGGGCAGGTATTTCCGGTTATGTTCTGAAAGACATCGATGCCCACGAACTTATTCAGGCCATCCGCAGAGTCGCTAACGGCGAATCCGTCATCCACCCAGCCATCACCAAGAAGGTCTTCGGTGAACTTCGCCGGTCAGCCTACAGCGAACCCAAGACCTGGGAAGACTTAACAGAAAGGGAACTGGAGGTTTTGGCCCACATTGCCCATGGAGAGGCCAACAAGGTCATTGCCAACCGCTTGTGTATCAGCGAGAAAACGGTCAAGAACCACATCTCCAGCATTTTCAGGAAACTGGGAGTAACGGATCGGACCCAGGCGGCATTATTCGCCGTCAAGAACAAGCTAGTGGAAGTTTAATACTTATTTGTTCCTCGTTTACGAGAGAATAGGACCTGGGAAGCGCCTGCAATGGGCGCTTTTGTGTATTCGTATGGGACTGAACATTTGTGGGGGTCTCATGACCAAAGTCCCAGAAAAAATGAGCCGGTTGGTTGATTGGCGGGCATGGGCGCACAGTGATAGACTTAAGCCACAGCACAGAACACCAGTATAAGGGGGTGAAACAACATGAAGCACGTACTCCGGCGCCTGTGGGCGGAGGAAGACGGCCAGGCTCTCACGGAATATGGTCTGATTTTGGCGTTGGTGGCTGTACTGGTCATCGGAACATTGCTTTTACTGAAGGATGAGTTGATAACACTGTTTGGAAAAGTAATCACAGGTCTGCAAGGACAGCAACCAGCGTCCTAACACTTTGTTGGGCAATACTCATTTATTTAATGAAGCTTTTGACCCTACTTGGTTTGGCCGGGTAGGGTCAAACTCCCTCCGGAGGTGTTTCTCATGGTTCCCGACGTGGCAGTGGGCCTGACCGTGCTGGTTTGCAGTGTTACCGATTTGAAAGAACGAAGGATTTACAACGCCGTGGTGTATCCTTCACTATTGGCTGCCGTGGTCTGGGGAGTATTCAGCAACGGCTGGGATGGACTGGCGGTAACGGGTGGGGGAGCGCTGCTGGGAGCCGCGTTGTTGTTCCTCCCCTTTATTGCCGGCGGCATGGGGGCTGGCGATGTGAAGATGATGGCGGTGGTGGGCGCCTGGAAAGGGGCATTATTTACAGCGGAGGCGGTCCTCCTGGGGGCACTGGTGGGTGGTGTTTTGGCCGTGCTGGCAGCGGCCAGAGCCCGGAGGTTGGTTGAACTGGGGCGGAACGTTCTCATCAGTCTGGTCACATTACTTTACTTTCAGGGGAAACTGAACCCGTTCGCCCGCATTTCCGAGAATCGCGGGTGTGTGCTTACCATTCCTTACGGGGTGGCTCTGGCCATGGGGACTGTCTTGGCCTGGTTCTGGAGGTGGTAGGGTGCCGTGGCGAGCTTTGTGGAAAGAACAGAGGGGGCAGGGCCTGGCGGAGTTGGCCCTGCTGCTGCCAGTCCTGTTGCTGTTGGTGATGGGGATGATGGAGTTTGGGCGGGTCTCCCATGCGTACCTGGCGGTGACCAATGCCGCTCGGGAAGGCGCCAGGGCAGCTGCGGTGGGGGCGCCGGATGCCCAAATAATTGATGTAGTGAAGGCGTCGGCGGGTTCCTTGGCGGGGAATAGCCTGGAAATCACCATCGATCCGCAAGAGAGCAGCCGGCAGCGCGGGCAGCCGGTCCGGGTGGCGGTGCGCTACGGTGTGGCCATCATCTCGCCGGTGATCCAGAGCGTGGTCCCCAACCCGGTTTGGGTGACGGGAGAAACCAGCATGAGAGTGGAGTAAAGGGCCTGAGGGGTTGATGGAATGCTGACCGCCCTGAAAAAACCGTTATCTATTTTACACGAGGAAAAGGGTGCAGCCTTATTCCTGGTGGCGCTGGCCATGACGGTATTATTTGCTTTTTGGGGTTTGGTCGTGGATGCTGGTCTCGGGTACCTCACCCGCGCCCGCCTTACCGCCACGGTGGACGCGGCGGCGCTGGCAGGGGCCCAGGAACTCCCGGCTGACCCCTCGGGCGCGGCGGCTGTGGCGAAGGAGTACGCTGCCAGTAATGGGCTTCCCGCCGAACAGGTCGCTGTGGAAGTGTCCCCGGATCAAAAATCCATCACAGTGGAAGGTCAACGGCGGATCAGTTTTTTCTTGGGTCAATTCCTCGGCCAGAGTGACGCGGTGGTAAGAGCGAGGGCCTTGGCGCAGGTGGCGTCGCCCCAGGGGGTGTGGGGGGCCGCACCGCTGGCGGTGGAAGATCACCAACTGGAATTCGGGGCGAGGTACGTATTGAAGAACGGCGCCGGGCAGTATGAATCCCATTTGGGCCCGGGGAACTTCGGCGCTCTCTCCCTGGGCGGCACGGGCGCCAGAAACTACGAGGAAAACCTCAAGTACGGATATCAAGGGATGCTAAAGGTTGGCGATCAGGTAGATACCGAGACCGGTAACATGTCCAACCCCACCAAAAGGGCCATCGATTACCGGCTTGACCGTTGCCCTGACCCTTCATGCAGCCCGGCCGGCTTTTCCCGGGACTGCCAGCACATCCTCATCGTACCTTTGTACCAAACTATCGAGACAGCGGAGCAGCAGATCAAAAAAGTACTTGTCACCGGGTTTGCGGCCTTTTATGTGGAAAAAGTGGAGGGGCAAGGGAACGACAGTTATATCTACGGGTATTTTATCCGGACACTGGCTAAGGGAATGGGAGAATTGAGCGGGGCGGACACCGGCCTGTACGTCGTAAGACTGGTACAGTAAACATGAGGTATTATCGGGGAGAGAAGAGCATTGAAGCAAAAAGTTATCTTACTTGCTGCCAGCCTGATGGGTCTCCTGGCGGCAGGTTCGGTGTACTGGTACTTGCATGACATTGAAGCGGGGTACAGGCAACGGGAGGTGCTGGGCCAGGTGGTGGTAGCCAGGGAAAGTATCCCTGCTCGGACCAGAATTACCGCTGCCATGGTGACAGTCCGCGAGCTTCCCCAGGTGTATATCCAGTCCAACGCGGCCAGGGAGCCAACAGAAGTGGTGGGAACTGTCTCCACCGCCATCCTCTACGCCGGCGAACAGGTCATCAAGGACAGAGTCGTGAATGAGGGCGATAAAAGCCATGGGTTGGCATACACCGTTGCTGAGGGGAAGCGGGCCATTACCCTGGCGGTGGACGAGGTGACGGGAGTAGCCGGTTTCCTTGTTCCGGGGGATCGGGTGGACGTGGTGGCCCATGTGGAATTGCCGGACAAGCGGGTAATCACCCGGCTGCTTTTACAGGACCTGCGGGTGCTGGCGGTGGGGTCCTACCTGCAAAGGTCCAACCAGACCGAGCCGGTGAAAGACATGAAAACCATTACGGTGGAGGTTGCCCCTCAAGACGCACTGCCACTGGTAGCCGCCGCTGAAGAGGGTAAAATCCGCTTGATGCTGCGACCGGCGGTACCGGAAGGTAAGACCGACTTGTTGCCCTATCGTTTCGAACGGTTAGGCGAGTGAGGCCGAAAGGAGGGGTGGTGATGGGGAAGATCAGGGTGTTGGTTGCGGATGATGTCTCCCAGACCCGGAAGGAGATCCAGCGGTTGTTGAGTTTTGAAGAGGACATGGTGGTGATCGGGGAGGCCGTCAACGGGGAGGAAGCCGTGCGACTGGCGGAGGAACTGTTACCCGACGTTGTGCTGATGGACGTAAACATGCCGGTGATGGACGGTATTGCCGCCACTGAACAAATTTCCCTGCGGGTGCCCCAGGTGGCTACCATTATCGTATCCATCCAGGGAGAACACGAGTACTTGAAGAAGGCGATGGTGGCAGGAGCGCGCGAGTACCTGGTCAAACCGCTAAACTCGCATGAATTGGCCGCCGCCATCAGGAACGTGTACCAGATGGAGACCTGCCGGCACCAGGCCCACGGCAAAGGCGTTGTCGCTAACAAGCGACCGCGGGAAGGACGCATGGTGGTGGTATTCAGCCCAAAGGGAGGGGTGGGTAAGACCACCGTCGCCACCAATACCGGGATCGCGTTGGCCCAGGCCAAAGCAGGGAAAGTGGCTCTGGTGGACCTGGACCTGCAGTTTGGCGATGTGGGGCTGATGTTAAACCTTATCGCCAAACGCAACATCGGAGAACTGGTCAGAGAGGAAGAACAACTGGATACCGAACTGGTAGAGAGCTACCTGGTACCCCATTTTTCCGGGCTGCGGGTGATGGTAGGACCTGACTCCCCTCAGGACGCCGAACTGGTCACCGCTGAAAGGGTAAAGCGGGTGTTGTCCCTGGTCAGGCAGAGCGTGGACTGGATGGTGGTAGATACCGCCCCGGGGCTCAACGATATTTGCCTGGATGTACTGGAAGCCAGCGATCACATTCTCATGCTGGTGACCCCCGACCTGGCAGCGGTGAAAAGCGTGCGGGTATGCTTGCAGTTGATGGAGTCTTTAAACCTGCGGGATAAAACCAGGGTAGTCCTTAACCGTGCCAATATGAGGCTGGGGCTTAAGGCCGGGGATGTGGAAAAAGGGTTGGGCTGTGCGGTGTGGAAACAGGTGCCTAACGACGAAGCGGTGGTGATTGAAGCCGTCAATAAGGGAGTGCCCTTTGTGCTCAGTCATGGTTCAGCCCCTATCAGTGAAAGTATCAGGGCCCTCGTAGGGGGGCTGATCGAAGGAGAGCAAGTACCTGCCACGGGTGTGGAGCGACGGCGGGGCATCGTAGGAAAAATCTTTAGCTTTTAACGGAGGGAGACCGCATGTCTTTACTCAGGAGACTGGAAGGAGGTACAACTTCACCAAGCCCTGGACCGGTGACGATCAAGGAGGACGCGCCAGGGAAGCCATCCCGGCGAGAGGGATATGAACCGCTCAAGCTGAAGGTGCACCAGCGGCTGGTAGAAGAATTGGGAGAAGTAAAGTCAACTGCCCTTTCGCCAGCGGGAGCGATGGATTCCTCACGAGTTGCCGCCAAAGTTGAAGTTATCCTGGATGAACTGGCAGGGGCGGAGAACGTCTTTTTGCCCCGGGTTGACCGGCAGCGCCTGGTAGCGGATGTGCTGGCGGAAGCTATCGGATACGGTCCCATCCAGCCGTTAATTGACGATGATTCTATTTCCGAAATCATGGTCAACGGGCCCCGGCGGGTGTACGTGGAAAGAGGGGGGAAACTTGAACTCACCGGTGTGGCGTTCAGGGATGACGATCATGTCCTGCACGTAATCGAAAAAATCGTCTCCCCCCTGGGCAGAAGGATCGATGAGAGCAATCCCATGGTGGACGCCCGCTTACCCGACGGATCCAGGGTGAATGCCGTGATCCCTCCCCTGGCCCTAAACGGGCCGGTATTAACCATCCGCAAGTTTAGCCGGGACCCGCTGACAGCCGAAAACCTTATCTCCTTTGGATCCGTCAGTGAGGAAATGGTGCGGTTTCTGGAGGCGTGCGTGCGGGCCAGGCTGAACATTGTTGTTTCAGGAGGCACGGGTTCCGGGAAAACCACCATGTTAAACATTCTGTCGGCGTACATTCCCGTAGATGAACGCATTATCACCATCGAAGACGCGGCCGAACTACAGTTGAGACAGGAGCATGTAATCACCATGGAGACCAGGCCGTCGAACGTGGAAGGCAAAGGGGCCATCACCATCCGGGATTTAGTGCGCAACTCGCTGCGGATGAGGCCGGACCGGATTGTGGTGGGGGAGGTACGCAGCGGCGAGGCCCTGGACATGTTGCAGGCTATGAATACCGGACACGACGGCTCCCTTACCACCGGCCACGCCAACTCTCCCAGGGATATGTTAGCCCGGTTGGAGACCATGGTCCTGATGGCAGGGATGGATTTGCCGGTCAAGGCGGTCCGAGAGCAAATCGCTGCCGCTGTTGATCTGGTTGTCCACCAGAGCCGCTTCCGCGACGGGACCCGCAAGGTCACCCACATCACCGAAGTGCAGGGGATGGAAGGAGATGTAATCGTGCTCCAGGATATCTTTGTTTATGAGCAGGCAGGTGTGGACGAGAGCGGTAAAGTAAAGGGCAGGTTCCGGGCTACCGGCCTGCGCCCCAAATTTATGAAAAAGATTGAAGAAGCAGGCATTACCTTGCCTAACCATGTCTTGTTTCCGAATGCTTCCGATCTCTTCAGGAAGCGGGGGTGATGAATTGGAGACCATACCTGCCGCGGCCTTGTTGACTGGAATATCCGTCTTGTTGTTCTGCCTTTATCTGATGGGCCTGAGAAAAAATCAGGTGGAAGAGCGGGTACATAAACTAGCCGGTAGGCCTAACAAGGCCATGAAAGAAGGAGCCGGAGGGACGGATGGGTCTCCCGGCGAAAGGAAAAAGAGATTATGGCGGGCTGGGATCAGGGAGAACTGGCTGAGGCGTTTAGAGCAGGAAATGACGCAGGCGGACATCCCCTTAAAACCGGAGGAGTACCTGGGCTTGCAGCTAATTGTCACCTTAGGGCCTGGAATCTTAATATATGTATTTTCCTCGCGCCTTCTCTTAAGCCTGGAGTGGGTGACCCTGACCATGATGCTTCCCTTGTTGGTGTTGCGCAGGGCCAAGGCGAAAAGGGTGGCCGCTTTTGACCGCCAATTGGGGGATTCGCTGGGAACCATGGCAAATTCGCTACGGGCCGGTTTCGGGTTTCAACAGGCGATGGAAATGATCAGCCATGAGGCTGCACCCCCACTCAGTACTGAAATGACGCGGACCATCAGAGAAACCAATTTAGGGATCCCGGTGGAGGAAGCGCTGAGAAACCTGGGCAGGCGAGTAGCCAGCAGGGACCTGGAACTGATGGTGACCGCGGTGGTGATCCAGCGCCAGGTTGGCGGTAACCTGGCGGAAATCCTGGACAGGATTGCCTACACCATTAAGGAGCGTGCCCGGATCCGGGGAGAGATTAAAACCCTCACCGCCCAGGGCAGGACATCCGGCCTGGTGATTGGAGCCTTACCTTTTGCCCTGGCTGGTTTTCTCGCCACGGTTAACCCCGAGTACCTCGCCACC
The DNA here is from genome assembly GCA_000987045.1 of Clostridiales bacterium PH28_bin88. Taxonomy (GTDB): domain Bacteria; phylum Bacillota; class PH28-bin88; order PH28-bin88; family PH28-bin88; genus PH28-bin88. Next base: position 95,166 of record LAKY01000025.1, on the reverse strand, counting down.
TTATTCCGGCATCCCCTGGGCTTGTTAATGGTGGTGGTAGGACTTTCGGCCGAGGTGGTGGGAGTGGTAATTATCCGCAAGATAGTTACTCTCGATGTCTGATGCGGTAGCAGGCCTGCTTTCACCTGTCTGTGTCCGTGTTCAGGTACCGGGCACATTCACTTTTCGTTTATATCGCTTCCCGCCCGCCCGGAGGGCGCCGGATTAAGTTCCAGATCCGCTGTGTCCAAAGCTTTTCGAAGGTGATTGGGATGGTAGTGCTGGGAATTGTTTTCTTAACCTTTGCATCCATAGTGACCATGGGGGTAGGCATCGGTAAAATGGCGTCTCGGGGGGAACAAGCCATCAGTCAACGCCTTTCCAGGCTCAATGACGGTTTGACGGCCAATATCCGGCAGGTGGAGTTGAACAAGCCTCTGTCTGAACGCTTATTCCTCCCCCTTTTACGGCGCATCGCCTCCCAGACCGCGAAAAACCTACCTGCGGAACGCCGTCAGAGACTGCAGAAAGCCCTGCAGAGAGCCGGGAATCCTGGAAACATGGGCCCTGCTGAATTTCTGGCCATCAAGGCCGTGTTGACCGTTGTTCTGCCCTTTATCACGGGGGCGGTAACCATTAACAGCGGTTGGGAGTGGAGATCATTTACAGGTGTTGGTTTGGCAATGCTGGTGGGGTGGTACGGGCCAGACCTTTACCTGAAAACGGGGACCGCCAAACGCCAGGCAATTATTAGCAAAAGCCTGCCTGACGTCCTGGACCTCTTAACGGTTAGCATCGAGGCGGGACTGGGGTTCGATGCCGCGTTATCCAAAGTAGTGGAAAAGGACTCTGGCCCATTAGCCTTGGAATTCAGGCGGGCACTCCAGGAAGTGATGGTGGGGAAACCCCGCCGGGAGGCTTTGCGGGATGTCGCTCAAAGAATTGACGTAGAAGAATTCTATACCTTTATCAACGCGGTGGTGCAAGCTGACCAGTTGGGGCTGGGTATAGTCAATGTGCTGAGAAATCAATCCGACCAGATCCGGGTTAGAAGAAGACAGCGCATCGAGGAACAGGCGATGAAGGCGCCGGTCAAAATGTTGTTCCCGTTGGTGTTCTTTATCTTTCCGGCCATATTCATTATCCTGTTAGGGCCGGCCTTGATCCAGATCATGGAGGTGATGCAGAATAAATGAAGACTGCGGTCATTAAAAATCTCAGCCGGGATGCGTTTTTAGCCTGGAGAGGGCGGTTGGCGGACTCCTTTACAGCGAGACTGGTAGGGTTATTGGGGCGGCGGCGGATGGAACCGGGCGAAGCCCTGATCCTGAGGCCCTGTAATTCTATCCACTCGTGGTTTATGAGGTTTGTTTTTGATGCGGTTTTCCTTGATGGTGAAGGTCAGGTAATCGCCTCGTTTTCAAGGTTGCCTCCTTTTCGCATCATTAAGCCCGTCCATGGGGGAGAGACGGTAATCGAATTACCGGCTGGAACCCTTGATGGTTCCGGCACAAGAGTGGGGGACGTGCTGGTCTGGTTTAACGAAGTAAGGGGGGGAACAAGCGGTGAGGAGTCGTAAACAGCGAAAAGTAAGATGGAGCGAAAGAATAGGTATTCAAACAAAAATATCTATCGCCATTGCTGCCGGTTCGGTGTATATAATGGGCATGGTATTTCTAGTTGGTTATCTAAACGGGCAGTCCATGGCCGATGCCGAATTGTTGAAGGAGATGGCCCGCCGGCTGGTAGAAGTCTTTGTGGCGGCATTGATCGGCGGAATTCTGGTCAGCCGGTTGATAGTGCGGATGCTGGTGGGGAAACCTTTACTTCAATTGTCGCATATCGCCGAGAAGGTGGCTATCGGGGATTTTTCCAACAGGCTTTCGATTCATAGCCGCGATGAGATAGGAACACTGGCTTTGTCCTTTAACACTATGACTTCCCACCTGGGCCACCTGGTACAATCGATCCTGGAGAGCTCGCGATCAGTGATGGGTATCGTGAGCAGGATTCAAGGGCATCTGGCGATGTTACATCAGGGGCTGGACCAGACCGCGGATGCTGCCGGAAGGTTAATCGAGACAGGCGAAAGGTTGAGTGGAAAATTAAAGATAGCGATGGATGCCTCATCGGAACTGGTGAAAACTACTGGAGAGACCTGGAAGGGTGTCCAGGGGTTGGCCGAAAAGATGGCAGGAGTTCATGGAACAGTTCAGCAGTGTGCGCGTGCCAGCAGTCAGTTAAACAGTGACCTGGAGGGTATTTCCACGGGGCTTTACCAAGCGGTGGAGCGCCTGAACCGGTGGGCAGAGTACGGGGAGACATTAAAATTGGCGGCAGAAGAGGCTGTGGTACTGGCTGAACAGGTTAGCCTGCTGACCCTCAGCTTATACACAGGGGATGAAAATACACCAAACACCCCTTTAACCGGTGAGCGCTTAGAAGAGATTTTCCGGCTGGGGGATAGGGCCGAGATTATTGCCCGGCAAGTGATATCCCGGGTAGACGGGTGGAAGACGGAAAGCGAAGAGATCGCCTTGGTAGCGAAGCATGAATTGGAAGACCTGGCCGGGTGGGTGGCGCGATACAGAAAGATTGAAACCCTCTGGCAACAGGCGGAACAGTTGGCGGGAGACACTCTCGCCTCCCTCAATATGATAGGGGAAAACGTGGAGGAGCAGCAGGTGCTGGTCCAGGCCGTACGGGAAAGGGTTGAACAGGTATTCCCGGAGATGGTACCTTGGAGAGAAAGCGCTCCACTGGTCATCGCCTGTTCGGAGGAAGAACGACTAGCACTCAATGACATCCGGTCCAACACCGTTAAACTGGAACGGACGGTCAGCAACCTGGGAATCCTGCTGAGCCAGTTCAAATTAGCGGATGAAAAACCCAGTCACATATCAGAGGCTGAGATAGAGCCTAAGGCTATGGTCACGGGCTGTTTGGTTTCTTCGGCGACTTTAACACGACGCGAGGTAGGGTAAAGAGGCGCCTTGAGTACTTGACTTGGGCTAAAGAAAATTTGCCCATTTATGGGCTTTGTCGACTTATACCAATGGTGCAAACCTTTCGCGAAGGCGGCAACCTTAGTTGCATTTATGCTATTATATAATAAAGTTGTAACTGTAATTTCTAATAGTAAAAAAAGGGGGTACGGATTCACCGTACCCCCTTATGCGTATACCTGCCTTAAGGCAGCAGCGACTTGGCTACCGCGATGTCGGCTTCTGCCTGGGCGAACATCGCCCTGGCCCACTTCACGTTGTGGATGCCTTCGCTGGCGTCAGCATGGAAGAGGTACAGGTTGGTGGTCAGCGCATCCAGGTACGGCTTGACCTTGGCCTTGGTAGCGTCGTCAGCGGCAGCAAACTTCGCATTTAAGGCCTGCAGGTCGGCGTCGAGGGCGGTATACTTGGCCTCAAAGCCTTCCTGGATTTCGTGCACTTCCTCAGCGGTCATCTCAGCATGGCAACTGCTGCAGGAATTCATGACTACCTTCCTGCCGTGGCCTTCCAGGATTTCCTTGGTGGGGGTGCCCACGTAGAAACCGTGGTTGCCGTATTCGGCCATATGGCAGTCGGCGCAGGTGGCTTCCTTGCTGAACGGAACCGATACCATGGTACCGTCACCCTTGTAGATGTTGCCTTCCCACATTTCCTTCTGCGGGTGGTGCGGCTTGGCGCCGACCTTCACCGCGCTGGAGGACTGGTGGCACTGCAGGCAGGTCTCGTTCTCGTCCTTCCTCAACTGGAACGGGATGAGTTCCTTGGTCTTGGCATCAACTGTGCTCTTGTGCGGGTCGTGGCAGACCGCGCAGGTGATGCCGACCCGGTCGTCCTTCAGGGCGCCGGTCAGGAAGTCATCCTTGGTGGGCAGAGGTTTGCCTTTGGCTTCAGCTACCTTATAGCTGGCGCTGTGGCAGCGGAAGCACTTGGAATCCCAGTAGCGGGCAGCCTCGGCAACAGATGCGTGGGCGAAGATGCCATAGTGGCTGCCGGTCTCCCTTTCCTTAGCGCGGGTTTCCATCTGGCCTACCTGGCGGTAGCCGCCGTGGCAGTCGCTGCACATGGCATTGGTCAGGTTGCTCTTGATGTTGGTCTTGCTGGGAGCCTTGGCGTGCTCGGCCCCTGGTCCGTGGCAAGATTCACAGGTAATCCCGTTTTCCGCCCAGGAATTGCTGTCCTTGTTGAACCCGGAAGTGTGGCACGACGCGCAGCTATATTCTCTCCATGAAGCAGCGTCCCACTTTCGGGTTTCGTTGTTCCACTGGGCGTTCATGTACTGCAGTTTGCCGTCCTTGAAGGCGACGTACCGCTGGCCGCCTTCCAAACCGTTACCGACAACGAACTCAACATCGTCCTTCTTGAAGAAGGTGTTGGTGGCGAAATCGGAGATCCACCAGGTGTTGGGATCGTTGGCATCCATCAGCATCCGGGCGTGGCGAGTGCCTTTCCATTCTTTATATGTGTCAGCATGGCACGCGCCGCAGGTCTGGGAACCTGCATAGCCGGGCAGGGCGGATTCAATGGCGCTTCCTGCCAGTTTGCTGCCGAATACCTTGGCCAGCGCGTCGGCCTCGGCCAGCAGTTGACCGTTCACTATCTTGGCGCCGGACTTCAGGTCAATCACCGCATTGGTTTTCCAGTACGTTACAGTTGCGGCTCTGGCCTTGGCGTCCCAGTTGACAACGGCGCCGAAGAATTCAGCCACCGGGCGTACGGGCAGGTATACTTTACCGCCGATGACGGTCCCTGTAAAGTCTTTACTCCGGCCAAACGCCTTCACAGTCACCTTGTTGCTGACCTTGGCGGGAGCGGGGGCGGCAGCCTTAGCGGGTTCAGCAGTCTTAGCCGGTTCAGCCTTGGCCGGTTCGGCAGGCTTTGGAGCCGCGGGTTTCGCAACAGTAGCTTTTGAAGGCGGTTGACCCGCGGCGTGACAACCGGACTTGTAGCAGTCTGTACCCAGGGTCGGCAGCGCCAAGGCGCTACTGGCCCCGAGCATGACTACCAGCGCGGCAACCAACGCCAGAACCAGTACGAGAGAAAGTTTTTTGCCCACGAGAATAGCCTCCTTTTTTACTGGTTGAATACGCTTGCTTCTGTTCACCTAATCTCACCCCCTTCCTTGACAGGCAAGCCCTTAATTAACTTCTGCCGAACGTGAACAAAAGCACGAATGGCAGAAAAAGAGATAACAGGAGGTAGGGCTACGACTATAAATATTTAACGTCAGGACAAATATTCCTGCTGAATTGGGACATATGTCCTTAAAATTTTTAGCAAATTTTTTCTGCGTTGTTGACAGCAATGAAAAGGGGGAATTGCATAACGCAAGTAGCTACGGGTAATCGGGCGGGAAGAAGGAATCATTAACCTTTCCAGCGAATAAATTCCCGTTGTCGGTCATTTAAGACCAGGAGAGATATCAATTATGAAGGCGTCGAAGGACATTGAGATCGAACGGGCCCGAGTGGACGAACTATACTGTTATGAACGGGATCTGGCCGTTCGTGGATTCAATTTAGTGGCGGGAATGGATGAGGCGGGGCGCGGACCGCTGGCGGGGCCGGTGGCTGCTGCCGCGGTGATTTTACCCTTAGGCGTTTTTATCCCGGGCCTTAACGATTCCAAGCTAATCCCGGGGGTAAAAAGGGAACTCCTGGCGGAACAGATTAAAAATGTTTGTGTATCGTGGGCGGTTGCTATGGTGCATCCGGAGGATATTGACCGGGTGAACATCCTGCAGGCTACCCTGATGGCCATGAGAGAGGCGGTAGCTCGGTTGACAGTACCACCCCGGCACCTTATAATAGACGCGTTGCGGGTGCCGGGACTGGACATCCCGCAAATGTCCCTGGTAGGTGGGGACCGCCTTAGCGCCTCGGTAGCGGCGGCTTCGATTCTGGCCAAGGTGGCCAGGGACCGGGTGATGCAGGAATGGGACGCGGTATACCCGGTTTACGGTTTTGCCCGGCACAAGGGATATCCTACCCCCGATCACCTGGAAATATTGAAGGTCTACGGCCCCTGCCCCTTGCACAGGAAAACCTTTAAAGGGGTCAAGGAACTGCTGGGTTAATGAATGCTGTTAAGCCGGTTATAGGTATCCGTTTATAGGGGTAAAAAAAATGCCTATCAGGCAGGTTTTTGTTCCCCTGTGGCGAATACCTGTTATGTTGTGTAAACCGAAATATTTTACAATGATTTTGTAACAGTCATGAAAGGATACTTCGAACATCTGGAACCTGCGGGTGGTTTCAAGTGTGGTTTTGTTTCCGGTAATGGTTTATTAATGGTAAGATTTGTGAAAGTAATATCTATTTTAGCGAAGGGGGGGAAAAAGGTGCTGCAGGATTTCGCGGGAGTGGGCGTATTTTTCGTGGTGGCCGCCATTTTTCCGATGGTGGCAATCGGGGTGGCATGGATGGTCCGACCCAAGAAGCCCTACTCGGCTAAGTTAACGACTTACGAGTGCGGGAATGAGACTCAAGGCCCTACATGGGTGCAGTTTAAAATCAGCTATTTTCTTTATGCCCTGGTTTTTCTCCTGTTTGACGTGGAAACGGTGTTTCTGTACCCGTGGGCAGTTAAGTTTCAGGTGCTGCCGGTGTTTGCCTTAGTGGAGATGTTCGTTTTTATCGCGATCTTAGTGGTGGGTCTGTGGTATGCATGGAAGGAAGGTGCATTGGAGTGGCAGTAGAAAAGGAGCTACACGAGGAGGAACTGGTCCGTAAGAATATCATCCTTACCACTGTAGACAAGGTATTCAACATCGCCCGGGCCAATTCTCTCTGGCCGGTTGGTTTTGGACTTGCCTGTTGTGCTATTGAGATGATGGCCGCCAATGGCCCCAGGTATGACCTGTCACGTTTTGGATACGAGGTGTTCAGAGCGTCACCCCGGCAAGCAGACTTGCTGATCCTGTCTGGTACCATTACCAAAAAAATGGAGCCAATTATCAAGCGGGTTTACGATCAGATGGCGGAACCCAAGTACGTGCTGGCGATGGGAAGCTGTGCTATTAGTGGAGGTCCGTTTGTCGATTCTTACAATGTAGTTCCAGGAGCGGATACCTTTCTCCCCGTAGATGTCTATGTGCCCGGTTGCCCACCAAGGCCGGAAGCTCTAACCTACGGGCTCATACAACTCCGGAAAAAGATCATGAACCCTAGCGTGGTGAGGATGAGAAAACATGGCTAAAAACGTGCAGGGCATTGTTGAAGAACTGGTCAAGCAGTTCCCCAGCCAGGTGGAGCCGGTGGAAGACCAGCACGAGACGACCATCCGGGTAGAAGCCGGACAGCTTGTTTCCGTAATGCGGGAGCTAAAGGATAACCCAGCGTACGACTTTAAGATGCTTGCTGACCTAACGGCGGTGGAAAACGCCGACGACTTTGAAATGGTGTACCACCTGATGTCGGTCTCCGATGCCGGCATGCTGAAGGTCAGGGTCAAGCTGGACAAGGTTGCTCCCAGGGTTCCGTCCCTGGTAGCGGTTTGGACGGCGGCGAACGTGCAGGAAAGGGAAACCTACGACCTGATGGGAGTAATCTTTGAGGGACACCCCAACCTGAAACGAATTTTGTGCCCTGAAGACTTCGCGGGGCACCCTCTCCGTAAAGAATATACTCTCAGCGCGCGCAACTAGTCTACTAGTCGCAGAGGGCTTGAGATAGAGAGGTGTCATAAATGGCAATGTCGGGAAACATTAATTCTTCACACAACGAAGCGTTGAGGACGGAAACCATATCCCTCAACATGGGGCCGCAGCACCCCAGTACCCACGGGGTGTACCGGGCGGTGCTGACCATGGACGGAGAGTACGTGGTAAACGTGGAAAACCACGTGGGCTACCTCCACCGGGGACTGGAGAAAATCGCCGAAACCAGGACCTATTCCCAATTTGCTCCTTATACGGCGCGACTGGATTACATCGCAGGCATCCTCAACAACCTGGGCTATGCCCAGGCGGTTGAAAAGCTGCTAGGAGTGGAGGTGCCCGAGCGGGCGGAGTACCTGCGGGTGATTATGTCTGAATTGCAGCGGATTGCCAGCCACATGGTGTTCGTTGCCAGTATAGCCATCGACGTCGGAGGAACCACCGGTTGGACGTACAACCTTCGCGACCGGGAAAGGATTTTAGACCTGCTGGAAATGGCCGGAGGGGCCAGGCTCACTACCAACTATATGCGGATCGGTGGGGTGGCCGATGACATTCCCGAGGAGTTTATTCCGGAACTGAAGCGGCTGTTGGCAGACCTGCCGGGGTGCTTTGACGAGTATGACGGGCTGATCACCGGTAACGAGATCTTTCAGTTGCGGTGCAAGAACGTGGGCGTGATGGACGTGGATACAGCCATCAACTACGGTTTAACCGGACCCAACCTGCGGGCTTGCGGTATCCCCTTTGACCTGCGGAAGGTGAAACCATACGGTATCTATGACCGTTTCGATTTTGAAGTACCGGTAGGTGAACAGGGGGACAGCTTCGACCGCTATTTGGTGCGTATCCAGGAGATGCGGCAGAGTGTGCGCATTATTCAACAGGCGGTGGACGCCTTGCCGGAAGGGCCGGTAATTGCAAAAGTGCCGAAGGTAATCCGGCCCGCCAAAGGCGAAGCCTACCACCAGATTGAGGGAGCCAAGGGGATTTTAGGATTTTACGTGGTTAGCGACGGGGGTAACAAGCCCTACCGGCTCCACATCCACAGCCCGTCCTTCGTTAATCTGGGAGCATTCCCGGAAATGGCCAGAGGAGGAACAATTCAGGACGCGGTGGTTACCCTGGCCTCTATCGACCCCGTATTGGGTGAAGTGGACCGTTAACGCTGCTTCATGCCAAAACTTAGGTGTTAGGGGAGAAGATTATGGAAAATCTTTTTATTAATATTTTCGATGCCCTTAAGGGGTTAATACAACGATTTAACCTTTCCGCCGGAGCGGTGGACGCCTTGATGGCTTTGGCTTACGTGGCAGCCATCATCGTCTTTATCCTGACCAACGTTGTATTCTTGGTTTATATGGAGCGCAAGGTGGCGGCCTATATGCAGGACCGGCTGGGACCCAACCGGGTGGGACCCAGGGGACTTTTACAGACGGTGTGCGACGTGCTCAAACTGCTGGGGAAAGAGGATATTGTCCCCAGCGCCGTTGACAAGTGGGTATTCAAGGTTGCGGCCGTTGCGGTGATGGTTCCGGCTATCCTGGTGTATGCCGCCATTCCCTTCGGTAAGGACATGATCAGCATTGACCTGAATATAGGTATCTTCTACATCGTAGCCATCGCGTCTACTTCCACTATCCCGTTCTTAATGGCCGGGTGGGGGTCCAACAACAAGTACTCGTTGCTTGGTTCCATGCGGGTGGTGGCGCAGATGGTGTCATACGAGATTCCCATGGTCTTTTCGCTGCTGGGCGTGATCATGCTCACCGGCTCTCTGCAAATGTCTGATATTGTTGCGGCGCAAAAAGGCATGTGGTTCATCGTCCTGCAGCCGGTAGCTTTTATCATTTATATGATTTCTGCTACGGCGGAGGTAAATCGCGGGCCCTTCGACCTGCCGGAAGGGGAACAGGAGATCATCGCCGGTCCCTTTACCGAGTACAGTGGTTTCCGGTATGCCATGTTTTACCTGGCTGAATACGCTAACCTGGTGGCGGTGTCGGCCATTGCTGTTACCCTGTTCCTGGGTGGCCCTGCTGGACCGTGGCTGCCTTCCTGGCTTTGGTTTGTCCTTAAGGTCTACGTCATGATCTTCGTCTTCATGTGGTTCAAGTGGACCTTTCCACGGATCAGGCTTGATCACATGCTGGCCTTTAACTGGAAGTTCCTGCTGCCGCTTTCGCTGGCGAACATTCTGTTCACCGGGATTGCGATCAAGATATTCTGACGGGGTGGTGAGATCGTGTACGGAAAAGGGTTATTGACCGGCCTGGGAATTACCCTCAAGCACTTTTTCGGCAAGGCCGTAACGGAGCAGTACCCTGAGCAGCGGCCGAAGCTGTCTCCAAGGTTTCAAGGCTTTTTGGCCCTGGATACCGGAAAGTGTACAGCCTGTGGAATTTGCGCCAACTCCTGCCCCAACGGGGTGATTACCGTCTCCAGCGAGCGGGATGAAAACAAGAAGCGCTACTTGACCGGGTACAAGGTGGAACTGGAATACTGCCTGTTCTGCGGGCTCTGCGTGGAGGCTTGCCCGCAAGAAGCCTTAAGTTGGACCCAAGAGTTTGAACACGCCTGTTACCACCGGGAAGACACGGTATACAAGTTGTACGAGTTAACCGCTTCCAGGGAAGCTGTTGCAGCCAGCAACAGCTAGTGTAGCGACACAGTGGCAAAGGGGTGATTGAAGTGGTTTCACCGGTTTTTTTCTGGATCCTGGCGGTGGTGGTGGTAGTTTCAGCCCTGGCCATGGTGCTGTCTAAGAACATCGTGCACAGCGCCTTGTGGCTGGTGTTGTCTTTTGTGGGCGTGGCCGGTGTGTACATGCTGCTGGAGGCGGATTTCCTGGCGGCGGTACAACTCCTGGTCTATGCTGGTGCGATTTCCATCCTGCTGGTGTTCGGTGTGATGCTGACCCGGCGGGGTGACATGAAGGAAAGCAACCTGTTTAACGGCTACAAAGTGGCCGGGGGAATTGTTTCGGCGGTACTCTTACTGGTAATCGGCAACATGGTGTTGCAAGGTACGTGGGAAATCAGCACAGCAGCAGCGCCCGCCTCGACCGTCGGTCCGTTGGCGGAGTTAATGTTGGGAGAATTTGTGGTGCCCTTTGAAGTGGCCGCCCTCCTGCTCCTGGTTGCTATGGTGGGAGCCATCATCCTGGCGAGGGGAGTGAAGGAAGGCCAATGATTACCCTTAATCACTACCTGATCCTGGCCGCGGTGCTCTTTTGCATCGGCCTGTATGGCGCTTTGGCCAAGAGAAACGCCGTAGCCGTGTTGATGGGGATCGAGTTAATGCTGAATGCGGTCAACATCAACCTGGTAGCATTTTCCCGGTTTTTGTCTCCGGATGCCCTGGTGGGACATGTCTTCGCCATCTTCGTGATCGTGGTGGCGGCGGCGGAAGTGGCTGTAGGTTTGGCTATCGTGATCAACATTTATAGAGAACGCCTGTCCACCAGCGTGGATGACTTCGACTGGATGAAGTGGTAAGACACTGTGATAAATGAAGGTAGGTGAAATCCTGATGATCGAGAATGCGTGGCTAATCCCGGTGCTACCCGCCGTGGCCTTTGTGCTCATCGTCTTTGTCACCCGTAAGTTCCGGGCTTTGAGTGCCGCCACGGCCATCACCGCCATGGCCATCTCTTTTATCATGTCCGTAGGAGTACTGTGGGAAGTCATCCAGCAGGGCATTACCATGGAACACCCGAGGGAAATCGCGGTTCCCTGGCTGAAAATCCCCGAATCTATTTTGACAAAAGAACTGCTGATCGAGGCCGGTCTCCTGATCGATCCGCTGACAGCGGTGATGCTCATCGTTGTTACCACCGTGGCGCTTTTGGTGGAGATCTATTCTGTGGGCTACATGCATGGGGAGAAAGGGTACTCGGTGTTCTTCAGCTACCTGTCCCTGTTCAGTACCTCCATGCTGGGCCTGGTGGTTGCCAATAACTACTTCCAGATGTTCTTTTTCTGGGAACTGGTAGGTCTCTGCTCCTACCTGCTCATCGGTTTTTACTTTCACAAGGACTCGGCTGCCCAGGCCAACAAAAAGGCCTTCATCACCAACCGGTGGGGCGACTTCGGGTTTATGCTGGGGATCTTTTTCCTGTTCCTAGCTTTTAACACCTTTAACTTCGGTGAACTGTCGGAGGCCTTTCACGGTTACGAGAATGTCGGCTTCCTGACCTTGGCCGGGCTGCTGGTCTTTATCGGCCCGGTGGCCAAGTCAGCTCAGTTCCCGCTGCACGTGTGGCTGCCCGACGCCATGGAGGGTCCTACCCCGGTCAGCGCCCTGATCCACGCCGCGACTATGGTGGCTGCAGGGGTGTACCTGGTAGCCAGGGGTTATATCCTGTTTGCCAGTTCGGAAACCACCGCCCTGGTAATCGCTTATGTGGGCGGGTTCAGCGCTTTGATTGCCGCGACCATCGCCCTGGCCCAGGACGACTGCAAGCGCATCCTGGCCTTCTCCACCATGAGCCAGTTGGGATACATGGTGATGGCCATGGGAGTCGGCAGCCTGACCGCCGGGATGTTCCACCTGACCACTCACGCCTTCTTCAAGGCGTTGATGTTCCTGGCTGCCGGAAGCATCATTCATGCCACCCATGAACAGAACATCTTCAAGATGGGCGGTTTAAGAAAGCGCATGCCCATTACCACCTGGACCATGGTGATTGGGGCGCTGGCTCTAGCCGGGATCTTCCCGCTGGCCGGCTTCTGGAGCAAGGACGAGATCCTGCTGGCAGCTCACGATAACGGCTTTACCGGGCTGTATATCTTGGGTTCGGTGGTAGCCTTCATGACCGCTTTCTATATGTTCCGCATGATCTTCACGGTGTTCTGGGGCGAGGAGCCGGAAGGGCAGCATGCCCACGAATCACCTCCCAGCATGACCGTTCCACTAATTGTGCTGGCGGTGCTGTCGGTGGTAAGCGGTTATGCCCTGGTGAAGTATGGTTTTGCGTCCTTTGTCTACTTCCACGAGCCGCACCACGCCGAACCAAATATCGTGATCATGGTGGTTTCCAATATTCTGGCAATCGCCGGAATCTCCCTGGCATGGCTGATTTACGGCAAGAAGGTTATTTCGGCGGAAGCCATCGCCAACAAGTACCGGGCAATTCATACCTTGCTGTACAGGAAGTTCTACATCGATGACCTGTACATCTGGCTGTTCGACCACGTGATGCTGGCTTTCTCCAAGGCTTTTAACTGGCATGACCGGCATGTGGTGGACGGAGTGTTTGACGGTATCGGTGACCTCACACGGGCGGCGGGCGCAAAGCTGCGGTTTATTCATACCGGCAGCCTGCAGAACTACGCGCTGGTGATTTTTGCGGCGGTAGTCCTGATCATGCTTTGGATGGCCGCTCCGGCGATTGGAGGGATATAAGTGGACTTTCCTATTCTGACATCGATAGTATTGGCGCCGGTGGTGGGCTTACTGGTCATCCTGGCTATCCCGGAGAAGGAAGAACTGCTCATCAAGATCACTGCGGCCGTGGCCACCTTTGTCTCGCTGGTCCTTTCCGTCATTGCCTATGTCAATTATGACAAGGTTGCGGGGGGCATGCAGTTTATCCAGGAGATCCCCTGGGTGGAGCGATTCGGCATCTCTTACTCCGTGGGCGTGGATGGTATGAGCCTGCCCATGGTGTTGTTGACTTCCATCGTGATCTTTACCGGGGTGTTTGCCTCCTGGGATATGCATAGCCGGATCAAGGAGTTCTTCATCTTCCTGTTGCTCCTGGTGACCGGGGTGTTCGGGGTGTTTGTAGCCCGCGACATGTTTTTCTTCTACTTTTTCTTTGAAGTCGCGGTGATCCCCATGTACATCCTCATCGGCATCTGGGGAAGCACCCGGAAAGAGTACGCGGCCATGAAACTGACCTTGTACCTGTTGATTGGCAGCGCCTTTGCCCTGGTGGCCCTGATTGCGCTGTACTTGAACGCCGCCCAGCAGCTGGGCTATCCGACCTTTGACATCGCTACCTTGGCCAGCGTCAATTACGACCTGGGCTTCCAGAAGTTCTTTGGCTTCCTGATCTTGTTCGGCTTCGGGGTGCTGGTCCCGGTCTGGCCGCTGCACCTGTGGTCACCCGATGGTCACGTGGCGGCGCCTACCGCGGTAAGCATGCTGCACGCCGGCGTGCTGATGAAGCTTGGAGCCTACGGTTTGATCCGCATCGGCCTGAATTTCTTCCCGGAAGGGATGACCTACTGGGCGCCGTTGCTGGCAGTGCTGTGTATAGTCAACGTGGTATACGGCGCTATGGTTGCGATGGTACAGAAGGACCTGAAGTTTGTTATCGGTTACTCCAGTGTGAGCCACATGGGTTACGTGCTCTTGGGGATTGCCTCCCTCAACCTGTTCAGCCTGGACGGCGCGGTGGCCCAAATGTTCGCCCACGGGATTATGACGGCCCTGTTCTTTGCCCTGGTGGGTAACGTTTACCATAAAGCCCATACCCGTGAAATCGCCGGGTTTGGCGGCCTGGCTCACAACATGCCCAGGATCGCGGCAGGCTTTATGATCGGCGGCCTGGCTTCCTTGGGCTTACCCGGATTGAACAACTTCGTGGCCGAGTTCCTGATCTTTATCGGCTCTTTTACGAAGCAGCAGGTGCTGTTCGGCTGGCTGGACTTCAGGGTACTTTCCATCCTGGCCATTTTCGGGGTGGTCATCACCGCCATTTACGTGCTGCGGGTGATCCAGAAGGTGTTCTTTGGGCCGCAGAACCCCAAGTGGGCTCACCTGCCGGATGCCAAGGGTGTGGAGATGGTGCCCATTGTCATCCTGTGCGGTGTGCTGATCCTCTTCGGGTTGTTCCCGTCCCTGTTGATTGATGTCATCAACGTGGGCGTGGAACCGCTGCTGGCCAAGATTGAAGCCGCTGCTCAGATTGGAGGGGTGTTCTAATGGTCCAGCAGGTATTTAGTCTTTTAAGCGTGGAAATCCTGACCGCCGTGCTTGGTATGGCCCTGCTGATCTTTGGGTTACTGGTACCAAGGAATCAAAGCCGTGGGATCGGCTATATCACCACCATTGGCCTGGCGGGTATTTTTCTGAGCACCCTGGCTTACAGCGGGGTAAACGAGACGTTTTTAAACGGGATGTACTTGATTGACCCCTATTCCACCTTCTTTAAACAACTTTTCCTGGTTGCCGCCATTCTGGTGAGCATCGCTTCTCAGGGCATGGTGCAGAAACTGGGTTATAACCAGGGTGAGTTTTTCTCCTTATTGGTATTTGCGACCCTGGGGATGATGGTGTTGGCCGGGGCCGGGGATCTGGTCACGCTTTATATGGGCCTAGAGTTAATGACCATCAGTTTTTGTATCCTGGCGTGCTTTAAAAAGCAAGATGCCAAGTCTTCGGAGGCCGGGATCAAGTATATTATCCTGGGAGCCATGTCTTCGGCCATTTTGCTTTACGGTTTGAGCCTGCTGTACGGTGTTACCAGGACCACTGTAATTGGTGAAATCGCCACGGTTTTGGGAAATGCCGCCCCGACCCCCTTGATGCTGCTGGGGATGGTCTTCCTGGCAGCGGGGTTTGCCTTCAAGATTTCTGCGGTGCCGTTCCACATGTGGTCGCCGGATATCTATGAAGGAGCACCCACTCCAGTGACCGCTTTCCTGGCGGTGGCCTCCAAGGCGGCAGGGTTTGCAGTGTTGTTGCGGGTGTTTATGATCGCTTTTCCGCAGATGCAGGCATACTGGGGAATGCTAGTGGTCATGTTGTCGGTGTTGACCATCGTGCTGGGTAACCTGGTGGCCATCCCCCAGACCAACATCAAGCGGCTGTTAGCCTACTCCAGCATCTCCCAGGCCGGGTACCTGCTGCTGGGCCTGGTGGCCTTCTCCAGCCTGGGAGTAGGGGCGATCCTCTTCCATTCCCTGCTGTACGTGTTTGCCAATATGGCCGCCTTTATGGTGGTGATTGCTTTTGGCAACAGTACCGGCAGCGACGAGATCAGGGACTATACCGGATTGGCCCGGCGTTCACCGTTATTAGCAGCGGTGTTGCTCTTCGCGATGCTGTCGCTGGCTGGTATCCCGCCCCTGGCAGGGTTCGTAAGCAAGTTCTACCTCTTTACGTCGATCATTGAGAAGGGGTATGTGTGGCTGGCCCTGGTGGGCGTTTTGATGAGCATGGTGTCCGTTTACTACTACCTGCTGGTGGCCAAGGTGATGTACCTGGGTGAACCCCCGGCGGGCGCTAAGCCGATCGAGGTGCCCGCGGGCTTCCAGGTGGCGCTGCTGGTATCTATCGCCATTGTGTTTGCCTTTGGTATCTACCCGGCGCCGCTCACCGAACTCGCCATGAATGTGGCCCACGTCTTCTTCCCGTTCTAAAAGTATTCCGGCATCAAAAAGGAGGGAACACGCACTGAGCTGTTTCCCTCCTTTTTTGATCCGGCAACCATGCCTCAAGGTGACAGGGGGGTAAGTCTTGACCAATAAGCGACAGGAATTGGGGAGGAAGGGCGAAGAAATTGCGGCATCTCACCTCTTGAAGTTGGGTTACCGGATTATCGAGCGCAACTTCCGGTGCCGGTTAGGCGAGATCGACATGGTGGCGGAAGAGGCAGGGGAACTGGTTTTTGTGGAGGTGCGTACGCGAAGTTCCCATGTCTTCGGCTTACCCGAGGAGTCGGTGGGGTGGGACAAGCAGGCCCGGTTGCGGCGCCTGGCACAATATTACTTAATTAGCCACAGGCAAAGCCAGTGCCGTTGCCGTTTCGATGTGGTCAGCGTAACGATGGATGCCCAAACTGGAAAAAAGCAGGTGAAAGTTATCAAGGATGCATTTTAGTCTCTTCAAGCCGGTATCCAACCAAAGATATCTTGTCTACCATTGATAAAGGTGATAGCTATTATGCGCGGGCTGAAAGCCGTATTTTTGATAGAATTCCTGTGCCCCAGCCGGCATGTTTACTCCAACCAACTGAAAGGTACAATTGGGGGGATTGGGGCACCAACTTCAACGGCTAAGTTCATTACCTGTCTCACCGTTTCATTAAGATTTGTGTATCATACCGCTTACGACGCATACTGCTTTTTACCCTAAAGGATTGATTACCAGTCCGGTAAGCAACTTGGGGAAAAAGTAGGTAGACTTTTGGGGCATTTTGTCCCCCGCTGACGCGACGGCTGTCACCTGTTCGACCCGGGTCGGGTTCAGGAGGAAAGCCATCTGCTGTTTCCCTGTTGCCACTTGTTCGAGGGCACCGTGGGCATCCCGCGTATAGGCCAGGTTGCGCTCGCTGGCCCGTTCCTGGCTGCCGATACCGAGTAATGGCTCCAGGATTAGTGTGTGCAGCACGGAAACATCAAGGTTGGCCCAAGCCGCGGACTTACCTGGAGGGGCAAAATCATTCGGGTTGACCCCTTCTTTGAGAGACAGCAGGAATACCTCATTTCCCCCCGGGTAAAAGCCAAAGGTGTGCGCTGTAAAGCCCCGTTGCTTAAGGGTATTCAAAAAATCTTGGGTACCACTGGAAGAAAAGGCTCCAACTGTAGGAGTTAGCCTGAATACTTCCACTGTAAACCACTCCTTGATCTTCTGCAGGAAAGTATTCAAGTGAAAGCCAGGGAGGTCTTTCACCAAACGGTGTGTAGGAAACACCACCAGACCGGGATCATGAAGGCTAACCAGAGTCATCATTACATGCTCATATCCGGATACCCCCTTGGTTTCCATTTCGCGGCGAAAAAGCAGAGCAGTCTCATACCGGTGGTGTCCGTCCGCAATGTAGATAGGCAGGGGAGATATCTCCTCTCTGAGGTCGCTGATTATCTTCTGATCATCTATCACCCATAAACGGTGGGTTGTTCCTGATTCGTCAACCAGAACTGTATCGGGGATCTTTTCAGTGATTGTTTTATTGAGAATAGTACTTACGGTACCCGCGGGATCATTATAAAGTCCAAAGATAGAACTGAAGTTGGCGTGACAGGCCCGCATCAACTCCAAACGGTCGGCCTTATGCTTGGGAAGCGTCTCCTCATGGGGTAAGACCATTCCCTCGGTATAATCCACCAGTTTAACGCCGCAAATAAAGCCGAATCGCACAAGGGTGCTATCCTCGTAAGGGAATTCCTGCTGGTAAAGGTAAAAGGCGGGAAGAGGATCCTGGCAGAGAACACCATCTTTTAGCCAACGATTGAACTCAGCCGCTGCCCTGGTGTAGCGGTTATCGGCGGGGGTATCAGAAGGGAAGGTTTTTCCCAACTCTAAACGTATAATGTTGTAGGGATTTTTTCGATAAAACGTCTCCTGGGCGGCTTGGTCGATAACGTCGTAAGGGGGCGTGGTGACGGTGGACAGATTACCAACCAGGGCCGCATTGAAACGCAACCCCCTGAACGGAATGATTTCGGCCATTCTATCCTTCACTCCTCAACAGTCGGTAGTCAGTTTTTCGCTACTTGTTTTCCATTGTATTATAGGGCTATGGAAATTGCAAGGATTAGGTCCTTCAAAAAAAACTAATGGCGAAACATGCAGGTTGCCGGAAGGAAATGCCGGAAACAAGGGCGAATACTCGGAATTGGACTGTCATGGCTGACAACCTTTTCTAGAAAGGGGAACCCCGGTGTGTTCGCCAAGGTATATAGCGGTGCCATGCATGGCATGGACGGGTACCTGGTAGAGGTGGAAGTGGATATCAGTAACGGCCTCCCTTCTTTTGATATCGTGGGTTTACCGGATGCCTCTGTCAAGGAGGCCCGGGACCGGGTACGCAGTGCTCTAAAAAACAGTGGGTTTGAGTTTCCCTCCCGGCGGATTACTGTTAACCTGGCTCCGGCAGATATGAAAAAAGAAGGCCCCTGGTTTGACCTCCCCATCGCCCTGGGCATTTTGGCTGCCACAGAACAAGTGCCGGTGGAAGGCTTGGCAGGTCTGGTTTCCTTAGGGGAAATGTCCCTTGACGGTGTTGTGCGCTCAGTACCCGGTGTATTGCCCATGGCCATGGCTGTTGCGAAGTGGAATTCGCACGCCTGCCTGATGGTACCGGAAGAAAACGCCGGAGAAGGAGGCTTGGTGCAGGGCCTGGTGGTACTGGGAGTAAACTCCCTTACACAAGTGGTTCAGTACCTGAAAGAAGGGACGGGTATCTTAAGAGAACAGGTGGATGTGGAGCAAATGCTGGCTCCCACTGAAAAACCCGGTTTGGATATGTGCGAGGTAAGAGGGCAGGATACAGCAAAACGGGCCATGGAAATTGCCGCAGCGGGTGGCCACAATGTACTGATGATTGGCCCGCCTGGTAGTGGTAAGACCATGCTTGCCCGCCGGCTCCCTACTATTCTACCTACCATGACTTGGGAGGAATGCCTGGAGGTTTCCAAAGTGTACAGCATTGCCGGGCTGCTGAACAAGAACCGCCCGCTAATTACCAGCCGCCCCTTTCGTACGCCTCACCATACCGCTTCGACGGCCAGTATCATCGGTGGGGGCAGGTTTCCCCGGCCGGGAGAGGTTACCTTGGCAACCCACGGGGTGCTGTTTATGGACGAATTCCCGGAATATGGCCGGGACGTGTTGGAGGCTCTTCGACAACCCCTGGAAGACAGGGTCGTCACCGTATCACGGGTGGCAGCTGTTCTGACATATCCGGCGGACCTGATGCTGGTGGCGGCTATGAACCCTTGCCTGTGCGGCCACCTGGGGGATCCTACCAGGGAATGCACTTGTACCCCTCTGCAGGTGCAAAGGTACAGGGGCCGAATTTCCGGCCCGCTACTCGACAGGATCGATATTCGGGTGGAGGTGCCCCGCCTGGAGTACCAGGAGTTGGAAGGAGAGCCGGCAGGGGAGAGTTCGGCGGAAATCCGTTGCCGGGTAGAACAGGCCCGGAACATCCAGCGGGATCGGCTTAAAGGAGAAGGAATCACCTGCAACGCCCAGATGCATGGCCGGCAGATCCGCCGGTTTTGTACCCTGGAACGGCCTGCTGCCAGCTTATTGAGACAAGCCTATAACCGGCTGGGATTTTCCATGCGTGCTCATGACCGCATCCTTAAGGTAGCTCGTACGATTGCGGACCTGGAAGGCAGCGATCAAATCACCCTGCAGCACCTTGGGGAAGCGCTTCAGTACAGGAATTCAGACCGTGAGCAGTAAGAAATGTATCGCGGAGCAGCTACTACGCTTAGCTAAACCAGTCGCCCAGCTAGAGTGAGCAGGAGGATGCCAAATTAGTTGAACTCATTAAGAAAAACCATCAAGAAAGTGGTGGTATCTGCGCTTTGGAGAAAATCCACCGGGATGTTAAAGAACTTCAGCCCTGCAGCCGCAAGCTGGTGTACCGTTGATGACAGATAATACCATGGAGTCCAGTGCTCAGCAAGGATTATCAAGCTCTACTGGCCAAGCACAGCATGCTTTGCACCATGAGCCGCAAGGGTAACTGTTACGAAAATGCCTGCGTAAACCTTTTTCAGTACGCTCAAAAAAGCGAGATGATCCACTTGCGAAAGTTCCAGACCATGGAAGTGGCCCGTAGAGCCATTTTTAAGTACATTGAGATGTTCTACAACCGCAAGCGCCGACACCAAAATCTGAACTATATGAATCCGGCATCTTTCCTAAAAAAAAAACACAAACTGTCAAGCAGCGTAAATACGGGATCTTTTGCATCGAATTCTCAAAGTGATGCATCCCGAGTTTTCGGGATTGGAATACGCAGTGTAATTCAAATGTAGGGGGTTATTAAGTATCCCCTATTTTAGCGCGGCAAGCTCACCCCCGCTTTGACATAAAGGGTATGTTGTTAGCTTAGATGGGGAATGAAGAACACTGTATTACAAAAGAGGGGCATCTTTTTTATAGTAATAAAGCTGTTGAAAGGGATGGGATTTATTTATGGCGGAAATCAAAATTCGCCCAGTACATCCAGACGACGTTGAGGCCATCAACGAAATGCGGAGGAAACCTAGTGTTATTGACTTTACCATGAGTATGCCTTCAGAAAGAGTGGCGGATAACCGAAAGTTCGTGGAAAGTTTAGGCACAGACGATCATGTGATGGTGGCCGAGGTGGATGGCAGAGTGGCCGGGGTGGGCGGTTTGCACGTTATGAGCGGAAAGCGGCGTCATGTCGGTAATATAGGTATTATGGTAGGTGACGAGTTCCAGGGTCAGGGCATAGGTAAGACGATTATGAAAGAGTTATTAGATCTGGCCGATTCTTATCTGGGTTTAATCAGAGTAGAATTGGAAGTGTGGGCTGATAACAACCGAGCAATTCACCTTTACGAAAGGTTCGGTTTTGTAATAGAAGGATGTAAACGAAAAAGTGTTTATCGTCGAGGTACCTACTCGGATGTGTTGATTATGAGCCGAATAAAGTGAATGGTACGGGAGTGTAAATTCTTTTGTGCACATAGCGGAACACCCTAATTGTGGAAGATACTATAACAGGCTCTTACTCACCAGGGGGATAGGGCAATGCCGAGGGTACACCGAACACCTGTCGAGGCTGTGCTTGGGATAGTGGAGGAACCCAAATGGGCTCCTCCACCTCTGCTTTTATCGAAGCCACTGAACATCCAAAGGAGAAAATAAAGCGGTAAACCTCGGGGGGGTGGGGGGAGAGCCCCAAGGTTATATTATTCCCCGCACTGGCCATTATATCATTGTTGAGGTCAACCATCTACCTTCGTGCATTCCGGACTACTTCGAATCGGCACCTGTCTTGTGTTAACGGGGATTGAAAATGCTAGAAGTAATTACCCCTCGCGTAGGAGGAGAAAATGAGGGTCGTTAAGGTCCATATTAACAAGTTGTTCGATCAGATATTGGCCTGCTATTTGACATTAATCGTTCAATTTGGTAGATTAAAACATATGGTTGGAGAAGCTAAAAGCCTACTCTTGGGGCCTGGCGAGGAAGGGCGGTGAAGGTTTGAAAAGTTCCGCTTTTTATGGAGGCGTGCTGGCGTAAGAAAAGGAAAACAAGGTTTATCGATGGCCAATAGGATGAAATTGCAGGAATTCATCTGGAACACAACTCGATGGGGCAGAGCGAGGGTTTTGAGATTTGTATTGATCAGCCGATATGAAGGAGGGTGTTGAATATGGAGGAATTCAGAGGCCTTGAATCCATGGATGAATTGGTTTCCTTATGCAAACGACGGGGTATAGTGTTTCCATCCAGCGAGATTTATGGAGGGATCAATAGCTGCTGGGACTTCGGTCCGCTGGGGGCTGAACTCAAACGCAATATCAAGGAAGCTTGGTGGCAGGCAACCATTCGGGGTCGTGGTGATTGTGTTGGAGCTGATACCAGTATCATTATGCACCCGGAGGTATGGCGGGCCTCAGGCCATTTGGAGAATTTCACTGATCCCCTGGTGGACTGCAAGGTTTGCAAACAGCGTTTCAGGGCCGATCACTTGCAAAGTGACCGTTGCCCCACCTGTGGAGGGGAACTAACAGCCCCTAGACAGTTTAATTTAATGTTTAAGACGTTTCTAGGACCTGTAGAAGAGACTGCGGCTATTGTTTACCTACGCCCAGAGACAGCCCAAGGTATCTTCGCTGCCTATAAAACAATTATGACCACCGGTAGACTGAAACCGCCGTTCGGAATTGGGCAAATTGGAAAAAGTTTCCGTAATGAAGTATCGCCTGGTAATTTTATCTTCCGCTCCCGGGAATTCGAGCAAATGGAACTGGAGTATTTTGTTCATCCGGAGTTCGCTGGCAAGGCCTTCGAAGAATGGGTGGAAATCCGGTATCGTTGGTACTTGAACTTGGGTGTCAACCCCTCTAAGATCCGAATTAGGGAGCATCGACAGGACGAGTTGGCGCACTATGCCAAAGCTTGTGTGGACATCGAGTACCTGTTCCCCTTTGGCTGGCAGGAGATTGAGGGAATCGCCCACCGGGGGGATTATGATCTAAGACAACATCAGAAGTTCAGCGGTGAAAACCTTACTTACTTCGATGAGACGACGAAAGAAAGGTATCTTCCAGTGGTTATAGAATCATCGGCTGGGGTCGACCGGACTCTTCTGACTTTCCTTGCCGATTCATACAGGGTGGAATCAGAAAGGACAGTCCTACAAATCCATCCAACACTTGCACCTGTGAAAGCTGCGGTATTCCCTCTCGCGAAAAAACCCGAGCTAGTAGAACGAGCCCGGGCCATTGAAGATGAGCTTCGCCGAGCCTTTTCCGTGAGTTACGATGAGGCTGGCAGCATTGGCCGGCGATACCGACGTCAAGATGAGGTTGGGACTCCGTTTGGGATTACAGTGGACTTCCAAACAATAGAGGATGGTACAGTTACACTCCGGGAGCGGGATTCCATGACTCAGGAACGAGTACACGTAGCACGGTTGAATGAACTTCTAGCTGCAAAGTTAAAGCACAATGTCTAGGGGGAGGACCAGACTGACTTCCTATAAGTAAAGGGTTCCCGTCGCCAAATAAAGTTATTAAGGCTAAGATTCCAAACCTGTGTTTTAAGGGAGACCGGACTGTAGTGTACCAGTTACATTGTTAAAACATTTCAAGTCTTCCTTATTCAATTGGCCCACACTGTACGGCAGTTGTGGGTTTTTTGCATTACGGCGACTACTAAATTGTCAAAAACCAACACTAAGTTTAACTACCCTTGAAGTAACCTTATTATCATTAGTTACGTATTCCGGCGAAAATTGATCACCCATTTCGCTTTATACCGAGCATTGATTCGGTTAAAATCAACCAATTATGTTAAAGCGGAATGGTTCTGGGTATCTCGCCATTGGATATAAGAAAGCTGCATTGCTATAACGTAAGAGAACGGGAAGAACTACGAACGGTTGGAATATCCCGGCGATGAAGCTCAATTTGATTATGCACCAATCAGGTTAGCCATGAGGGCAGCCTAATGGAGTATAAACTGCATGTTGCCTTTTTTTACTTTAAACCCGGCAGGTTAGCTCTATATTTCTTGGGTGCCGATTTTTAGTAATTGTATTTTGCCATAACAACTAGTGCCGAAACAGAAAAACATTGCAACAATTTGGAATAAATCCCCAATCACTAAAATACCTTGATTCTACGCAACTCATCCATTGATCTCTTTGCTACCAGTTCATGCCATTTAGCATGCAGCTAATTTTGGCCAGGCACTAGCTCACTCCCGGTAAAGTACTAGTATGAGGTACTAGAGACCCCACCCGGCTGACGTGGTTTCCAACAAACTAATTCATATTGCCAATAAAATCTTTCTTACGATCAATGAGGAAGTTTCAGATATTGAGCCACAAGACCATGAAGTGTTGGGCATAAAACAGGTACTTAGGTAGTAACAACATTGGTACATACTATACCTTGTAGTACAGCATAAATACTGGCGTTGACTTCTTTCCGATGAAGAAAGAGGGTTCCTGGTAGCACGCGCCCAAAATGGATTATCCTGGAAGCATTGCGCAACAAGGTGTTGTGCGTTTTTGTTTCACCTCTTCACTATCAGCGAAATCGGATTGACCCAAGCTATGGTTTGCGGAGAGAAAAAGGGAAATAAGTTAAAAAAGAGAAAAATAACCAATAAAAGTAAGCACGTGTTATAATATCCCGAGAGATGTAAACATATTGGCTGTTTCTTGCGATGGAATGAATCGGAATTAGTGGACGTTTGTACCAAGCAGGCGGCTAATTTACTCCGAAATTAAGTGGACGGCAAAAAAATAATTGGCAGGTTAATGAATGTATCCATTTTTCCAAGCCCTACCGCAGAGTAACACGTCCTTAACACTCTTCATAACCTAAGTTTGGCGACATATATTTCCAATGCTAAATATATCAAGGGTTTGAGGGGTTACCCTTAAATAATGTAGTAGCGAAACACAAATTCGTAGTCCTGAAAAGCTCGCCATCAGTGGTTTTTTGACACATTATTACCAATTCGCTACTACAGTTCTTGTCTATTAGCCTCGAAAGCCTTGTGTATCAAGACTTGGTAATTTTTTACGCCAAACTTGAGTCATAATACTAAAATGGAATATGTGTGGCACCTAAATCATGGATCTTCCCGGAATGTAGAAACTAGATTATATTTTGTCCTGTCGCGGAATTCCCCAGGGAACTTCATCATTTTGTACGGATAACAAAAAGTAGTCATAACACCATGTTGCCCCCTAAGTTTTATGGTATAGGTCCATACTGGGAAGCTTGATCCCATTTGAAATTGAGATACCTTCACAGTACCTACCAGTTCGTGAGACAGACGATTCTCAAACGTTAAAATACAACAGTACACCTCGACTAATGCCTTAGCGGAAGGCGGCACCTTCGATCTGTTAACACGTAGCAACAGAGCTAGAAGAAATAGAAGGATCATTTGAGTAGTGATATGTCATACGCTCTGGAAGATGGCTTCCTGCGCGAGAAGTCTTTGTAGGCAAAGTTATTGTATATTACTCCTGAGTCCTAATCAATTTACTTGATTAAATCCATTTGTGGATGTTGCATTCCGTCCTTTGGAAGGGTGGTTAGATGGTTCTCGACAGGTTATTTGAGCTAGTACGACTGTTAGCAGCCATTCCTGGGCCCGTGGGGCACGAAGACGCGGTAATCATGACACTCCAAGGGTTGTGGCGTCCCTTCGTTGAGGAAATTTGGGTCGATCGCTTGGGGAACCTCACATGTAAAGTTGGCGGAAAGGGACCCAAAATCCTCTTGAGTGCTCACGCCGACGAATACTGCTTCGTGGTAAAGGGTGTAACCTTGGAAGGATTCCTAGCAATAGATAGCGGTCAATCTTACCGCAATGGACCAGACACTGCGCGTGCTTTCTTGGGTCATCCAGCTCTTGTGTTAACCCCAGAAGGAGGAAGGTTCGAAGGTGTATTTGGAACCACTACGGGGCATCTTGCATCGTATATCGATCTAGGGCGAGGCTTCAAGTGGGAATACGTGTTTGTGGACATTGGAATTGAAAGCTATAAGCAGGCGGAGTCCCAGGGGATCACCGTAGGCTCTCGAATTATCAGCAACTCACCGATTCGTCGGTTGGGGGACCGGGTAGTGGGAAAGGCTCTGGACGATCGTATTGGACTTGCGATAATTACCGTGCTCCTAGAGCGTATCACCCCAAATTGCCTCGGTGTGGAACTTTATATTCGGGTTTCTACCCAAGAGGAGATCGATTCTGTGGGGGCATCGGTGGAGCAATCGATTCATCCTGACCTTTGCATCGTACTGGATGTTGGCCCAGTTGGTGATATACCTCCTTTAAAGAACCACGGCATTTCCACGGGCTTGGGTAAAGGACCTATTCTCGTTCATAAGGATAGTAATGTTCATTATCACAGGAAATCCGTCCAGAGTCTTACTAAGCTGGCGCATGGAAGCGGAATTCCGTTACAGCATGCCGTTTATGTGGGCTACGGAACAGACGGATTAGAATTCACTAAGAAGGGAATTCCGTCAATGGTGGTAGCAATCCCTACTCGTTACACTCATAGCCCCTTCGAGATGGTGTCATTGGTTGATGCTGAGATTACACTGGCCTTACTGCAAGAGTGCATCAAAAGTTTGGGGGTGGAATGATTCTTGAAGAGTATTGACTGGGTAATAATGGGAGGCTCTACTACCGAGCAATTTGCTGTCTATTTGGAGCCTCTTGGCTTCCGTATTCTTGATGAAGGGATACGCTTCTCAACCCCTCTGGGAGAAACAGTAGCTGGGACTTTGTTTGAATGGATAGGGCAAAAAGGCTCGTGGCGCGGGATATTCTTCCCTTACCACGGTTGGGATCCGACCGATGTAAGGGTTCGGATAATCGGTGTAGAAAGGATATTTTGGGTTATAAGGAAACTGAGCATTCTAAGGATTATTTCCACTGGAAGTGTTGGGAGTGTCAACGAACTTCTAGATCCAGGTGACGTGGTACTACCCCTAGACTTCCTGGATCAGCGAAAAAGCCATAGCACACCGTTTTCTGATATTTCTATCATACACATGGATAATCCTGTGTGTCGGATAATGGTCGACCAGTTAGCTTCTGCATTTCGCTTTGAGGGATATTCAAGGGTTTTCGCAAGAGGTACTTATGGGGTGACGGAAAATGGCCGTTTCGAATCTCCTGCAGAGATCAGGGCTCTTCGCCTTTTGGGGGCGGACGTGGTTGGTAAGAGTATGGCCCCCGAGGTTTATTTGACAAGGGGCGTAGGAGCATGCTTTGTAGGGGCCTACCTGGTTAGTAATTACGGGGAAGGAATTAGGCCTAACTCAAATAGTGGGCGTTTTTTTGAAGTATGTAAGGAGCATAACCACCGATTTGTATCAGGACTACTGAGATTCTTGCTCAATTTCTCCGAGCACAGCTGTAACAACTGCTCTTTTGGACAATTGAGGAAAGGTCTCTAATGTTATGAGGATATTGATAGAGAATGGCATCATCTATACGTGCGAACCTAACCAACCTTTTTTAATTGGTTATAGTCTACTCATAGAGGGGGATCGAATCGCCTGGATCGGTGATGGGATTCCTCCGCTGCCCCCTGATTTAAGAATGGATGCCCGGCATCAAGTCGTAATGCCAGGTCTAGTAAATGCTCACACGCATACGGGAGCTACGTTTCTGCGAGGGAAATTTTGGGGTCTATCCCTAATGGAGTGGCTTGAGCAATCATCTCCCTTTTTGGAGTCCAAAACTTTCGAGGATAGTCAATATTCTAGTTGGGCCGGAGTTTTGGAGATGGCCAAGTCTGGGATAACATGCTTTGCCGATTCTAGCAGGACAGGTTTAAACATTCAGATAGCTGCGGAGGTTGGTCTGCGTTGCGTGGCAGCTCCGATGTTGGTTGATGAGTACCCATGGGGCTATCAGGTCCCTCGGGCCGAATCGGTCAAGGAAATGGCGGAAAGGCTTGCAGCGATTACTGAGCAGTTTCGGGGGCTTGTAAGCTTTTCTATTGGTGCTCATAGTCCGTATGCAACTTTGCCATTTACCCTCCAGGATGCCAAGAAGGTTGCACAACAATGGGGGGTGAGATTTTGCCTCCACTTTGGAGAGCACCCCTATGAGGTAGCTTATGTGAGGAAGCAATACGGAAAAGACCTAGTGGATTGGCTAGACGGGCTAAAGCTTCTAGACTCAAACACTGTAGGTTTTCATGGTAACGTGTTTGAAGAGCAGGACCTGAACCGCCTGAGGGAGATCGGTGTTAACTTGGTCTGTTGTCCGACTAATGGAGCGCTGCTAGGATGCCCGACCCCAAATTTAAGTGCCTGGGGACGAGCGAGGATTAAGGCTGGCCTTGGGACGGATGGGCCATTGAGTAGTGGGGGATTTAACCCTTGGGCGGAACTCAGGTTAGCGGGGGCTATCTTAGGGTGGTCCCGGTTCCCGGAGGTCACACCCGGACACCTGTTAAAGATGGCTACTATTGGAGGTGCTAGTGTTTGGGGGTTGGATAGGGAAATCGGCTCTCTCAAAGTTGGGAAAAAGGCGGACGTGATTACTGTTATAATTCCACCTACCAAGTATATTGATCGGGCAACTGTGGAGTCTATGTTGGTATTCGGGACGACTCCGCGGGACGTAACAAATGTGCTAGTTGACGGACGCGTTATCATACAAAACGGTAAATTTACGTCCGTCCCAGAGAAGAGCATTTTGGAGGACATCTATAGATACTATGATGGTATTCGGAACAATTTGTCTAACAGGAGGGACGCTCATGAACCCTGAGAAGCATAAGGAGCTTATTGTGTTTCGGCGAAATGAAGAGGTAGCCCTTTTTCATCCTCTCTCCTTGGAGCTTCAATTTATGACCATTAAGGAGTATGGTAGATTGTGGGATAGGGTTAGTCAATTGTTCGACGCCGCCCCAGCGTTAGTGCCGCCTGATCCGAAAGTCACCGTGTTTATGGTGATGGTAACTAGCATTTGTAATCTAGCCTGTTCCTACTGCTCATATTTTAAAAACTCGACCTCAAACCCGAATGGCGTCCAGGTAATGGACATGTTGACTGCCCATAAGGTCCTCGAGATGTACCGGGACAAAGTGGGGGAAGGTGTGTTCATTGTAACGGGGGGTGAGCCTATCACTAACTGGGAAGTGACGGACTATTTATTCAGTCAGGCGAAGGGGATCAAAGTCCTATTTACTAACGGTACTCTAATTGACGATCGAAAGGCGCATAGACTGTCAGAATTAGGAGTTAACGTTCTGATATCGCTGGACGGCGACCGGACCGCCAATGACATGATGCGAAGGGATGTGAGAGGGCGATCTACCTTTGATACTGTTATAGAGTCATATTGGAGGATGCGAAAGGCGGGATGCGTCATTGGAGTGTCTATGGTTGCTGGTAGGCATAACGTTGCTGAAATCGACAGGATGGTTAAAAACATTATTGAAGAACTCCAGCCAGATAGTCTCGGGCTCGACCTCCCACACTATACCAGTGATTATGACAATTCCCTGAATGTTGAGACGTTCGCCCAAAAGATGAGGAACATTTTTCATATCGCTAAGGAGACTAGGACCTATGTTGATCAACTTGGACGGCGAATCAAGCCCTTAGTTTATCGGGAATTCCGCTTCCGTGACTGCAGTGCCTGCGGCGAGAAGATTGTAGTTTTCCCGGACTTGACGATAACCAACTGCTACAACCTTGGGAGAAAGAAAGGGAACCGGCTCGACGCTTGGAAGAACCGGTATCCTCTCAATCTGCCTGCGTGTCGAGATTGTTATGCCATCGGCATCTGTGGTGGCGGTTGCGTGAGGGATGGAATAAAACTCTTTCCTAAAGAGGGCGGGATCGACCGTCGAAACTGTATAGTGGTTAAGGGTCTTCTTGAGGAAATAATATGGGACATTCGAGACAGTACGGGAGAGGATAGACCTGATAAAGAGACTCTTGAAAAGGTATACGAACCAATAATCAAGAGGAAGAGTGCACTAAACATGTCTATCGGCCACGAGAACATGCGCCTAGGCTTGTAGAAGGGAGAGGGGCCGAATGTATATTTTAGGACTGAAGTACCCTGGTCATGATGCTACAGCCGTGCTTTTAAAAAATAATCATGTGGTCTTCGCTTCGGCCCAAGAGCGTTTCGATCAAAGGAAACACAGCCATGCATTCCCGATGGAAGCGATCAAGTGCGCGCTGGACATGGCATCTATTAACATCGAGCAGGTTGATATTGTAGTATTTCAGTACAATTATCCCTTATCTTACAGAAATATGGTCGCTCGGACCTTTATGAATTATTTCCCATTAGCTACAAGTTCCTCCTTGGCTAATTTACGTTACCAAATGGCCAAGAAAGCAGTTGGTGAACGAGATATCAGGAAACTGGGGTTTAAGGGTCCGATTTACTACGTCGACCACCATGCCAGCCACCGTGCTAGTGCCTACTTTCCTTCTCCCTTCGAGAGAGCAGCGGTACTCATTATTGACGGCAGAGGAGAGCGCGCCTCAACTACCTTTTCGTTAGCGGAGGGTAATCGCTTTATCAATTTGAAACATGTAGACTATCCTCATTCTTTAGGATATCTTTACGCTGCAGTGACCTCTTATCTGGGATTTTGTCCGGACTCGGACGAGGGAAAAATAATGGGCCTCTCTTCTTACGCAGAGCCCGAATACATTAATACATTCAGGCACATCGTGCGTCTTCTCCCCGAAGGGGGCTTCGCTTTGGATATGAGTTACTTCAATTATCATACCCGTGTGGGGTCTTACTTCTCAAAACGGTTCTTAAAGGAATTTGGCCCGCCTAGGAGACCGGAAGAGCCCCTAACTTCACATCATAAGATAATCGCTGCCTCCCTCCAAAGAATCACGGAAGAGACGGTATTACATTTTGTTAAATGGCTAAAGGACAAAACAGGGGCGGATAATTTGTGCCTTGGGGGAGGAGTGGCTTTGAACAGCGTAACTAACGGGCGAATAATGAGGGAGATGGGTTTTGACGGGATATTTGTGCAGCCAGCAGCTGGGGACGATGGCAGCGCTTTGGGGGCAGCCCTCGAAATATACCACCGTCTGTCTGGGACTCCTCGATATCCACTTCGATACTTTGATCCTTACCTGGGGAAGGGTCATTCTGACGAGGAGATTAAAAAATTCTTAGACGATAAAAGGATCCCCTACAGGAAGTACTCAGATATCGAAAGGGTAACAGCCAAGATCCTTAGTGAGGGGAATATCGTGGGTTGGTTTCAGGGTAGGGCGGAGTTTGGACCTAGGGCTCTTGGGAACCGCAGTATACTCGCCGATCCAAGATTTGCCGATATGAAAGACAAAGTAAACAGAAAGGTTAAGTTCCGCGAGGATTTTCGTCCTTTTGCCCCTGCAACATTGGAAGAGTACGTGGGTGAGCTTTTCGATAGTATACAGCCTTCTCCGTACATGTTAATGGTTTATAACGTACTTCCTGTTGTAAGGGATACTATTCCGGCTGTTACACATGTTGACGGGACCGCTAGGGTTCAATCGGTTAACGAGTCACAAAATAAAAAATTCTACCGGCTTATCACGGAATTTAAGAAGCTCACAGGGGTTCCCGCGATATTGAATACATCCTTCAACGTAAAGGGGAAGCCCATAGTCAATAACCCTGAAGACGCCTTCGAATGCTTCTGGAATACGGAAATGGATTACCTGGTTATGGGGGATTTTCTCATAGCCAAGAAGGAAGGAGCGTTAAAAAATGACCCTATTGAAAAAATCGAAATTTGTTCATGAGTTGCGGAACGATAATCGGCTCGCATGGTTCAATTCTTTTAATTTGAAGGTGGCTTATATTCGGCCGGAATTGACTTCATTCCTAGAGCAGTTGACTTGGCTTGATTCAAATCATGAACAACAGCTCTCCGAAATGGAGAGACAAGCAATACATAGTCTGACGTCAGACGGTTTCCTGGTGCCGATTAATGCTAATGAGGATGAACTGGTCGAGGAAATGCTTAGGGAGAGCATGGATAAGACCCCTGATATTCATATCCTTAAACTCTTCCTAACTACCCGATGTAACTTTAACTGCAAGTATTGCCTAATAATTAAAAATCTGAAAGGCATTCAGGGTGAGCGACTGGATGTGGAAACCCTAGAAAAAGCACTTGATTTCTTCGCTTGGCATTCGGCTAAGTCGTCCCGGAAGCGAAAGACGATTTTTCTGTACGGAGGTGAGCCCCTCACAAACCCTGAGGTGATGATGTGGGCAATCCGTAGGGCTAGGGAACTGGAAGCCGAAGGGACCCTTGGAGGAGAACTCGAGTTGATCCTGGAAACCAATGGCTCTCTCATAACCCCGGAGGTAGCTGAATTCCTTGCAAGAAATCGCGTAATCTTAATTGTTTCTCTTGATGGGCCCGAGAGGATTCATAATTGTATGAGGACTTACTCGGACGGGAGCGGGACATTTTGCGATGCAATCAGGGGATACCGCCTGGCTAGAGAGAAGGGTTGTGTCGCTGTGGTCTCAACGGTGTTTGGACCCCATGTAGCCCCAAACGTAAGCGAGGTTGTAACTTTCTTGGCTAGAGAGGTACAGACGCCTAGCATTGGGCTCGACCTTCTCCACATCATAGAAACCCCGGAGGAGAGGGTGGAGATACCTATTGAATTAGTGGTAGAGAGGTATATCGAAGCATTCAAGGTGGCGCGGAAAGAAGGGTTATATGTGGAGCACATTATGCGCCGGATCCGTCCCTTCGTCGAAGAATCAAGACGATTAAAGGATTGTCCTGCTTGCGGATCCCGAATTGTAGTGGCGCCGGACGGGGCGGTCGGACTTTGTGAGGGTTTTATAGGGTCAAGACAATACTTCATTGGAAACGTGACAGACACACAGGATCTTCGCAAGAATTCCTGGTTCTTGGAGTGGAACAATCGGACCCCTTTTCGATCCAAGACTTGCCGAGAATGTATAGCTCTTTCCATATGCGGTGGGGGCTGTGTTTACAACGCTTATGTTCAATATACAGATATACATGGGGTAGACGATACCATTTGCGCAACCAGCAGGGGGTTTATCAATTGGCTTATCGAGGACCTGTACAGACTACTTTCGGAGAGGACCCAAGGCTTTCCTTTAATGTCTGTGCATGTAGCCAGCGTACAAGAAAAGCGGAATCTTTATGGAAGAATACCTCCTAACCTTGATCTTCCTCTGCTCCAAACCGTCTCGAAGTACGCCGAAAGACCGGCCGGAGGCTGCCATGAATGATTTAAATAGCGGATGGGGTGGCTACACAGCAGAGAATTTTCTAGTAGAACGCCGTAAGGCTAACGAACTAGCACGGTCAATTAGACTTACTCCTGTGGACGACATCGTTTTACAAAAAGCTAGCCTTGAGCAAGGGATGAAGGTACTTGATGCAGGGATAGGTCCGGGAATATTTGTCAAGCAGCTCCTAGAGTTAAGAGATGTTGAACTGGTGGGTGTAGATTCCAGCAGAGAATTCATTGAGGTCGCCCAAGATACCCTTTCACCCTGGATTGCGCGGGGGCGTGTATCGCTAGAATTGGTGTCCCTCGAAGAATGGCTTCCACCGGCTAGTACGTTCCATAGAGTATTTTGTATGACAACGATCCACCACCTTCCTCCTGAAGAGATGAGGAAGGTAGCGGCTAACTTTTTTTACTGCCTAGTGCCAGGCGGTGAAATATTGTTGGTAGAGGATTGGGCAATCCCACCAAGTTCACTTTTTGAAGATCTGGCTAGACGCTTACGTTGGTATCAGATGGAAAGAAAGGGACCGAAAGAATATCATCAAGACCTTGAGTTTTATAAAAGTCTTCTTTGCGAGGCAGGGTTTCTTTTGGCGGAGGTAGTCTCAATGCCAAGGCCCTTTCAGTTGGAAGGCTTTAAGGGTATTGAAGACCCTGAATTTAATAGATTGCTACGATTAGCGAGCGAATTCCCGACCGAGGAAAGACTCGTTCGGATGGTGCTAATTAGGGGTGTCGTCCCTCACAAACAGTAAAGGAGTGATTTAGTTCGTGTTTACGTCCATAGGTTTAGGTACGACAGATGCGTGTAACCTTAAGTGTCCCCATTGCTATTCCCGAGGGGGAGAGACAAACACGCTGTCATTGGAATCGGTGAAGAAAATTCTTTCAGTCTTCGAACAAGCGGATAGTATAAATCTCGGGACCGGGGAAAATGGTCTGAACCCAGATTTCGGAAAGATTATTGAATTTTTATTTTCTAATGGTAAGAAGGTAAGCCTCACTACGAATGGTTATACAGTTGCACTGCTTTCAGAAGAGGAACTGAAACAATTCAATGACATTGACATTTCGGTAGAGTTCCCAAATGCTATGGAGCAGAACCAATTTAGGGGGGCGGGCGCTTGGGAATTGGCTACCTCTGCCATTGCCAGGTGTAAGGAGTTGGGTCTTAACATAAGCATAGCTACGTGTCTGATGAACATTAACCTTCATGCCATCCCTCAACTAATTGATTTCGTCCGGTACTGGGATGTAAACCTTCGCCTTAATATCTATAAACCAGTTCACAGCCGAGAGTTCGAACTTACTTATGATCAGTTCTGGATGGCAATCGATACTTTATTCGAACATAGCAAGCTGGTGTCATGTAACGAACCGGTTATAAATGCGGTGCTGGGAGAAATAGATGTTGGATGCTCCTGCGGGGGAAAGAGCCTAAGGGTTCGGCCTGATGGTTCCCTTGTTCCATGTGTTTATTGGAATAAGGCTGCAATTAACATTAAGACTGATCAGGGAATAACTGAAGAGGTGATCCGCGAAAAGTTCTCAACCCTGTCTGTTTATTCGGTTCCTGAAGCCTGCATGGATTGCCCACACATGCCGGCTTGCAAAGGTGGCTGCATAGGCAGAAGGCTGTATCATAACCTTTACGAGCCAGATCCCTATTGTCCATTCTTGAGGGGGCAAAAGAAGAAGCTTTCAGTGAGCAGAGTTCCCCAAAAGGACCTAGTGCATGCTGGTTATCTATGCACTATCATAGTAGAGGCACCTTAAGGGAAGAACGTCCGTCTGACAGTTTTTCTATTCGTTTGCAGGTTAGTCCATGTGTCATGATCTTGTTTCTTGCTCTTACCCATGTTGTCGATAGTTTCTGTTATTTTTGTTAAGGTGAATTTCATCCGTTTTCCGGTAAAAACAGCGAAGTCATTTAGCCATTGCGTCAGGATAACTAGATTAGTTAATTCGATGTACCGTAAAGACTCATTCCTATCATCTTCGAAAAGGGGTTAACTGTATGAAATGAGTTCGAGACCGGAGTAACCATCTCTTGGTTCTAGGGACATCGCATCGGATTTTAAAGAATTAGGGGGAGAGCAACGCGTGTATGACTCAATCATATGTATTACTTCGTGAGCAATGGATGAATTTCTGGACCTCGAAGGGATGCACTCGACTTGAGCCGCACGATGTTGAAGGAGGTGGAGGGAACTTCCATCCGGCTACCTTTTTTGGCGTTTTGGGGCCGCACCCGCTTCGAGTTGCCTATGTTCAGCCAGTACGACGGATTGATTGGTTTAACGATCAGCTTTTGTCTCCGGCGAGCCTCCCCTTGCACCACCTTTTCCAGGTGTTGTTAAAGCCGCCTCCAGATGATGTTCTTGATATGTACCTTGAAAGTTTGCGTTCCGTAGGAATAAACCCTGCTCTTCATGATGTAAGGTTTGTTCCAAACGAGTTTGTAAGCGAATCCCTCGGTGCAAGTGGTCCCGGTTACGCCGTTCTGTTTGACGGAATAAAGTTAACCCAAATCTCCTATTACCAAAAGGTGGGACAGATCGAACTTGAACCAGTGAGTGTCGAGATCGCTACTGGCTTAGATTGGCTCTTACTTTGGTGCTTTGATTATCCTATCGATTTGTTTTCTCTTCCTTGGGACGGATCGATGCGGTACCATGAGGTCCTTCTCCCGAAGGTTCACGAGTGGGCAGAGTACTATACGGAGGTAGCTGACCCCAAGGTCTATTACCAAGAATACAGGTTGATGAAGGATGAAGCCGCAAGACTTTTGGAAAAGGGTCTTGTGTATCCTTCATTGGACTACATATTCCGGTGCTCGCATACGCTTAATGTCCTCCAATCCCGTCGGGCCATTTCAAAGGAAGAGAGAGCACGAATCCTCAGTGAGATCAGGGATCTGAGTATCAGGTGCGCAGAGAAGTACCTTGAAAGGAGAAGCGAGGCGAAAAAACCAAATGCAACTAGCCGTTTTAGGTGGCAAGCCGATTAGGAGAGAACCCTTTCCCATTTGGCCATCTATAAGTGTAGAAGCCATATCTGCGGTTCAGGAAGTTTTAAAAAACGGGAGGCTAGGAGGCAACGTCCCGGGAGGTCAGATTGAGGCGTTTGAAAAAGAGTTCGCAGCGTATATAGGTGTCCCTTTTGCCGTGGCTGTCTGTAATGGAACCGTTGCCCTTTCAATGGCACTCCAAGCGACAGGGGTAGGTCCAGGAGACGAGGTCGCTGTTCCTTCTGTTTCTTTCATTGCAACTGCTACGGCAGTGTCCCTGATAGGAGCGTTGCCCGTTTTTGTAGATGTAGATCCTGATTACAATTGTATGGACCCTACAAGCCTTGAGAAAGCACTTTCCTCCAAGACTGTTGCGGTTATACCCGTGCATATAGGAGGGCATCCTTGTCGCATGGATGAAATCCTTTCTATAGCTATAAGACATGGCCTTAAGGTAATAGAAGATTGTGCCCAAGCTCATGGAGCAGAGTGGAGGGGACAGCGAGTAGGTGCGCTGGGCGATGCCGGGATATTTAGCTTCGCCCAGACAAAGAACATGAGTGCCGGTGAGGGTGGCATAATAGTTACGAAAGACCCGGAAATAGACCGATGGTGTCGCGAAATGAGAAATCACGGAAGGGAGAATGGTTCCAGATACGAACACAAGAAGCTAGGGGGTAACTTTCGCATGACAGAAATCCAAGGTGCATTACTTAGGGAGCAGCTGAAGAGGCTAGACGAGCATATCTCGGTCAAGCATAAAAACGCCCAGCGCTTGCTGTCAGGGCTCAACAGTTTATCGCCAGATCTGTTCCCTCAACAAGTGCATCCAGGGGTAACTAGCCATGGTTATTACTCGTTCGTGATCAACCTTGGAGACGAACTTATCGCACGAATTGGGCGCGATCTGTTTGTAGATGCTCTTCGGGCCGAGGGAGTGCCAATAGCGGGAGTGGACATGGCCCCATACCCTATCTATTCCAATCCTGTGTATGCACCTGAGGTACCTGGCGCTCGTCCCGCCCGGATCACTCTTTGTCCCCAGTCAGAACGTGCATACAAGAAGATGTTGATAACTGGCCAACCCCTTGGGTCAGGACTGCTCACAGGGAGTGTAGAAGACATTAACGATATATTGAGTGCTTTTGAGAAGTTGGTTTCTAAGGCCCATACACTTGAGGGTATGAGGAGGGATTAGCTTGGGGGATATTGCCTCGGTAAGGGTGAGCACGGACTGGAGGTGCTGCTATCGTCCGGTTAATACCGGGGGAAAACGTATTGCTTGGGAAATTACCCAGCGATGCAATTTAAATTGCGCCCACTGCTTTCGCACTACTGGGCAAGGAAAAGAGCTAACGACGGAGGAATGCCTAAAAGTCGTTTCCTTCTTTCCAAAATTAGGGGTTCACAAAGTACTGATCACCGGAGGTGAACCATTTCTAAGACAAGACTTACCAGATATTGTTGCCTCAGTTCTGGTAAGAGGAATATTAGTGAAGCTTTTGACCAATGGAACTCTTCCGTTGAGCGTGTATGAAGACCTGTTGCGAATGGGACCCCTAGAACTATCGGTAAGCCTTGACGGAGCTACAGCTGTTACCCATGATGGCATGAGGGGAGCACCAGGGAGTTTCGCTAGATTGATGGAGAAAATCGAAATGCTTCGGGGAGTTGAAATGGACTGTATAATGGTAGTTGATTCCTTCAATATCCATGAGGTTGGGGAAACCATCGCTTTAGCACATCGCTTAGGATTCAAATCCATTACCCTGAGCCGGATATTTGATTCCCCGCGTGGGTCTTTGGATGAACGTAGACTCAACGAGGATGAAGAATCGTTTCTATGGCGAGTGGTGGAATCTAAGCGAAACGAGTTATCCCCTTCGGGTTTTGTTATTAGAACGGTAGGCTTTCGAAGTACTGGGGAGTGTTCCGCAGGGAGGGAGATTTTTTTTATCAATGCTTTCGGTCAAGTTCACCCATGCACGCTGATGAAAACGGGAACCGGGAACGTTCGGGAGGGCATATTTGAGGCCTTTGAAAATGCTTCAATGCAAAGGGTCAACTTAAACAAGACGCCCTGCGGGCGTCATTCGTGAGGAGATGTTTATGCTGCCGGAGGATATTCGAGTTTTTGGAAACGGTGGTGTCAAAGAACGGAATTCGGTGCTGATAGAAGGTGAGGACGGATTTATTTTGTTTGACCCTCCTGGGGAGAAAACAGTTGCTCAACTAATTTCAGAAAGCTGTCGGCAGTTGGGAAAATCGGTTCGCATTATCGTCTACACTCACCATCATGTAAACCATTTACTTGGGGCTAGCTATTTCCCTGAAGGGATCATCTGTTCTCATGAGACAACCATGTTACAACTTAAGGAAAAGGAGATTGATTTAGGGGTACGCCTTCCCAACTTGCTTTTTTCCTCAAGTATTGAGATAAGATGTTGCAGAGGGTGGCTACGTTTATTTCATTGTCCTGGTCACACCGTAGATAGTATTTGTGGAGTCTATGGCGACATACTTCTCGGGGGGGATACAATCCTAGAGAATAGCCCGCCTTTTTGGGGGGAAGGTGAAAGTACTACTTATCTACGATCTCTTGCGGAGTTATCTTCATTAAACATTTCTTTGGTCATTCCGGGACACGGAAAGATTTGTGGCCGCGATAGACTAAGCATATATGTTGATTACATAGAAAAATTGACCAATAGTGCGTGGTACATATTGGAGAGGGGTGGGGAACCGGATTCTTGCCGTCTACCTCTAAGTGAGTTTTACCCAAACTACCTCAGGGTGATGGTTCCTGAGTTTCACCTAGCTAATCTACAGACTCTTTCGAGGGAATGGATAGCTCGTACACAGAGGAAAGAAACCAGTTGAAGACCTTAATCATCACATATGGCTGTGAGTTTAGTCTTCAATAGGCGAACAGGTAGCAAGGTGCTCCAAATTGCGGGTCGTACGTAGACAGAATGGTTTTTGTGCTGAAGGAGTTGTTTCGAGGGTTCAATGGGTTTCTGGAAATTTATGATCGGTGCAGAGGTGACAATTGTGGATTTTTTCAACATTGTTGAGACACGGGACCTTCTTTCCTTCGCGGCTGCCGGTATACTAGACGGTCCCGACATGGTGCCGTTCCTTTTACGGCCTGGGGCTTTTCCGTTGAATGAGCTTTTGCAGTACCTATCGGTTCCAACTAGACGGCACAAAAGAGAATCGCGACAGCCGTCTAATTCACCATCGTGGGAAACGATCGGGGACCTTTGGCGATGCCGTTTCGGTGACACGTCTTTTCTGACTGAAACATGCGTGGGTTCCAACGAAAGTGAGTATGTAGTGTTTTCTCCTCCATGGGATGGATGGCCAGCGCCAGCGGCGGCCTTTGCCGCCTTAAAGGGAGCGGATTTAGTCTCCATTGAGGTCATCATGTCTGAAACCATGGAGAGATATCTCCGGAGGCGTGGGGCCAGGTTCTTTACGGTTTTTGGTCCTCCTGATTTCTTTACCCCTGAAGCATTACTTCACTTTGGGCGGATTGCCGATAATCTTCCTTGGAAGGTACATTGGGGAATTATCACTGCGCCCACTGCAACTGGGGCCACTGATATAGTAACAAAAAACTGTATCTACTCCCGAATAAGCGGGGGCGATCATTTGCTTTTCCTGAGACTCAATAAGGAGATTGCAGATTACGAACACGAAGGATTGTGGAGTTATGGGCAGCGGTCGGCAGGGGTGGGGGCTTTGGACTACCACCGGGGTAGATTTTTTACCTCATTTGGGATTCATGGCCACAGTAGGGAGGATCTTATGTACCTCTCAGACGGATACGTATGCGGTCGTGATCCCATGTTCGGCCCAATTCAGGTAGTAGGAGCGGCGACTATTCCGCACTGCGGACACACCCCGGGAAAATGCTTTCTCACTGAGGGAATACCTGTCGATCCTGCCTCTATTCCTGCAGCGGTCTGGTTCGTTAACGGATGCATGACCTTTAAGCTTGGGGACGCCATTTTTCCTCACGGCGTCAGTTTGATGCTCAGGAGCTTGTCAGGTTACGCTGGGGTTTTCGTAGGTAGCAATCTGGTGAAGATGGCTTGGGAGGCGGAGAATAGGCTTTTTCTCGCTCTTCTTCGTGCAGGGTGGAAGGTAGGCGAGATAGTAAGGGTCCTTAACGCAGTGATACGTAGTGGTCACATGGATACACCCGGGTGGTACCTGGTCGGAGACCCTTCTTTCGGTTTGTTAAGTGCGCCTCAACCATCTGGCTCGATCCGAATAGTTAGGGAGGAGGCAGGCCATTGCGTGGTACAGTGCAACGGCATCGAGGGCTACGTTGTCACTATCGATCTACAAGGTGCAGCCGCTAGACAACTAAACTCTTCACCTCTGCTTATTATCGAGCGGGAAGAGGGAGCGCCAGAATTACATTACCTTTATGAGTCAGATTACAATAAAGAAAATTCGAGAATATACCTCTTTAGTGGTGACTGGCTGCAATTAAACGATTATTACTACTATATACATTACCCATCCTGGAATGACGGACCAATAGGAAGGGCTTGTAGGACTGTCCTTGGCATTCGTACCCTTCGGCTATCTGGCATCAAAGTTACACCTATTTTTAGGTTAGAGGAAGAGTTGGAGAATTCATTATCGGGGTTAGCGAATACTTTACATCTTACTACGGAAGAGGTGGGGACTTTTGAGCGGCGCATAGCCCGACTAGAATCTTGCGTCTCAAAAGTGCAAGAGAGGCTTTGTAATTACCTTGCCGAGCGCGTTGATAAATCTTCAGAACATTTCTCGGATTTATATAGACAGAAGTTCTGGTTGGATAGCTCGGAGTCAGGAGGTCCTTGTCAATACTGCTCTAATCCCACCCATCGTCAAGAGTATCGAAGCTTCATTGACCCCCAGCTTAGACGTGTGGCTTCACTTTGCCCACGTTGCGGTTTTACTTTCGATGGTCCTGACTTCCGGTTGGCATTATCGATCCATGGAACCTTGCCATTCTACGCTGATGATCGGGTGGAATTCCTTGTTCGAGTGAAAAATCAAGGCACGGGTAGAACAAAGGGGATTGTAACGCTTCGTTGGCCCAGCGCCAATAAGAACGGTATTATTTACGAAGTACCCTTCAGGGAGTTCGATTTAAGAGAGGGTCAAGAGGGGGTCTTTCTTTTCGCTGTTCGAACTACGAAGGAAACGATCACTCATGTCCATCTTGTCAAGGCTTTTGCTATTGTGGGGGCTGATATATTCCATACGGCCTGGAATACTTTCCTGCTCCCGGCCAGAGAGTCATCACTGGTCTCGAAAGGGTGATATTATGATCCTTGGTAAGAAACAGGTCATCATTGTTCGGGATGCTACGCAGTATAATGAGGTTATAGACGTGGTGCCAGCCACTCTAAAACAGGGAGTGTTACTTGTACCTATAATGTCCGATGGAGAAAACTCTCTAGACACGTTTCCTCCTAATTTTTTTGATACTTCTTGTCATTGGGAATACTCCCAGTGGTGTTTTCCTGACTCTGAACCGAGCAAGAAATTTTTCGACGAATCTTGGCAGTTAACTGATGA
The DNA here is from genome assembly GCA_000987045.1 of Clostridiales bacterium PH28_bin88. Taxonomy (GTDB): domain Bacteria; phylum Bacillota; class PH28-bin88; order PH28-bin88; family PH28-bin88; genus PH28-bin88. The sequence continues at coordinate 53,721 of LAKY01000025.1, read as the reverse complement.
AGAGAGAAAGGTAAAGAGTGCGGGGCTGATGGTAGCTACTTTGGAAGGAAGTCCATATTATCCGGTGGCCAAGTATTTTTCAGTGGTCAAAAGTTGTCGGCTTGCAGTGATGCGACATATTAGTGAGTTTCATAGGTGCAATTTTTTTTCTCTTGTCCTTTTCGTCGAACCCCGATTCCTTACCCCCTACTTCCTACAAGAATTGTGCCATGTCACAGGTCTAATCACGGATAGAGGAATGCAACAAGATATTCCATTTGGAATTATGACTGCCAGAAGTTTTCCTGCTCTCACACGGTTGGTCGCTAGAAGTCTGCTGTTCGATGGATTGCCCTATCAGCCCAAGGAGGATCTTTTCGTTTATCAGCCTCTGGCTGATGCTTTCAACGAGGATAGAATATTGAACCGGAAACGTGCTAGCATCAAGGCAATTTTGGAAAACTGCCCAAAAGGAAATTCGTGGATTAACATCTATGCTCATGGACACCCCGATAAGGTATTTCTTGGAGAGGATGTGATCTGTGGCCGCAGGCGGGGAGAACTAAGAGTACCTGAAGAATCAAAGAGGAGGTTTCCTCTTTGCGGGAGCGGGCGACCATGCACTCAGGGGCGTATTTTGGAGGCTCACCTACTACAAACCGCCAATATATTTCTAAATACCTGTGATGGATTCCAACTGATGCCAGGAACCTACGATTCTGATTATCACTTGGGCCTAAATTTACTCGATAGCTGGGCCAGCGCTCTAGTATCCACTTTTCAGGTGAGAATGGGCAATCCTGGTGAAAACGCCCTTTTCTCAGGGCTCATTCGTGCCGGCTACTCCTTGGGGGAAGCCGTCCGGGTACTCAACAATACTCTTTCCGAAAGTTTTGGGGAAAGTGGACCTGGTTTCTTACTTTTCGGTGATCCGACACGAGTTTATGGCTCAAAACTTTCTAGAGCAGTGTATTCTTTGGAGGAGAAACACGGTTCTTACCTTGAGTATGGCGGAGGATCAAGTCTAGTGGAGATTCGGGTTAAAGATGGGGAAGACCTATTTCCAAACATCCCGGATGGTAAAGATTTGATGTGGGCGAGGTGGAGTGAACAGGACGGACAAGGGAAAACGGGAACCACAACCATTTTTATTTATTCCTATTCCTGTCTCGAAAAAAAGACGTTTAACGTTCACCTGACCATGTTTCCACGGAAGCAACTTGAAAGGCTTTGTCAAGGATATAGAAACGGGGAGGACTTGGCAGCTCTTAAGGTTTATCCCCCTGAGATTAAAGGGCTGATGGGACAATTCAAGAACAGTCTCACTGCTCTTTCTAGAAGCGTGTCCAGAGCGAGCTATAGCGTTGATGCGGCTACCCAGGTTTTGAGTAGGATGGAAAGCGTACAACATATTGCCGAAGATTCGGGAAGAGCAGTCCTGTCGTATATCTTAAAGAACTCGAGAGAGGGGGTATTCCGATTGACCGACAGGTATGTGGATGACTTCCTTTATGATAAGCAGGAAGTATTTATCGGGGCTTGTCCCTTTTGCCAGGCACCTGCGGAAGTAAGACGCCTGGTTCATCCAACACAACCACTTGAGCGGTTGGTGGTTGCGTGTCCGCTCTGCGGGTTGCCCGTAGATACCTATCCTTCGGGCCTCCGAATGACATTAGTAGGCCCCGAGACGGTTGAACCGGGAGATAATCAATTCAAACTTACTATTGAAAACCCATTGGCGGAAGCTATTAGGGTTCAGGTGGCGGCCTGTCTGGAGAAAGTGCTGGGGATAGAAAGTGTGGATGCTATAGCCCAGATTACACCAAGTTTTACGGAGATCGAATTGAGCGCAGGAGGCAGTTCTAGTATCACCATGATCATGTCCTTTGCTTCGATTACCCTTCCCCAGCGGTATTTTCTCAAGATATACATCCTTGAGAACTTAAAACTAAGTCATTTAATGAAGCCGATTTATTACTTGTGGAAGGGGAAGGAATGGGGGGGAGAAAATGGTTCGGCAAACTTGAGAACTTAAAACTAAGTCATTTAATGAAGCCGATTTATTACTTGTGGAAGGGGAAGGAATGGGGGGGGAGAAAATGGTTCGGCAAACTTATAAAGAAAGCTTTGCCGCTGCAGAAGAAAAATGGTCCTCTGTGTGGGGAAACTATCTTAAAGCGTCTAACCGGGGTGGGCGAGAAAAGTTCTCCGTATTATTGGTTCCGCCGAATGTCACCGGTAACCTGCACTTGGGTCATGCCTTAATGGTGGCAATTCAGGATACAATGCTTCGATGGGAAAGGATCAGAGGGAAGGAGGTGTTTTCACTTCCCGGTACAGACCATGCTGGGATTGCTACCGAAGTATTGGTTCGGAAGCGCTTGGGAGGCCAGCTAAGGCCTACAGTTCTCCGGAAGCACGTAGCAGAATGGGCAAACCGATATAAGGAAGAAATCCTCGAAGAGGTACGCAAGTTGGGATTCCTCTGCGATTGGGAGCGCCAAGCGTACACAATGGATCCCGCGTACTGCGACTCTGTACGCAATGCCTTCGTGCAACTGTACCAGGCGGGGCTGGTATACCGAGGCGATTATCTTGTTAATTGGTGTCCAGAATGTTCAAGTGCCTTGAGTGATCTTGAGGTAGACAGGGAGTCAAAAAATATCGATTCGTACGTGATAAGTATTTCCGGTCCTGAGGGTACCGCAAACCTTGAGATGCCGCGACCAGAACTGATGCGGGGGATGGTAGCCGTAGCTGCACATCCTGTCTTCCAGAAAGATTATGCCGCATGGCAAGCCGGTTTGTATAACCCCGAGATGGGAAACATGATACCCATAATCTTCGATCGTCGGATCGATACAGGTAAGGTAGGACATCTATACCCAATAATTCCAGCCCACGATCCTACCTCTTTTCAAATAGCTCGAACCCATCGACTTGCAGTTGTACCCGTGCTAAACAAATCGGGAACTGTGGAAGAAGACGAACTTCCTGAGGTAACTTGCGAGAAGACTCTCGCACGTATTAGAGCGGCTGGATTCAAGATCCGGAGCGGCGAATCTCGCATTGAAATTAACCGCTGTGGTCGATGCGGTAGCCAGGCTATCAAATTGGTTTCTAACGAGTGGTTCGTGAGACTCCGGGAGTTATCCGCACCGATTTACGAACTCATTAAAGCCGAAAAGATCCAGTTTTACCCCCCGGAATCAATTTCGCAGTGCCTACATTGGCTGGAAAAAGTAGATGATTGGTGCATCTCCAGGCACATTTCGTGGGGACAGATGCTTCCTGCCTGGTACTGTCTTGAATGCGGGACGGAACTGGTTCAGCTAGGAGAACCTCATTATTGTGCGAAATGCGGGTCGCGATCGCTCAAGGCTGACGGTAGAGTCCTTGACACCTGGTTCAGTTCGGGGATATGGCACCTTGCCGTGCTGGGGTGGCCAGATGACACCCAGGACCTACGAAATTGGTATCCTGTGGAAGTAATCGAGACGGGGGAAGACATTCTTTTCTTCTGGGTCATCAGAGCATTAAGCCTATGCAATTTTTTAACAGGGAAGCCAATTGCGCGTCGAATATATCTTCACGGCCTTGTAAGGGATTCGCTTGGCCGAAAGATGAGTAAATCCCAGGGAAACACCATCCAGATAAGAGATATCCTCGCGGAATACGGTTCTGATGCCCTGCGATTGACCCTTCTCCGTAAAAACCACCAAGGCCGGGATGTTCGCATTTCGAAGGAAGACTTCGGTCAAAGCTTCGCCCTGTTGGAGACCCTATGGCATTTTGGCACCTGCGTTGCGGCAGAGGGTTCAGACCGCGAGAGAACTACTGTTCTTGCGGACGAATGGATCGAGTCGCGAATAAGCAGCGTCGGCCGGGTGGCAACTGAAGCGTTCAATCGATGGGAGTTTGCTCACGCTGTTGATACTCTTATCCAGTTTATCAATGATGATCTTCAATTCTACCTTGAGTACAACGACGGCATTCCAAACGCTTCTACGGTGGCCACAGTGCTAAAAACTTTGCTTACCCTTTTGCATCCAATATGTCCAAATATCACTCAGGAATTATGGAGCATGGTATTTGGTAGTTGCAACCGGCTCATCCTTGATCTAGGCTCTCCTCAACTACCAATTCGAAAACCAGCAATAGAAAGAAAGATGGAAATCACGCGAAATTTGGTCGGATGTATCAGGGCTTTCAGAGTAAGAGCAGGAATTCAGTCTCAGATAATGCTCCGGGGGAAAATCGAATTGCAGGGAGAGGCCCCGGCGGGGGAGAGAGCTATCGCCGCAAAGCTGTCGGGAATTTGTTTTGAAGGAACTACGGAAGTCAAAGAAAGGGAAGCATTATTCAGGCTGGACTTTGACGGCGGTAAAGCTTGGATTTGCCTTCCGAAAGATGCGAATTTGAGAACGCTGAGAGAGAGCTTACTTGCTGAGCTCTCTAAAATTAAGACAAAAGCCTCTCGACTCCGTCGGACATTGGCGAACGATAAATTCTTCAGGAACGCTCCGCAAGAGACTGTGGAGAAAATAAGCGATGACTTAAAGCTTTCTGAACAGGAATTGGCTAGAGTGACCCACAATATCGGGGTGGTAAGTATAGCCTTGAGGGAGGCAGGGATAGCAAAATGATACCAGTACGTGTAGAAGATATTACTCGAGTATATACTAGTACAACTGGCTTTTTCAAGAAAGACACCAGGACTGTTACAGCCTTAAAGCGAGTGAGTATCAAGGTGTCAGAGGGGGAGATTTTTGGACTATTAGGGCAAAATGGGGCTGGCAAGACAACTCTCGTAAAGATCATGGCTACCTTGCTCAAGCCTACTTCTGGACGAGCTGAGATTTTAGGTCGTGATGCGGGGAAAGATGCTGCCTGGATAAGGAGAAAGATCGGTATCCTTTTTGGGGGTGACCGGGGGCTGTACTGGAGGCTTTCCGGTCTCGACAATATGAGATATTTTGCTGACCTGCACCGGATGGACCCAGTGTTGGCGGAAACGCGTATCTGGAAACTTCTCGAACTTGTAGGATTAACTGAAGTAGCCCGCCAGAAGGTGCAGGTATACTCGAGGGGGATGAAGCAAAGGCTCCACCTAGCTAGAGCACTTCTTCATGACCCTACGGTCCTTTTCCTCGATGAACCTACAATCGGAGTTGATCCGGTTGGTTCAAAAGAAATTCGACGCATAGTGTTGGAGCTAGCTCGGGAGTCTAAAACCATTTTTCTTACAACACACAATACTGCCGAGGCTGAGGAACTTTGTAATAGAATTGCTATTTTGAAGGAGGGAGAGGTGATTGCGATGGATACCCCGGCAGGATTAAGGAAACAAGTCCGTGGGCTGACAGAAATCGAGATCGAGGCTAAAGGGTGCGAGATTTCGGTGGCCGAAGCTATCCGGGAGGTGCGAGGAGTAGAAAAGGTTACAATTACTTCCGATGAACAGTCACTCATGCAATTTAGAATATTCTTCAGAGGGAACGACGATGGCTGGGGGCTCTATAGCTGTGCCGATCGTATTGCCCATTTGATAGGAATAGAGCGAGTGGGGAAAATGGTCATTAAGAATCCATCTCTGGAGGACGCTTATATCCAAATGGTGGGAGGGAGAGTCATTGATGACTTTTAGGGTGCTGACAACAGTTTTCAAGATGCATCTAAAACAAATCTTTACAGACCTATTTTTTCTATTCGGCACCGTGCTACAGCCCATCATTTTCGCAGTGTTGAATTATTATATGCAGAAGACCAGGGGTGTAGTTAATATCCATGAAATTATTGCAGGGAGTACAATGATGGGACTCTGGACGTCGTCCCTCTTCGGAACAGCCAGCGCAATTAATTGGGAGCGTTCATCGGGAACGTTGGAGCTTCTTGTAGGCACCCCAACCCCTCTGTGGCAGATCACGGTGGGGAAGGCGCTTGCCAACTCTACTCTAGTTCTTATTTCCCCCTTGGTTCTTATAGCGGCTAACCACATATTTGGCGACTCGGATGGAACTTTCCGTTCCCATTTTTGGGTTTTTGTGATTTCTTGCTTATCAGGGGTTGTAGGATCCTTGGTACTTGGGTTTTTGATGGCACCGCTTTTTTCACTCGAGTTTCGTCTTATGGGGTGGATCAACGCAATGGAATATCCAGTATTCATCCTAGCGGGCTTCCTTTTCCCGGCTGAGCTTCTTCCTGTCTGGTTGAGGTTTTTATCTTACGCGCTACCTCCGTACTGGTCCGTACGGGCTATTCGTTCCTCAGTCCTTAATCCGTGGTTAGCAGTAACGGAGACATTTGTGGGGTTAGGTTTAAGTCTAATCTACTTTGGGTTAGCCAGGAGACTCTTTAAAGTGTTTATAGAGAAAGCATTTACCTCTGGTACCTTGGGCTTTGAGTGAGGAGATTGTCGCTATGAAATCAACACTCAAAAGAACACTGCTTTTTCCCATCTTCCGGTTTGTTAGGATGGCATATTTGAGCTATCTAGCCCATTTTTCATGGCTTTCGCCACTACCGTACATATCGACGAAAATTCTTCTACCATTGGAACAAATCCTGTTTTTTTCTCTACTTGGAATCTATGTAACAGGTCCAAGCACTGTTGAATACTATGTAATCGGCAATTCAATACAGATTATGGCTTTAAACGGAATTTACGGGGCATCGATGAGTATTGGGCGCGAGCGGAACGCCGGTACTCTGACGTACCTGTTTGGAAGTCCAACCAGTCGCATCCTTATCCTCATCGGTAGAACATTATTCCATATACTAGATGGGATCTCCGGAACTGTCCTTGGGCTATTCGTAGGCCATTTTGCCTTTGGTATTAGTTTTGCCGAGACCCGGTTTGACATCCTTGCGGTGGCGGTGGTGGTGACTGCGTTTGCAACTACAGGCTTAGGGCTCTTCTTAGGGAGTCTAAGTTTATTGTTCGAGAACGGTATGTTCTTTGCAAACTTAGCCTACGTCTTAACTCTACTAGTTTCTGGAATAAACCTTCCTGTGGAGAATCTTCCAATTGCACTCCAATTTGTGTCAGCTATAATGCCTATGACGAATGGGGTGGCAGCCGCTCGGGTGGCGATGGTAGGAGGCTCATTTCAATTCGCTTTACCTCTCCTGTTGCGGGAGCTCATCATAGGTATGACTTATCTAACGGTTGCCTACACTTTCTTCCGGATATTAGAACATGAGGCTGTTCGCCTTGGAACGATTGAAAAATTTTAGAATTAGGAAAGGATTAATTAAAGACAAGGATATTTACATCAAATGGGTTAAATGCTAAAATATATATTACCGGGGTGGCGAAAAGGGAAACGCGCTCGTAAGAGCGAGCTCTTAGTAGCTCTTGAGGGTTCGAGTCCTTCCCCCGGCACCATATAGGAAGACAGGGCGCTTCTTTGTGCCCTGGTTTTTTGTGTTGTGGAGGAATTATTGTCGTTATCCTGTTGGTACATTCACAGAATAGATCCCCATGCCGCAAAGCGGCACCATCAGAAAATGAAAAAAGAGCCCCTTAATACTCCGGGTGCAGCAAAGGCACACTTTCAAGAACAGGAGGCCGCTGACGCATTCCGATCCGTATGAGAATTTTAGGCCAGCAGGAGTAGAAGGAGCGGCGAGAAAGATTATTTTACATGGAGAAACTTAAGGGAGACTAATACTACAGCGATCTCTTATGCTAGTTCCTTGACAAACAACCTCATAACGGCATTCTCACCGGCGTGGTCTACTACGATTTTTAAAAAGAGCTGGACTTTGGAAACATTTCATGCGATAATGTTTCCAGGGGTTCGGTGACGACGGTTAATATCCAAGTAAACCAAAGAAGGGTGAGCATGCGGACAGTGAAAGAAACTGTTGTTATTGATTTGCGCCCTTTGGCCGGGAGTCTCAAGGAGTTCCAGCCAATCACGATCCACTTGGTAAATCATACAACACTAGAGCCGGTCTGGGACCACATGGTGAGAACCTACCATTACCTCGGCTATCATCAGATGATCGGTCCCCGGATCAAATACCTGGCCTGCTACGGAGATGTGCCCATCGCCGCCCTGAGCTACAACCGGGCCGCCCTGAAGGTGGGGGCGAGAGACAAATACCTCGGCTGGGACGAGGAGCAGAGGCTAAAGCTTTTGCCCCATGTGGTCAACAACAACCGGTTTCTGATCCTGCCGTGGGTGCACATCCGTTATCTGGCGTCGCACCTTCTGTCGCGCACGTGTAAGCTTCTTTTAAAAGACTGGCCGGCCTTGTTCGGCGCCGAACCCTATCTGGTGGAAACCTTCGTGGATACGGACAAGTACCGGGGCACCTGCTATCACGCCGCCAACTGGAGCTACCTGGGCGAGACCCAGGGCTTTTCCAAGGCAGGCAAGGCCTTTGTCTATCATGGACACAAGAAGGCTGTCTATGCGTATCTGCTGAACAAACGCTTTCCATCTTTAATTGCGGCATGCCCCCGCCGTTACCGAGCCCCCAAGGTGCGGGAGGGGATGGTAAAGATGCAACTGGCCAAACCGGACTGGAACCCGAAGCTTTTGGATGAAGTGGGTCTTGGCGTCGACCAGGTGTCTGAACTCGGCGACATGCTGAACGACTTCCTTGCTCCCTTCCGGGACTGCTACCTGCGAAGCGACCAGCGCCAAAACGGCGAGGTCTTCGTCAAGGGGCTTTTATCGGACCTCGATCGGAAGTCGATCGAACCGATCGCCCTGCGCTACGAGGAAAGCGTCCGGGGAATGCAGCTCTTCATGCGGGATGCCCCCTTCGATGATGTAAAGATGGCGCAGATCTACAAACAGACGTTATCATCCAGGGTCAATGACCCGGAGGGCATGCTCAGCGTCGACAGCACGGAGTTTGTCAAGAAGGGGAAGCACTCGGTCGGCGTATCCCGGCAACATTGCGGGCGCCTGGGCAAAACCGAGAACTGCCAGTCGGGTGTCTTCATCGGTTACGCCAGCGAGAAAGGCTACGGCCTGGTGAGCTACCGTCTGTTCATGCCAGAGAAGTGGTTTACCAAGGAATACGAACCTCTGCGCAAGAAGTGCCGCGTACCTGATAACGTCACCTTCAAGACCAAGCCGGAGATGGCAGCGGAGATGCTCAACGAGGTGATCTGCTCCGGGCTGTACCAGGCCAAATGGATCGGCTGTGACAGTCTCTTCGGCGCCAGCAAGACATTCCTGGACAGCTTGCCCAAAGAATGTTACTACTTCGCTGACATCCATGCCCCCACCCTGGTGTGGAGAGAGAGGCCCGAGGTGGCGCTTCCCGAGTTCAGCGGACGGGGCAGGCGTCCCACCAAGCTTAAACCATCCTTCCCGCCGGTTCCAGTCTCCCAGATCGCAACAGATGACAGCATCCCCTGGGAGCGAGTGATCCTGGCGGAGGGGTCACAGGGCCCCATCATCGCCGATGTCAAGGTGCTCCCGGTAATCGAGTGCCGGGACAATCTGCCTGGCAATGAGGTCTGGCTCTACATCCGCCGCTTCAGTGATGGAAAGCTCAAATTCTCCCTCAGCAACGCTCCGGCTGATCTACCCAAAGCGGAGCTGCACCGGGCGGCGACCCTGCGCTGGCCAATCGAGCAGTGCTTCCAGGAGTGCAAGAGTTACCTCGGGATGGGACACTGCGAGGCCCGTTCCTGGCATGCCTGGTACCGCTATATCCTTTTTGTGCTGATTGCCCATCTCTTCATTTTGGAGGTGCGCCAGCGTTTTAAAAAAAACGGGAGAACCGGTGCTAACGCTGCCCCAAGCCCAGAGACTGATCATTGCCGCTTTGTCCGGTGATGAGAAGGCGGTTAAAAAAGCCCTAAGGGACATCAGATATATCATGAAACATAACTTCAGCGCCTATCGATCCCACCGGAAGAGCAGGCTCCAGTTGCTAAAGTGAGCCGTTATTTAAGGTTGCCAAAGAGCTTTTGTGAAAACTACGCTGTAGTACTAATCATTTCTGGCAAATAAATTTTGGGGTGAAGTTCCCCTTTCCTTTTAATCTTCTAGAAGGCAATTGTATTGGAAGACGTAAGGCTATAATTTATTACGTAAAAACAAATACCCAGCTGTTGGGTCTACGGGTCTGCGGGCGTTACTTCTTTCAAGCGGCCTGACTTCTTTGCACATCTCGTTACTTTTCATAAAAAATATCTCGGTCGTGACAAAATACAGTTGTGAACTGGCCTTTACTAGTCCAGGATTGCAAAAAATAGCTCCAATGCGGTAAGATAACGTTGTAGTAGTCTATGTAGCTTTCGTTCCCCAATCACGGAGCCATCATCTTGACCTCCCGGATTAGAATAAGGTCTAGGGTATTCTCTGCACGGTTGCCTGTGCGGCCACCTGGGGGATCCCACCAGGGAATGCACTTGTACCCCTCTGCAGGTGCAAAGGTACAGGGGCCGAATTTCCGGCCCGCTACTCGACAGGATCGATATTCGGGTGGAGGTACCCCGCCTGGAGTACCAGGAGTTGGAAGGAGAGCCGGCAGGGGAGAGTTCGGCGGAAATCCGTTGCCGGGTAGAACAGGCCCGGAACATCCAGCGGGATCGGCTTAAAGGAGAAGGAATCACCTGCAACGCCCAGATGCAGGGCCGGCAGATCCGCCGGTTTTGTACCTTGGAACGGTCTGCTGCCAGCTTATTGAGACAAGCTTATAACCGGCTGGGATTTTCCATGCGGGCTCATGACCGCATCCTTAAGGTAGCTCGTACTATTGCGGATCTGGAAGGCAGCGATCATATTACTTTACAGCACCTTGGGGAAGCGCTTCAGTACAGGAACTCAGACCGTGAATATTAGCAAAGATTGGTTAACGAATGTTTATTGGTGCAATTATCGCGCTGTAAGCTAAATTCATGAATAACTGGTGCACTGTCTCTAATTGGCTTTTAGGAAGGGGAATGCGGTACGAAATACGTAGTAATTCTGGGCGATGGGATGGCGGATTACAAAATTGCGGAGATTGGTGATCAAACCCCGTTGCAGTACGCTTCCACACCTAACATGGACCGGTTGGCAAAACTGGGCAGTATGGGTACGGCAAAAACTGTACCGGAAGGCTTCCCACCAGGCAGCGATGTGGCCAACCTTTCGGTGTTGGGATATGATCCTTACCTGTACTACACTGGCCGCTCTCCGCTGGAGGCTGTCAGCATGGGCGTGCCTTTGGGAGAAGAGGATGTGGCCTTTCGCTGTAACCTGGTTACCCTATCTGACGGAGAAGATTACCGCCAGAAAGTAATGGTGGACTATAGTTCCGACGAAATCTCTAACCAAGAGGCGGCAGAACTCATGGTGGAAGTAAACCGGCGATTAGGGAGCGATTTGTTTAGCTTCTATCCCGGGGTCAGTTACCGGCACTTGATGGTATGGCGCCGGGGACTTTCTGAATTTGATACCACCCCACCCCATGATATCCCTGAAAGAGTGATATCTGAATATCTTCCCAGGGGAAAGCAAAGCGAACTGTTACTCAAGCTAATGGTTGAAAGCAGCCGTTTCTTGCCTTTTCATCCGGTGAACAAGGCCAGGATGGAACAAGGATTACGCCCGGCCAACTCAATTTGGTTATGGGGACAAGGCAAGAGGCCCTCGTTACCCAAATTCGCAGATAAGTATCACCTCTCTGGCTCGGTCATATCGGCGGTTGACCTGACCAAAGGTATAGGCGTCAGTGCGGGTTTGGAGGTGGTACAGGTACCGGGGGCTACCGGAAATATCAACACCAATTTTCGGGGGAAGGCGAGGGCAGCAATAGACGAACTGAAGAAAGGAAAGGATTTTGTTTACATCCACGTTGAAGCTCCCGATGAGGCCGGTCACCGCGGAGAACTGCACACAAAAGTCAAGGCCATAGAAGAAATCGATGAAAAGGTGGTGGGTGAAGTCCTGAGAGGGTTGGAAGAGTTTAACGAATTTAAGGTGATGATTCTACCAGACCATCCCACCCCTTTAAGTATCCGAACTCATTCGGCGGAAGAGGTGCCATTCTTGATATATGATCGTACTAATCCCCGGGACAACGCGGTTACGGGATTCGATGAAGACTCTGCCCGTGCCTCCGGTCTCAGCTTTACAAGAGGGCATGAATTGATGGATTATTTTTTGTTCAGGTAATTTGTTGCCGTTAAGCCGTTATCAAGTTCCTTTCGCGTTAGGCTCTATCAATGATTACTTTTTAGGAAATCAAACCGGTTTTCAACCAGACGGGTGATTTTGTTTCATATTTGGTGCATAAATAGAGTAGGAACAAGAAATAATAATTGGCTCCTAATATTTCTTGCTATAAACGTAAGGATTACGGAAAAACTAATACCGTCACAAGACAGTTCCCACCTCACCAGCTTTTGTTCTACATAAAGGAGGTGAAGGAAATGGCGCAAGGTCAACAAGGGAAAGCACAATTGGTCCCGGCGGCACACCAAGCTTTGGACAATTTAAAATACGAAATTGCTGCTGAAATTGGTCTTCCGGTCAAACAGGGTAGCGAGGACTACTGGGGTGAACTTACTTCCAGGGACTGTGGGGCGGTTGGCGGCAACATGGTCCGGAGGATGATAGCTTTTGCGGAACAACACCTGGCTGGCGCGCCACAAGCAACGGTGTGAAGATAGGGTTTGGTACCATATCTTTTTTTGATATTTGAGCAGGAGTTCTATAACGACTGTGGAATAAAAATAAGGATTATATGATTTCAAGCCAAGGGGGTAAGGAATTGGACTACGTCAACAACCTAGTGATGTTTGTCGGGATGATCGTGCAGTTATTCGTACTGTTCCTGATCCTGTCCTCTATCGGAGAGAACAAGCAAGAACCTGTTCCTTCTCATGGGGAAGAGTGTCACCACCATTAACAAGGGGTTAACCACCCCTTGTTTTTATGCTCTCGATGGAGTTCTTTACGCCACTCATCAAACAGTCATCAATACAGCGCAGTATTAACTAACTGTAATCAGGTGACAATAAGGGATGACATTTTTAGATAAATTATTTACGCATAGCAGGAAAAAATAAGCCCCTACCGAAAAAGATCGTGGTTTGTTTGTTTCCAAAAGGTCAGCTGTGGATCTATTTTGTTCCGGAGGTGCTTTATGGATCAGAAGGCCTTCTGGGTAGGGTTGCATGCTGTCCCGCAGGTAGGGGCACGGACCTTTATGCAACTGGTCGAGTACTTTGGCTCGCCTGAGGAAGTGTGGCGGGCTTCAGAGGCCCAACTGCACCTGGTTCCGGGACTGAAAGTTCAGGTCATCCAAAGCCTTGTTTCGTTCCGTGCTGCCAAGTCCATCGAGCGTCTATGGGATCAGGTGATTTTACGAAAGATATCGGTAATTACCTTGAAGGATCCTGAATACCCCTTGTCTTTAAAGAGAATTTACGACCCGCCACCGGTAATGTACGTGCGCGGGAGTTTACCCCTTGAGGAACCTGCGGTAGCAATAGTCGGTTCCCGGCGGGCTACTCCTTACGGGAAACAAGTAGCGGAACGCTTAGCGGGGGAATTGGCTGCCAGTGGTCTTTGCATTGTCAGCGGTTTGGCCAGGGGAATCGATAGTTCCGCCCACAAGGGGGCGCTCAGGGTTGGGGGTAGAACGGTAGCGGTATTGGGCTGTGGGATGGACGTGATATATCCACCGGAGAACCGGGACTTGATGGAGGAAATTGGAAACAGCGGGGCTGTGGTGACGGAATTTCCCTTAGGCACACCGCCAGAAGCGGGGAACTTTCCGGCACGCAACCGGTTGATCAGCGGATTAACCTGGGGTACCATTGTGGTGGAGGCCGCGGCTAAAAGTGGGGCTTTGATTACCGTAGACTTCGCCCTGGAACAGGGGCGGGATGTTTTTGCTGTTCCGGGACCAATCACTAGCCCCTGCAGTGAGGGTACCAACCAGCTTCTAAAACAAGGGGCCAAACTGGTTACCTCGGCCCAGGATGTGCTGGAGGAATACCGTATGGCAAACCTGTTTGGAGCGTCGACAGCGTCAGCATCTCAAGGGACAGAAGGGCTAACTCCCGAAGAAAAGCGGGTACTGGAGTTACTGCAGTCGATACCTTTACACGTGGACACGGTAGTGCGGGAAGCCCGCTTTCCTGCCCAACAAGTCCATGCTGCGTTGATGTACCTCGAGGTCAAGGGATTGGTCAGGCAACTGCCTGGCAAGTATTTTGTTGCCGCGGCAAGGTAATCGGTATATCTGAACTCGCCGAACTCTATAATGTTAGTGGTTTGGTGGTCGCGAGATGGGGTGTGGGGAATTGTCCAAAGTACTGGTGGTTGTGGAGTCGCCGGCTAAAGCCAAGACTATCGGTAAATTTTTAGGGAGAAATTACTTGGTTAAAGCCTCGATGGGCCATGTGCGTGACCTGCCCAAAAGCCAATTGGGGGTAGATGTGGAGCACGGTTTCGAGCCAAAATACATTACCATCAGAGGAAAGGGTGATATCCTTAAGGACTTGCGAGGGGCGGCAAAGGGTGTATCACAGGTGCTGCTGGCCACTGACCCCGACCGGGAAGGTGAGGCAATCGCCTGGCACCTTCAGCACATTCTAGATCTTGATCCCCGGAGTTCATGCCGGATAGAGTTTAATGAAATTACTAAAAATGCCATCCTCCAGGCGGTAAAGCATCCCCGGAGGGTGGACAGCCACCGGGTAAACGCTCAACAAGCTCGAAGGGTGTTAGACAGGTTAGTCGGTTATAACCTGAGCCCGCTCTTATGGCGCAAGATACGTAAGGGTTTGAGTGCCGGGCGTGTTCAATCGGTGGCTGTCAGGTTAATCGTCGATCGAGAGGATGAAATCAACCGGTTTGTTCCGGAAGAGTACTGGAGCCTGACGGCTTTCCTGAAGACGGGCTCCAAGGCTCCCCACTTTGATGCCCGTCTTGTCAGGGTGGACCGGGAGCCTGTGGCCATCGGCAGCGAGGCCGAGATGCAGGAGGTTCTGGGGCGATTAAAAGGTATCGAATATCGTGTTCAAACAGTAAAAAGGAAAGAAAAAGCGAAAAACCCGGCGCCCCCGTTTATCACCAGCAGCCTGCAACAGGAGGCCTACCGTAAGCTCAACTTTACCGCACGGCGGACAATGATGGTGGCCCAGCAATTGTACGAAGGGATTGACCTGGGCAAGAAAGAGGGTACGGTAGGTCTGATCACCTATATTCGTACGGATTCGACAAGGATTTCCTCGCTGGCTCAACAAGAAGCGGCGGAGTTTGTCGTGGGGAAGTTTGGACGGGAGTACATACCCAAGGAGCCCCGCCAGTATACAGGCAAGAAACAGGCTCAAGATGCCCACGAGGCCATCCGGCCTACCTCGGTAAAGCGTACTCCTGATGAGGTTAAAGGGTCGCTGACTTCAGACCAGTTTAAACTTTACCGTTTGATATGGTCACGGTTTGTGGCCAGCCAGATGCAGTCCGCGGTACTGGACACTACCACGGTGGATATCTTAGCGGGTGAGTTTACTTTCCGTGCGACTGGTTCAACCATCAAGTTTCCCGGTTTTATGCAGGTTTACATCGAAGGTAAAGATGAAGCGGGCCTCGACGAGGAAGAGGGGTTATTACCGGAGTTGCATGAAGGGACACTGCTCCGGCTGGTGAAGCTCGAACCCAAACAGCACTTTACCCAACCGCCTCCCCGGTATACCGAAGCTACCCTGGTTAAAACCCTGGAAGAGCAAGGAATCGGGCGGCCAAGTACGTACGCGCCGACCATCGAGACCATTCTCAATCGTGGCTATGTGGCACGTGAACAAAAACAGTTTATCCCGACTGAATTGGGTACCATTGTGGTCGAATTATTAAAGGCACACTTTCCAGATATTATTGACGTAGAATTTACGGCGAACATGGAAGACAAGTTGGACCAGGTGGAGGACGGTGAAGCTGAATGGCAGGATGTAATCGGAAAGTTTTACGAATCGTTTCATAAAGTCCTGGTAAAGGCGGAGCAGGAGATCGAGGAAATTGATCTGGCGGACGAAGTAACAGAAGAGATCTGTGAGAAATGCGGCCGGAACATGGTAATTAAAATGGGACGGTACGGGAAGTTTCTGGCATGCCCCGGTTTCCCCGAATGCCGGCATACCAAGCCGCTATTGGAGACAGTTGGCGTAACCTGCCCGAAGTGCGCTGGCGCGGTGGTGGTGCGGCGGACCAAAAAAGGCCGCAAGTTTTTCGGGTGCGCCAACTATCCGGAATGTGATTTTGTCTCATGGGATAAGCCTACTGAAGAAATTTGTCCCCGCTGCGGGCAGCGACTGGTAGAAAAAGCGGGTAAGCGAGGAATCAGGTTGGTCTGCGCTGACCCGAACTGCCGTTACGAACAGGCTTCGGATAGTAATGAAGGTACTCGGGGCCGGAAAGGTGTGTCGGGGCAAGATGCCTAGAAGGGTCCTGGTGGTCGGAGGCGGGTTAGCGGGTGCCGAAGCCGGCTGGCAACTGGCGAAACGGGGTGTTCCGGTTGAAATCCGGGAAATGCGGCCACACAAGTTGACTCCCGCGCATCATAGCGGATACCTGGCGGAGTTGGTGTGCAGCAATTCATTCCGGGCCAACAATTTAGAGAACGCTGTTGGTCTGTTGAAGGAGGAAATGCGCCGGCTGGACTCCCTGGTAATGCGTTGTGCTGATGCCCACCGGATCCCGGCAGGTGGTGCTCTGGCAGTGGACCGGGAAGGGTTTGCCAAGATGGTGACGGAAACCCTGGAACAACACCCGCTGGTCCGGCTGGTGAGGGAGGAGGTTTCTGATATTTCGCTGGAAGACGTGACGATACTGGCAACCGGCCCCCTGACCTCCAGCCGGCTGGCAGCTTCCATCCGGCAGTTTTCAGGTGAGGACTACCTGTACTTTTACGATGCCGCGGCACCCATCGTCACCGCGGAATCCGT
Organism: Clostridiales bacterium PH28_bin88; assembly: GCA_000987045.1. GTDB lineage: Bacteria > Bacillota > PH28-bin88 > PH28-bin88 > PH28-bin88 > PH28-bin88. The sequence continues at coordinate 36,830 of LAKY01000025.1, read as the reverse complement.
TGACTATGAAAAGGCATTCCGGGCTTCCCGTTACGGAAAAGGCGACGCTGATTACATCAATTGCCCGATGACTGAAGAGGAATACCACCGGTTTTACGAGGCGCTGGTAGGGGCTGAAACCCATCCCCTGCATTGTTTTGAGCGGGAAGTGTATTTTGAAGGATGCATGCCGGTAGAAGCCATGGCGGCGCGGGGCAGGCAGACCCTCTTATTCGGACCGCTAAAGCCGGTGGGGCTGCTGGACCCGAAAACCGGCCGGCAACCCTTTGCCGTTGTTCAATTGAGACAAGATAACCGGGAAGGTACCCTGCTCAACATGGTTGGTTTTCAAACCCACCTCAAGTGGGGAGAACAGGAACAGGTTTTCCGGATGATACCCGGACTGGAAAAAGCGGAGTTTATACGGTTCGGGGTAATGCACCGCAACACGTATATTAACAGCCCGCGCATCCTACGCCCGACCATGCAGACCATCAAGGAAAAACGGCTGTTTTTTGCCGGTCAAATTACCGGTGTAGAGGGGTATGTGGAATCCGCCTCTAACGGATTAGTGGCAGGCATCAACGCTGCTCGGAGTGTCACGGGTCAAGACCCGGTAGTGTTTCCCACGACTACCGCCCATGGAGCCCTGTGTCATTATATTACCAGCGCGGTGCCGGATACCTTCCAGCCGATGAACGTTACTTTTGGGCTGATGCCTCCTCTGGAGACAAAAGTCAAGGGCAGGAGAGCAAGAAACGAAAAATTGGCTGCCCGTGCGCTGCAGGAACTGGAGAACTTTATCAGGGTTAATCAAATTGTGTCCTAAGAGGGGGAAGAGCGGGTGCCGACCGAGTCTTTATATCAGTGTATAGACGCCTATGTTACCCACCTGCAAGTTGAGAAATCCGCTTCACCCCATACAGTGATCAACTACCAGTCCGACTTGGCTCAATTTATGGAGTTTTTGGCTAAGGGACTTCAAGCAAAGCCGGAAACATTAACGCCAAAGGACGTGGATCACCTTTACGTTCGCGGGTATTTGGCCGACCTACACCGGCGAGGAATGGCTCGGAGTACAGTAGCACGGAAGTTGGCTGCCCTCCGGTCCTTGTTTCGTTACCTTCGCCGGGAGGGGCTGTGCGATGTCGATCCGTTGAAAAATGTCGGTACACCAAAAAAGGAGAAGAAGCTACCGGGATTTTTGTATTACGACGAGATTATTCAACTACTGGAGTCCCCTGAGTCTACAAGCCCTTTGGGGCTTAGGGACCGTGCCATGTGGGAGGTTCTGTACGCCGGGGGACTCCGGGCCAGCGAACTGGTAGGACTCAATGTCGGGGATCTGGAATTAGCAATGGGGTATACCCGGGTGATGGGTAAAGGAGCGAGAGAAAGAATTGCCCCGCTGGGATCCCAAGCTGTTCTGGCTTTACGAGAATACCTGGAAATTGGCCGGCCGCAACTGCGACGCTCGCCTGACCGGGGGCCGCTCGCGGCACTCTTCTTAAACCGGTGGGGTAATCGATTATCCGTCAGGGGCATGCGGGGGGTTTTATACAAGTATGTGGACCAATTGGCTACCAACAAGCGGATCAGCCCCCATATACTGCGCCATACCTTTGCCACCCATCTATTGGAACGTGGGGCTGACCTCAGGACGGTGCAGGAACTTTTGGGCCATGCCAGCATGTCCACTACCCAGATTTACACCCATGTGACGAAGAACCGGATCAAAGACGTTTACCAAAAGACGCACCCCCGGGCATAAAAGGGGTGTTCGAAAGGGGCCGGAAGAAGGGCAAGAATCATTCAAGAGGCGGGCGGAAGGAGGCGGCGGGGTGTTTGAAGGTACTACCATTGTAGCGGTAAAACAAGGAGGCCGGGCTGCGGTAGCTGGCGATGGCCAAGTCACCTTCGGCAGTAACACCATCATGAAACAAAAAGCTGTTAAGGTACGGCGGCTTTATGGCGGTCAAGTGGTGGCGGGGTTTGCCGGGTCCGTGGCGGATGCCTTCACCCTTTTTGAACGGTTTGAGGCCAAACTGGAGGAATACAGGGGTAACTTGCAGCGAGCGGCGGTGGAACTGGCCAAGGAGTGGCGAATGGATAAGGCTTTACGCCGGTTGGAGGCCTTGTTGGTGGTGGTTAACACCGAGCGGTTGCTGATTATTTCCGGCAGTGGCGAGATTATTGAGCCTGATGATGGAATAGCGGCTATCGGGTCTGGCGGCCCCTATGCACTGGCTGCAGCCCGGTCGCTTAGTGTTCATACCTCTTTAAATCCGTCGCAGGTGGCGAAAGAATCCTTGCTGATTGCTGCCTCTATCTGTGTTTACACCAACACCAACATAACCGTGGAAGAAGTAGGTGTGTAGACTACCGGAACCCAATTCTGGGCATCCCAAGGCTTCATGAATGAAGCTATCGAAGGGTGAGTTTATTGCAGCTCAAAAAAGGGGGTAAATACGTGGAAAACCTCACACCCCGAGAAGTGGTGGCAGAACTGGATAAATATATTGTAGGCCAACTGCAAGCAAAGAAATGCGTGGCAGTGGCCCTGAGAAACCGTTACCGGCGAAAACTTCTTCCGCCGCAGATACAGGAGGAAATCGCTCCAAAAAATATCATTATGATCGGGCCTACCGGTGTTGGCAAGACAGAAATAGCTCGGCGCCTGGCTAAACTTGTTAACGCTCCCTTTGTTAAGGTAGAGGCCACCAAGTTCACCGAGGTAGGATACGTGGGCAGAGACGTGGACTCGATGGTACGGGATCTTGTGGAAACAGCTATTCGGATGGTGCGAAATGAGAGAATGGCAGGCGTAGCGGAACAAGCTGAGCGGCTGGTCGAGGCCCGGTTATTAGACCTGATGGCCCCTATCCCCCAGCCGGAACAGGTGGCAAAAAACCCGTTAGAAATCTTGTTCGGGGGTCGATCTGGGGGGGATGCCGATCCCAAGCAGGATGAACTGTTTCAGCAAAGGGTACGCAGGGCGGAACAAAAACGGGCGGTTGTGACGGAAAAGATGGGACGCCGGGAACTGGAGAATGAGATGATTGAAATTGAGGTAGAGGATCACACCCCTCCTACTCTAGAGGTCTTTACTGGAGCTGGAATGGAAGAGATGGGTATCAACCTTCAGGATATCCTGGGGGGGATTCTCCCGAAAAAAAAGCGAAAGCGGCGGCTGCCCGTTTCGGAAGCGCGAAAACTCTTGATGCAGGAAGAGGCTTACAAGCTCATCGACATGGATGAAGTAACCACCGAGGCGGTTAGACGGTCTGAACAGGAAGGCATCATCTTTCTTGACGAAATAGATAAGATAGCGGCGACAGAGAAAGGTGTTGGTCCGGACGTTTCCAGAGGTGGTGTGCAGCGGGATATCTTACCAATTGTCGAGGGTTCCACAGTGATGACGAAATATGGTCCTGTCAAGACAGATCATATCCTGTTTATTGCTGCAGGGGCTTTCCACATCTCCAAACCCTCGGACCTCATCCCTGAACTTCAGGGCAGGTTTCCTATTCGTGTCGAACTGGACAGCCTGTCTCAGGCGGATTTTAAGCAAATATTGGTTGAACCTGAGAATTCCTTAATCAAACAATATACGGCTTTACTGTCGACTGAGGGCATAAAAGTAGAATTCACAGAAGATGCTATTGCAGAGATCGCGCAAATTGCTTATACTGTTAATACGCAGACAGAAAATATCGGTGCCCGCAGGTTACACACTATTCTGGAAAGGGTCTTGCAGGAGTTGTTTTTTGAGGCACCGGAATTAGTTGACCGGCATGTACAAGTGGATTGCGATTACGTCCGTACGAGGTTGGACAATATATTCAGGGATCGCGACCTAAGCCGGTATATCTTGTGAAAGAACTACTTAATTCAACTTTGATTTAAGCTGGTATTTAAACCAGCAAAGAGGAGGAAGGGCATGGAGAATTTACTAGAAAAAACAAGAAAATTGAACCGGTTACTGCAGAAGGCGGCAGGTAACCCTGTAGACTTTGAGGAAATGGCTAGCGTACTACGGGATGTCATTTCTGCCAACGTTTACATCGTCAGCCGTCAGGGAACCATCTTGGGGTACGCCTTTATTGAAGGGTTTGCTTGTGAGATCATGGAAGACATTGTTTACCGCTCGGAAAAATTCCCTGAGGAGTACAACGAGGGACTATTGCGTATCAACGAAACCAGGCCTAATTTCAGCCAGGTTAGCAATGCGTGTGTGTTTGAAGGTGAAAAGGGTTGCCTTTTTAACAACAAACTGTCTACGGTAGTCCCCATTATTGGAGGGGGTCAGCGCCTGGGCACGTTGGTACTGGCAAAATTTAACGTCAAGTTTACCCACGAAGACCTGGTACTTGCCGAATACGGCGCAACAGTGGTCGGGATGGAAATCCTGCGTTCCAAGGCGGAACGTATCGAGGAGGAAGCCCGCAAGCGGGCTGCAGTGCATGTGGCGCTAGGCACCCTATCGTACTCCGAACTGGAAGCGGTGGAGCATATATTTGCCGAACTGGAAGGGGATGAAGGGGTGCTGGTTGCCAGTAAAATAGCGGATCGGGCAGGGATCACCCGGTCGGTTATCGTCAACGCCCTTAGGAAATTTGAAAGCGCAGGGGTGATCGAATCTAAGTCGCTGGGGATGAAGGGTACCTATATCAGGATACTGAACGACAACTTGTTAGACGAACTGGCTAAACTCCGGCACTAAAATCCGCCTCGGAACCGATTGAGAAACCATAGTCAAGGAGCTATGGTTTTTTCAATTTATAATCGAACGGAAGGGGAGCCGGGTACAGGTTTTTGAAGAGGTATAAAACTGTCGTCTCAGGGAAAATTATGGTATGACCGCAGTTGGCAATCTTGCCTGGATCCTTACTTTATGTTATACTAACTGCTGGTGTCAATCACACACGAACCTGGATCCGGAAAAGGGGTGCCCTTTAATTGGAAGGGTCTTGTCCGGGAGATGACGGGTATCGGCGGAATAACCTGGGGAGGAGGTGGAAAGGTATGGCTGTAATCACTATGAAACAATTGCTGGAGGCAGGTGTCCACTTCGGGCACCAGACCCGGCGGTGGAACCCGAAAATGGCTCCGTACATTTTTACTGAGCGTAACGGGATCTACATCATCGATCTGCAAAAAACCGTGCGTAAAGTAGAGGAAGCCTATAACTTTGTAAGGGATATCGTTGGTCAGGGGCAGAAGGTACTTTTTGTGGGTACCAAAAAGCAGGCACAGGAATCCGTGCGAGAAGAGGCCGAACGTTGCGGGATGTTCTACGTCAACGAGCGGTGGCTGGGTGGGATGCTCACGAATTTCCAGACTATCAGACAACGTGTTAACCGGCTACGTGAGCTTGAGCGCATGGAAGCTGATGGGGTCTTTGAAGTACTACCCAAAAAAGAAGTAGCCCAACTGCTAAATGAGCGTGAGAAACTTCAAAGGTTCCTTGGTGGGATTAAAGACATGGTTCAACTTCCGGGAGTCTTGTTCATTATTGACCCCCGGAAGGAGAGAATCGCGGTAGCGGAGGCCCGCCGTTTGGGGATCCCTATCGTAGCGATTGTGGATACCAACTGTGATCCGGATGAAGTGGATTATGTCATTCCAGGTAACGACGACGCGATCAGAGCCGTCAAACTGTTAACCGGCAAAATTGCTGATGCCGTTATCGAGGGAACACAGGGACAAGAAGACGACGAGGAAATCGTTGAAGAAGAGGTTTAGGGCGCAAGAAGGATGAATTAAAGGATTAACTCCTCGGGAAGGCTAAAAGAAGTTCCAAGTGGTTGGCCGAGGGCGGGAAGTTACCCCACTTCCCGGCCTCGCGCCCTGTGGTATTTCGCTATCTCTCTTTGCAATAAATAAATATCGCTACTACTAGTCGACGGAAGGCGACTTCTGTCGAAAATTATTTTGTTATAGTGAGGGGGTTGTCGAATGATTTCTGCAGGTCAGGTCAAAGAACTTCGGGAACGTACCGGAGCCGGCATGATGGACTGCAAAAAGGCGCTGGAAACCACCGGGGGAGACATGGAAAAAGCTATCGAGTTCCTTAGAGAAAAAGGCTTGGCGGCGGCGGCAAAAAAGGCTGGCCGGATCACGTCCGAAGGTTTGGTAGAGGCTTACATACATGGCGGCGGTCGTATCGGGGTACTGGTAGAAGTAAACTGTGAAACTGACTTTGTGGCTAAAACCGAGGAATTTAAAGAACTCTGCCGGGACATTGCCATGCAGGTAGCGGCTTCCCGTCCGGAATATGTGTCCCGGGAGGAAGTTTCCGGTGAGGTAATCGAAAAGGAAAAATCTATTCTCCGGGCGCAGGCGCTTAATGAAGGGAAGCCCGAAAAGATCGTTGACAGGATGGTCGAAGGCCGCATTGAAAAATTCTTTAAGGAAACCTGCTTGCTGGAACAGCCATTTATTAAAGACCCAGATAAGTCGGTTCAGCAACTCATTACAGAAAAAATCGCTAAAATAGGGGAAAATATTTCCGTTCGGCGCTTTGCCCGGTTTGAACTGGGTGAAGGTCTAGCCAAGCGGGCGGACAATTTCGCGGCAGAAGTGGAAGCTATGACTAATGCGGTGAAATAAGAGCACCAGCGCGAGTGCTCTTTTTTTTAAAAAGCAGGCAACCATGAAAAGGAATCCGGGGTGTTATGTAGAAGATTACTGTGGCAACGGAGGTCCGGCTGGCATGAAAGAGCCTAAGTATCGACGGATTGTACTCAAGTTAAGCGGGGAAGCGCTAGCAGGGAGTCAAGGTTTTGGTATAGACCAGGACATCCTGCATTCCATTGCACAGCAGGTTAAAGAGGTAAATGAACTGCAAGTTCAGGTTGCGATTGTAGTCGGCGGGGGTAATATATGGCGGGGCGTTGCCGGCAGTTCCAAGGGTATGGACCGAGCTACCGCCGATTATATGGGAATGCTGGCGACGGTAATGAATTCACTGGCCCTACAAGACGCACTTGAGCAGCAAGGAGTGCATACCCGGGTACAAACAGCAATTGAAATGCGACAGATCGCTGAGCCTTACATCCGGCGGCGGGCTATTCGTCACCTGGAAAAAAGGAGAGTTGTCATCTTTGCGGCTGGTACCGGCAACCCTTATTTTTCCACGGATACTGCAGCGGCCCTTCGAGCAGCTGAGATAGAAGCTGAAGTAATACTAATGGCCAAGCGGGTAGACGGTGTATACGATTCTGACCCTGTTAAAAATCCGGACGCCAAGAGATTTAATGACCTGGGTTATATCGAGGTACTGAATAAGGGTCTGGGGGTCATGGACGCCACCGCCACTTCGTTATGTATGGATAACAGCATTCCATTAATTGTGTTTAATCTAAATGAAAAAGGTAATATTCTAAAGGTGGTCTTGGGCGAGAAGATTGGAACCTTTGTAGGGAGGGATGCGTAGTGCTGGAACACCTCTTAACAGATACTGAAGACCGGATGAAAAAGACGGTAGAGGCTCTGAAGAAAGACCTTGCCGCTCTTCGGGCGGGCAGGGCCAACCCTGCGCTCCTGGAAAAGATTCAGGTATCGTATTACGGTGCTCCGACTCCGGTAAACCAGGTAGCGAATATTTCGGCGCCCGAGGCTAGGCTGCTGGTAATCCAACCGTGGGACCGTTCGATTATACCCGAGATTGAGAGGTCTATTATGAAATCAGATCTTGGGCTTACGCCAAGCAGCGACGGTACCGTGATCCGGATCGCGATCCCCCAGCTTACCCAGGAAAGAAGAACCGAACTTGTGAAGGCGGTAAAGAAAAAGGCCGAGGAGGCACGAGTAGGCGTCAGGAACATCCGGCGTGACGCCAACGACCAAGCGAAATCACTGGAGAAGGATGGGGACATTACTGAAGACCAACTCAAGCGAGGCCAAGAACAGATCCAGAAACTCACCGACAAATACATTGAAGCTATCGATAAGGTGCTAGCTACCAAAGAATCCGAAATTATGGAAGTATAGGGGGGTTCCTAGGTTTTTGATGGAGGATCAGACTTTCCAGGAGATGCCGGACCTGATTGGCATGACCTTGGAGCGGGCGGAAGACCTGCTACGAAGAGCCGGTTTTCAGGAGATCCGGTATACAATAACTAAACCTCCCGGGAAAGGGCGGTTCTCCGGTGAATGCAGGGTGGTTCAACAAAAATATCGCGAGAACCACCAGGTTTCACTGGTTGTCGCTTATCCTTACTATCAGAAGGATACTGCCGAAGGGGGGTGTACTTGATGGCTTTTAAGATTACCGAAGAATGTCTAGCATGTGGAGTGTGTGCAGATGAGTGCCCAAATGGCGCCATCTCGGAGGGCGAAGAGATTTTCGTCATCGACCAGGACGCGTGCAGCGAATGTGGAACATGCGTCGATACGTGTCCTAACTCAGCAATCGTGGAGGAATAATTCTTCCTACCCCCTCGTCCTGAGGGGGTTTATTCATAAAGGGGAAGCGAGGAAACACGCGGGCTGTGAAAAACCAGCGCCATCGACTCGGTTGACAGTGTTAACTATACATAGTACATTAAGGCCACACCCCTGACGTCTGAAACCTGGCAACCCACGATTGAATTGAGGAGGCAGGGAAATGGTGCGCAAGTACCTATCAACCTTGATATCCTGGGGTCGCCCCGGGAAAACGGTAGGATCTGATGCACGATTGATGCAAGAGCTAGATAGGAAGCGCTTGCCAAAACACATTGCGATCATCATGGACGGGAACGGGCGGTGGGCTCGAACCCGTGGCCTGCCCCGAGCAATGGGCCATCGAGCAGGAGTGGAATCGCTTAGGGAGATTGTTCGCACGTGTACCGAACTGGAGATCAGTGTCTTGACGGTGTATGCCTTTTCTACGGAGAATTGGCGGCGACCCCAGGAAGAAGTCGACGTTTTAATGGATTTGCTCTCCGAATACCTCCGGAAAGAATTAGACGAGTTACATCGCCACGGGATTCAGATCAGGCCTATTGGCAGGATACAGGAATTACCGCCTGGTGCTCGGGATGAACTGGAGCGAGCTGTCAGGGTAACAGGGAAGAACAATCGCCTCATCCTAAACATCGCCCTGAATTACGGGGGAAGAGCTGAAATACTGGATGCCACCAGGGAACTGATAAAGGAAGCCACAGAGGGGAAATTACATCCCGATGCTATTGATGAGGAACGGTTTTCCGGTGCACTTTACACGAGAGGGTTGCCGGATCCTGATCTGTTGATCAGACCATCGGGGGAAATGCGCCTCAGTAACTTTCTCTTGTGGCAATTAGCCTACACTGAGTTTTGGGTTACTGATGTCTATTGGCCTGATTTCAGGCGGGGTCATTTCTTGCAGGCTCTGGTGGATTACCAGGGTAGAGATCGGCGTTTTGGAGGGTTGAAAATATAGGGCGGTGGATACATATGTTGAGTGCTAGAATTCTGACAGCGGTGGTTGGGATCCCCATATTGTTAGCGATCGCGTATCTTGGTGGGCCGGTATTACTGGCTGGACTGGGGCTGCTGGCCGTGCTGGGGATGAGGGAGTTTTACAGTATTGCTGAACCCGCTGGTTTAAAGCCTGTCAGATCTGTAGGGTACTTCGCAGTTTTAGGTTGGCTGGGGGTGATCTACAATATCTCCTTGCAGGTTGTAGAGGGGTTTGTAGCCTACAGCTTTATGTCTACCAGTGTTTTGGTTGCCGCTGCGTTTTCAGTGTTATGGCGTTTTCCCCGGTACTCCCTGTCGGACCTTGCGGTTACATACGTAGGAACGTTTTATATAGGAGGACTATTGGGGTATTTGCTCCTATTGCGTTATCTTTCTGAGCACGGCCAGTGGTTCCTTTTAACCACCCTGTTCATAACTTGGGCAGGTGATACGGGGGCGTATTTTGCTGGCAGGTGGTGGGGTAAACACCGTTTAGCGGACAGAATCAGTCCCCAAAAAACATGGGAAGGGCTAGCGGGAGGAGTGGCGCTGAGCGTGTTGGTCTCCATGGCCATAGGAGAAAGATTTGGTTTGTCGCATGGCTTGGGGGCACTACTGGGGGCTCTGGCGGCACTGGCGGGAGCGGTTGGTGACCTTACGGAATCTGCCCTCAAGCGGATGGCCGGAGTTAAGGATTCCGGACGCATGCTGCCTGGTCACGGTGGTGTGCTTGACCGGTTTGATAGCCTTTTATTCACGGCTCCACTGGTATACTACTTCCTACGCTGGTTTATAATAGACTGAGGTGAAACGAATGCAAGGCATTTCCCCCAGACTGGTCAGTTTCCTGTTAAAGGCGGTTGCTCTCGGTAGTGTTCTCCTGGCATTTTACTTATTGTATTACCTGGTGTTCCCGGCTGTAAAAGAGATCACCAGGTTCCTGGTACCTGTTTTATCACCTTTTGTCTTAGCCCTTATCCTGGCCGCATTGATGGACCCGGTGGTGAACTTTTTTCAGGTTAGAGCTCACATGAGCCGAAGCTTGGCGGTAATGACCACTCTTACTATCATGATGGGGGCTGCCGCAACGGTATTGGTACTCCTGATTTCCCGTCTCGTGGTTGAACTTGTAAGAATCTCAAACCTTTTGCCCTCGTCTGTGCAGGGAATTTCCAACTACGCGTGGAACATCTTTAACAGGGCCAAGGAGTTTTACTTTACCATCGATATTCCACCAAGGGCGATGGAAAGCTTGCAGGAATTACTGCAAAAAATGGGGGTATGGCTCACAGACTTGACCACGTCCAGTTTAACCAAGATATTGGAAATTGTGGTTTTTTTGCCAGGAGTTTTATTGACACTCGTGTTTGCACTGATGGCCACATACTTTTTCAGCCGGGACAAAGAATCGCTTAAAAGGACTGTTTACGGCCTGTTGCCCAATTTCTGGCAGGAGCGGATAGACCGCATCGGTGGAGAACTTGGCGCCGCCATGGTGGGATTTATTCGCGCCCAGGTAGTCCTGATGTTCATTACCATGTTGGAGGCTCTGGTAGGTTTATTCATCTTAAGGGTGGAGTATGCCGTTACCATGGCGATAGTGGTAGGTCTGGTAGACGCCTTGCCGGTGCTGGGGCCGGGGGCGGTATTAGGACCCTGGGCGGTGTGGGAATTGCTGAACGGCAATATACGCATGGCCGTGGCTCTGATTATTTTATGGACTATCATTAGCGTTGTACGACAGGTGTTGCAGCCGAAGGTGGTGGGGGATATTGTCGGCTTACACCCGCTTGAGGCTCTCATTTCCATCTTTGCCGGGCTCAAGATCTTTGGGGTGATCGGAGTGGTAGTGGGTCCTGTGCTGGTAGTGGTGATCAAAGCTTGGTGGCGAGCCGGCATGCTCCCTTGGCCGCAAAATCGAGGGTAAAAGAAGTATAAATAATATCGCCTACCAGTATGTTCGTCTTCGGTAGCGCTTTGATCAGGAGGAGGATATGACCCAAAAGATAGCTATCATTGGCTCTACCGGTTCCATTGGACGGCAGACCCTGGAGGTAGTGGATGCCTTCCCGGACAGGTTCCAAGTTCTCGGTTTAACGGCGGCGAAGAACGTAGATCTGCTGGAAGAACAGATCAAGCGATATCGTCCCGCGGTGGTAGGCTTAATGGATGAAGAGGCTGTCCGGGTGTTGCGTGCGCGAGTCGCTAATCGCGGCGTCAAGGTGGTTGGAGGGCTTGACGGCATCATCGAAACAGCGACCCTGTCTTCGGTACAGGTGGTGGTGATGGCGGTTACTGGTATGATTGGCCTGTTACCTACCTTGGAAGCTATACGGGCGGGTAAGACTATCGCTTTGGCCAACAAGGAAACCCTGGTAACGGGAGGGGAGTTGGTTACCGCCGCTGCCCGTGAAGCAGGGGTTAAACTGGTGCCTGTCGACAGCGAACACTCTGCCATTTGGCAATGCCTGCAGGGACAGGAAGCGGCGGTAGAGAAGCTGATCTTAACAGCATCGGGAGGGCCTTTTAGGACATGGGAGTTGACACGGTTGGAGACCGTGACACCGGAATTGGCTCTAAAGCATCCCAACTGGGTGATGGGCCCTAAAATCACCGTTGATTCCGCCACAATGATGAATAAGGGTCTTGAAGTAATTGAGGCACGGTGGCTCTTTGGTATAGATTACAACCGTATTGAGGTGGTTATTCACCCGCAAAGCGTTATTCACTCGATGGTCGCTTTCCATGATGGGAGTGTTCTTGCCCAGATGGGTGTTCCAGACATGCGGGTCCCTATCCAGTACGCGCTTTCATGGCCGGAAAGGTGGCCTAACCGCTTTCCTCGTGTTGATTTTCAAAGTCTACAGGACCTTACCTTTTCTTCGCCTGACTTGAATCAATTTCCCAATCTCGCCCTTGCGTACCACGCGGGGAGAGAGGGAGGCTCTATGCCGGTGGTGCTCAATGCTGCTAATGAAGTGGCAGTTGCCCTGTTCCTGCAAGAAAAAATTAGGTTTACCGATATCCCGAGGTTAGTAGGGGAAGCAATGGAGGGGCATAACAGGGTGGCCTTTCCGGACCTGGATAGCATTCTGGAAATAGATGCAATAATAAGGAAACAAGTATACCTGAGAGGGTTAGAGCTGAGTTCGGGCATGTAAGGACGAAATCTTGGGCTAAGGAAGGTGTATTGCGTGACTACGCTGCTGGTGGCAGTAATAATTTTTGGCCTGCTAATCGTCACCCACGAACTGGGTCACTTTATGGTAGCAAAAATGGTGGGTATCCGCGTGCATGAATTCAGTATCGGGATGGGACCGGTGGTTTTATCCACTCGCAAAGGGGAGACTGTTTATTCGTTACGCGCGTTCCCCATCGGAGGTTTTAACCGGATGGCAGGTATGGAACCGGGTGATTTGGAAGACGAGCGAGGCTTTAATAAGAAAAGTGTGGGACAGCGTATGGCTGTAATTGTTGCCGGTTCCGCAATGAACTTCCTCTTGGCCATCTTTCTTTTTATCTTTGTGTTTATGGGTATTGGTGTTCCGTCAAACACCACGGTGGTAGGAGGGGTATTACCGGGAAGGCCGGCGGAGCAAGCAGGGTTGCAGAGAGGCGACCGCATTTTGGCGGTGGCGGGGCAGGAGGTAGACAATTGGAGGGAACTGGTAGAGATTATTCACCGTAGCCCGGGAAAACCCCTTAACCTCCTGGTGGAACGGGCCGGTAAACAAATGCAATTTACCGTAACCCCTGAGATGGATCCACAGTCCAAGGTGGGGCTGATCGGTATTGAGCAGATGTGGAAACAACTAGGTTTTTTTTCTTCCATCCTGAGAGGTATTCAACAGGCGCTGGCGGTGGGTGTGCTGATTCTCACCAGCCTTGTTCAAATGGTTACAGGTCAGGTTCCGGCTGAGGTTGCCGGACCAATCGGAATTGTGCAGTTGGCTGGAGAAGCAGCCCGCCTTGGGCTGGCCAGCGTGTTGGACTTTGCCGGTCTCCTCAGTCTCAATCTAGGCATTATCAACTTGTTCCCTATCCCGGCGCTGGATGGCAGCCGACTGATTTTCTTGGGAGTAGAAGGAGTCCGTGGCCGGCCGGTTGATCCTGAAAGGGAAAACTTTATTCACCTGATCGGTTTTGCCTTACTGATTTTACTAATGATTGTGATCACATACCAGGATTTATTACGGATTTTCGGTTGACGAGGGATCGGCATGCAACTTAGCACTAGAAGAAAAACCCGCCTGATCCATGTTGGAAGCCTTGGTATTGGCGGGGATGCGCCTATTTCGATCCAATCCATGACCAATACGGACACTAGAGATGTGGGTGCGACGGTAGCCCAGATTCGCGACCTGGAGCAAGCCGGTTGTGAACTGGTCCGCGTTGCGGTGGTGGATAAAGATGCTGCTTCGGCTATTAAATCAATTAAAAAGAATATAAGCATCCCGGTAGTTGCCGATATCCACTTTGACTATCGCTTGGCTCTCAAAGCCATGGACAGTGGGGTTGATGGGCTTCGACTCAACCCCGGTAACATCGGCGGCCCAGACAAAGTGGCCCAGGTGGTACGAGAAGCCCGGGAACGGAGGGTCCCAATACGTATCGGGGTGAACGCAGGCTCGCTGGAAAAGACTCTAATGGAGAAATATAGTGGGATTACACCGGAAGCGATGGTGGAAAGTGCCCTGGGGCATATTAGAATTCTGGAAGACATGGGCTTTTCTTTAATCAAGGTCTCCCTGAAGGCATCGGAGGTCCCTTTAATGGTGCAGGCGTATCGCCGTTTGGCCGAACTGGTTGACTACCCGTTTCATTTGGGCGTAACGGAAGCAGGTACGGTTTTAAGGGGCTCGGTAAAATCGGCCGTGGGTATGGGCATTCTCTTGGGCGAAGGTATCGGGGATACCATGCGCGTTTCATTGACTGGCGATCCCGTACATGAGGTGCGGGTCGGATACCAGATACTTAAAGCGTTAGGACTGCGGGAGCGGGGCGTCGAGCTGATCTCCTGCCCAACTTGTGGTAGGTGCCAGATAAACCTGGTCGATGTCGCTGAAGAAGTTGAGCAAAGACTGCAGCATGTTACCACCCCCGTTAGGGTAGCGGTAATGGGGTGCGCAGTCAACGGGCCTGGAGAAGCTCGCCAGGCGGACGTTGGTATAGCGGGAGGCAAGGGGTTTGGCTTGTTGTTCAGAAACGGAGAAGTTGTTCGGAAAGTTGCGGCCCATGAGATGGTACCCGCACTGCTGGAAGAAATCAAGAGTGTAGTAGCAACTAAGGAGAGGGACCGGTGATTAAGTTTTCACGGGGTGGTCGATAGTGAAAGCGTCTGCGGTGGTACCGGCTTATAACGAGGAAAAAACCATCGCCGGAGTGATAGAGCCCTTACTCAAGGCTCCTTGCTTAGGAGAAGTGATCGTGGTCAGCGATGGGTCAACGGATAGCACTGCCGAAGTTGCCTTGCGGGCCGGTGCACAAGTGGTTGAATTGAAAGACAATCTTGGTAAAGGTGGGGCAATGATCGAAGGGGTAGGCCGTACCGTCTATCCAGTGATCCTTTTTGTGGATGCTGACTTGATCGGTCTTACACCGGATCACGTTCAAGATCTCGTGTTGCCTGTATTGCAGGATGAAGCGGATATGACAGTGGGTATTTTTGGGAAGGGTCGCAGGGCTACGGATCTGGCCCAGCAAATAGCGCCATTTCTTTCGGGGCAACGAGCGGTCAAACGCCAAGTTCTGGAACGAATCTCAAACCTGGAAGCCTCCCGGTTTGGTATCGAAGTGGTTTTAACCAGGTACGTGTATGAACAAAACCTACGGGTGCGTGACGTATTGCTGCCTGATCTATCCCACTTGATGAAAGAGGAGAAGCTAGGACTGCTCAAAGGGTTTTCTGCCCGGATGCGCATGTATTGGGAAATTGCCAAATGTGCCTCCGGTAGATAGACCTGGCGAGCGAATGAAGGAGAGACATGATGGCCACAGGTGCAAATTCCCTATGGAAAAATCCAGTACGATTCGGCCACCTGTTGGAGGTGGCCGATCTGCCGTTACAGGTGAAAGAAGCCATCAGAAAAGGATCTGTTTCGAGGGTGGAGGTAGACAGGGACGCCCAAACCTGGCTAGTTCATCTTAGAGTCCCCGAGCCATTGCTTCGTGAACACCTGGTGATGCTGGCTAAGCATTTGGAACAAGTTACAGGTGTGCCAAAAGTCAACATTTTTGCATCGTGTTCACCTTCTCTTTCCCTGGCGGAGATCAGCGAGCACCGCTGGGAAGAGGTGAGGCGTGAGGTTCTCCACCGGTTTCCTTCCATAACTGGTTGGTTGGCCAGAGCGGAACGTGTGGTAGAGGGTAATACCTTGAGATTAAGAACCACAAGAACCGGTCTGGAGTTCTTAAAGAAAAAAGACTGCCAGCGATTAATGGAAGATTGCCTTCGGGAACTCTACGGACTATCCTGCCAGGTAATGCTGGAAGCAACGGCGGACCAGGAGGTCGAAACTTCCGGGCTGCCGGGGATACCTGAGGCGATCACTTCCATCACTCGCTCCCTGCCGCAGGCTTCAGGTGGAGACAGGATTGCGCCGCGGCGGCAGAAAACAGGAAGTAAGGGCGATAAGGGCGAGGGTGTGCTGCTGGGAAAGACAATAGCCGGAAATCCACAGGAAATTTCTTCGATAGAGGATGAAGAACGGTCCGTGGTGGTAGCGGGAAGAGTCTTTAATTTAAATGTCCGGCCCCTGCGCAGCGGCAGGACGCTGGTCACCTTCGACCTCACGGATAATACCGGTGCGATTTCTGTAAAGTATTTTGAAGATCCTAACCGGGGACTTGTCAGCCAGTTCCTTGCGGATGACATCTGCCTCAAGGTACGTGGTAGTGTACAACACGATCAAATGACCCAGGAGCTTACCGTATTGGTCCAGGACATTAACCTCTGGGAGTGGACAGGCAGGGAAGATCACGCAACAACCAAACGGGTGGAGTTGCATTTACACACCAAGATGAGTTCAATGGATGGGATTACGGGGATCAAGGCGGCCCTAGCGCAAGCCGCCCGGTGGCAGCACCCGGCCGTGGCGATCACTGACCACGGAGTGGTCCAGGCCTTCCCTGAAGCTCATGAAGCGGCGGCGGCACTAGGCCTTAAAGTGATTTACGGTCTTGAGGGCTACCTTTTTGATGACGAAAAGGATCCCGGAAAAGACAGGCAACGTACATGGCATATCGTCATCCTGGTACAAAATCAGGAAGGCTTAGCCAACCTGTACCGCCTGGTATCATTGTCCCACCTGGAACACTTTTACAGAAAACCCCGCATCCCTCGCCGGGAACTGGTACGCTACCGGAAAGGCTTATTATTGGGTACTGCCTGTGAGGCCGGAGAACTGATCCGGGCTTACCTGTCAGGTGGGTCATGGGAGGAACTGAAGGCGGTCGCTTCTTTTTACGATTACCTGGAAATTCAACCCGTGGGGAACAACCAATTTATGGTACGGAACGGGGAAGTCAAGTCGGTAGCAGACCTCCAGGAAATGAACAGGAGTATCGTGAGATTGGGGCAGGAACTGGGCAAGCCGGTGGTTGCCACAGGAGACGTCCATTTTTTAAACCCGGAGGACGCCCTCTACAGGCAGATTCTGATGGCTGGTCAAGGTTATCAGGACGAAGCCCAGGCGCCACTGTTTTTCCGTACCACGGATGAAATGTTGGCAGAGTTTGCATATCTGGGGTCGGAAGTGGCAAAAGAGGTTGTGGTGAAGAACCCAAGGGCTATAGCTGATATGGTTGAAGATGTGCTGCCCATCCCCGATCGGCTCTACCCACCGGAAATACCGGGAGCGGAAGAGGAGATTGCCTCCATGGCTATGTCCAGGGCTCACCAGATATACGGGAATCCGCTGCCAGAGGTTGTTCAGCAGCGAGTGGACAGAGAGTTAAACTCCATCATTAATAATGGGTTCGCGGTATTGTACTTAATTGCCCATAAACTTGTCAAGAAGTCTAATGACGATGGATATCTGGTGGGGTCAAGGGGTTCAGTCGGTTCCTCACTGGTGGCTACTCTGACGGGAATTACAGAGGTGAACCCACTTCCTCCGCATTACGTCTGCCCAAACTGCCGGCACAGCGAGTTTATTGCCGATGGGTCGGTTGGCTGTGGTAACGACTTGCCGGACAAATCATGCCCTTGCTGTGGCTGTGCTTACCGGAAGGAGGGGCACGATATCCCCTTTGAAACGTTTTTGGGCTTCAAAGGCGACAAGGTGCCGGACATCGACCTTAACTTTTCCGGTGAATACCAATCAAGAGCCCATAAGTATGTGGAAGAACTCTTCGGGAGGGAACACGTGTTTCGAGCAGGTACTATTGCTACTATTGCCGAGCGGACGGCCTTTGGCTTTGTCAAGAAGTACCTGGAAGAGCGAGGCAAGCCTGCCCGCCGGGCGGAGATTGATCGTTTGGTGACGGGGTGCACGGGTGTTAAGCGTACTACCGGGCAACACCCTGGCGGGCTGATGGTGTTACCCAAGAGCCTTGACATCCACTTGTTTACACCGGTACAGTATCCAGCCGACGATACCAGTTCCGAAGTGGTAACCACCCACTTTGATTATCACTCCATCAGCAGCCGGCTGGTGAAACTAGATATTTTAGGCCATGACGATCCTACGGTCATCCGCATGCTGCAGGACATTACCGGTGTAGACCCCCGTGAGATTCCCCTGGATGATCCCCAAACCATGTCCTTGTTCTCCGGTACCGAAATACTGGGAGTCTCTCCGGAAGAACTAGGGTCCTCCGTCGGTACTTATGGTATCCCGGAATTCGGTACGAAGTTTGTTCGCCAGATGCTCGAAGATACTAAACCGAAAAACTTTTCGGATCTGGTCCGCATCAGCGGTTTTTCTCACGGAACGGATGTATGGCTTAATAACGCTCAGGACCTGATTAAGAGGGGGATAGCCAAACTTTCTGAAGCTATCTCTACCCGGGACGATATCATGACATATTTGATCTACCGGGGGCTAAAACCCGACCTGGCGTTCAAGATTATGGAGGATGTAAGAAAAGGTAAAGGGGTTAAGCCAGATTTTGAGGCATCCATGAGCCAGCAAGGTATTCCTGAATGGTACATCGATTCGTGCAAGAAAATCAAATACATGTTCCCCAAAGCCCACGCAGTGGCGTATGTGACCATGGCCTTTCGCATCGCTTACTGTAAAATTCGTTTTCCCGCAGCCTTCTATGCCAGCTTTTTTACCGTTCGGGCCGACGAATTTGATGCTGATTTGATTTTAGGCGGGCCAGAGGTGATTCGCTCACGCCTGGTGGAAATTGAAAAACGGGGCACGGATGCATCACCGAAAGACAAAAACCTGGTACCCATCCTTGAGGTGGCGTTGGAGATGTTCCTGCGAGGGCTCACACTCCTTCCGGTGTCACTAACCAAATCCCATTCGACCCACTTTATCATCGAAGGGGAGGGTTTACGGCCGCCCTTTGCAGCCCTTACCGGGGTAGGAAATACAGCTGCCCTCAATATTTTTCAAGCCAGGGAAGAGAAACCTTTCACTTCGGTTGAAGATGTGAGAACCAGGGCAAAACTCTCTAAGTCCGTTTTGGAGGTCATGGAGCGACACGGCTGCCTGCGGGAGTTACCCGCTACTAACCAGTTGGCACTTTTTTAAACACGCTTGCTTTTATTAACAATATGTGTTACACTTTGCTAAGAATGGGGAGTGGAGGAGTGCTGGCGATGCATGAGTGGGTAGTTACCCACTCTTTCATTTGTTGCTTCATCTCCTGGCTTTGCAGTGTTCCCCTTTGTTATCGGAACAGTAAAGGCTTGAGTTCCAAGGCACTAGTATAATCTGCCAAATGGCAAGGTACAATAGGAGATAGTAAAGAAAACTTGGCTTGCGCTAAAGAAGACTTGCCCATTTATGGGCTTAGTCGCACTTATGCCTATGGTGCAAGCCTTTGGCGCAGGTAAAGAAAACTTGACTTGTGCCGAGCGTAAGCGACGGCAGAAGTCAAAGTTGCACTTATGCCACAGAAAGTCATACTTTCTGATGGTATTATGAAAGACGGGAGGGAACGGGGTGAATGATACTGGCGTAGTTGAAAAAGTAACGGCCTTAGCTCGTCCGATTGTGGAGCAACTAGGCTATGAGTTGGTAGATGTAGAGTATGTGAAAGAAGGAAAACAGTGGTTTCTTCGGCTGTTTATCGACCACCCCCGGGGGATAACCCTAGACGATTGCGAGGCTGTAAGCAAAAAGACAGGTATCGAATTGGATGTCCATGACCCTATACCTCACAGTTATGTATTGGAAGTATCTTCTCCAGGTCTGGAACGGCCTTTAAAGAGAGAAGAAGATTACAGGCGCTTTGCGGGAAGAAAGATCACGATTAATACTTATGCGCCGGTTTACGGTAAGAAAGTCCATACAGGTAAGCTGGTAGGGTTAATCGAGGATGAGGTGGTGCTGGGGGAAGAACATGCGGAATTACGCATCCCAAGGAAAGCGATAGCCAACGCCCACCTAACGATAGAATTTTAGGGGAGCATCCGGAGGAGGATTCTGTCCATGAATTTGGAATTCATCGAAGCGCTACAGGACCTGGAAAAGGAAAAGGGCATCGATGCCGATGTACTGCTTGAAGCTATAGAAGCGGCACTGGTTTCGGCATATAAAAAGAATTTTGGTTCCCAAAACGTAAGGGTGAATATCGACCGGTCAACAGGCGAAGTTCGGGTGTATGCGCGTCACACGGTGGTCGAGGAGATAGTTGACCCCCGTGGTGAAATACTGCTTTCCGAAGCCAGAAAACTGGATCCTAATTATGAATTGGATGATGTAGTGGAACACGAGGTAACCCCTCGCGCCTTCGGCAGAATTGCGGCTCAAACGGCCAAACAGGTAGTTGTGCAGCGTATCCGGGAAGCAGAACGCAACATTATTTATGACGAATTTGCCAACCGTGAACAAGATATCGTCACCGGGGTAGTGCAGCGGCAGGAGATGAAAAACGTTTTTATTGATTTGGGAAAGGTGGAAGCAGTCCTTCCTCTCTCAGAACAAATTAACGGAGAGGTGTACCGGCACGGAGATCGAATTAAAACTTATATCGTAGAGGTAAAAAAGACCACGAAGGGTCCGCAAGTTTTGGTTTCCCGAACCCACCCAGGCTTACTAAAACGACTATTCGAACTAGAGGTCCCGGAAATTTATGATGGAGTAGTAGAAATCAAATCGGTAGCCCGGGAGGCCGGGGCCAGGTCCAAAATTGCCGTCCATTCCCGGGACGAAAATGTTGATCCCGTAGGGGCTTGTGTGGGGCCTAAGGGCATGCGGGTACAAACCATCGTTAATGAACTCAAGGGAGAAAAGATCGATATCGTTCGATGGAGCAACGACCCGGAAGTGTTTGTGTCTAACGCTTTAAGTCCGGCTAAGGTGGTGTCGGTACTGGTGGATGAAGGTAGCAAAGTGGCCCGGGTTGTAGTGCCCGACCACCAATTATCGTTGGCCATTGGCAAAGAAGGGCAGAATGCCCGTCTGGCCGCCAAACTGACCGGGTGGAAGATAGATATAAAGAGTCAATCGCAAATGGGCTTATTTGATCCGGGCCAGGTGTTTGAGGAGGAATAACCCATGCTGAGGGCGAGAAAAATTCCGCAACGCATGTGCGTGGGATGCCGGGAGAAGAAGAATAAAAGGGAATTGATCCGGGTAGTACGAACCCCGGACGCAACTGTTGTCTTGGATCCTACCGGGAAAAAAGCTGGGCGCGGAGCATACATTTGCCCGCAAAATGACTGCCTTACGCGGGCCATCAAGAGTAAAGCACTGGAGAGAGCGCTGAGTATAGAAATAAGTGATGAGGTCTTGGGTGAATTAAGAAGTCAACTGGTGCAACAATGAAATCGGAAATCAAGACACTGCTAGGATTTGCACAGCGGGCCGGCAAGGTGATATCCGGGGAAGTTGCTACCCGGATACAGTTAAGTAAAAGACGTAAAAGACGGTTGAAGTTGCTGATCTTAGCTGAGGATACTGCTCCGGAAGTGCAACGACAATACATGGCTTTGGCTCAAAAACAAGGAGTCGCGATGCTAGTGGCTGGCCGGAAAGAAGAACTTGGTCTAGCTATCGGCAAGTCGCCAAGAGCAATTGTAGGAATTTGGGATGAACATTTTGCGCGGTTAATTATTGAAAAGGCGAGGGAGACGAGCACGGGACCGGAAATTTAGCGGCTGTATCATTACGGGGGTGATTGGATGGCCAAACAACGAGTATATGAACTGGCTAAAGAATTAAAATTAACGACCCAGGAGATGATGCGGGTTTTATCTCACTTGAGTATTACTGTTAAGACGCACATGAGTGCCTTGGAAGACGATGACATTGTTCGTATTAAGGCACACATGATTGAATTGCAAAAGCCTTTGCCCCAACCTACCACGCCTGGCCCGAAAAACAATAGGACTGTTAGCGGAGGCAGGCCGCCGGTACCCAACGGACAACAGCGGGGTGGTTCGATTACGAAACCAAGTCCGGGAAGCGGTTTTCCCACCCGGGATCGGGCAAGAGAAACACGTCCCGGGATTGAATCGAGGCCGCCGCAGGGTGACACAATGGAGACATCCAGAGGGCAGGGTGTTTCGCGGCCCGCAGGCCACTCTGAAGGTGGCCGGGGGAGACAGGGTGGTCCTCGTCCTGATGTGAATACACCCCAAGCTGGTGGGCAGGACCGGCCAGGAATACCTCCCCGTGGGCCCGCTCAGGGACCAAGAGATGAACATCCGGGGTATCAAAATGGGCAAATTCCCAGGGGCGGGCAGCAACCTCCCAGGGAAGGGCAACGTGCCAAAGGTGGTCAACCGCCTTTTAGAGAAGGCCAACACCCCAGGGGTGGTCAACCACCCTTCAGGGAAGGCCAACCCCCCCGGGGCGGTCAACCGTCTTTCAGGGAAGGCCAACCTCCCCGGGGCGGTCAACCGCCTTTCAGGGAAGGCCAACCTCCCCGGGGCGGTCAACCGTCTTT
>LAKY01000025.1:0-14188 GCA_000987045.1 Clostridiales bacterium PH28_bin88 | reverse complement strand
CGGGGCGGTCAACCGTCTTTCAGGGAAGGCCAACCTCCCCGGGGCGGTCAACCGCCTTTCAGAGAAGGCCAACCTCCCCGGGGCGGTCAACCTGCAGCCAAGGCTGCTGCCAAAGGTGCGGTAGCGGGGAAAGCTCCGGGTAAGAATACCCGTGGAGACCGGAGGCCACATGCCCGGTTGAATGAACTTCCCGAACGGGACATCAAGAGAATTGACGACGAAGAAAGGCGTTTCCCCGGAGGTAAGCATAAACGTAAAGACGGACAGTTTTCCAAAGAATATGCCGGCAGAGCCAGAAGACCTCATTATAAGGATCTGCGGCCTGTAGATGGGCCCAGTATTAAGAAGGTTACTATCGGAGAAACCGTGGTGGTACAGGAACTGGCCAAAAAGATGGGTAAGAGTGCGGCCGAGTTGATTAAAAAGTTAATCGGCTTGGGGGTAATGGCCACAGTAAACCATGAACTCGATGCGGAGACTGCCGGAATTTTAGCCGGGGAATTTGGCGTTGAGGTGGAAGTCAAGTCCGAAAGGGCGATGGCCCGGGTCGAGGATTTGGCCGATGACCCCGAAACGCTGTTGGAACGGCCGCCGGTGGTGACAGTCATGGGACATGTAGACCATGGAAAAACATCGCTCTTAGATGCCATCAGGGAGACCAATGTCACCGCTACAGAGGCGGGTGGAATTACCCAGCATATAGGTGCATACCAGGTCGAGGTTAAGGGTAAGAGCATTACCTTCCTGGATACTCCCGGCCACGAGGCTTTTACCGCTATGCGGGCAAGAGGGGCTCAAGCGACGGACATCGCCATCCTCGTGGTGGCAGCAGATGATGGGGTCATGCCGCAAACCATCGAAGCCATTAATCACGCCAAGGCTGCAGAGGTACCCATTATTGTTGCGGTTAACAAAATGGACAAACCCGACGCAAATCCAGATCGTGTTAAGCAGCAACTGACCGAGTACGGGCTGGTATCGGAAGAATGGGGCGGGGAGACCATTGTGGTTCCGGTTTCGGCGTTGAAGAAGCAGGGGCTGGAGTACCTGATGGAAATGATCCTCCTGGTCGCAGAGGTCCAGGAGTTGAAGGCAAATCCGAACCGGCAGGCCAGAGGGATAGTGGTTGAAGCGGAACTGGACAAGGGCCGTGGTCCGGTTGCCACCGTGCTGGTACAGAAGGGCACTTTGAGAGTGGGTGACGGGCTGGTAGTCGGGACCACTTATGGCAAGGTACGT
Source organism: Clostridiales bacterium PH28_bin88 (assembly GCA_000987045.1). GTDB lineage: Bacteria > Bacillota > PH28-bin88 > PH28-bin88 > PH28-bin88 > PH28-bin88. The sequence goes on along the minus strand of LAKY01000025.1, from coordinate 12,949 downwards.
GCTATGATGGACTACAAAGGAGCGAGGATTAAGGAAGCTGGGCCTTCGGTGCCGGTTGAAGTCCTAGGTTTGTCGGAAGTTCCCCAAGCTGGCGATGTTTTTCAGGTTGTAACGGATGAAAAACAGGCTAGAGAGGTGGCGGGACACCGTCAGAACATCAAACGGGAAGAAGATTTTCAGCGGGCTAAGCCGGTTAACCTGGACGACCTGTTTAAACGCATGGATGCCGGAGAGGCAAAAGAACTTAACATCGTGTTAAAAGCCGACGTGCACGGCTCGGTGGAAGCAGTTCGCCAGTCTCTGGAAAGACTCAGTACCGACGAGGTTAAAGTAAACATTATCCATGGCGGAGTAGGAGCCATTACAGAAACTGACGTGATGCTGGCGGCCGCATCAAATGCCATCATCATCGGTTTTAACGTCCGACCGGATGCCAACACTCGGAAGGCTGCGGAAAACGAGCAGGTAGATATCCGTCTCTACCGGATCATTTACGAGGCTATTGATGATGTACGAGCGGCCATGAGCGGGTTACTGGAACCGGAAGTGCGGGAGGTTATTCAGGGGCGTGCTGAAGTGAGACAGGTCTTTAAGGTGCCCAAAGCAGGTTCTGTAGCGGGATGCTATGTAAGTGACGGAAAAATCACCAACAAGAGCCAGGTGCGGGTTATCCGCGACGGCGTTGTCATCCATGAAGGTAGTATTGCATCGCTTCGTCGATTTAAGGATGATGTCCGGGAGGTTGCCCAGGGTTACGAGTGCGGTATCGGAGTGGAAAGGTTTAACGACATCAAAGAGGGCGACGTCATTGAAGCCTATACCCGGGAGGAAATAAAGCGCCAATTGTAAAGCGGGGTGTCGGGGATGGTATCCCAGAGGGTGCACCGTGTGGGTGAACAGATGAAAAAGGAAATCGCCCAGATTCTACGGGATGAACTAAAAGACCCGCGCGTCGGGTTCGTGACGGTAACGAGCGTGGAGGTGTCTGGGGACCTCCGCCACGCCAAAGTATTTGTCAGCGTGCTGGGGGATGAAGATGCTAAGAAACAGTCCCTGGAAGGGTTGCAGAAGGCGACCGGGTTTATTCGCCGGGAGGTCGGGCAGAGGATTCAATTAAGGTATACTCCGGAAATTGTTTTCAAGTTTGATGCGTCTATTGAACATGGAGACAAAATCGCCCGGCTATTGTCCCAGGTGGGTGATTCCGGAAAGGATGTAACGTGATGCAGGAACCAAGGGAACTGGCGGATATTGCCCAAGCACTGCTAAATGCCAAGGAAGTAACGGTGGTTTCCCATGTAGTGCCCGATGGAGACTGCATCGGCACATCAATTGCATTGGCCCTAGGCCTTAAATCCAAGGGCTTACAGGTTCAGGTCGTCAATGGTGATCCAGTTCCGGAAATGTATGCATACCTTAAAGGGAGTGAGGAGATTTTACTCCCTTCTTCTGTCCAGCGGGTATCAGACGTGGTGGTGCTGGTGGATTGTACTGACTTGGAGAGAGCAGGTTCTTTTCTGGAGGGTATGCTCAGCAAGGTACCCACCATGATTAATATTGATCACCATGTAAGCAACACTTATTTCGGGCGGTTAAACTACGTTCAACCGTCCGCGGCAGCAGCGGGGGAAATGGTCTATGCCCTGTTACGGAAAATGGCCGTGGAAATCACCCCGGAAATAGCTACTGCTTTGTACACCGCCCTGGTGACAGATACTGGATCTTTTCAATACGAAAACACTACTTCCGAGACGTTTCAGTTAGCGGCCGAGTTGGTGGACAGAGGTGCCGATTTGGAGGAGATCCGGTATAACCTTTGGGAAAGAAAGCCGCTCATCAGCTTGTTGCTTTTACGAGAGGTTTTCCCGACGTTGTCTCTGGCCTATGATGGACGGGTAGCCTGGATGACTTTGGACAAGCGTACCTTTGATACCTTAGAGGCTAACAGTGAGCACTGTGAAGGTTTTATCAACTACCCCAGGGCTATCGACGGAGTGGAAGTGGCCATGTTTTTTCGAGAGACAGCCCCGGGCGAGATCAAGGTTGGGCTGCGCTCTAAAAAGAAGGTGGACGTTAATCTCCTGGCGGCTCAGTTTGGTGGCGGAGGACATCGCAGAGCGGCCGGCTGTGTGGTGCAGGGAACCATGGAAGAAGCAGTTAACCGTTTAGTTGCGGCGGCTGGAGCCATGATACAGGATCAAGCAGTGAAATAAAAAAAGTCCTCCAATTTCCAACAAACGAGTGGACGGGATGGAGGAATGCCGGGCAGATGTCAGAGAAAGAAGACTCGTTAACCCTCCAAGGGATAGTAAATGTGTTAAAACCTCCGGGGATGACCTCCCACGATGTAGTCCAGTATTTACGTCGCTTGCTGAGGGTGAAAAGAATTGGACACGCTGGAACCCTGGATCCTGGAGCAACCGGTGTCTTGGTGGTGGCAGTAGGCCAAGCCACTCGGTTGATCGAGTTTGCCATGAACTCCTCAAAGTACTATCGTGCGGAAATGGTGCTGGGGGTAACGACAGACACGCAGGATGCTTTTGGAAAGGTTACTCGCAGGGAAGAACCGGGGGACTTGTCCGCGGAAGATATTGCGACTGTGCTGGACAAGTTTCACGGAAGGGTGCAACAGGTTCCACCGATGGTGTCGGCGGTACGTTATCGCGGTCGCAAGTTGTACGAACTGGCACGGCAGGGGCAAGAGGTGCCGCGGGAACCGAGGTGGGTAGAGATCCATGAAGTGAAGCTGAGGCGATGGGAACCACCAAGGGCTGTTTTTGATGTCTGTTGTTCCAAGGGTACTTACATACGTACCCTGTGTGCCGATGCTGGCGATGTCTTGGGTTGCGGAGCCCACCTTTCCTTCCTGGTACGTACGCGTTCCGGTTCCTTCAGATTGGAAGAAGCACAACTGCTGGAAGAGATCGCTGAAGCTGTATCTAAAGGGGAATACTCATTTCTTCAGGACATGGAGAAGGCAGTAAGCAACTTTCCCCCTATCCACGTGAAGGCTTCTTCGGTAGAGCGCGTTTTACACGGGAACCCACTCCGGCCTCTGGATTTAGCTTTGTCTATCAACCACCTAGAGGACAAGCAGTGGGTACGGATCCATGGACCCGCCAGCCAGTTTCTTGCTATCGGTCAAGTGGCGCGTTCAGGGGTAACAGCGGTTGTAAATATAAAGAAAGTTTTTGGTGCTTGAGGGAAAGAAAATGGAAGTATTACACAGCATAACACAGGTATCGCGAAGGCATACAGGAGCAGTGATAGCACTCGGTAACTTTGACGGTGTGCACCGCGGGCACCATACAATAATCTCCCGAACTGTCTCCATGGCCCGGGAATTGGGGACCAAGTCGATGGTACTCACCTTCGAACCACACCCTTTGCAGGTTTTAAAGGGAGACGAAGGGCCGAAACTTCTCACCGTAGGACGGCGGAAGGCTGTGCTTCTGGAGAATTTGGGACTGGACATATTATTCTTTTGCCCGTTTACCACAAACCTGGCCCTGATCACGCCGGAAGAGTTCATTAAAACCATTTTGGTGGCAGTACTACGGCCGAAATCGGTTTTTGTGGGATTTAATTATACTTTTGGCCGTGGTGGAGTGGGTACTCCTGAACTTTTGCGGGTTAAGGGACGGGAATTGGGATTTGACGTGACGGTGGTACCACCAGTGCTCCACGAAGGCATCCCAATCAGCAGCAGTACCATTCGGGAAGCACTCCAGTCAGGAGCAGTGAGCAAAGCCAGGGATCTTTTAGGTTACTGGCCCGTGATAGAGGGAAGGGTGGTGGGCGGTCACGGGCGCGGCCGACAGATCGGTTTTCCTACTGCTAACGTCGAAGTAGCACCGGAAATGTTACTTCCCGCGGAGGGAGTATATGCAGGACGCGTTCAGGCGGAGGGTCAGATTCGGACAGGGCTTATTAACATCGGCCGGTGCCCAACCTTTGGTTCAGGATCGACCGCAAACGTGGAGGTGCATCTCCTGGACTTTAAGGGAAACTTGTACGGAAAGGAAATAGTGGTTGAATTGCGAGCGAGGTTACGAGACGAAAGGAAGTTTATGTCCGTTAACGAACTGATTGCTCAGATCAGGCGGGATATCGAGGTTGCCTTAAACATCAACGAAGAGTGGTGGTGATTACCAGGCATAATCTGATGGTTAGGTCATATACAGTACTGATACCCCAAAACTAAAAAGCGAAAGAGGTGCGCTGTATGTTTCCCATGTTGGATGACCGGCATCAGCAGCTATCGGTGCATGTTCAATTAATCACCCATATCTGCTTGAGCGAGGAATTTGGCCGTTTGCGCCGGGAACTGGAAAAAGCGTACCTCAGGTGTGGTACAGACCGGGCTATGTTTATGGCCTTCCAGGATGCTCTTTACACCATGATCGCACAGGAAGATCCGGAGTTCTTACTGGCTCCTGCACCGCCAAGGGTGGTAGAGCAATGATGGGTATGAACAGGGTATGTTTGGTGTAAAGGGTGATAGGTTGTGAGGATAATTATCACTGAACATGCCAGGAAAAGGTTAAGGGACTTAAGACAAGAAAACATCAGCGTAACAGACATTATGGATGCTGCCATGAAGATTCCCGGACAAATACCAACCGCAACCAGATTCCGCGGTTTCTTTTCAAGATCTGGAAGGATGTTTGACCTGGTGGCCAAGGATATTCCTACGGGACGTTTGGTGATTACCATCATCGGGAAGTAACTTAACGAGAGCCAACATGTTGGGTTTTAAGGAAAATGATAATTAGGCTTTATTTTTCTGCGCCCGTAACTCTGCAGCAGTTGAAGTCAAGGCACATATTTACTATAATATAGCTGGGCGGTAACGTCTTAAAAAGATGAACCATTTGCTAGGAAGACCGTACTCCGGCGATCTTCTTGGCTGGTGGGGATCGCGAGCGAAGGAGGTGAAGGTATGGCTCTAATTGCTGAAAAGAAGCAGGAAATCATTCAAAAGTACAAGCTGCATGAAAATGACACCGGGTCGCCGGAAGTCCAGATCGCCATCCTGACGGAGCGCATCAACCAGTTGACTGAACACCTGCGCATTCACAAGAAGGATCATCATTCAAGGCGTGGACTACTGAAAATGGTCGGTCAACGCCGGGGGCTGTTGAACTACCTGAAAAGCACCAGTGTTGAACGGTACAGCCACATGATCAACGAACTCGGATTACGTCGGTAAAGAGCGGGAACCCCCGCTCTTTTCTTTGGGAAGTCATCCGCAGGTCTGGTAATGATCAATGCGTTTCTTTCGCTATAGGGCGAATACGGGGTAATGGTATTTTTTGACCATCGTGCAGGAAATAATATTAAAACGTCGAAGTAGTTAGGGTTTATTATAAGCAGGCGAGGAGGTTATTGCTAGCGTGATGGAATCAGTCCAGCCTATACTACGCAAGACATTGTTTCTGGCTGGCCGAGAGTTGGTACTCGAAACCGGAAGACTAGCCAGGCAGGCTGGTGGTGCGGTAATAGTTCGTTATGGCGATACCGTGGTGTTGGTCGCGGCAACTGCATCAGCAGCTCCGAGGGAAGGCATCGATTTTTTCCCGCTAACCGTGGATTATGAAGAAAGACTTTATGCCGTAGGGAAAATACCGGGCGGATTTATCAAACGTGAAGGGCGGCCCAGCGAGAAAGCGGTGCTTTCGGCGCGGCTGATTGACAGGCCGATACGTCCTTTGTTTCCCAAGAAATACCGAAATGATGTCCATGTAGTAGCCACCGTTCTCTCCGTAGACCAGGATAGCCCACCGGATGTGGCGGCGATGGTGGGGGCATCTGCCGCCCTCACGATTTCCCAGATTCCCTTTGCTGGGCCAATCGGGGCGGTGGCCGTCGGGTTAGTGGATGGGGAATTGGTGATTAACCCCAAGTTATCCCTGGCGGAAAAAAGCCATATGCATTTGGTGGTGGCTGGAACCCGTGATGCGGTGATGATGGTAGAGGCCGGTGCCCAAGAGGTTCCGGAGGAAACAATGTTGGAAGCCATTATGTTCGGTCACCGGCACATCCAGGAGATCGTGGATTTTATCGAGGGATTTAGGGAAGAAGCACTGACCATGGGACTGGCTAAAGAAAAAGCGGAATTGGTTGTCCCGGAAGCGGACACCCAGTTGGAGGACATCCTTCGCCCTCTGGCCAGCGAAAAGTTGGAGGCTGTTATTCGCCAGTCGGTACGTGAGGGATGGCGAAAACAGGTGCGTGAACAAGCCTTGCAGGACGTGAAAACAGGGATTCTTACGGAAGTGGCCGATAATCATCCCCACCTGCTGGATACATACCCTGAATACGCTAAATTAACAAACGATCTAGTGGGAAAGGTAGAAAAGGAAGTGGTCCGCCGGTTAGCTACCAGGGACCGCTTGCGGGTTGACGGGCGGGCGTTGGATGAAATCCGCCCCATCACCTGCGAGACAGGTATCCTCCCTCGTACCCACGGCACCGGTCTTTTTACCCGGGGTGAGACCCAGGTGTTGACGGTAACCACCTTGGGTGCGGTTGGGGATGAACAGATTTTAGACGGTCTGGGGGTAGAAGAATCCAAACGTTATATGCATCACTACAACTTTCCTCCTTACAGCGTGGGAGAAACCAGGCCCATGAGAGGACCCGGCAGAAGGGAAATCGGGCATGGAGCGCTGGCTGAGCGAGCTTTAGAGCCGGTTTTGCCATCAGAAGAGGAGTTTCCTTACACAATCCGCCTGGTATCTGAAGTGGTAGGATCCAACGGCTCGACTTCCATGGGTAGCGTTTGTGGCAGCACCCTTTCATTAATGGACGCGGGTGTACCCATCAAAGCTCCCGTTGCCGGTGTGGCCATGGGACTGATCAAGGAAGAAGATAGCTTTGCCGTATTAACCGATATTCAAGGCATCGAGGACGCACTGGGCGATATGGACTTTAAGGTCGCCGGTACCAGAAAGGGCGTTACGGCCCTCCAAATGGATATCAAAATTGCGGGTATCAACAGGGATATTTTACAACAAGCCCTTGAACAAGCGAGGCGTGGCCGGCTGTTTATTTTGGAAAGGATGCTGGCGGTCATAGATCAGCCCAGACCACAGTTGTCGCCCTACGCGCCACGGATCATTCGCACTGTTGTCGATCCCGAGAAAATCAGGGATATTATAGGTCCTGGCGGGAAGATCATCAAACGCATCATTGATGAGACCGGGGTAGAGATCGACATTGAGGATGACGGACGGGTCTTTATTGCCGCGGTAGATCAAGCCGCCGGTGAGAAGGCTATGCACATCATTGAAAGTATCACTCAGGATGTTCAGGTAGGCAAGATCTATGTCGGTAGAGTGACCAGAGTAATGGATTTCGGTGCGTTTGTTGAGGTGATACCAGGGGTACTGGGTCTCCCGGGGAAGGAAGGCCTGGTGCATATATCGCAATTGGCGGAAGAGCGTATTGGAAAAGTAGAGGATGTGGTCCGCGAAGGCGATGAGATCTTGGTCAAAGCCATTGGTTTTGACCAGCAGGGACGGCTTAAACTATCTCGTAAAGAAGCCTTACGTGCCCGCAAGCCGGGTAATGACCAAAAACACGAATAGTCAAGTGGTTGTGCGAATGAATAACCCCGGAGGTTTACCCCGGGGTTATAATTTTACCGGTGAGTCGCGATTTTCTCCCGTTAATCTAGGATATTCATCCACTAACCAATCTAGGCTGGGAGGAAAGGAAAGTGTAAGCTATAATTTACATCAGGACATACTTTCACTTTTACAGAAAATATATTCACAGATGTGCTGCAACTCAGGCATACTTAGGAGGTAACGATTGTGGCAATTCATCTGGCCCGCCCGGATGTAGATGATTTGGAAAGGCATATTCTGGACGCCATCCACAACGGTATCGTTGCAATTGATCATAACGGTATAATCACAGTATTTAATAAGACAATGGAGCGTATTTATGGCTACTCAGCTCAGCAGGCCATCGGAAGACATATCAGGGATATAGTACCTTATACAGGACTCCTCAAAGTGGTGGAGACTGGAAAACCCCATATTGGGCGTAAGTTCCGTATTGACAACACCGTTTACCTGGCTAACCGCACTCCCATCATTGACAACAGCAAGGTAATTGGGGCTGTAGGTGTTATTCAGGACATTACTGAATTCCAGTCCGTAGTAGATGAACTTCAAATTGTCAAGGAATTAAAGAGCACCATGGAGACTATCCTGGAATCGGCCTATGATGGTCTGATCGTGGTAAACAGCGAAGGGATGGTTACTATGGTCAACGGGGCCTTTGCTGCTTTGCTGGGTACACGAGCGGAATTGGTCGTAGGAAAACATGTAACTGACGTGATAGACGATACCCGCATGCACATCGTCGCCCAGACCGGGAGAGCTGAGAAGGGCGACTTGCAGCGGATCAACGGGCACGATGTGGTGGTGATGCGCATCCCTGTTAAAAAAGAAGGACGGACCATCGGCGCAGTTGGCAAGATCATGTTTAAAGACGTAGAAGAATTAAATGCCCTGGCTCAAAAAGTAAATGCCTTACACAGCGAGCTGGATTATTACAGGGACGAGGTGCGGCGATACCGAGGCGCAAAGTACGGGCTTGAGAATATTATCGGTGACAGTGATGCTATGGCGAAACTGAAGGAAACGGCAAGACGTGTCGCCCAGAGCAGTTCGACTGTTCTTATCCGGGGAGAAACGGGAACCGGCAAGGAACTTATCGCTCATGCCCTGCACATGGAAAGTTCTCGTCGATTTGGGCCCTTTATCAAAGTCAATTGTGCGGCAATACCGGAAAACCTGCTGGAATCCGAATTGTTTGGCTATGAGGAAGGCGCATTCACGGGTGCCAAAAAAGGTGGCCAGGTAGGCAAATTTGAACTGGCGGACCGGGGCAGCATCTTCCTGGACGAGATTGGCGATCTTTCTATGGCGCTCCAGGCCAAGCTGTTGCGAGTTCTACAAGAAAAGGAAATCGAGCGCCTGGGTGGTTCTAAAACCCGGAAGGTAGACGTCCGGGTGATAGCAGCCACTAATAAAAACCTGGAGGACCTGATCCGGCGGAACAAGTTCAGGGAGGATTTGTTTTACAGGCTGAACGTCGTAAACCTGAACATACCTCCCTTAAGAGAGCGTCGGGAAGATCTGCCGGCTTTAGTACAACATTTCATTTCCAAGTATAATCAAGAATTCGGTCTGAAGGTTACAGGACTGGCGCCCGCACCCTGGAATCTTTTCCGGACATATCACTGGCCTGGTAACGTGCGAGAGTTGGAAAACGTTATTGAACGGGCTTTCAACGTCGTTGAAGGGAACGTTATCCTGGTGCAAGACTTACCGGCTTATCTCAGCAAATTTACTCATTCGGGTAAGATTCTGGCTAAGCAGCAAACCTTACACTCCCTGTTGGAGCAAACCGAAAAGGCCGCGATCAAGGAGGCTTTATCCATTACCCAAGGTAATAAGGTACAGGCTGCGAGGCTACTTGGGATATCCAGAGCTTGGATCTATCAGAAAATTACAAAGTACCATCTTGAGGAGTAGCCGGATTTTCTCAATAGTGTATAGATTCATGGATATGTCTACAACTAGAGACACATTAATTCCGCTATCCGGAGTTACCTCCCGCAAGCGTTCATGGCACGTCCGCCTGTGTGCATTACATGACGGGTTTTCCTTGCTGGCATCATTTTGCATAAATTATCCCTTATGCGTACCAGCTCGTTCAAGCAAGCTTAAAAGTAGCAACCCTGGCGAATTGAAAAGGAAGGAGGGAAGCCGGGTCAATTGTAAGAAAAAATAATGTTTTTAAAGAAAGGCGAATTTTTAAAACCAGGAGGGGAGACTCATGAGTCTACAGCAACCGAATATGGTGGATTATGATCGTTCTTTCGCGGAATTCAAACTGGAGGTGCCACGGTACTTCAACTGGAGCCGGGATACCTTTGACAGGTGGGCCCAGGATCCCAACAAGCGGGCAATGCTGTGGATAGACGATCATGGTAACGAAAAAGAATTTACTTTTAGGTACTTTTCAGATCGCTCAAAACAGTTATGTAACGTTTTTACCAATCATGGAATTCATAAGGGAGACCGGGTACTGGTTATTCTTCCCCGGGTGCCGCAATGGTGGGAAGCAATGATTGCATGCCTGCGTAGCGGGACGGTAATCATCCCCGGGACCACCCAGCTTACACCAAAAGACATTAAATACCGGTTCGAGGCTTCTGAAGCTGTGGCGGTTATTACCGATGAAGATAATGCGTGGAAAGTAGACCAGGTAAAAGCGGAATGCCCTACCCTCAAGACCTGCCTCATCGTGGGCAGCAAAGAGGGCTGGCTGAATTATGAAGATGAGATGGCGGATGTTTCCGCGGATTATACCGCTGCGGAAACCGAGAGCAGTGATCCGGCTATTTTGTACTTTACATCTGGTACTACCGGTTATCCTAAAATGACCTTGCACACCCAGGCGAGCTACCCCATCGGTCATACCATTACGGGAAGGTTCTGGTTGGATTTGAAACCGGATGACCTGCACTGGAACCTATCGGATACTGGTTGGGCCAAGGCGGCATGGAGTAGCTTTTTTGGTCCCTGGAACATGGGTGCGGCCATGTTTATTCACCATGCTACCGGCAAGTTTGATGGGCCTAAGACGCTTTCACTACTGGAGAAATACCCAATTACGACCTTGTGTGGCCCTCCTACCGCTTACCGGGTATTTGTTCTGGAAGACTTAAAAAAATATCAGTTTAAGACCTTGCGACACTGCGTTGGCGCAGGGGAGCCGCTCAATCCCGAGGTAATCGATGCCTGGAAGGAAGCGACCGGGATTACCATCAGGGATGGCTACGGCCAGACAGAGAGCGTGTTGTTAGTAGGTACGTTCCCCCCACTGGAGGTAAGGCCGGGTTCTATGGGTAAACCTTCACCGGGGTTCCACGTAGCGGTGATCGATGATGATGGTAACGAATTACCTCCCGGTAAGGAAGGGGATATCGCTGTTCGGATCAAGCCGGAACGTCCTGTAGGGTTATTCAGGGAGTACTGGAAAGAGCCGGAGCGGACTGCATCTACTGTTCGAGGTGACTGGTATATTACAGGGGATAGAGCCATCCGGGATGAAGACGGGTATTTTTGGTTTGTAGGGCGGGCTGATGACGTGATCCTCAGTGCGGGCTATCGCATCGGGCCTTTTGAAGTGGAGAGCGCCTTGATCGAGCACCCTGCCGTAGCCGAGTCAGCGGTGGTGGCGAGTCCGGATGAAGTACGGGGAGAAATTGTGAAGGCTTTTGTTATACTGGCTCCGGGTTACCAGCCTTCTGAAGGCTTGGCCAAGGAACTGCAGGAATTTGTCAAGAACATCACTGCCCCGTACAAGTACCCAAGGGAGATTGAGTTCGTTGACAGCCTGCCGAAAACTATTAGCGGAAAGATTCGCAGGGTGGAACTGAGGGAGATGGAAAAGAGCAAAAAGTTGGCTCAGAAGGCACAATAACATCAGCCGGAATGGAGCCCGCCCTTTCAAGGCTGGCTCTTTCTCGCTGGACTCAATCCGGCTTCCGAAGACCGAACTGGGCAGACCTGCTGACGTTGATAAGCGGAATTTATCCTGGCGTGTTTGGAAAACAAGAAAGGCGGCTTCTATCAACATGGAAGGTAAAGTCGCCTTTTCTTGGTTTCTTTGTATGCGCATCGGGTGTTTTTCAGGGTAAAAAAAGGATCTGTCCGAAAGAACTAGAATATTGATTGCACAAGCAAGGAGAGAAGGATATGAGAATTATTGCCGTTAACGGAAGCCCGCGCAAGGGTCGCAACACAGCGGAAATGTTGCAAATTACTCTGGAAGAGGCCCGCACTTTGGGCGCCGACGCCGAACTTATTGAGCTTAGTGATTACCAAATCAAGTCCTGTCGCGGTTGTAACCGCTGCTTGCACCAGACCACTTGCAGCATCGGAGATGACGACAATGCCGTCTTGCACCAAAAACTTCTGCAAGCGGATGGAGTCATTTTAGGATCGCCAGTTTATTTTGGGAACATAACAGGCCAGATGAAAACGTTCATCGACCGAACCCGGCCGCTACATCTGGTAGAAGCAGCCCTAAAAGGTAAAATTGCCGGCGCGCTGGTACACGCCGGATTGCGGCACGGGGGACAGGAATTTGCCTTACAATACTTGGAAAGGTTTTTGATTGGGCACGGCCTAATCCTGGCCAGTGGTTTTGAACCGTTTGAACAGGGAGCCCGTGCCCTTTTCACTCTTGGGGTTACGGGTACATTGTTCCGTGCCTCCGATGCCGAACTAAACATTTCCTGGTACAGGACTCCGAGGGAGGACCCTCTTACGGTGGAGGCTTGCCGGCTTTTGGGTAGAAACATGGTGCTGATGCACCGTAGATTTAATCATGTTGCCAATTGAATAGTGTAAATTACCATGAACATGTCAACGAGCATTGACGATGTTTATTGAACTTGTCTGTTTGATAGTGTATAGAGAAATTGACATATGCAAGTTAAGACCTTACGGATTATATGAAAATCGTAGTGGCATGTTTTTTGCATTAAGTTATCGACGACGAGGGGGTGAACAAAAGGAAAAAGGGTTCGCAAATACACGACCTATATTACAGTAATGCGAGGAGGTAGATTAGCGGTGAGAATTGTCGTGTGCATGAAACAGACCTTTGACACCGAGGCCAAGATCCAGTTGGACGCCGGCGGGAAGATCTCCACCGACGGAATCCAGTACATCATCAACCCCTATGACGAGTTCGCCGTAGAAGAAGCCCTGAGAATTAAAGAGAAACTGGGGCAGGGCGAAGTCGTGGTGGTATCCGTGGGAGGGCCCAAGACTGAAGAGGCTTTGCGCCAGGCACTGGCCATGGGCGCTGACAGGGCGGTACTTTTAAGCGATCCGGCTTTCGAAGGTGGAGA
>LAKY01000064.1 GCA_000987045.1 Clostridiales bacterium PH28_bin88 | reverse complement strand
AAAACTGCATGTCCGGTGACAACGGGGGCTGGCACCTCGTGAGGGGTGCCTTCTACCCACTTGGAGACCGACTACAATATTTAACCGAAATGCTGGGATAAAAGAGTTGAACTGAGTGCAAAGGCTGCTTTAGTGCGACTCTTGTTCTTTATTAGATAATTACTTGGTGAAATATAGGAAGATTTATAGTTGCGTTTTCTGTAAAATATGTTTGTAATAGAATAATAGTTGGAGGAATTGCAATGAAACAAGTTTATGCACCGGGCTGTGCGCTTATGATCTATAAGCCGGAGCTTGCCGAAAAACTATTAGAGTTTCTAAATAAGGATTTCGGCGATATTCCTGAACACCTGATTTGTTGCAGACATGAACCTAATCTCGAAAGTGGCACGCAAGTAATCAACACCTGTCCAGGCTGTGATAGGCGATACAGAGAGCTTTATGAGGGGATATCTACCGTATCGCTCTGGGAAGTATTGGCTGCAAGCAAAACCTTTCCATTCCCAGACTATAACGGTATGGTAATGTCCATACATGATGCTTGCCCTACACGCACCGAGGAAAGGGTACATTTTGCATTCAGAAAACTCCTTGATAGAATGAATATACAAATAGTTGAACCGAAAAATACTCGTACCAAAGCAATCTGTTGCGGCGACAGTTTTTACGGCACTTTGCCTGTGGAGCATGTCAAGGAGCAGATGAAAAAACGCTCAAACCAAATGCCTTGTGACAATGTAGTGGTTTACTGCGTTTCCTGTATCAAAGCAATGCACATCGGCGGTAAAACGCCACGCTATATCGTTGACCTTTTGTTTGGAGAGGATACTGGAATTGGCACATTTGAGCCTGATGCATGGCACGATGAATTACAAAAATTCATAGATGCGCATTAACAAGGAGAAAACTCATGAAAAAGCCTGCCCGGATTTCCGATAACAAGAAATGGCAAGCCGTTGTAAGTTGTGACAAGAGCTATGATGGTCTGTTTTTTTATGGAGTAAAGACGACGGGGATTTTCTGTCGTCCATCATGCAGGGCAAAAACGCCTGCGCGTGTAAATGTGTTTTTCTTTGATCATGCGGTAACCGCAATAGAGGCAGGATTTCGCCCATGCAAAAAGTGCCCCATGAAAACAGAATTAGACAATAAGTTGTCTGAAGGGAAAATAACTGAAGATCAGACCAGGAATATGATGAAAAGATTGCAGAATATGGATCGGAGTAGGCTAGGCTCTAGGCCGAACGGTATTCCTCCGGTTTAGGTCGCTGTTCGAAGCGAGTGGCCAGGATAGTGTCCGCAGCAAGTTTCAGTTTTATGTCACGGTTTGGACACAGTTAGTTTAAATAGCTTGATTCAGCCAGTGGCCGCAAGAAGGGGTGCTGGTAGTCGGGGTAATGCCTGACAGCCCGGCGGAAAAAGCCGGCGGAGTGTGCTTGCACCCTTCTTTTTTGCCGGCCTTTTACCTGTCAAATATGCAATCCTCTACCGGTCTGTCTACAAAACCTTCGATGGTTGGCTGCCTTAGTGCTCCCCCGGGTGTCCACTCGGCAAACTTCACTTTAACGGTCAGTCTCGGCTGAACCCAGTGGGCGTCGCGTTGACGCTCTGGGGTGTTGACGAAGGGACGTTTTGTTATGACCAACGGCCGCAGTATTTGAGTGAGTTCTCTCCAATCCTGTTGGGTCATTTTTCCTGCCCCGGTGTGACCAATATACCACAGCCTTCCTTCTTTATCGTACAAACCCAGCAATACTGAGTTGACTATCTGGCCTCGCAAGGTAAATCCGGCAATCACCGCAATCAGGTCCCGGTAATTTTTGATCTTTACCCATACATCCTTCTCCTGCCCGATGTAATAGTAAGACTGCCTCTTCTTTGCTACTATTCCCTCCATGCCATACTCTTTCATCACTGCGAACAGCGCCTGGCCGTCATCTTCCGACGAAACAACTTGAACATGCTCATTTGGCTTTAGGATAGTACATAATACTTTCATCCTCTGGGTCAACGGTCGGCGGTTAAGCCACTCACCATTAAAGTAGAGGACGTCGAAAACCATGTATATTATGGGGATACTTTTCTTGACCTGTTCAACTTTGTCCATTCGCCTGATCCCATCCCTCCGCATTACCTGGTGAAAGGACGGCTTGCCATCAGGCCCAAGGGCGATGACTTCACCATCCAGTATCACCGAGTTCGCAAGACAGTAGGATGACAGGGTACTTATTTCCGGGTAATGAGAGGTGCGCTCGCGACGTTTTCGATTAAATAAACGGACTCCCTGTCCATCGTAATAGGTAAGAACCCGGACACCATCCCACTTCACTTGGGCGAGCCATTCATCACCTTTGGGGACATGAGAACTGCTTTTTGGTTCCATTGGAACGATGGGCTCGATCATCGCTTCACCCCGTGAATGTCGAATCGCTAGTTGGATAGCAATGATTTCAACGGAAAACACTACAACCCAGGGGGTAGTTGGATGGAGAATATGGTCGTACGTGTTGACGATAAACAAATTAACATCAGCAATCCTGATAAACCCTTGTGGCCAGAACCACGCATCACAAAATTCGACTATATTAACTATCTCCTTAGTGTGTCGGATTTCCTGTTGCCATATACAAGAAACCGGCTTCTGATGATATGGTGCTATCCTGATGGAATAGGTTCGAAACGCATTGTGCGAAAAGCGATGCCGGAATTTGCTCCTGATTGGATTCCGCGGGCCTTCTTCAAGGATAAACAATGGATTTTACTGAATGACCGGGCCACGCTGGTTTGGGTGGCGAACCTTGCCGCTCTAGAACTGCACGTCCCGTTTGATACGTACCTCCATATCAATTACCCCACAGAGCTGGTATTCGATCTGGACCCTATGGACGTGGAGAATTTTGATCTGGTACGTGAAGTCGCCCTCGAACTCGAAGAATTGTTGTACTCGTTAGGTCTCTTTTGTGTTCTGAAAACCTCCGGCGCCACCGGGTTGCAGATTTATGTGCCAATAGAACCGAAGTATCCCTTTGAAGATGCACGAAAGATCAACGAGTTTATCGCCAAGTATATGGTGGAGAAGAACCCAACAAAAATCACCCTGGAACGGGTGGTGAAAAAAAGGGGTAAAAAACTGTATTTCGACTACCTTCAGCTCTGGAAGATGAGAACTCTGCCCGCCCCCTATTCTGTCCGGGCCCTGTCCGGAGGAACAGTATCCGTTCCCGTCACCTGGGAAGAAGTGCGGAGGGGATTTCGGAATACCGATTTCACAGTTTTTAACACCGCAGGGCGCATCCGGCAAATAGGAGATCTATTCAGCCCGGTTACAACGGAAAAAGAGAAATACAAGCAAAACCTGGATGAAATTCTGGCATTCATCAAAGCCAGGTTTTATACCAACTGACACACCACCCGGTCGAAGACCTCGCCAGGGTCCACGTTCATATGCAGATTCATTGGTACCCCGTCCAGACAGCCCGTAGTGTCCCTGGAAAGACGCAGTGCCTTCGTGAGGGACGCTATTATCTTTTGCCATAATACACGGGGGCGGTGCCCAGGAGGATAGAGGAGAAGCTTGACCAGTGATGGCCTGGGAGGGGGGCTACTTTACCAGGGTCGCTGGGAATAGAACAGGGGCTCAAGCAAGCGAAGCAATAGGGGTGCTCGCCTATGACAGCCAAAATATGGAGGGGAGTTACGGGTTGACATCGATTTATTACAGGTGTAATATTGTATCAAATGATTACATCTGTAGTTAAACGAGGGAGGCCGTCAGCAAATGGGCGAGATACCCCGGATATCCGAAGCAGAGTGGGTAGTCATGAAAGTGTTCTGGTCAAGACAGGCCCCCTCCGCCGCCAACGAAATTGTGGAGGCTTTAACCGGTAGAACGAATTGGAACCCGCGGACAATCAAAACATTAATCAGCCGGTTAGTGAAAAAGGGCGCCCTGGGTTATCAGGAGGATGGGAGGGTTTACTATTATTACCCCTTAGTCAATGAGGACGAGTGCATCAAGGCCGAAAGCCGGTCATTCTTAAAACGGGTCTATGGCGGAGCCCTGCAGCCCATGTTGGTTAATTTCCTGCGGGAAGAAAAACTGTCCCGCGAGGAAATTGAGGAACTAAAGCGCATTCTGGATGAAAGGAAGGAGTGAAAGTGGATTACATAGCAAGTCTTTGGGGAATTTTCAACTGGGTGCTGGCCTCCTCCGCCATGGCAAGTGTTTTAGCCGGCCTGATTCTCCTGGTTAAGTTTATATTCAAGCATAGGCTGGGCGTCAACTGGCATTATTTGATCTGGTTCCTGCTGGTTATCCGTTTAATAATGCCGTGGGCTCCCGCAAGCTCATTCAGCATATATAATCTATTCCCCTCGGAAAAGCAGGGCACTGCCCCGGTTAGCGGAGAGGTTTTACATGAGGACAAAGGCACTGCCAAAAGCAGGTTCAGTGAATCTGGCGGGGTCATTAACCCTGGCAAGGGCAACAATCTAGCCACTGTCACCGCTGGGTTGCCTAACACTACTGATCAGGGTGTGGCATACCAGGACAAACCCCCGGTCACATCTGAAATATTATTCGGCGCCTGGTTGCTAGGCATGGTGGCAGTGGCGTTTTATACAGTTGTCGTCAACAGGAGATTTGCCTTAAAAATCCGAGGCCAATCTTCAGTTACAGAACAAAAGGTCGTCCAAGCCTTTGAAAACAGTAAAAGGAAGATCGGTATCAGGGCGAAAATCCCCCTCATGGAAACTGCTGGAATTCGGTGCCCAACCCTTTACGGCTTAGTCAAGCCACGGGTACTACTGCCAATAGGCGTTGCGGAAACGCTTAGCAGGGAACAGTTAAACCATGTTTTTCTGCACGAATTGGTTCACTATAAACGCAAAGATATAGCCGTCAACTGGTTGATGAGCGTTCTATTGATCCTCCACTGGTTTAACCCGTTACTTTGGTACGCCTTCTACCGGATGCGCGAGGACCAGGAGATAGCTTGTGACGCTTTCGCCCTTTCCCGCATCAATCCGGATGAATCAAAGGAGTACGCCTATACCATAATCAAGCTGTTGGAGGGTATGGCTGAAACTCCAAGACTAGCCAGTTTGGCCAGTGTATCAGGGACAAAGTCACAACTCGCCAGGAGAATCACCATGATCAAGCTGTTCAAGAAAAATACCCTAAGATGGTCACTGCTGGGGATGGGCGTGCTCGTGTTAATAGCTGGTCTGGCTTTGACCAATGCCAAGGGGGTACGCCTGATCAGGGTGCACTTGATAAAGCCGTTTCACACAAAGTCGATTTACTTTACGGGAAATTGCAGGTCGATCTGCCTGCCAGCTGGGGATTGAAGGCTGAACATGAGACGGAAGTCAAGTTCACTTTTGGGGAAGGTCACGACAGGGGAGGCATACGAATAGTTGGGTTTTATCAGAATCAACCTCAAGGCGGGTGGAGACCTAATCACAGCAGCGATATCAGCGAAGAAATTATCACTACTCCTGTAGGCAAAGGCGAGCTGGCAGTCCTGGAGATGAGTAACCCGGCAGCCTCGGGCAATGATGCCACCTGGCAAGAAATCCATGCTGTAATTCCAATGAAAAACCAAGATTTGGCCTATGACTTCTGGCTAAAAGCGGATCAATCAGTCGAGCAGGATACACTTCTATTGAAGCAAATATTGAGCGAAGTTAAGTCAATCACTGATGATCAAGGGAAAGAAGCTGAAGGTGATGAGGCGGCTGTCAAGAAGCTGGTGGAGGATTTCGGCAGGAAACTCCAAACAGTCTCGCTGCAAGCTCCCCAAGATATAGTGAACAAGAGTATGCAAGAGAACTATGGCGATTTTGTATCCCCCGCGCTGCTTGCGAAATGGCAAAGCGATCCGCAGAATGCTCCGGGGAGGGTGCTTTCAAGTCCGTGGCCGGATCGGATAGATATTTTAAGCATTAGGCCATTACCGGAAAATGCGTACGAAGTCAAAGGCGAAATCATTGAAATAACCAGCGTAGAGAAGGTAAGCGGCGGGGTTGCCGCCAGGCGGCCTATTACCCTTGTGGCAAAGAAAATCGGGAATCGCTGGCTGATTGACGCTGCCACGCTCGGCCCGTACGGGGAAGCCAACTCCATTGTCTATAAGAATACCCAGTATGGCTTTAATTTCTCCTTACCGGCGAGTTGGAAAGGCTATTCGATTGTAACCGGGAAATGGGAGGGGTACACTCCAGGAGGTCCAGAGGGCAATCAGATTGTAGAAACCGGTCCGATGGTTTCCATCAGACATCCGCAATGGACTGCTGAAAACCCGCGGCAGGATATCCCCATCATGGTCTTTACATTTGACCAATGGAATTCGCTGCAGCAGGGGAAATTCTATATCAGTGCGGCGCCTGTCGGACCAAGCGAACTTGGCCGCAACACCAAATACGTTCTTGCGTTACCTGCGCGTTACAACTACGCATTTCCGGCGGGGTTCGAAGAGGTGGAAAAGATTTTAGCGAGTAATCCTCTGCGAGGCGCCGATATTCTTACCAGGTAGATTGCCTTGCTTATGTCCGGCATTACACGCGAGCCCAGCGGTGTGGGAACCGTTAGGGCTTTCCTTTTAACGGCCCTCAGATCATTTAGGGATAAGGTCAGGCCGCCAAGTAGCAGAACTGGCACCGGTGGCTGGCGAGGCGGAGCGGGACCTGTACCGGTACCTCAGCCGCGCGCTGCATGAGCTATCCCGCTGGCTACAGTTGGCTGGGTAATTCAAAGGGCACTGCGCTAGTTATTGCTGAAGGACTTTTGGGTTGAATCTGCCTATCCGTTGGAACAATACCTTGATGGTAATCGTCCAGTAACGTGTTCTATTCTAACCGGGCTGGCTGGGTAAGCGGCGGGTACAGTAAGGAGATGGTCTAGTGGAAAGCACAGCTTTATTCTGCGGAACAGAATGGAATTTCAGCGCGTCTATCTATATTAGAAGAATAACCCCAGGTAACCCGCAGCCCAGCCGAAAGCCGCTTATTTGGTTTTCGGCTAGAGCCTTAATTGCGATAGTGCCCGGTGATCGCTAAATCAGCCGGGCTTGTAGACCGGACGAGGGAGGTTGAAAGTTAATGAATCTGCGTCGATTAGTGCCACTCGCTGTAATCATGATTGCAATTTTTCTGACCTCCAGCAATGCCATGGCGGCGGAACAGATTACAGTGACGGTCGATGGTAAGTGGTTGGAGTCTGACGTCCCCCCTGCCCTGGAGGACGGCCGGGTGCTGGTGCCGGTGCGCGCCCTGCTGGAAGCCACCGGCGGGTCGGTGGCGTGGGATGCAGTCAACCGGACCNNGGCGCTAAATCCGCTGAGGTTAATGATAGGAAGGTCCAGCTTGACGTGCCCGCCAGAATAATTCAGGGAAGAACCATGGTACCGCTGAGGTTTGTCGCCGAAGCCCTGAACGGGGCGATAGTTACCTGGTTTCACGACAGCAAGTCGCTAGTCGTCTTAACCCCAGCTTTCGTGCGGAAGGAAACGGAGTCCTTGCTGAAAAAAGCGCAAAACGCTGATCCGGCAGGAGTACAGGCAGCCCACAGGGATTTGGGCGAAGATTTTAGAAAGTGGCGTGCACTATTAAACCTCACACCCTGGATTACAGAAGCTAGTTATAATTTATTCCTGTACCAAATCTGGTTCCCGGACAACGAGACAAAACAATTCGTTGTTCGGGCCGTCAACAGGGTAAAAAGCGGTGACATGGCACCGTACAGCGAAGGATGGCTAAGTACGGTTTCTTACCCTGTGAAAGACATATTAGCTTACATTGACCTGACCGAAAACCGGTTTGACATCAAGTGGGTGGCGTACCTTACCCCGTATGAGGGAGAAAAGAAGATTCCCCTAGGGGATGAGGGGTTGGACAAGTACTTAAAGAACTATTTAGGCGATGAATATGGCTACATTCAAACTTATGGCCAAAAACCCGATTTTGGAAGCAAATTGCGTGGGTATTACTGGCAGCCTGGGGTTCCCGGGCTTGCTCCCATATGGGAGCCAAAGGAGTAAAAAGTAGGCGCTTACTTCCAGCCAAAAATGTTACTGACAGTCTGGCCGGAAGCCGCTTCGGTTTTTGGATAAAGCGCTGCTCCAATAGTACATTTTTTCCCGGACCGGCGTTTCCTGTGGCCTACGGGAACTGCTTATATGGCCGTACTGGAAGCTAAACCGAGAAAGCTTGGGGGGAAGATAATGAAACACCAAGCCTGGGGGAGGGGAATGCCTGTCCTGTCCGTCCTGTTCCTGGCGTTAATCTTGCTTGCCGGTTGCGGCAGCAGCCGGACAGTCACGATAGCAGGGGAAGGGAGCAACTCCCGGCAGGGTCCACCCGCTGGCCCCGCACCTATAGACCGGAGAGTAACGCCGGCCACATCCTCCGAAGGCAAGGATCGCATCTATCCCCTGCCCGGCGCCGTTCCCGCCAGGATTACCTACCGCATGGAAACTGACCTGCCCGCAACTCCCCGGCAGGCCCGCATCCTGACGGTGGTCCGGCCGGATTTTACTGCCGCCTGGGTGGAAGATCTCGCCGGCCGTCTTGGCTTTAGACCAGCCCCGGGCCAAACGGGTCAACGACAATGGCTGGACAGTAGCCGAGGACCAGAACGGCAAGTCAACTACCGAAACCTGGCCCGCGGGCAAGCTGGAGCCCGGAGCATCCCTGCAGGTGCTGGACACGGGGCAACTTTTCTGGCGTACCCTGCCTGGGCCTCCGCCCCCTGCTGAGCAGCCGGAAGTAGCCTGGCTGGAGGCGGCGGCCCGGGCCTGGCTGGAGAGGTACGGCCCGGGCAATGAGCGGACATAAAGGGGTGCTATGCTTGGCATGAACGTAAGCGTTGCCGTTTCTTGGCCAGGAATAATTTCTTTTCTGGTCCTGCTAGCCTTGGGCCTGATAGGTTTTGGGTATTACACCCGTTCTAGGCACCCCCGTTCGGTCTGGTTCTGGGCGGTTGGGATGGCGGTGTGCCTGCTACTGGCTTACGTTATTACCGTGTTGGTGGTTGTTCCGTTGTTGCTCCGTGTTAGCGCCGGGACTGACAACTTGCGGCCAAGCCTGACCGGAGGCCGGGTTTCCCCGGGGCAGGCCGGACAGGTAAGGGAAATCCCGCTGGAGTTTACGCCTGAACCCGTGGAAGTATTGCCACCAGGCGAGCCTGAGAAGGAATGGAAGGAACAAAGAAGTATTGTGCTTACCAGCCCGACCGGTGAGGGTCAGGTGACCGTACGCTTACATATAGACGCGAGCGTGAATGACCCCTTCCTGCAAGGCGAGGTATGGGGACTCCTGGATGATGGAACCGCCAGCTTCGACCTGGGCATGGTCGGTAACTACGGCCTGCAGGGTGTGGATGTTCGCCCCCGGGATATGAACGGTGATGGCAGGCAGGAGCTGGTGATTACCGGCGGCATGGGCGCCACCTACGGGGAGCGGAAGATCATCGGCTATGACCCGGGGGAAAAGCAGTGGCTGAGGCTCCTTACCATGGGCACTCCCTGGGACGGGGACCTGGACGGCGACGGCCAGGAGGACGTGGTGGCAACCTCCGGCGGCAGCCTGCCGGGGTACGTCTGGATCTACCGCTGGAATAAGGACCATTATGAAAAGGCGGACGTGGCCGAGTCCACCGGAAACGTCTACGCAAGCATAGACCGGTTGGAGGGGACGGTTTGGATCGAGACGGGGAAACCGAACGAGCCCCACTACTACCAGTACCGGGATGGAAAGCTCGTGGAGTTTTCTAAACCAACTGCTCCCTAACCACGGTCCTAGTACAGAACCAACAGAGATTAAATAAAGACCGGAATGCGGATTTGTCGCCAGCCTTATTGGAAAAGAGGATGCTTGTGCTAATTGATTCCGATTTTGTTTGGCTGATCGCTTTGCTAACCTGGGTGCCGTTTCGCATCCTGACCATGATCTGGCGGCAGATAAAAAAGCAGCATACTTCCCTATCCGGGGAGTTATTGTTAAACATGTTCTTTTTTTACCTGGTGGCTTTGATGGGTGTGACCATCTTTCCCATCCCGCTCGGTATACCTTGTTACGGCGATTATTTCCACGCCAACTTTATCCCGTTTAAGAGCATCCTGGGATCCCTCCACCATTCATGGTACATGGTAGCGCTGCGGAATATCGGCGGAAATTTGGTTTTACTCGCTCCTTTTGGGTTTCTTTTACCCATGATCCGAAAGGACGTAAATACACTGGGGAAAGTGGTTGCCACAGGCTTCTTGCTATCATTGTCAATCGAATTAGTGCAGTTGATGCTACCGGGCAGGGCGGCAGATGTGGATGATCTGATCCTGAATACCCTTGGCCTCTTGTTTGGGTTTTTGGCCTTCAAATTACTGGGTCTGTTACAGGGATTAATACCAAAGAGACAAAGCTCAAGTGATACTTGACAGCCTTTTGAGCCTGATCTGGAGGCAACGTCAGAGCTTTGAAATTGGAGATGGGACAAATGTTATCAAGGGTTGTTTTATGGTTAATCAGCGTTTATTGGTTTCTTTTAGCATCGACAATCATCTATGGCAAGCTAGCATACGGGTTTTTCCACGGCGTTCACCCAAATCAATCCTTAACCAACCCTCCCGGTGCATACCAACAGTACGCTGCTTACGGCCAGTTCCTGGATGTGGAGGGGTGTCATTAATTGAGGGAGAACCAGAAAATGAAAAACTTTTGGCCTTCGGTCCAAGAGGCTATATAGAGAAACACTCTGGTCTTCACTCCAGGACGTAGGCGGACCGATTTTGGTGGGAGCGGTATTAGGTCTACTTCCTGCAATCTGGGCAACCTTTCTAACTTCACCCCTACCTCACACCAGAAACCTCTTGTATGTTGTCGCCCCTTTATCGCCCATTTTAGGAAGCATGGTACCCTATTTGTTCAAAGCTTTGTTTAATGCATGGAAATGTAGACATTAAGCGATGTTCTTTGGAGGTACAGGCATGAAAAAAATCTTGCGGTATTATTTGGCCTGGCCTTTTCTTTCGGTACTTTCCCGGCGGCATCGGCAGCCGGTCAATCCATCACGTCAAGTCAAAGGCTGGGGATTTGAGCCAGGGGTTGTTCCCGTGTTTTGGCAAAAGGGCGGAACTGGACCAGAATGCACGGGGCGGGCACTGGCGGTTACCGCCTGGTTGGCTAACGTCCATTCCTCGCGGGTGGGCGGTTTTTTCGCCCCTCCAAGGAACAAAATGGCATTTTTCACGTCTATCTGTATTAGAAGAGTACCCCTTTCTGCCATAGCCTGTTCCCGGTTTGGGGTCACAACTAGCTCTTCCAAGCAATGGGCATATAATTTTGTGAAATGGAATGATCATTACTATGAGATAACGGATGAAACCGTGGGACAGGCGGAAACCGGAGGGATGTTAGGAAAGATTATAAAACAATCTACGGATGAACACGATGAATTCCCCAATGGCTCATCCAACTACCTCCAGGAAGGAGCAGAGCTTTACGCCATACGCGTAATGAGCACGATGATTTATAAAGAGGGCCAATGGCAGGCTAAAAGACGCGAAAATGACTTGGATAAGTTAAATGTAAAAAGTGGCAACAGCGCAAAAAAGAGTGGAACAAAATATTTGTGGCAATTACAGGAGGCCGATCTAATTGAGGAACGAAGTCTCACCAGCAAAGCAAGACTCGTAGGGGGTAAGGTAAGCTAAATGTTAAGGTACCTCATTACCCATTACCAGATCCCAGATTACCTGCTTTTACTTTTTACCTTATTTGTAATTATGCTAGGTCTGAAGCTATCGGTTAACCTAACCTATTTGATTTTTCAAAAGATGATCCACGATCCGAAGGCCAAGCTCAGCTTTGTGGGGCTTTTAGCTATCTGTATGGTGGGGTTTTATGTTATCTACGATTTGACCATACCACCCAGTAAGATTTCTGGTAACGGCAACCTCGGATTACTGTTCATGGTGCCGATGTCTATTATTTTTCTGGTCTTGAATGTATTTCTCGGATTCAAGTCATACCATTTCATGAAATCGCAAAAGAAACCTGTCGTCACCCTTTTTATCATGGCTATGGTAGCTACGCTTCTAGGTCTATTACACGGGGAATTTGCATTTATTGACACTCTTTTGGACCAGTTGGGAGGTTACCCAAACGAACCAAACTCCAGGATATACCAGCTCGGTTGGCTCAACCAGTATACGAACAGTATTTACTTTAATCAATTTACCTTTACCTTGGGATTGGTTACCTCATTAACTCTAGGCGCGGTAGTTACACTCTTACAGAAAAAGAAATCGTATGGCAACAAGTAATTCAAAAGTAATACATAATATCATTTTCTGATTAAGCTCATAACCGCGGCTGATAGTTGGGTTTCCGCGCTGGTTTCCTGGCTGGGGTAACCCGCGTTATAAATGTCACCGTGCGGTAGGGAACTTTTTTGCTCCTGGCAAGTGCAGCCTATGTCAGTATGGCAGCTTGCTGCCAGAAAAGCGCAATTAGTGGGCTGGTGGCATGTTTCCAGGGAAATGAGGTGAACTGGTGAAGAAGGCGGCGGTACTCCTGGCGTTCTTGATCATTATAACGGCTATTGCCGGTTGTAATACCGGCAACCAATTGTCCAAAACCGATGTGCCAGGGGATCTTGCTCTAAGCCCCATCACCGGGGGCGAGTCAGAGAAAAATCCCTCCACCTCGGACATGCCAAAGAAACAGTATACGGCTGCGTGGAATGCCATTGGCGATTTATCCAACACCCCCAATTACGTATCCCCCTCATTAAGAGTCAAATTAAAACAGGATTTGCCGGGGATTTCGGCAGAGCCAAAATGGGCGGCTTACCCGTCTTACGAGGCCCTGGTGAACAACGTCCCTTTCAGCCTGATGGTCCCAGGGAACTTGCCCCTTGATCTTGTTTTCAAACAAATTCAATACAGGAAAAGTACAAACGAAGTCATGGCCGTCTACGCTGGTGAACAGCGGGAACTGGGTTTCCTGCAAAAACCGAAAAACGCCGAGCCGGGAGATAGCGTTAATCCTGAAACCCCTGAGGCCACGAAAATTCAAGGGATTCCCGCTTCGGTACACCAGGCGGAAAATGAACTCTTGGTTACCTGGGAG
Organism: Clostridiales bacterium PH28_bin88; assembly: GCA_000987045.1. Classification (GTDB taxonomy): domain Bacteria; phylum Bacillota; class PH28-bin88; order PH28-bin88; family PH28-bin88; genus PH28-bin88. The sequence goes on along the minus strand of LAKY01000064.1, from coordinate 61,173 downwards.
TCGGGCGAGGCGGGATATGAACTGCAGGGGACGGGAATTACCCTGGCAGGGATGGTCATGTTCGGCGATTCCCTTTTACCCTTAGCTCCCGCCCTGGCGGAAACGCGTCCCACACTTGATGAGGGGACCGAACTTCCATTCAAACAAATCATCACGACCTGGAACGTCGAGAAATTTAGGCCCCAGGCAAAGACAGCGCTGCTCTTCACTGGCAAGAAAAGCTTTCAATCCTTTGCCCGGGCGAACCGCCTGCCACTGGAAAACCTAGCTTCGGTGAAGGAAGACGCGCTTTTTATTGGGGTGTTTGCCGGTGAAAAAGGAAGCGGTGGCTATGGCATTGCCGTTAAGACCATCAGGGAGAGCAATCGCCAATGGACGGTCTCCATTGAAGAAACGGCGCCGCCACCAGACGCCGTGACCCTCGCGGTCATCACCCATCCCGCCCAATTTGTGGCGGTAGAGGTGCCCAAGGGGCATGAGCCCTCATCTGTCCTGTTTATTGGTGCAACGGGCGAAGCCTGGGCCAATCTCCCGGTCGGGAAATGAAGCGAACCCGCTGCCAGCTAATATTTCTGTACTCCCGTTCCGGTAGAAGGAGAGATTTCATCGGTTCTTTGCCCGTTGGCTGAGCTTTTCAGGAACCTGTGGGGAAGGGTCGCCTGAGCCGGCCTTTAGCCACATTAACAGGAGCGGGAACGCAACCTGTTCCTGATTGCTTTTTCCACTTCTCGAAGCATAGAAGGTTATTTGCCTCCACACGGAACAAAAAAGGAATTTGCCCGTCTATCTATATTAGAGGGTTACCGCACAAGATAACACACTAACCCAGCCGAAAGCCGTTTTTTGGTTTTCGGCTAAGGTGTTAAGCAGAGAGACCAGGTTATTGCCTGAGACGGCTTTCTTCCAGGACTTACGGGGTGCGGACTGAACCAGGGTACGCAGCCCAGCCCTGAGCTATGGTTTGGCGGATGTTAGACGAGAGGTGATCAGATTGAGGAACAACTGGCGGGCTGCCCTGATGGGAGTGCTAATACCCGCGGTCTTTCTTCTTAACGGGTGCGCGGCCAGCACTTCACACGTTGAAAAGGATAAAAGTCCGGTTTTGGCGGGCGCCTCCCTCAAGGATATTTCCGCCGCAGTGGTGCCTCTCCTACCCGAAGGGGCGCGGCTGGTCAGGCCAGGAGAGCCGGATAACCTTCCCCTTGTCCAGCAGGTGGACCTGGACGGCGACGGCGCGCCCGAACTCCTGGCCGGCTACGAGTACGGTGAGCGGCAGGTCGGCGCCCTGGCGGCCGGGAAGACGGGTGGCGAATACCGCGTGCTCTGGCAGGATAACGACCTTGGCTATCTCCTGGACCGGCTGGAGGCCGTGGACCTGACCGGGGACGGGAGGCCCGAGGTGGTGGTGGGCGGCGTTATCGGCGCCTCGGCCGGCCAGAAATTGGTGGTCCTACGAGAAGAGTCCGGCCGGCTGGAGCCCGTCTTACAGTCCGGTTACCATCGCCTGGAGTGGGGCGACTGGAATGGCGACGGCCAGGCGGAATTGGCGACCTGGCTACGCGATACCGGGCCGCTCTCCTTCATTCAAATTTATCGCTGGAGCGGGCAGGCCTTCGTGCGGGCGGATCGTACGGTTCCGGTGTATTTTCAAGAAAAAGTATTGCCTTATTACGAGGCGCAACTGAAGAGGTCTCTCGACCTGTCACGCATGCTCACCTACGCGCTCGCCGACGCCTCCAACAAGGCGGGCGACCCGCGGCAGGCCCTGGATTACGCCGCCAAGGCCCTGGCTACCGATGGATATCCGGACGACGCCATGCTCCTGGCCGTGCGGGGTGAGGCCTATTATCAAGCCGGGGATTATCAAAAGGCGGTGGCTGACCTGGACCGGGTAGTGGCCGGCCTGACCCCGGAGCGGGAGAAGGAACTGGGGGAGGGCGCTCCCGGCGGGGAGTTTTGGTTCCACGCCCTCTACTACCGGGGTCTAGCCCGCTTGGCCCTGGGGAAGAAAGAGCTAGCAGCGGCGGACCTGCGGCGAGCGGTAAAGATCAGCCATGGCCATCCGGGCTGGGAGTTCTACCGGTCAGCCCGGGAGAAACTGCAGGACCTCGAAGCGCCCGGCAGGCTGAACCTCCTGGGGCAGGTCTATCCCGTACCCCGTCCTCCGGGCGCGCTCGCGGACCCGATCAAAGGCGCCTGGACCCGGGATGGCATCATCTGGGCCACCGCCCCGGACGGTAGGCCACTGGCCAGCAACCCCGAGCGCTGGATACCCACCGAACCCACCCGCATTTACCTCTACCCCTACATCGACCCCGGCCAGACCTGGCTGCTCCCCCTGGCGGACAACAGCCGGGAACTGGTGGCTATTGCCCCCACCGACCCGGCGGCAGATAGCGCACCGCCCCAGCGTCGCGGCCCGGTCTACCGGCAGCTTCTTGTTAACCTGTGGGTGACGGGAGACTGGGTGGTTTACCAGGTGGCGCAGCGGGGAGTGCCCTCTCCGACCATAGACCGGGTGGAAATACGGGCGGTCAACTACCGGACCGGGGTAAAGCGGGCCGTGGCGTCGGCATCGGATGATGGCAACAGCCTTTTCCGCGTCGCCGTGGGCGGGGGGAGGGTCTTCTGGCAAACTGGGCAGACAGCAAATGGTTCTCCCGGACCAGCCCCCACGGCGGCTTTCCTTTACGACATGGACACAGGCCAGGAGCAAAGACTGGACGGCGTTCCGGAGGATGCCGCGGAATTCTTTCTTACCGCCTCCACCCTTTGGTACCGGTCGGGAAAAGCGGCCGCCACCTGGCGAAAACTGCCCCTGCCCGGGGTCCAGCTCAACCCCGCCGTTGCTGCCATCGGGGAAAGACTGGCCGGTGTTCCCGGCGCCCTCCTGCCCGCCTACCTGGAGCCAAGGCCGGGTAAGGTATATTACAGCCTGCGGGTGGAAAGTGACCGGGACAGCTACCGGGTTCAAATATCCTTAACTGACAAGTCCTACCCGCCCAACGACCCGCGCATCACCCAGCCCCCTAACGGCGGCCTGGCCGGGGAACTGGGGATCGTGGAGGGTGGCCCGGCCAAAAAGCTCTTGAAAGAAATGGACCCTACGCCATTGCAAATCCCGGGCGGCAAAGCGGTCACTGTTAACCTGGGTGGTGGCATAGCCGGCACCTGGTATACCGGCAAAGAACCGGATGACGTGCCGCGCCTGGTCTGGCAACAGGGAGGCTGGACTTACCGATTGCTGGATGCTAGCAGGCGGTACGCGGGACAAAACTTACAAGATCAAAAAGATGTTCCCTGGGTCGCTTATGCCCGCTACCTGAAAAGCCACCTGCCGCCCTGGGGGAACCCGGTGGCGCCCGGCACTACGGGCGAGGTAACCGTGCGGGTGGCCGGGGACGGCGAGCACACGGAGGTCTGGTGGCGGGAGGGCGAGATGGCCTACTACATATACAACCCCCACTACGCCGACCAGGCCCTGTACACGGCGGGCAGCATGCTGCCGGCGGGAAACTGAACCGGCTGGATGGGGGGAGAGTGCTTGTTATCTAAACACTGGCTCTGGGTAGTGGTCCTGCTAGCGGCCCTGTCAAGTGCCTGTGGCAGGACAGTGGATCAGGCACGGGATGTTACGGAAATAGAGGCTCCTCTGCAAGAGACCGAAGCAGGCCGTCCCGCCAAGTTCCCGGTAGTGGAAAGCAACCTCCTGCAGGGTCTCCTGGCGGCTTACGGCGGGGAGGTGCTTGGCGGCCAACCGCGGGAGGAAGAAAAAAAGCGCTTGTTGATGGAACCCGTGGCCTGGGGGCTGGACGGTAACAGCCTCTATTTCTTGCTCTACGTCAACGACCTGGCGGCTGACCTGGAGGTCTGGCGCTATGACCTGGCAGGGGCCAGCTACCAAAAGATTACCGTCATACCCATGTCGAGAGGTACCGGGGGTATCACCTGGGACTCGAAGTACCCGACTCCCGGTGGAGTCCGGATGGCGAGAAGCTGGCCTTCACCCTGGATTACGCCTGGGGCCAATATGACCTGGTGGTGTTGGACATGGCCGGGGGAAAAACCCTCCGGGTGATCAACCGCGTGCCGGCGTTTGACTGGCAACCGGATGGGGATGCCATCACCTTTGTCCAGAGGGGAAAGCCTGGGGAAAAAGGCGGGTTGCTATCCGTCTACGACCTTGAAAAGGACAGGGTGCTGGAACTGGCCGGTTTCAGGGACAGGCCAGTGGAGGACATCGCCTATGACCCCCGGGGAAAATTGTATTTCACCAGTGAGGAGCATGTCTTTGTCGCCGAAACCGCCGGGAGCGAACCCCTTACCACGGGGTCGGTTCTACTTCCCTCGCCGGACCGCACTCACCTGCTGGTCCTTGATTATACCTATGAGAACAACACCAGCGTGCGGATCTTGGAGACCGCCACCGGTCAGGTAAACACCCAGCCCTGGGGGGAAATGCCCTTTGCACCCGGTAATGTCCGCTGGGGCGGCGATCACAGCCTACAGGTATTCGGAAACCACATGCTGACCCTGTTCCAGATAAGGGAAAAACAGAGCAAGCAATGGGAGTTCCCCGGGGAGCAGTATGTCTTGTTCCTCTCCCCGGACAACACCCGGGCCTTAATCAGCCAGGGCTCCGCGGGACCGGAATACGCCATCGTCCGGATTAACCGGGCAAACAGGTGATCTTTCGTGACAATTAGTGTGATTTCAATTTCAACAGAGGTGGCTAAAAATTGGCGCGTAGCAACAAACCTTTCCTGGTTCACCCCAATATACGGCTGGCCGCTGGGATATTATTTTCGGTATACGGCTTGCTGCTTGTAAAAGTGTTATTTCTGGGTCCTTATAGATTTGGACCCGGAAGGTACAATCTGGCACCGTTTAACAGCCTTGTCTATTATATCAAGAGTTATAACGACATGAATATTGACACCTGGTTCTTAAACCTCTTCGGCAATGTAATAATGTTCATGCCTTTGGGTTTTCTCCTGCCATTGCTATTAACCAAAATGGCTAAATGGCGCCAAATCCTTTACGCCTCAATATTGACCAGTTCGATCCTGGAAATCCTGCAGTTTGGGCTGGGGAAAGGGTCACTTGATGTGGATGATATTTTGCTAAATACGGTTGGCGGGGTGATCGGCTATTCCATCTTCCTGATGGGGGCAAAAATCTATACTACCTGTACTGCCGCCACCGGAGGCTCCTCCTAGCCCGGCGATGTAGACGGCGGGAAATTGCTGGTAGTGTTGATGACGGAAGGCAATGGCGGTAAGCTATTGAGCATAAACCTGTCAGAAAGATTACTCATCCTTCCCGCCACGATCATAAGCAAAGGGGGGAGCGCTTCATGAACATAATCTGCCGGCAGGATTGGCTTCTGAACCGGCCCGGGCTCATCACCTTGTTGGTCAAGTTGCTGAAGCTGGCCCGGCGGGTAGCCCGTGGCGAAAAGGTAGCGTGGGCTTCCAAACTGGATAGGGTTGAATAACCGTTAGTTTTCAGAACCCGAGCGGGGTTTATGTTATGTAAGGAAGATCAGCGCATTTGAAGATTCTCGCTGCCGTTTTTGTGGCCGCCTGGCTCCTGCTGGCTACCGGCTGAGTTTACGGCAGGCGGAGATCGGCTGGCAGGACGCCTGTTTCCGATAACAACACCGGCCAGCGGGGCCGTACCCCGGTTCTATGGGTCAATCTTTCATGACACGGAGCGTGTAACAAATGCGGGGTAAGGCTTTGAGGCTGGTTAAAAAGACGTTAATTGCCATATTTGTACTGTGTATCCTGGGATTTGTCCTGTTAATTTCCTCGCCACCCTTGTTCCTCGCGGTTGGTTATAAGGTTGAACCTTATATCATGAGCTATCTGAACCGCGACCTCCCCCTGGCGGAAATGGTGGATGGCCATACCATACTTTTTGACGGCCGTCAATATACTGTTGATCCCCACTTCCAAGTGCGGCCCAGTGACCTGGGTGCGGCGGTGGCTAAACTCCCGGACAATTATCGCGTCTACGCGATCAATGGCCTGCGGAGCGAGGAATGGCTGGCCCTTGATCCAGATGGTCTGGCCTTTGCCTTTGCTTACCGGGAAAAGGTAGTGCCACCGCTCACCCTGGCAGATTTTCAGGTCAGCGGCATCGGGGTGGGGCTACCCTCGCGCTATACCCGGGTGATCACAGACCAGAATGTGATTCGGGGGGTACTTGATAGCCTGGCCGGACAAACGGTAACCCTTGGGGAGGGGGAGAGAAGTTATGACATGCGGAATCTCAACCTGTTTTCTGACCGCTATCCCGGGCTACTTTACCAGTTGCATCTCATCCGTCTGCAAGACGGGCGGCTCCTGATCACAGACAACCCGTACTTCGATTCGCAAGACGGGCTGCTTCTCCTCGTAGACGACCCGCAACACCCATACTACCACCTGGTTGGCGACAGTGACCTAAGGGAGGTTCTGGAGGATTTGTTGCTTTAGCCGTTCTGGCTGGAAGTTTACTGAACATAAATTGGCAACCTTGCTGAACTGTGAACTGCATAATAGAAGGGGGAGAAATGTCGGTGTCTAATGTTCATCTTCAATTTCCAGAGCGTCTTGGACTTCTCGGTCTCGTGGGACTGGTCGGAGTTATAGGCTATATGACGGATTGGGGTGTACTTCGACCATGGCTAGCTGCGTTTGCCGCTTTTAGTTTGAACGGCCTCCGTTTCTTCCATGAACCGCGTCTACGATTTCCGGAAAGGCTAGGGTTACTTGGCTTCTTGGGGTTCCTTGGATTTTTAGGTTTTATTCCTGGAGTTGAATCCCTCAAGGTTTTGTTCGGAATCTTTGGATTTGGGTTTTTCTTTGCCTTCCTGGGTCGATCACAGCCGCGAAATCAATGAATTTCTGAATATCTTGCAAATCGGAGAAAAGATGGTTGAGATGTTGTCCAGGCTATCCTGGACAAGTACTTTGCGCGTGCCGCAAGAGACAGCCATCTCAAGCAACGTATGTCAAATATGTAACAACTACGGCTGGGAGGGTACTTGAGAATGCATAATAACAATTTAGTCCAAAGAGTTGAGAAACTTGAAAAAGAAGTTGCTTTCCTAAAACGAGATAGAAACATTTTGATAATCGTGCTGTTGGTTGTATTTGGTATACCTCTCGTCATCGCTATATTAAGGTTAATTCCTGTTTAAGCCATCAACGAGGAGGAAGTGATAAAAATGCGGTACCCAAAGAAGGGTAGGGTGACGCACTTACCTCCCCGTGCTCTGTAGTATACTTGCACGACCAATTAAATTAAAGGATAGCGCAAGGCAACAATTTTCATAGCGTTTTGTGCCTTTAGCGCAGCGAAAGGGATGGTTATTAAAATGTCTGGCAAAAAGCTTTTCTTGGCTGGTGGCGCGCTACTGCTCTTTCTTGGTTTGGCCACGGCGGCCCTGGCCGCCAGCCCCGCAATTAAGCTCCTGGTCAACGGCCGGGAGATCCGGGCGGATGTCCCTCCCCAGATTATCAAGGGCCGCACCATGGTGCCCATCCGCGCGGTGGCCGAGGCCCTGAACGCCGACGTGTTATGGCTTCCAAAGGAGCGGATAGTGGCCGTCAACAGCCTCCACGGCATCTGGGGCGCCATGGTGGACCTCGACGACCAGGACCTGGAGGACGCCGTGGCGACGGTGGCCCAGTACCTGGCCTTCTTGAGCGGCCCACCCAGGGGACAGCGATTGCAGGACCTGGTTTCGGAAAAATTCCTCCAGGGAACGCCCACCGACCAGGGTACTAGCTATCCCTATATGCGCTCCGCCGAGGTGATTACCCCCCGTTTCGACTTCCTGGACGTCGTTAAGCTGGGGGAGAAGAGATACGAGGTGGCCGTGCGGGAGTATAGCTATAACACACCCATTTCTACATTCGCCGACAACGTCTACACGGTGATCTGGGAGACCAAGGACCTGGGAGGGCAGCAGAGCAGCCTACCGGTCATCGACGCCTGGCTCAACCTGGCCAGCGGAGAGCAGATGTTTATCTGGTAGTTAGATAAAGTAAGAGCTTCGCATCCAACCTCCACTACACCGACCAGGCCGTAGCTGATCCAGGAACAAATTCAAAGTGCTGGCCGAGCGGGTGGCCAAGCTGGAAAACGGGTATTAACCGCATTACCGGTTAACCTTGCTGCAGCGGCTGGGGTATGGTCCTGGCGGCAGCGCGGTTGGTCGAAGCAACCAGCGGGAGGATTAGCGGTAACGCAACAGGAAAGAAAAAGCTAGCAAAGCAAGGGGTGCAAGGCCAGTGACAGTGAAAGCATTTTTTCCTACAGGGTTCACCGTTTTGAGCATGGTGCTTCTGGGCCTGTTGTTCCAGGCGGGCTGCGGCGGTCCGGGCGCGGTAAAGACCGGGTCCGGTATCCCGGCGGGACAGGAAGCAACCGTGGTCAACGAAAAATACGGCTTTCAACTTGTTGTTCCCGCCGGGTGGCGGGTGAGCACCCGGGACGGCCGGGAGGCTGCCGCCACAGCGGACCTCTTCTTGAACAATGAGGACGAATACGTGGCAGTCCGGGTGGGCGCGGGTGGAAACGGGGGGATTGTGGCCGATGACGCCAATAACTTCCGCACCCTCCGCTCCACCAAGGAACCCTTCACCGCCCTGGGCGGCGAGGGCATACTTTTCAGACAGGTCAGGTCCACCGCCGCCGGGACCAAGAACTGGGCGGAGTACCACTTTGTCACCACGCAGAACGGTTTTACCTTTGATATTTCTACCGAAGTAGCTGAGGAGCAAGAGACGCTGCCCGCCTATTTCCAGGAGATCCTTTCCGGCTGGCAATGGCGGGCGCCGGATGCTTCCCTGGCGGCTCTCGGCACGCCGGGGGAACTTGGTTCCATTGACATGATCAACGAAACCCATGGCTGGGCTCTGGCCAAGGGAAAGGTCCTGCGCACGGAAGACGGCGGGAAAAAGTGGGAGATAGTCATCCCGACCGGGCTGGCCAGCAATCCCTGGGGGATAGAAAGCGAATTCTACGATGTCGACCATGCCTGGCTGGTGATTCGGAACGACGACGTGGCAAGCGAGGTGGTTTTTCATACCGCGGACGGCGGCCAGACCTGGGTCGAGAACACCCTCCCCAGAGGGGGTAACGGCCTGGTCTATGGCGGCTGGCTGGATTTCGTCGACCGGGAGCGCGGCTGGTTAATGGTAGTGCCGGAGCATGGGATGAGTTCCCGCCCGGGCGAGCTTTACAGGACCAGCGACGGCGGGGAGCACTGGTCAGAAGTGGCCAGCAGCGAAGGCTTCGGCCCCTCGGGGGAAAACGGTTTGCCTTTTTCTGGTCCCTTCTCCTTCCGTGATGCGCGCTCCGGTTGGCTATTAGGGCTGCAGGGGGCGGGTTTTGCGCCTGACTACCCCCTCTATCTGACCGAGGACGGCGGCCGCACCTGGCGGCCCCAGGATCTTCCCTTGCCCTCCGGCCGGGCGGGCGGGAAATTAGACGTTAACGCCCCGCCGGAATTTTTCCAGGCCGGCGGCCAGGACGGCGTGCTGCCGGTAGTCTTCGTCCCGCAGAGCGGTAAAACCAGCGACTACGCCACGATCTTCTATACTACCGTGGACGGCGGCCGCACCTGGCAGGCACGAAGTTCACTTCCGGGGACGGGTCCCGCTTCTTACCTGACCGCCAGGAACTGGTGGGCTTGGCGCGACGAGGCTGACGCCGCCGGCCTGGCGGCGCCGGTCCTAGGCAAGCTCAACCGCACCACCGACGGGGGCGAAAACTGGACCGCCCTCACACCCGCCGGCGACCTCGCCCGTGCGCTGGATAAGGGCGAGAAGGTGCGGCAACTGGACTTTGTCACTGAGAAGATGGGATGGCTGCTACTGGAGACGGCGGACGGGCGGGGCACCGAACTGCTGCGGACCACAGACGGGGGCGCTACCTGGCGGCTTGTCCAGGCAGATATTGATCCTAGCCAGCGGGAGTAACGAATATAATTGGGTGTTGTTGTATAGCTGCCCCCAATCAAGAGGTGCAGACATCTAGTTCGCCTTATTTCACTGTATCTGCGAAATGTGCGGATCAATAATACCAGAAGCAGCGGGTAATTAAATTCATGTACAACAAAGGGGGAGTTACCAGATGCCAATCAGGAATGGCCCCGCTTCAGGGGGAAATGCTTGGAAAATGGGGCTTCGGCTAGCGATACTCAACAGCTTACTGGGTGTCTTATTCATGGTGGTTATCTTTGGGATTCTAGGTAAAGGGGTATTCTTTTCGATGTTCCCCATCCGGGAATTTTCCCTGCTGTACTTGGCAGTCCTGATTATTTCCTGGGTGCTATTTGCCTTACGGTTACCGGTCTGCACACCAACAGAAACATTCAAGACCGCGCTACTCGGAACGCTCCCTCTTCTGGGGCCAAGCATGTTGTCCTACATATTAAAAACACAGGTTAAAAACACAGGCAACCCTGCAAACAACAGTAGTGGCTTATAACTGGGTTTCCATGCTGTTTTTCTTGGCGGGGATTGCTTGTGTAGCACTTGTCACACTGAACGCTTCGTGCTTCAAACGTGCTGGCGCTGGTACCGTATGATGAAAAGCATAATCTATGGCGGAAAAGCGCCAAGAATCCCCAGCATGGGGGCTGGTATCGGCCACGGTGGAAGACCTGTAAAGGAGGCGCGCCAGGGAATGAACAAGTCATCGATCAAAACAAAACCTTTATTTCAACACTTAACCGGCCTGTGCGTGTTGGCAGGGGTTTTGGCCATAATCATGGGCTTGGTCTATATTACCAACTTGCCCGGCCTGACCAGTGACGCCACAGGGTCAACGTTACTATGGGGCTGGCTGGTGCTGCTTAACGGGATGTTTGCCCTGTGGCTGGCCTTAAGGGGCAACCAGGGTCATGGGAGCAATAAAGCGGGCATCCGCATAAGACTCGGTTTAATGTTTCTGATGCAACTGCCGCCCATTCTGCTCTGGTTTCTCTATCACGGACAGGTAATCAGCGATGGGCCGGTGGGACCTGTGGGCAACTGGTTATGGTCGCTGCCCCATATCACCCTGGCCGTGGCATCCGCCTACGCTATCTATCAGCTATTCTCAACATCAACGACCTGATAACTGGTTTTGGAGCCGATACATTTCCTAAATAACTATACTCTGTCAGGGGGAATCTCAAGTGAAGAAAAAATGGTTGATAATAGCTGGAGGAATATTCCTGGCCGTGGCTCTCGCCACCACGGCCCTGGCCGCGAGCCAAATAAAGCTCATTGTTAACGGCCAGGAGATTAAGCCGGACGTGCCGCCACAGTTAAGCAACGGGCGGACCATGGTGCCAGTGCGCTGGGTGGCGGAGGCTCTGGGAGCGCGAGTGGAGTGGGACGCCGCGGCGCGCGAGGTACGGGTAAGCACCGGGTCGGCGCCACAGGCGGGCGGGCGAGCTTTCAAACCGGCAGAGCTATTCACGACCGAGGCTGTAGCCGAGACGTTGGCAAGGGTAGAGGTGCCCGTCTACGTCCCGGCCTACTTGCCCGGCGAGGGTCCTTTCGGCATTGTGAACCTCAGAGTTGATCGAAACGGCTACGATTTCACGATCATCCACGAAAGGGAGCACCCGGGCGTGACGGAAAAGCGGCCCTGGAGCGAAGCCGACGTGGTGGTAAGTGTCTCGGCTTCAAGCTATCCCTCTGCCCGTTACCCCCTGGAGGAACAACTCCTGGCCCAACCGGCGGGAGACGTAGACCTGGACGGCGTAACGGCCCGCTCCTTTGGTGAGGGCATGATGCTCACCTGGAGTGACAGCGACTGGGAGTACACGGCCCTGGGGCGCGCCCCGGGGGACGGCGGCCGGGTGGCCAGGGAAATCCTCCAGGCCCTGCCGGACGGCCAAGCCCCTATCACAGGTGCCATGGAAGGGAGGTTGCGTGCGGAGCAGACCGGCAACGCCATGTCCGTCACCGCCAGTTGGACCTACGACGGGAAGACCTGGTACACTCTACACGGCCGGGGCAGGCCGGAGGAGATGCTGAAGATAGCGGCGTCCATGACCCCATTAGGCGAACTCAATCCCAATTCCAGCGGCGTTTCCCCAGCCCGGGCCACCCTGGACAAGTACTTGCGCGTCCTGAAGGAAGTGGCCAACAACAAGTACGGTGGGTTGTACTCCAGCCTGGAAGCCCAAGCGGAGGCCTTCCGGTCGCCGTACAGTTTCCTTTCCTCCCGCCTGCGGCAGGAATACCCCTTTGATGCGTACCGTTCCCGCCTGGACCCGGTAGCCGGCCTGCAGGTGCTGCAGCTCTGGGAAGCGCCAGGCCACGTGGACCCCAATGCCCCAGCGCCCGCCGCGCAGCGCTTTTTGGTGGAACTTAAAACCGTGGAAAACCTGGCCGGCAAAACCGCCCAGGTCTACTACAGCGGCTACCTCACCCTGGGCCAGGAGGGCGATGGATGGAGGATTACGAAGACTGAGGTGGAGCCGGAGAACCTCACCTGGCAGTTAGGCGGGCACCAGCCCTGGCGGGCTGACCTGGCCAGCGTGGCAATCGTGACCCTGGGCGGGGAGCAGGTGCCAATCAATGACCTCCCCCAGGCCAGCCGGGTGACCAAGCTGGACGACGGCCGGGCGGTGGTGATGGTACCCACCACTGGTGAAAAACCCGAGTGGCACAAGGTCGTCCTCGTGCCCTTGACTGACGGGAGCTGGCGGGTGCTGTCCTGGCAGTGACCCAAACCGGAATCATGGTACGCCCTGGAAAGCCTCCACAGGATTATTAGAGTGATAGGGAGTGATGAAGATGAGAATAATGCGGTTTTTGCTCCTGGCCTTGGCCTGGAGCGCCTTGAGCGGGCCTGCCCTGGCCAGTCAGGCCATCACTATCGAAGTCTACGGCTATGGCCGCCTGAAAGCGGACGTTGCGCCCATTTTGCAAGAAGGCCGGGTGCTGGTACCGGTCAGGGCCATTGCTGAAGCGCTGCGGGCCAAGGTGGTATGGGATTCCGCCACTAATACCGTCACAGTCATCGATCCTAATACGCAGGTGAAGTTGGCCGTTGACAGCCCGGTTGCCTACCGGAACGGCCAACTACTGAAACTGGACGTGCCCGCAACCTTGAAAAGCGGCAGAGTGCTGGCTCCGGTGCGATTTATCGCCGAAGCCTTAGGCGCGCGGGTGGAATGGCAACAAGAACGCCGGTTGATTTCCGTTAGCAGGGGATATTTTTACTGGCAAAGCTCACTCAAAGGCAACGAATACTGGCTGAACAATCAAAGTGGCGAGTTATACCTGCTGCAAGGCACCGGCAGGCCCGAAAAGATTGATACCTTAGAACTTACGCCTGGAGACTTTGGCCAAAGGAGCATTTCCGCCGAGGAGACGCCGCAAGGGAATGTACTCTTGACTGTCATCGATAACTTCGGTGAACCGCACTTGAATGATAGGGTTTTCAGTTTTTACCTGCGCGACAACAAACTTGCCAAGAAGGTGACGGCCCTCTACAGATCGCGGCCGGAACCGAACATTAAGTTTTACCGTGAGTTTGTAGTTATGGTGGATGGCAGGACAGCCTATTTGATCAATGACGATACCGGTGAGATTGAAAAAACCTATGACTTAAAGGCATTAGCCGGAGAAGACGATCATGAACGTGATAATTATTATCTTGAGGCGATGGGCGAAAACTTCATGCTCATCAGGCCAGACTTAAAAGGATTTTTGACGCTGGTCTACCTGGATACGGGGGAAAAGGTGCTGTTGTACAAGGAGCTGTTAAGTGAAATAGAACAGGACTACGCGGAGACAGGGGCTCTCCCTTTCCGGGGGGACAGGCTGAAGTTGATCGAGGTTAAGGATGGGGTACTGTACTTCAAAAATGACTCCAATTTGCAAAAAGACGATCGGGTATATCAGTACCCGTTGGCCGGGATAAAGCAGTGAGAAGTCACGAGGCGGAGTATCTGGAGGACGCTATAAATGCTGAAACTAATCATTATTGCAGGAGCGCTCCTGGCCCTGGTCCTGGGAAAGGCTTCGGGTAAAGCAGGAGGATTTAATCTAATCATACAGACATTAAGAGGTGATACAATTGAGGAGATTAAGTCTTTTACTTGTCTTGGGACTGGTAACTATCAGTCTCGCTGGCTGTGGAGAAGCAGGAACCCGAGAAAAAATATTGCCGGATGGCAGTAAGGTTACAATTGACGCTACCGGGAAAGTAATTGACGAGTCTCCCCAACAGCTAAACTCCTTGCTAGTTAAATCACTGGCTGAAAATGCAAACTACCCGGATGTCGGTGCAACTGATGATGGTAGCACGTATTCCATCAAGGACTCTATGCAATGGGCTTAATATCGGTGTTCATACTTGCCAACCTGATTTCCATAACCCCCCGGCTGCTTGGAGATATTGAAAATGAGCTGGTTCAAGAGCAGGTACTCAGCAATGAGAAGTTATGGAAAAACGAATATCTGCCATTTCTTAACCGGATTAAACAAGGTGATATCATCGCTTTCAGAAATGATGTTAATGAAGGTTTCCAATTAGCTGCCGAGGGAATACGGGATGATAACCCACAGCAGATTGAACAGGCCCGGGATATCTTTGTCAAACTGGGCGAGTTGTTGCCGAAAATGTCTCCCAGTAAAGAGATTATGCTAGAGGATATCAAAAGCAAGCTGTTGGCGGGGTATCAACAGGTAACCGCAGATGAAGCAGAACAGCAGTTGGGTTCTGCCCTTTTTACTCCGAAGTATCTGCCAAAATGCTTTCTGGACTATGGAATATTTATGAGGGACAACCCGGGGATACCGACGGAAAAGATGGTAAAACAATTGTGGTATGATCCGACGAATCTTGAAATGTTGCAGGTAACCCAGTCAAAGATTTCCGCTCCGGACCAAGAAGAACAAATAATCTTCACTGCTGGTTTGGAAGTACCAGGCTATATCAGCGACATTTATCCTTGGGCTAAATACCCCTCCACCAGCATGAGATCGATCACCCCGCCCCCCTGCCAGACCCGCTCCCAGGTGCGGCCGCCGTCGTCGCTGCGCAAGACGTACCCCTCGTAGTCGTCCGCCAGGCCGGCCCAGGCCAGGCCCGGGATCTGTGGGTCGCTAACCAGAGCGTACACCCGCGCGTTGCCGCCGAATACCGGGTCGTCGGCCCAGGTTTTCTCCCAGGTGGCCCCGCCGTCCTCGGACAGCCAGATCTCCCCCGGGTAAATTCCCACCAGCAGAGGTACTGGAAAACCGGCGGCTACCTGCTGAAAAAGTCCACCGATGGCGGGGCCACCTGGCACGATGTAGCCTTATCCGGCGTCCCCGACGAGCCCTGGCTTTTTGTTCCTGTAACCGTGGACGGCCGGCCGCGCCTGTTGATCAAGGGGGACCGGACCTACTATTATCGTCGCTGGACCCTGGCCCCCCTGCCGGACGGCTTTGCCGAACGCCGCCGGCAACTGGAAGCCCTGGTGAGCGAGGCCATGTCGTGGGGCCTGGACGACGGTCTGAGCTTGACCTACGCCCCGGAACAAAACGCCCTTTATGCCAGCGGCTTCAAAAGTGGTTTGTACCGTCTGGAACTTAATTTGCCGGTGGCCCCCTGGACCCCGGAAGACATCGTGCAAAAGTACCTGGCCGTGGAGCTGTGGCAGGCCCAGCCCTATGTGGCGGCCCGCAACCTGGTGCCCATACCCGTATCCGGCCCCGGCCTGCGGCCGCGGGCGCTGGTGTGGACGGGCCGGTACCAGGTGCTGCGGCGGGAAGACCTCGCTGACGGCGGCCTCGCCTTGACGGTGCGCCAGTACATGCAGCCCCGTCGCCCCTCCCCCGGCCAAGAGGGGCAGGTGGTAGAGGTGGTCAAGTACACCTTCGCCCGGGAGGGTATCTCCTACGGCCTCTACTCCGTGGAACCGGTTGGCGGCTGATGCTCTTCTGGGTTTTCACCCCCGGCGGTTACGAACTGGAGCGGGCCGCGGCGGCGTTGACAACAGCTTAACCTCGTCAACGGCGGTTGTGCTACCTGGAATCTGGTAGGTCCCAGGCTGCAAATGAGAGTTCTTGGTACATGACTGGTTAATGTTTAACAGGAGGAGGGCCGGGTGCTTATGAAGAGGAAATGGAAGGTCTGGCACTGGTTGTGGGCCACCGTGCTCGTGGTGTCGCTCTGGGCCGTTTATGTTCAACTAACTGGAACGTCTGAAACAACCACGACAAAACAACAAATCCCTATTGGCAAAGAAGATGATTTTCGTCTTTTTCAACCCGGGGGATCTGGGTAAAAGGGATTACTGGGAGCTGGCCAGGACCTTGGATGAACTCTCCAGCCGTTTTATCGTGGCCTTTTTCGCCCGGGACCAGGCAGCACTGGACCAACTGGTAGCACCTGGTCAAGCAGCTAATCTGACTGGTTTCCGAGAGGGGCTGCAGGTGACCCATCTCCACCAGCAAACAGTGCTCTATGAAGACGGCGAGTATAACAGCATCATGCAGGTCGGCACCGCTGATGGTGAGCCCTTCAGCTACGCCCATGTTTACTTTCGGAACATTGCCGGAGAGTGGAAAGTCAGCCGACCTACTTTTTCCAGGAAGGGGAGGCTGGCAGGTACTACTACTGGCAGGGAGACAACGTCAGATATGTGGAAGCGGTCAATGGCGTGTTTACCGTGACCTGGCAGGCATTGATCAAGCCCATGTTAACCAGCCAGGTAGACCCTTTGCCGACCGACGACACTCTTTCCCACTACCTTTCTCGCTACTTTAGTGAGTTCGAGCGGCAAGCAATCGTGGAAGAAGAGCGTGGGGAAAGGCCAGTCTTAGGCAAACCTCTGGTCTTTTTCCAATACCAACCGCCTTTGGCCCACCTCCGGTACGGCCGGGTTAACCCCGATGGTAGCCAGGAGGTACTGGGGGATATGACGTACTCCCAAGAACAGAACCTGCCGGCCATCCCGGGAGAGACCCCATCCCCGGCCACCCCGCCGGCCGCTGGACCGCGAACCGGAAAGAGCGGATCATGGCCAGCCGGCGGGAGGTTACCCGGAACCTGGTGCTCTGTATGGCCGGGGCTGGGGAGCGGCCGAAAGTGCTGGTAAGCGCCTCCGCCGTGGGCTATTACGGACCGCATGGCGACGAGGAATTGACGGAAGAGGACGGCCCTGGCGACGATTTCCTGGCCCAGGTGTGCCGGGCCTGGGAAGAGGAGGCCTGCCGGGCGGAAGACCTGGGCATGCGGGTGGTGCGCCTGCGTTTTGGCCTCGTCCTGGACCGGGAGGGGGGCAGCCTGCCCCGCCTGGTCCGTCCTTTCCACTTCTACCTGGGTGGCCCCCTGGGCTCCGGCCAGCAGTGGGTATCCTGGGTGCACCTGGCGGACGCCCTGGGCCTCATTCGCTTTGCCCTTGAGGAGGAGGGGGTATCCGGCCCGCTCAACGTCACCGCGCCTCAGCCCGTGCGCATGGAGGAACTGGCCAGTACCCTAGGGCGGGTGCTACGGCGGCCCTCCCGCCTGCGCCTCCCGGCTGGCTTGCTGCGGCTGGCCCTGGGAGAGATGGCTGACATGATCCTTACCGGCCAGCGGGTGCTACCGGAGCGCGCCCTTCGCGCCGGTTATTCATTCCGCTATCCAGGCTTGGAGGTAGCCCTGCGGGATTTGTTGGTGGCAACAGCAAAAGGTTATGAATAAGAAAAGAACTGTATGGGCCTATGAAAAGCAAGACGGCTGAAATTGGACTTATTATCTTCCGGTCGCAGGGATGTGGGAGGGCCTAAAGCGCAGTAAGCATCAGGGAAATCCATGCTTGAGGTGGGTGAGAAAGACTTGGCAGTCAAAAAGGGTATAGCAAGGAAAAAAATGTTGCTCCAAATTGGCTTGACAGCGAGCTTGATCTTGCTGGCTTTGTTGGTAACGGCTTGTTTCTCAGCCAATTTTCCTTACCCAGAGTTATTGTCGGGAAGGGAAGAGAAGTATAATTTTCTGTACGTCGATAAAGAAAGAAGTCAATTACCCTGAAATGTTGAAAGAAGCAGGCAAGGAACTTTACGGGGCAACGCTACTCACTTTAGAAAGGGCTAAATCACGTTATCCTGAATTAGGCATCGGTACAGTCCCGGAATATTATTTTTTTGATACAAAAGGGGAAGTGTTCAAAACCAATGAAGAGAGAAAAGCCCTGGAGTGGACGCTCTGCAGGAAGAAGCGGCCTGATCCAGCGGCCTTCACCAGGTGCCAGCCGCCCCAAACCGCCCTGATGCTTCTTATAAAATATATCCCCAGAAATAAGCACCAGGGTTACAAGAGAAAACAGGACTACTGCTCCCCAAAGCCTGCGCATGCTCCACTTTCCGGTCTTCCCGTAAGGATTTGCAAATCTTATAACGATGCCCTTTGCCCTTTGGTTCCCTACGCTTGGGCAAGGTGGTCACCGTGAGGAGCCTGTATTAGACTATTCCCCACATTTGCTTGACAGTTCCACGTGTACTATTTAAAATAGTACACGTAGTTAAGTTTCGGTCAAAATAGATCGGGAGGTGAGAGAGGTGTTCCAGATAGATGACAAGAGCAACGTGGCCATCTATGAGCAGATTATCTGGAAAATAAAAGAGCTGCGCTTGCGCGGGGTTCTACGCCCAGGAGAAAAGCTGCCATCGGTGCGGGAACTGTCAGCCATGATCATTGCCAACCCCAATACAGTCAGCAAGGCCTACCAGGAGTTAGAACGTCAAGGGGTGATCGAAACCAGGCAGGGCAAGGGGACTTTTATGGCTGAAGCGATGTCCAACATGCCGGACCCTCGCTACCGGGCGGCAATCAAGGAGCAATTACAGCGGATGGTCATTGACGCCATTTATGCGGGTTTAAGTCTGCCGGAGATCCAAAGTTGGCTACAGGAGGAATTTGAAAAGCTAGGAGGGGGTAAAGATGCTTGAAGTTACACACCTGGGCAAGATCATCGACCAGACAACTATTTTAGACGATGTTTCCTTTGCCATTGTTCCTGGAACCATCACGGGCCTCATCGGTCGCAACGGGGCCGGTAAAACCACGCTGCTGAGAACCATGATGGGGATCCTCCTGCCCGACGATGGGGAGGTGCGTTATCAGGGGCAAAACATTCATCAGCATCCGGCGGAAAAAGTCCATATCTTGTTTGTTCCGGACGCCAAAGACCTGCTGCAAAACTATTCCATCCAACAGATCACCCGGCTCTACAGCCAGGTCTACCCCAATTTTGATCACGGCGTGCTGGGGGACTGGCTGCGGCGGTTTGGCCTGCCCTTGACCAAGAAGGTGCGTTATTTTTCCAAAGGGATGAAGGCCCTGTTTTACCTGGCCCTGGCCTTTGCCGCCAGGACGGAGGCGGTTCTCCTGGACGAGCCCACCGAAGGACTGGACCCGATCTATAAAAAGCAGTGCCTGCAGCTGATTGTGCAGGAGGTGGCCGAACGCAAACCGGCAGTGCTGATCTCCTCGCACCGGCTGGAAGAACTGCAGGCCATCTGTGACCAGGTGATCTTCCTGAAAAATGGCGCGGTGGAATCCGTCACCGATCTGATGGCGGTTAAAGAGCGCTACCGCAAGCTGCAGGTGGTTTACGAGGAGCAAATGCCTGAGTCTATCATCAAACGGCCCAATGTTCACCTGTTGGCCCAATCCGGCCGGATCTACACCATTTTGATCGAAGATGAGGTGGAAAGCACCACCGCTGAGATCGAGGCCAGCGGGCCGCTGTTGATTGACCAGCTGCCCTTGCACCTGGAGGACCTTTTCGTAAGCAAACTGGGGGGTGAAAACCTTGATCATTAAAGCCTTGTGGCTTAAAGAGTATAAACAAGTGCAGGGCCTCTTGTGGGGAATTTTCGCCGTGCTCTTTTTCCTTTTGCCCCTGCAGGTGATGCAGCGACTGGGCAACATCGAAAAATTAGTGGACATGGGCCAAGTTTTCCCGCAGTCAGTGAGTTTGGCCGGTAGGCTAACTTTCCTTTTGCCGTTGTTAGTCATTACCCTGGGATGCCTGCAGATTGGGGCGGAACGAAGCAACAACCAGGATAATTTCACCTTTTCCCTGCCCTATTCCCGCGGCACGATCTATTTAACCAAGTGGGGCCTGGGAGCCCTGGCGCTTACCATTGCCCTGGCCGTCAACCGCCTGATCAGCTACCTTCTAATACAGGCTTCTCCGGTCAAAGCCTATCTGAACATATATCCAAGAGAAGATCTCTGGGCCTTTGGACTGCACTTGATCTTATCCTCTCTGGCCCTGTACACCCTGACGCTATTTTTAGGGACTCTGTCCGGCGGGCCGGCCTTTCAAGCAGCCTTCAGCCTGATCTTCGCCATTTTTCTGGTGGGGGTAATGATCCTGGTGAGCCAATTGCTCTCCGTTCATGCTGACGTTTTACCCTGGCAAATCCCAGGTTTAAGCGCTACCATGAACAACCTGAATTTATTGGGGAAGCTCAGTTTATTGACACACTTTATCCCAGTCACCGGTTGGAGTGAGATGCTCACCCCGCTGTGGCGGATATCGGCCATCAACCTGGGCTTTGTAGCCGTCTTTCTGACCTGGGGAGCGTATCTTTACGGAAAAAACAGGCTGGAGTACAACGGACGACTGTTAGTATTCCCCTCCATGCGTACCTTCTTTAGCGCCGGCATTACCCTCTGCTTTGCCATGTTGGGTGGGTTTATCAGCACCGTAGGGTCGTCCAGGACTGGTGACCTACCAGACCTTATTACCTATTACGTTGGAGCGTTAATCGCCGGGGGTCTGGCCTACCTGGCCACCATGCGGCTGTTGCAGCAGCCAGTCCGGTTCGGGCTGAAAAGACCCACTGCCCGTTAACCTTTTCACCAGCGAGTCGTTAGCCTACGCTTCGCCAGGTGATGTTATGGCCTGCAATAATAAGCGGACGGTACACCGGACTGTAACGTGATCCACACTATGGGGATCACTGGCACTACACCAAAAGACCGCCCTGCCGGCGGTCTTCTGGTGGCATTTTAGCAGGGGGGATAAAAAGCTTTATAAGGATCATAGGTTTGTTGGCTCATATTCTTAAAAATTGATTTTAACCCTACATATCATTGCAAGATTTCCAGCGGAGATTTTCGGGTGATAAGACGAAAAGCCTGCCCGGCCCTGGCTATTGGCCTTCAGGGGGGAAGCTCCTGAGAGGGTTAATTATAGTTATTTGTGGTGTCTCCGCCCGCGCCTTCAGTTCATTCCCGCTCGATGGCAAAGGAGACGGTGGTAATGACCTGGTAAAGTTTCTCGCGCTATTGGAAGGTGTCGCGAAGATTTTTCTGTGGGAGCGGAACGATGCCGCCTGTTTTTGCGTCTAATCTTTGTAGGAATATACTTGGCGTTGGGTGCATACTTTGGTGTTCAACGCCTAAATCTCTACTTTAGCTTTTAGGAAGTGAAATTAAATGCGAGTTATAACGTATGGCTTCCAAACGCTAATCCTCATTGTAGCCCTTATTGCCGGCTTGTTGCCGGGACGCTCGGTTTCGACATTGGCAGGTAAGAAGTAACATGAAATGCATAACCATAATTAAACTCTTCCAGAAAAGTTCATGGAAATGGGCGGCTGCCGGTTTGGTGGTCATCTTCCTGGTGGGGGTCGTCACCCTGACCAAGGACAGGGTTGGCGCCTCCGCCGCGCCACCTGTTTACGGCCGTACAATCGCGGAGGCGCTTGAAAAAGGCGGCCGGAACGTTTCGCTCATCCTGGCGCAAGAGAAGACCGCCCGGGGGGTACTGGTTTTTTACCTGCCACGAATCGGCGGAGGCCGGGAGGGAGTGCAGTCGGAACTGGGAGTGGAGTACCTGCAACAAACGCTGAGAGGGTGGAAGATGTTCTACAAAGGTGGCGCGTACTCTTCCGGCCTTGAACAGAAACTTTACGGAGAATTCCTCCCGGACGACGGGGACCAGGCCACGCCGCTTCCCTTATTCTACGGCGAGGTGAAGGACCCTGGTATTAAATATATCTCAGTAATCGATGCGCAAAAGGGTGACGAAAAGCAGGCCAAGGTGATAGTAGCCGGCAAGAAGTCGGGCCTGAGCGGGGATATGCGCATCTGGTACGCCGCATTGGGCCAACCCGGCGGTGATACCTATGAGATCAGGGGAAAGGGCGTTAATGGTCAGGTTCTCTTCGCGGAAACTGTTGACGTGAAGCAGGGGGCGAATACCGGGACCGATTCCGGAGAGGCGGGCAGTGCTGGCGTCTGGCAATCTTATACCAACGACGATTATCACATCACCTTGAAGTACCCCGCCACATGGCGAAAAGACCCCGGCTATGACGAGAGGTACAGCGGGAGCGACGGCTTTTTTCAAGTTCAGGCCATATCGGCCGGGGAAATAAGCATCGATGAAGTTGCCGCAGACGAGGCTCAGCACAAGCTATTCCCCTATGGATCAAAGCGGAAGGTGCAGAAAATACAGGTGGATGGCCAGGAGGGACGCCTGATCTGGCCTTCGATGGATCAGCCGCCGGAAATGCAGAGCCTGGCGGCGCTGGTTATCCGGCCGCCTGCTCCTGTCCAGGTAGGCAGGGGCACGTATCAGTATCTGATCCTGGCCGCTGACCGGCAGCATATCGAGGGCATAGCACGGAGCTTGCGCTTCGTGGTTTCCTACACCCCGGAAAAACTAGCTAGCACACCGATCGAACTGGAATTCACAGCGCTCCCGGTGGAAGCACTGCTGGCTGGAAAGCCGGAAAAGGGCTGGGAGGAGCGGAAAACCGTGCCCCTGGACGACGTGAGCGGGCAGGGTAAAGTGGTGGTGCGCCTTTATATGCAGACCGGGCCGGAGCGGCAGGGAGAGGTGCGGGCCCTCCTGGAAGCCGGCGGCGACACTTATGACCTGGGGATAGCCGGTTCCTACGGCTTGGACGGGGTGAGCGTCGTGGCTGCGGACAAGAACGGTGATGGCCGGAAC
Source organism: Clostridiales bacterium PH28_bin88 (assembly GCA_000987045.1). Taxonomy (GTDB): domain Bacteria; phylum Bacillota; class PH28-bin88; order PH28-bin88; family PH28-bin88; genus PH28-bin88. The sequence goes on along the minus strand of LAKY01000064.1, from coordinate 38,225 downwards.
GAACTGGTGATCACTGGCGGGATGGGCGCCGCCTACGGGGAAATGAAAATCATCGGCTACGACGCGGGGAAAAACCGCTGGGTAAAGCTCCTCGCCATGGGCACCCCCTGGGAGGGGGACCTGGACGGCGATGGCCGGGAGGACCTGGTGGCAGCCTGCCCGGCTACGTATGGATCTACCGCTGGAAAGGGGACCACTATGAGATGGCGGACGTGGCCAAGGCTACTGAAAACACTTACGCCTATCTCAATGTAGAGGGCGGCCGGATCTGGGTGGAGGCTGGGAAATGGTTGGCCGGCCAGCCGGTGGAGCCGCACTACTACCAGTACCGGAACGGTAAGCTGCTAGAAATTACTCGGCCACTCGCTCTTGAAGAATGACTCAAGATCAGATTGGATTGATATTTGGATAAGGAAATACGTTCCAACAACCGTTCCAGCATGTAGTTCTGCATGACAAGCTGGGCGGAAATGTTTTTTTCGGCGGCCATCTTTTTTATATATGATTTTAATTGCATTGGATTGTTCGTTCTCATAGCAAAACCTCCATATAGTTCAGTATTTTAGGCTTTACCCGCACTTTCTCGGCATAATCAAAAAGCTGCGTGATATTCTTCCCCGGCATTCTTGCGTATTGCTTCATCGCCTGATTGACTATCTGGATGTCACAGGTGTTATTCCCTTTGACGATATCGCAAAGCGTCCGTTCCACATCGTACAGACGGATCGGATTACCATAGGGCGAAACGCCACAGGTCAATCCGAGTTGGTACAAATCTTCAACGGATTTTTTAATTTTGACGTTTTCTTGTTTCAGGGAATGCACATGATACCCATAGGGAAATGTCATGGTATATTTCATGGGCGTTCTGTCCGTAAGGCCGTGAATATACAAGGCCGTTTCATGGGAGAAAATGCCTCTGCTGTACTTGTACTGTAACACATACATTTCATCTTCCAACATTTCCGGCTTCATATAAATCCCCCGGTCAATTTTGGTTAAAAGCTCCATGTCCAGCATTTTTTTCAGATAATGTCTGGGTATATTGGCCTCCGTGACCTGTGAAGCGGTGATTATTCCATTGTTTTGCGCGAGCATTTCTTGAATTTTTTCGAGATTGTCCATTATGTACCCCCCTTTTGCAGTACAATTACACTCTATATTATACCGTGTTAGAGTGTATTTGTATACATTGCAAAGGAAAGCTGATGGATGTAAATTTTTTATCATTCGTGCACTGGATTCTTTGTAATTATCATTTTCAGGTAGTCGTTCACATCCTTTCCGCGTTTCGGCGGCCCGTCGGAAACGCGGAAAGGGGACGGGAGGATGGTACTACCTTAGTATAGTGCAAGCCTGGGTCACCTGCCAGCCTACCGACCAGAGATACATGATTCATTCCTAACCTACCAATAAGCATGTTTACTAAAACAAAAAGCCCGTCGCACGACAGGCGCTTTCACTCATTCCAGGGAGCAGCAGGCAGTAGTGCAATTCTTCGCGGGTAGAGTTCGGGCACAATCCGGGGCACAATCCGCTCGCAAATCCGTGGAAAAAGCAACACGCAAAAAACGACATTTGGCGAAAAGCTAGACGGGACGCGCCTTTCAACACAAGATAATATTGTTCAACAACAACTTAAACGCATTGGTAAGGCGGAGGTCACCGGTTCAATCCCGGTTATGGGCTCCAGACATTTTAACGCAGAGAACCGGAAGGGGCCGGTTCTTTTTTCTATACCTTGTTTGCCGTGTCGATTTTACGGAAAACCTTAACTAATTGTAGAGGAATTTGGAAATTAGCGTCGAAAAATATTTGGCAACAGTCGTATGCAGGGAGCCCTGCAGGCTGGCCGCAGCCGGCGCTGCTGGCCGACAGGAGAAGTAAATACCCGTTGCCGCCCGGGAGGTAAAAAAGTGAGCTTGGGAAAAATCAGGATACTCATTGCCGACGACCAGGCCCTGATGCGCGATGGCTTGAAAACTATAATGGAACTTGAAGAAGATATGGAAGTGGTAGGCACGGCCGCCGACGGGCGGGAAACGTGCGCAATGGTGCAGCGATTGACCCCGGACGTGGTGTTGCTGGACGTCCGCATGCCGGTGATGGACGGGGTGGAATGTGTCAAGTCAATTAAAGAGCAGTTCCCGCAAACAAAAGTGATTATGCTGACCACCTTCGACGACGAGGATTATATTATCAATGCCCTGGCCAATGGAGCTGACGGTTTCCTTTTAAAGGACATCCAGGCCGACCAGTTGCTCGAGGCGATACGGAATGCCCGCCGGGGCCAGTTGATCCTCCCGGCCAGGGTGGCGGGCAAGCTGGCAGCCAGGGTAGCGGAGTTCCTGGAACTGGCAGGTCCCAGGAGGAAAAAACCGGAACAAATGGCAGGCGGCCTTACCCTTTCCGCCCGTGAACAGGACGTGGCCGCCCTGATGGTGGCCGGGCTGAGCAACAGGCAGATTGCCAAGCAGCTGGGCCTGACCGAGGGGACGGTAAAGAACTATATCAGCGTCATTTACGAGAAGATCGGCACCAGCGACCGGAGCACGGCTATTTCCTTCCTGGCGGAGCAGTTTCCGGATATGAAGGCACATCTACCGGGCAGGTGAGCTTATGGCTGCTATGCGGGGATACAAGCTGCGGGAAACGTTGTATAAAACCGAATATTGCGTCACCTGCCTGGCAACGGACAGCAAGACCTTAAAGCCGGTGTTGCTAAAGGTGCCGGCCGGGGAAGCCGCCCCGGACGACGCCGCAGAGCGCTTGCGGCGGGAGGCGGAAATTATCCGCCTGCTGCACCCTGACGGCTGCCTGCGCTTTGAGGAAGAGCATACACCCCACCATAACCCTGTACTGGTAGCCGGTACAGGGGATCTGGTCCCCCTGCGGCGGCATGCGGGAGCCCGGGGTTTGCCCACCGCGACCTTCCTGCCGCTGGCAGTACGGCTGGCCGGGATAATCGCCCGGCTGCACCGGCATGGCCTGATCCACGGTGACCTCAACCCGGACATCCTGCTCATTGACGCGCAAAACAATACCCCCTATCTTTTTGATTGCAGCCGCGCCATCAAAGCCGGCGCTGCAGCCGGGGACCAAGTCCCATACCTTCCCCCCGACAGGCGGCCCTTTTCCTATTTATCCCCGGAACAAACAGGGCGCCTGAATCGCCCCGTCGACCGGCGCACCGACACCTACTCCCTGGGCGTCATCCTCTATGAGCTGGCAACGGGCCGCTTACCCGTTGCGGCCGGGGACCCGCTGGAATGGTTCCACGCCCTGGTGGCGGGGGAAATCAAGGCTCCCCACGAGCTCGAGGCCGCCGTACCGGCCGTGATTTCCGATATTGTCATGAAATGCCTGTCCAGGGACCCGGAAAACAGGTATCAAAGCGCGGTTGGAGTAGAAAACGACCTGCTGGAATGCCTGGCCCAGTGGCAGCAAAAGGGCCGGGTGGACCACTTTGCGGTAGGCTGCCGGGATGGTCCGGTCACATTTCACTTCAGCCCCGCGTTCATCGGGAAGAAACGGGAACTTGGCCTCCTGCGGGCCGCCCTGGAACGGGCGGCGCGGGGTCCGGGCGCGGCCGTTTTGATCTCCGGCGAGGCTGGTAGCGGCAAGACCCGGCTGGCCCAGGAGTTTATGCAACAGGTCAACGATCAACATGGATTTGTTATCACCGGGAAATTCGGGGTTTTGAAAAGCGCGGTTCCCTACCAGCCCATCACTGGCGCCCTCGACCGAGTCCTGGACCGGATCATGAGCGGGAGCCGGGAAGAGATGGAATACTGGAAAAGACAAATCACGGCCAACCTGGGCGCCTATGTTTCCGCGCTTACGGAAATAATGCCGCGGGTGAGAGAACTGGTGGGGGAGCAGCCGCAGATGGCGGTGCCCACCATCCTGCAAGAGCAGCAACGTTTCTTACATGCCTTTGCCAGGCTGGCGCAGTTATTCGCCCGTAAAGGCGCCCCCCTGGTTTTCTTCCTGGACGACCTGCAGTGGGCTGACCCGGAATCCCTGAAGATGCTTGCCGCGCTGTTGATAAAAAACCGGGTGCAGCACCTCCTGTTCATCGGCGCCTTCCGGGAGGCGGAAGCAGCGGAAAACCGGTTCCTGGTGGAAACTCGCCGGGCAATGGAGCGGGAGCAGGTCGACCTGCTGTTGCTGCCATTGGAGCCGGCTACCCTGGAGGAAATCGCCGCCCTGGTCGCCGATTCGCTGCGGTGCAGTGACGAGGGAGCCGGGCCCCTGGCCGAGTTCTTACGGCGGCAGACCGGGGGAAACCTGCTCTTTGTCAAAGAACTGGTGGAATCCATGCATAAAGACGGGTTTATTGCTTATCAGGCCGGAGAGAGGGGCTGGCGGTGGGACTGGCGGCGGCTCCCGGACACGCCTTACGCCGGGGACCTCATCCAGTTCCTGCTGGAAAAACTGGAGCGTCTCCCGGCGGAAACGAGAAATGTAATCCAAGTCGCGGCGTGCGCCGGTGGTACGTTTCCGGCCGGGTTGATCGCGGCGGCAAGCGGCGCCCCGGCAGCCGCAGTCGAAGGGCACCTGGGCCGCTGCCTGGACGAGGGGCTGATTGAGGAAAAAAGCGCGGGTGTCTATGGTTTCGTTCACGACCGGGTGCACCAGGCCGCTTACCTGTCCCTAGCCGAAAGGGAGAGGCAGGCCGTACACTACCTGCTGGGAAGGCTGGTCCTCGACCAGAGCGGCGGTGCACCCGGCGAAATAGATACCGCTGCTCTTTTTGCCGCCGTTGACCAGCTTAACCTGGGCCTGGCGGTACTGGTGGAGAAAGGCGAAAATATCAGGGGGGCGGAACTGAACCTGATGGCGGGGCAAAAAGCCAAAAGGGCGCTGGCCTTTTCCGCCGCCCTGGGATACCTGCGGACAGGGCTGTCCCTGCTGGACGGCGGGGCCTGGGAGACCGGGTACCCCCTGGTATACCGGTTAAGCATGGAACGCCTGGAGTGCGAATACCTGTGCGACAACTTCACCACGGCGGAATCCTTGTATAGTGAACTGATAACAAGGGCCCGCACCATCCTGGACAGGACCCCGGTACGCTTAATCCGCATACTCTTTCTGACCATGCGGGAAATGTATCCGGCGGCCATCGCCACCGGGCTTGAGGGGTTGCGGGATCTGGGCTGCCCCTTGCCGGCCAAACCCTCATGGTGGCATCTGCTGCAGGCGCTGGTGAAATTTAGACTCCTGCTGTACCGGACCGGCGCCGGCCGGGTAACGGAGCTGCCGCCGGTTAAAGACCGGAGAGTAGAAGCGGTATTGAACCTGCTGACGGATATCGGGCCCAGCACCTACGTTCGCAACCATAACCTGCTGGCCCTGATATCCCTGCGGACGGCTGAGCTTTCCCTGCGCCACGGCAACTCCCACAAGTCGGGTTCCGGCTACATAGCCCTGGCCACGATCCTCCTGCACAGTTTTAGGGACTACCGGACCGCCGTCCCCCTGGCGCAGGCGGCGCTGGAACTGGCGGGAAGCAGGGGGTCAGTGGCCGACAAGTACACGGTAAATTTCATGTACGGGGCCTTTGTCCATCCCTGGGTGGGGCCGCTGCGGGACTCGGAACCGTTCCTCAACCGGGCGATGGAGTACAGCCTGGCCTCCTGTGACCTGACCTACGGCGGGTATGCCATGTATTTTCATGTCATCGCCATGTATAGCGCCGGCGCCCCGCTGCCGGAGCTGGAAGCCCGCATCCGGGATTACTCCCAGCATGAGCGCCGGCTGCCGGATACCTACTTCTCCTTCTCCCTGGCCATCTTCAGGCAGTTCAGCCGCGCCCTGCGGGGACTGACCCGGGAACCCCTCAGTTTGAGCGACGCCGGCTTTGACGAAGACGCCTTCTACCGGGAAATCGGCGCCAAGCGGGACCGGCAGGGGGAGGTGTTTGGCTACTGCCTCTGCAAGGGCCAGTTGTGTTATCTTTTTGGTGACTACCCCCGCGCCCTGTCTTTGCTGGCCGAAGCCGGCCGCCTGACGAAGCTGTACTACGGGGCGATCTTCCCGGCCGACCAGGCGCTTTACTATTGCCTGGCCGTCCTGGCCATGTATCCCCGGTTGCCGGCCTGCGAGAGAGCCGTCTTGCGGCTGCGCCTGCTCGGGCAAAAACGCCGGCTGGAACGATGGGCGCGGCACTGCCCGGCCAACTTCGAGCACAAGCACCTGCTGGTAGCGGCGGAACTGGCCCGCATCGCCCGGCAAGACAAAAAGGCTGCACTGCTTTACGAGCGCGCCGTCCGTTCCGCACAGGAGAACGGCTACCCGCAGATCGCGGCCGTCGCCTGCGAGCGCGCGGCCGGGTTTTACCGCGAGCAGGGCCTGGACGTCCCGGCGCGGGAATACCTGCGCGCCGCCAGGGACGGGTACCGGGCCTGGGGCGCCGCGGCCAAGGTGGAACAATTGCTGTCCCTTTACCCCTGGCTGGCGGGAGAAGAGGAAAAGCGGGAAGAAGCACCGGCAGGCAAGTACGGTGAAGCAGGCCGCAACCTGTCGGAAGCCGTGGATATGAGGGCTGTTTATCGCGCCGCCCAGGTCCTGTCGGGGACCATCGTCCTGGACGAATTACTGCTGAAGATGATGGAAGTAGTCATGCAAAACGCCGGCGCCGACCGGGGAGCCTTCCTGATGTACCGGGAAGGGCAACTGTACATTGAGGCCATGGCCGGGACCGGCCCGGGGGGGATCGGCGTGGATGTCCTGCCGTCCCTTCCCCTGGAGCTTTCCGGGCTGTTGCCCCGGTCCATCGTCAGCCAGGCAGTTGTTGGCGGCGAGACCATCGTGCTGGACAACGCGGCCCGCGACGCCAGGTTCGGCAGTGACCCCGGCGTGGCCGGCCGGGAACCGCTGTCCGTGCTCTGCCTGCCCGTCGTGCGCCAGGGCCGGCCGGTAGGCGTGCTCTACCTGGAAAACAGCGTCACCGCGGGGTGCTTTCACCCCGGCCGGGTGGAAGCCCTGCAACTCCTGGCGGCCCAGATCGCCATCGCCGTCGAGAACGCCGCCCTGTATCGCAGCCTGCAGCAGATGAATGCAACCCTGGAAGAAAAAGTGCGCGAGCGGACGGAGAGCTTGGCCCGCCTGCAAAAAGAAACCCTGGACGCGCTCCTGGAAAAGTCCAGGCTGGAAGAAAGAAACCGCATCGCCCGGGAGATTCACGATACGGTTGGACACACCCTGACCTCCGTGCTGGTGCAAATCGAAGCAGGGAAAAGGCTGCTGCGGAAGGACGCCGGCCTGGTGGCGCAGAAGCTGGAGCAGTGCCAGGAGCAGCTGCGTAAAGGCCTGGACGACATCCGCCGTTCCTTGCGCCTGCTGCGGGGAAGCGGCGCGCCGGACGGCGCCCCGGACCTGGAAACCCTCATCCAGGATGTAGTTAAAAACACGGGCGTGACCGTCGACTACGGCATCGACCCCCTGCCGCGGCTGGACCCGGCGCGCAGGTACGTTCTCTACCGGGCGCTGCAGGAAGGCCTCACCAACGGTATCCGGCACGGGGGAAGCAAGTCGTTTTACTTCTCGCTGACGGAGGAAAACGGTACAGCCCGCTTCCTGCTGCAGGATTACGGCACGGGGACGGATCAAATTCACCCCGGTTTCGGCCTCACCTCGATGCGGGAAAGGGTAAAGGAACTGAACGGGGACCTGGCGGTTTACTCGCGGGCCGGGGAGGGGTGCCGCATTGAGATTACCCTGCCCCTGGCGTAGGCCCTTACCTGAATCGCCCGCATTATGACCGGTCACATGACCAGGGTAACTGGTCATGTGACCCTTTTTTTATTTATAATGCAACCATACATAAGGCGACAATCCAGGGGTATGTCACGGAGCAGTATTCCCTGGTAGACGGTGCAGGGGGTAGGGACCATTGCTCTCGTCCAGTCTCCCACCTCCAACCTCCCACTTCCCACCTCTATTTTCGGGGGAGGAAAAGGATACATGAAAAGGATCAGGGTAGTGGTTGCCGACAGCGATGCGCTGGTGCGGGATGGCCTGAAGACCATCCTGGACCTGGAAGAGGACGTGGAAGTCGCCGGTGTCGCCAGGGACGGGCGGGAAGCGCTGGCAATGGTCCAACTGCTGGCGCCGGACGTGATGCTGATGGACGCGGGCATGCCGGTGATGGGCGGGGTGGCCAGCGTGAAGATACTCAAGGAAAAATCCCCCCTCACCAGGATCATTATGCTGAGCACCTTCGACGATGAGGACTACATTCTCAATGCCCTGGCCGGAGGCGCCGACGGTTTTCTTTTAAAAGACACGCGGGCGGATCAACTGGTTGCTTCCGTACGGGATGCAATCCGGGGCGAGGTGATCCTGCCGGCCCGGGTGGCAGCCAGGCTGGCAGCTAGGGTGCTGGAGTTACTGCACGCCCGCGACGAAAAAACGTGACCGGTCATATGACCGGGGTAACTGGTCATATGACTATTTCTCAGGCAAAATAAAAATGACCGCAGACGCCATTAACAATGCGTGCTCGTTTGACGCATCTGGAATACGAGTACCGGCTCCTGACAGGAGTGAGCGATTGTGCGATTCTCTTACCAGGCTCAGGACGGGGCCGGACGACGGCAACAGGGGCAACTGGAGGCCGGCGATACTAGGGAAGCCCTGGCCCTGTTGGGCACCCAGGGCCTGGTGGTGCTCCGGCTAACACCGGGTAAGGCAGCGCCGGGAGCAAGGCTGCGCGGGCTGGTGCCCGCCCGCCTGGCGCGGGCGCACCTGGCCCTTTTTTCCCGCCAGCTGGCCGGGATGATTGGTGCCGGGGTACCGATTATCAACGCCCTGGAGACCATGTCCCGCCAGACCAGGAACCGCACCCTGGCCCCCATTCTCCGCCAGGTGGTGCAGGACCTGCACCAGGGTCTCTTTTTCTGGCAGGCCCTGGCCAGGCACCAGCCCGTCATCCCGCGCCTGTACAGCAGCATGATCAAGGCCGGCGAGGCCGGGGGTTCCCTGGAGGAGGTTTTAAAGCGGCTCGCCGATCACTATGAACGCGAGCACAAGGTCTATACCAGCCTCAAGGGGGCGATGACCTATCCCCTGGTGGTAGGTTGCGCCGCCGCGGGTATTGCCGTTTTCCTGGTGGTGGGGGTCTTACCCCGCTTCGCGGAACTATTCAGCAGTATGGGCGGCGTATTACCGGCCCCCACCCGGTTGCTCCTGGGAGTGGCAGGTTTTTTCCGTTATCGCTCCAGCCTCTGGCTGCCGCTGCTCCTGGCTGCGCTTTCTTTGCTTAACTACATCCGCCGGCAGGAAGGATTCCAGGAGGTGCGGGACCTCCTGGCCCTGCGCCTGCCGGTGCTGGGTACCATCAATTTGCAGTTGCTCACGGCGCGTTTCGGCCGGACCCTGGCCACCCTGGTGGCCGGGGGCATACCGGTCCTGGAAGCGTTAGATATCGGGCGGGAGGTGGTAGGTAACCGCCATTTGGGCCGGGCCGTTGCGGCGGCGCGGGAGGCTGTGCGTGAGGGCGGGAGCATCGCCCCGTCCCTGGAGCGGTCCGGGCTGTTTGCGCCCATGTTCATCCAGATGCTGCAGGTAGGGGAAGAAACGGGCCACCTGGTGGAAATGCTGGACCGGATGGCCACTTTCCTGGAACAGGAGACGGACGCCCTCCTGGCCAGGCTTTCCTCGTTGCTGGAACCGCTGCTGGTGCTCATGATGGCGGCGGTAGTGGGGGTGATGGTGGCGGCCATCATCCTGCCCATGTTCGATGCCGTCTCCCTGGTATGAGGGGAAATCTGAAAGGAGGAATTTGAATGAAGATGCGGCGTTTCTTGAAATGCAGGGTTTTAGGCAATGACAAAGGTTTTACCCTGCTGGAACTGCTGGCGGTCATCGCTTTGATCGGCATCCTGGCGGGCCTGATTGTGCCGCGGATTGCCACCTCCCAGAGCGACGCAAAAAGTAAGACAGTCGAGGCCAATGTCCAGATGCTGCAGGCGGCAGTGGAAAGGTACTATTTTGAGAAGGGCAGTTATCCCACCGGTAGTGGCGAAGATTGGATTGACGATTTATCCTCTTATATCAGTACTACTCCAGACAAAATAAAGGCTACCGGGACTTATACCCTAACAGATGGTAAAGTATCGGGTACACCTTAATCATCTTTCCGGGAGACAGGGATGAGTAGCATGGGCGTTACGGCGGCAAGGGGTTTTAGCCCGGCGGCAGGCGCAGGCCGCGGTAAGGGCACCTCTCCCGGGCGACGGCCGGCGCAGGCAGATGCCGGCTTCAGCCTCCTGGAGGTCCTGGCGGCCCTGGCCATCATGGCGGTAAGCCTGGTGGCCCTGAGCGGTGTCTTTGGCAGTGGCCTGCGCCTCACCGGGGCGGCGCGGGACTCCCTGCTGGCCGCCAGCCTGGCCCAGGGGCGCCTGGAGGAACTGAAGGCCCTGGGGGTGGAGGGCATGCTGGACCTGCGGGTGGACGGCCGGCCCTACCTCCAGCCCCCGGAGACAGCCGGCAGCGGCGTGTTCACCCTGGAAGAAACCTCCCACGACCTGGAGGGGCGGCCCTTCACCCGCCTGGTTCAGGGCCAGTGGCTGGCGGGGGGTGACCCGCCGCGGGTACCGCCGGCCAGCCTGTTAAAGCTGGCGGTGACGGTGAGCTGGCAGGGGCGTTCCGGGGTGCGGTCCCTCACCCTGGATACCCTGCTCGCCAAGCGGGGGGATCTCCCATGAAGGGGCAGGCGGGTTTTACCCTGCTGGAGGTGGTGGTCACCCTGGCCATCACGGCCCTCGTCCTGATGCCCCTGGCAGGACTGATCCGGCAGGGGTTGAACGCTTTTACCACCGGCATGGACAACATTTACCTCCAGGAGCGGCTGGCCCTGGCCCTGGACCGTTTCGGACGCGAGGTGCGGCAACACCCGCAGGCGACGGTAAGGGACGGCGGCCGCACCCTGGTGCTGGAGGGTAACGGGCCGGCGGTGACCCTCACCCTGGCCCCGGCTGGTGACGCGGCCATGCAACTCCTGGCGCAGCGGGACGGCGGCCGGGAGGTCTGGCTGGAGAACGTGGTGGCCGGGGGTTTCAGGGCCGGAGCAGGGGGAAGCGTCAGCCTGGACCTCACTGCCCGGCGAGGCGGGGTCACCCTGACCATCACCGCCACCGCCGGCGGGCGCAGGTAAAAGGAGGGTATTCCCGGCGAAATGCCGGGGTAAATATATGGGCGTAAAAATCCAGGACAGGGAGAATGATCACCGCGCCGGCAGCCGCAGCGGCCCGGCGGCGCCGGATCACCGGGCAGGCAGCAGTTCCGGGGTTCGCGTCTCCTCCTGCCACAGGAGCGCGGTGCTGGATAACCGGGGATCAGCCCTGGTGCTGGCCCTGGCGGCCCTGGCCCTGACGGCCGTCTTAGCCGTATCTCTGCTCCAGGTGGCCAACAACCGCTGGCTGGCCGGGAAGCGGGCGGAAAACAAGCTGGTAGCGCGCTACCTGGCCGAGGCCGGGTTGGAGCGGGCGGTGGCCGAGGTGCGCCGGGACGTGGCCTGGACACCGCCCCTGGGAGTCGCCCAGGAGGTGGCCCCTGGCCGGGAGTACCGTTACGATTTCTGGCAGTGGGACGGCAGCAGCCGGGTTTTTCGCCTTACCAGCACCGGCCTGGTGGCCGGGCGGCCCCTCTTCAGTATCGCCGCTGAATTCAAGCCGAGTTTTACGCCCGGGGCGCTCAGTTACCTTTTACTTGCCGGGGACAGCATCACGGTAGAGGGACTGGGCCTCAAGGTATCCCTGCCACCGTTAATTGATATCCCCTCCTTTATTGACCTGGAAGGCCGCGTCCATGCCGGGAATACCATCACCTTGCGCCACTTGATTGAGGAAAACGACTTCCTGCGGGCGCTGGCTACGGTCATAGCCGGTACCGGACTGGCTGACATCAGCGGCCCGCCCCGGGTGGCGGCGGCCAGCACGGATCGCAACGACCCCGGGGATTTCCGGGGATTTACCCCCCTGCAAGTGGAAGAAGCCGGTACGGTGGCGCGGCCGCTGGTGAACCTGGATTATTACCGGCAGGCGGCGAAGGACTTCGGTACTTATTATCAAGGGAACAAGACCATCTACACTGTTGCCGGCCGCGATAGCCTGGTCTTCGTGGAGGGGAACGCCCGGGTTTATTCCATCTGGCGCAACAGCCTGGTCCTGGTAGCTTCAGGAGATGTCGTACTTCACGACCTTACCTTCTCCGGCACCCGGCGCCTGACCGTCCTGGCCGGGGGTAATATCGAGGCGACGAACCTTGGCGGCACCATCGAAGGCGTCTGGGTGGCGGGAGGCACCATCAGCGGCCTGAATTTGAGCCGGTTCAGGGGAGCGATGCTGGCCCGGACGATCGACCTTCACGGCGGCCTCCAGGGGATTTACGACGCCGGGATAGTGAACGGCATCACCCCGGGTCTTTATTTTGAAGGTTCCGGGCCCCTGGCCGTAGCAGGCTGGACGGAGAAGAGCCAACCGCCGGGGCAGTAAGAAAGGGGAGGCACCATGATTGGCCTGGTGGTTGACAGCCGGGAGTGCACCTGGGTGCGGGTGCAGCAAAAGGGAGAACGGCGGCGGGTAGAGTCCTATGGCTCTTGCCCGACCCCGGCGGGAGCGGTGCAAAATGGCATCGTCCGCGACCCGGCCGACCTGGGAGCGGCCCTGAAGGCAGCTTTGCTGCCGGCGCGGTTTTACCGGGAAAAGGTGGCGGTATGCCTGAGCGGGTTGCAGTTTTTTGTACGTTCTTTCAGCCTGCCCGGCATCAAACCCCGTGACCTTGCCAGGGCGGTGAGCTACAGGGTGGCCGCCGAAGTCCCCATCCCCCTGGAAGACCTGGCGGTAGATTACCAATTGCCGCCCGGTGCCGGGGGGGCGATTGTGGCGGTGGCCACCAGGCGTACCAACCTGCAGCAACTGGTGCTGGCCCTCCAACTGGCGGGGTTGACGCCGCGGGTGATTGATATTGAGCCTTATTGCCTGCTCAGGGCGGCCACCAGTCGCCAGTCCGACGGCCGTGGCGCGACGGCCATCCTCTCCCTGCACCGGGAGTCACCCCAGTTCAGTTTCTTCCTGGACGGCATCCTGCGATTCCACCGTTTTTTACCCGCCAATCACGCCGTCGCCGGCCAGGAGGCGGATTTCTGGCCGGGAGTGGGCCCTGAATTGGGACGTTCCCTGGCGTTTTGCCGCCAGGAGTTTTATCGCACCGGTGCCATCCGGGTGCTGGTTACCGGGATACCGCTGCCGGCAGAAATCAGCGCCACCCTGGAAAGTCAACTGGCAGGTCCCCTGGCCCACCTGACCACCGTGGAGAGGGTAGAACTGGCTCCCTCCTTGCCAGCCGGCGCCGCGGCCGAACTGGCCGCCCGCTGGGCCGCGGCCTTGGGCCTGGTCCTGCGCCGGGGGTGAGCGGATGAATGTTCCCGAGTTTAACCTCTTCCACCGCGACCTGCTGCCTGCCAGCCCCTGTCGAACTTACCGGGAGCAGATCCTGGTAATCCTGGTGGCCGTGGTCATCCTGGCGGCGGGGTGGTACATTACCTTACGCTACCTGGCGGCAGCCAGAACCGAGCAGGCAGCCCTGGCCGGCACATACCAGGCGCTCAGGGGAGAACTGGAGGCGGGGATGGCCAATGCCAGGCTGGCCGCCGACCTGCGCCAGCGCCAGGAACTGGTGGCTCAGTTGAAGGGCCAGGCCTGGTCCCCGTACCTGGCCCGGCTGCGGGAACTGGCGGGAGGAACAGGGGTGGCGCTGCGCGGGATCACTCTGCAGAAGGGGGGACTTACCGTAAAGGTGGCGGCTCCCGGCCTGAAGGCTGCGGTCCCTTTTCTCCATTCCCTGGGCCGGGAGACACCTTTCCGGGAATACAAATTACTGGATATCACGGCTGCCGGGAGGGACGGGCAGGCCGGGATGCCGGGTGAATACCTGGAATTGACTGTAGAAATCCAGCCCGGCACCAGTGCGGGAGGTAGTGGTAATGCCCAAGCTGCACCTGGCCAAGACGGCCAGGGATAAACAGGAGGCCAGGCGCCAGGCCTGGTGGTTGACGGCCGCCGCGGTAGCCCTGCTCTTTTACCTGGGCTGGCACTACCTGATCGAACCCCCATACCGTTCCCTGCGGGCAGCCCGCGCGGCCATTGCCAGCACCAGGTTGCAGGTGGAAGAATATCAGTTAAGGTTACAAAACGATGACCTGGCCGTCCCGCTTGCGGATCTCATTTCCCAGGTCGCGGCCATGGACGCCTACTTCGGCCGTGAACCCGGGTGGGACAGCCTGGTGGACGAACTGGCCGCGGCCGTCGCCGCCAGCGGCCTGCGAATTCTCCAGATTAGCTTCGGCCAGGAGGAAAAGACCGCCACCTATTTCACCCGCAAGGCGGTTTTTGTCCTTGAGGGCAGCGGCAGCGCCGCCCTGGATTTACTGCGCCGCCTGGAGAATTTTCCCCGGCTGGTGCGGGTGGAGGGAGCCACCCTGGATTTCGGGCAGGCGACGGTCCAGCAATTGCAGTTAAGCCTTTTCCGCTGGACTGGTGCGGCCACGGCGAAGGAGGTGCGCCCCGGTGCCGGAACAGCGACGCCTGGGGGAAATGCTCATTGAGCGGCATATTTTAAGTGCCGCCGACCTGCAAGGGGCCTTGCAGCAGCAGAAGCAGACGGGCCAGCGCCTGGGGGAAATACTGCAGCAGCAAGGGCTCATCAGCGAAGAACAGTTGCTGCGGTTCCTCGAGGAACAACTGGGCGTGACGCGGGTATCCCTGGCCGAAATAGAACCGGCGGAGGAAGCCCTGGACCTCTTGCCTTCCCAGGTAGCCAGGCGCTACCAGGTCATGCCCCTGGAGAAAAAGGGCGACCGCCTGGTGGTGGCCACGGCGGATCCCTTAAACCTGGCAGCGATGGATGAAATTTTTGTCTCCACCGGCCTGATGGCCAGCCCCGTCCTGGCCCTGCAGGGAGAAATCCGGCGGGCGATTGACAAGTACTACAGCACCCCGGCGGTGTTCCCGGCAGCGCCGGAGGCAGGTGCGACCACGGCCGATGCGGAACCAGCGGCTGCCGACGAGGGACCGGTGGCCCGCCTGGTGGATTCTATCCTGGAACGGGCCATTGCGGCCGGGGCGAGCGACATCCATATTACCCCCCAGGAAAAAACCCTGGAGGTGCGCTTCCGGATCGACGGTATCCTCCAGGACGACCTGGCCCTCCCCCGTGCCAACCATGGACCGGTGATCACCCGGCTCAAGGTCATGGCCCGCCTGGACATTGCCGAGCACCGCCTGCCCCAGGACGGGAGAATCCAGCTTAAACTGAATGGCGGCGCCCCCGTTGACGTGCGGGTGGCTACTATGCCTACCGTGTGGGGGGAAAAGGTGGACTGCCGGGTCCTGGATCCGCGCCAGGGTGTGTGGGACCTGGATAAGCTGGGCTTCTCGCCCGGTAACCTGGAGCGTTTTAAAAGGCTCATCTCCAGGCCCTACGGGCTGGTGCTGGTGACCGGGCCCACAGGCAGCGGCAAAACCACCACCCTTTACGCGGCCCTCAATTACATCAACGACCGCCGCCGGAATATCGTCACCCTGGAAGACCCGGTGGAATACCTGCTGCCCGGCATCAGCCAGACGGCCATCAATCCCCGGGCCGGGCTCACCTTCTCGAGCGGGTTGCGGGCGCTCTTGCGCCAGGATCCCAACGTTATTATGGTAGGGGAAATCCGCGACCAGGAGACCGCCGCCATGGCCGTGCGGGCCGCCGTTACGGGCCACCTGGTGTTTTCCACCCTGCATACCAGCGATGCGCCCGGCGCCTTGACCAGGCTCATCGAGATGGGTGTGGACCCCTACCTGGTCGCTGCCGCTGTCACCGGGGTGGTTTCCCAGCGGCTGGTGCGGGTAATTTGTCCTGAGTGCAGTGAGTGGTACACTCCAGGAGATGAATTCCCCGAAGGACGCGTCCTTAATCTCCTCCCCGGGACACCGCTGCGGCGGGGGCGCGGATGCCCCTCCTGCCGCCATACGGGGTACCGGGGCCGCAAGGGCGTACACGAAGTGATGTCTGTTACGCCGGCCATCAGGCGCTTGGTGGAAATGCAGGCCGGACCGGATGAGATCCGGCAAGCGGCCCGCGCAGAGGGGATGATTTCCCTGGAGAAAGACGCCAGGGAGTTGGTCCTGGATGGTATCACCTCGGTGGCGGAGGTTATCCAGTTGATCGCCAATGATTTTTAGGCGGAGGTTACCGGTTCAATCCCGGAAATACATGGTATTATGGCCGAAATCGACGGTTAGATCATGACCTGCTGGGGTTGCTGGGAAACAAATGAAGTATTTTAGCGATCAATGTACGGGAGTGGAGGTGAGTAGCTGATCATGCGGTTGGTACCGGTTGTGGTCATACTGAACCATCACGAGCGTTGTGATGGGAGCGGTTACCCCAGGGGAATTGGTGGCAGGGCGCTGGATCTTTTATCCCGTTGCGTGGCCATCGCAGATGTCTACGATGCCTTGACCACAGACCGCTCCTACCGGAACAAGCTATTACCGCAGGCACGGCAGTAAATCAATGGTAGGCCATTCGCCATTCTAGTGTGCGAGAACTATCGCCGGATTGCCGGAACCGGTTTCGGTTAGGGCTTACGCGATGGCCGGGAGGTTCACCAATGCCTTGGGACAAATCTGTAGCTAGAATTGCCTGGGAAGAGTTTATCAGTTCCGCAGGTGAAAGTACCAGCCGGGTTGTAATCACTGTCAACGGGGAAGACGCCTTCTTTCTCTTTCACTACAGGCCCGGTGAGGGCGGTGAGGGTATACTCAGATCTGGGGAAGAAGTGCAATTTGCAGGTATTTGGGAGATAAAGAAACTGTTATTGCCTGATTCCCCATGCCCTGGGCCGGTCTAAGCCACTGTGGCCTTTGCTTTGAAGACAACAAATTCAAGAACCTTCGAAACAGTGCTCGAAGGTTCTTGAAATAGTGACACGATTTAACTCGGGTCAAGTGTGCGTTTTCAAAACTTACAGTATGAAGCGGGACATGGCCTGCTCCAGTTCCTTGGCCATATTGGACATGTGTTCCGCCGAAGACGCGATTTCCTCCATGGAGGCGGTTTGTTCCTCGATAGAGGCTGCCACCTCCTGCATGCCGGCAGCGGTTTCAGCGGTAACCGCCGCGATCCGCTCCACCATGGTTACTACCTGCTGGCTGCCCTCCTCAACTTGCTTGATGGAAACGGCGATTTCCTCCGTCATGGCCCTGGCCTGCTTGGAACTTTCCACAATCCGGGCAAAAGCCTCATCAGCTTGCTGGACCGCTCGCGCTCCGGCGTCCACCTGTTGGATCTGCTGGCCCATCGAGGTTACCGCCTTTCCGGTACTTTGGTTGATTTCCCTTACCAACTGGGCGATCTCATTGGCCGCTTGCGCTGAGCCCTCAGCCAATTTTCTCACCTCATCGGCCACTACCGCAAAACCCCGCCCCTGTTCCCCAGCCCTGGCAGATTCAATGGCGGCATTCAAGGCCAGCAAGTTGGTTTGCTCAGCAATGGCGGTGATGACTTCAACGATCTTGCCAATCGCGTGGGATTTGATACCCAGATCATTAACGACAGCAGATGATTCCTCGGCCACCCGTTTGAGTTCCTGCATCTGCTCCACCGCCCTCTGGATTACCTGGCTACCGTTCTCCGCTTCTCGCACCGAGGCATACGACGCGCTGGTCACACGCTCGGCGGCCGCGGTCACTTGTGAAACGCGAAGAGCGATGCCGGAAATAATGTCCCTGGCTCGTTCGGTTTCGGCCGCCTGGGTTTCCGCCCCGGCGGAGACCTGTTCGACAGTACCGGCAATCTCCTGGGTTGCCCGGGTCGTTTCCACCACATTACCGGTCAATTGCTGGGAAGCAACCGCCACCATCTCCGCGGTGTTTTTCACCTGCTGGGCGAGAGCCCGCAGGTTGGTAACCATGGTATTAAACGCCTCGGCCAGGGCCGCTGTCTCATCATTACTTTTGATGTTAGTCTCGCTTATACTCAGGTCACCGCCCGCTACCTGTTGGGCGGCCGCGGTTACCGCCTTAAGCGGTCGCGAGATGGTTATAGAGAGCCACAGCGCCAGCAGCATACCTGCGATTACTGCTGCGCCGGTTGAAACCAGCAGGAATCTGCGGGCGCTGGTCGCCACTTCATTATTGCGGCTGGTAGTATTGGCGGCATGTTCCAGGCTAAACTGCACCAGTTCATCCATGGCCATGGAAAACCAATTATAGCCCGATCTCTCCTGGCTGCTGCTTATAAGGGCGTCGGTCTTGGTTTCGGCATTGCGGCTGGTTTCGATCAGCTTTTGGGTCACTTGCGTGTAGCGGGCCCACGTGTCGACCACCTTTTGCAGTGTTTCCCGGGCCTCGTCACTGGAGATCAGGGCGGCAAACTCCGCAATCATTTGCTCGATCTGGGCCTGCTCCTTGGCGAGGGCGTCCTCCAAGTTTCTCATTTCTACCGGGTTATATTCAATCAGGTGGCGCAAAACGTTTGAGCGGTACTCGCTGGTTAATCCTCTCAGTTCCCCGATCTTTTGCACCACGGGCAGCGAGGTTTGTGTCACCTCTTCCGAGGAAGATTCCAGCTGTTTGGTGGCCCGAATTCCTAAAAACCCCATAACGCCCGTAAAAGCCAGCAGCACCAGAAAACTTAGGATCAATTTTGTGGCTAGTTTCCCCCTTCTTTTTGCATTGGGGGCTTTTTGCTGTGTCTCCTTGGATTTCTTCTTTCTCTTCAGCATGGCTTCAGCTCCCTCCTGGTTAAGATCTTTCCGTAAACCTAAAAAAATGTGTACTTCGGAGCTTGGCTTCGTCCCGGGAATTGACGGGCGGTTGCCTGGGCGTATCTCTCCTTTCTTTGCAGTATCTACAGTTCATTCTCCTTACCAAGTTCAAAAGTAAAGCCCCGGTTAACCGGGGCTGCATTGGTCCAAAAACGGCTGATACCGGCAACCTGGCAATCGTGGCCTGAATGGCTGTAGACCCATGGCTTTGCGCCCCCGCCTTTCGGCGGGTTTGCCCGTTATGTGGATTATTTTTTCACTTCGACACGGTGCAAGATATTCCTGTCGAATCAAAATTTTTTTGAGGAAACATTTCAACATTTTACGCCGCTTTTTGACAGGCCAAATATTTGTATTCCGCTAATTCGGGCCGAGCCTTCCTACCTGTTCCGAATAATGATGTCCTGGTTCCCGGCCACGGGTACCGTCGTTTACCGTGGCAGGCAGATCTGTTGGCCAATTTGTAAATTGCGGGGATTGATCCACGGGTTCAGCCGCATCAACCGCTGTACGGTAGTGCCTGCTCGCTGGGCGATATTGAACAAGGTATCGCCGGGAGCGACCTCCCAATATACTCCTGAAGGGCAAGGCGGTAAACGTTTCCTAACCATTTTACATCTCCTTCCGTGATTTACCTGTATTAGCTTATGCGACTTAACCATTAAATGCCATTCAGGGCAGCAGGTAGTTGTCAGGTCCAAATTTACGGGTAAGGTTGGACTATCAGGTCTTCAGAAAGAACTTTATGTTTGTTAGACTTGTGTGGATTATATGCTATAATAGTAATACTATTTTTTGTATCAAAAGCAATCAAAAAAACGAGACAAAACTAATTTTACAAGTATATGGGTCATCGGATCATATATTTACGAGGCTTCCCGCATAAATGATGGAAAAGATAGTATAAAAAGGTGTGTGTAGATGGGTTACAAAGAGATCGGATGGAAACTGCAAAAGGCAAGGGAAGAAGCAGGCTTGAGCCAGGAGGAGCTGGCGCGAATATTGGGCTGCACCCAGGCTTCGCTGTCCAACTACGAACTGGGCAAGCGCAGGCTCTATCTGGCCGATCTTCAGCGTATAGGAGAAATCCTCGGCAAGCCTATAACATATTTCCTGGAGAATGCGGATGAAGATCGGCTGGCAGATGACGACTTGAACAATATATTGAAAGAACCATACTTAAAGGAAATTCTTTACTTGGCACGGGATCTGAAGCCCCTGCAAAGGAAATCGGTACTGGATTATATAAAATGGCAAAAAAACGGGGAGGGGAGCAAGTGATCTCGTTCGAACTGACGCCGGAGCAAATCGGCCTGCAGCGCAAGCTGCACAGTCTGGCCAGAAAAAAATTGCAACCATACTCCCTCCAGTTAGATGGGAAAGACCCGGGGCCAATAGACGGGGGACTATTAAAAATAATAGCCGAAGAGAACTGCATCCGCCCCTCCTTAATGGATAAATTTCACCGGGACGCCCAGACATTGAGAATAGTGGAGGGGACCAGCCAGATACAGAAGATGATCATCGCCAGCCAGGTGTAGACTTTTACAATCCAATTTATACTAACACAGTTGACAAAGCCCTTGGTATAGCTCTCCAGCGCATCAGGGGCTTTTTTGTCATTATTGGACAAAGGAAAAACGATAAATGGTACTTGACTTGCTGATAACATTATGTTATGTTCTAAACAACGAAATGTTGTATAACAAAGTGTTATTATCTTTTGAGTGAAGGAGGATGTTGGTTTGCAATTGACTAACAACTTGAAAAGTAAACTTGTAGTGAAGGCGGTGCGAAACGTTCAGCGAGGGTATACCAGCGATGAAATCTCCCGCGGCATGTTTCGCCCGGAGATCAAGCTGGACCTGCAGCGTTCCCGCTTAATGACCCAGTCATTTAAAGAAACGGACGGCCAGGCCATGGTACTGCGCCGGGCCAAAGCACTGGCGCATGTTCTCAACCACATGGATATCTTTATCCAGGACTGGGAGCGCATCGTCGGGTACCAAACTTCTAGCCCGGAAGGGCTTTACCACCCCATCGACATGAACTGGAGGTCGGTAAAAAGGCTGGTCAACAGCGAAGCGGGCAAAACCCTTCTGGACGACGAGGGCAAAAGGGAGCTTGACGATCTCTGTGCCTACTGGCAGGGAAAAAGCATGAGCGACCGGCACCAGGAGTTTTTCAGCGGTGACCTGGCCAGGTACTGGAAGTACGAGGGCACTTTCCTTTGGTCACACTGGTCCGAACTGGGGATACCGGATTACGAAACGTTGTTCAAGACCGGACTCAACGGCAAGATCAGGCTGGCGGAAGAAAGGCTGGTAGAAATAGACCGTACCGTTCCCCCGGATTATATTGACCAGAAAGAGTTCCTGCAAGCAGTGATCATTGTTTTAAAGGCGGTGATCAATTTTGCCGGCCGGTACGCGGCGCTGGCCGGAGAAATGGCCAAATCCGAGCAGGACGTGGAACGGAAAGCCCGGCTGGAGGAGATTTCCCGCACCTGCGCGTGGGTTCCCGCCAATCCCCCGCGCACCTTCCTGGAAGCAGTACAGTTCTTTTATTTCATCCACCTGGTCCGCTACCTGGAATACTCCACCCTGGGCATCGGCATCCGCTTCGACTACCTGCTGGGGCCGTACTACGAAAGGGATATCAGGGAGGGGAGGCTTACCCGGGACGAGGCCAGGGAAATTCTTCAACTCCTCTGGGTCAAGCTGATGGAATTGGGGCTGGTCTACTCGCCCCTGCTGACCTCGGTTTACGGGGGAGTGGCCTCCCTCCAGGCGGTCACCCTGGGAGGCACCGACCCCGGGGGCCGGGACGTCACCAACCAGCTGACCTACCTGGTGCTGGAGGCGGCCCAGGAAATGAGGACCATCGAGCCCAGCCTGGCCCTGAGGGTCCACGACGGTACTCCGGACGAATTGATTTACAAGGCAGTAGAGGTAATCAAGACCGGCGTCGGCTACCCCTCACTGTTCAATGACCAGGCCTTAATCCCGCTTCTGGAAAAGTGGGGTGTTCCCCCGGAGGAGGCTAGGGGCTACGCCGTTTCGGGCTGTGTTTACATGGACATCCCGGGCAAGAACATAACCCGCAGGGTGGTGGGCTATTTTGCCTTGCCCAAGTGCCTGTGGTGGGCCCTGCACCGGGGGGTGAACCCCAAAACCGGGGAGCAGTGGGGGGCCGAAACTGCCGACCCGGCAGCCTTCAAGTCCTGGGAGGACGTGCTGGAGGCCTACCTGGAGCAGGTAAAATTCTTCACCGGCAAAATCGCCCAAGTGGAAAACACCTGCCGGGACCTCTACGCCAGGTACTGCCCCAGGCCCTTCTACTCGGCTATCGTGGAAGGCTGCATCGAGCGGGGCCAGGAATGCAAGCAGTGGTCCTACCCCTCCATGGTCCATGACTTTATCATCGTCATCGGGGCAACCAACGTGGCCGACTCCCTGGCGGCCATCCGGAAGGTGGTCTTCGAGGACCGGCTGGTCACCCTGCCGGAGCTGATCGCGGTCATGGATCGCAACTGGGAGGGGCGGGAAGACCTCCGGCAGGCCTGCCTCAACGCCCCCAAGTACGGAAACGACGACGACTACGCCGACCTGATCGCCCGGGAGGTACACCACCGCACCGAGGCCGCCATGGAAACGGTGCGGGACCGCTTCGGTTATTCCATGCGGGGCGACGGCAGCGCCGTTTCGGCCACCTACGGGCTGTCGGCGGACACCCCGGCCACGCCGGACGGCAGGCTGGACGGGGGGCCCTTCGCCGATTCCACCCTGGCCCCGCAGCCGGGCATGGACAAAAAGGGGCCCACGGCGGTTCTCAATTCCTGCGCCAAGATCGACACCTTAAAGACGTACAACCACCTTTTGAACCAGAAGTTCCCTCCCCAGCTCCTGGAAGGAGAAATGAAACATGTCTTCATCAATTACCTCAAAACCTGGAGAGAGATGAAGATCCCCCACATCCAGTTCAATATTGTGGACAGAGAAACCCTTATCGACGCCCAACAACTACCGGAACAATATAGGGACCTGATAGTCAGGGTGGCCGGCTACAGCGCTTACTTCGTCGATCTGACCAGGGGCCTGCAGGACCATATCATTGCCCGGACGGAACAGAGTTTTTCCTGAATCAGTGGGCGTGTACAGGCGCCACCTGCGAAGCACTTCGTTTCTCCGGTAAATAAACTACACACATAGAGAGTGATATGATGAAGCCAATTGAATCACCGAGAGGCAAAAACAAGGGCGAGGGATTGATTTTCAATATCCAGCGGTTCAGTATTCACGACGGGCCGGGCATCAGAACTACGGTATTTATGAAGGGCTGTCCTTTGCGCTGCCAATGGTGCTCCAACCCGGAGTCCCAGCATTTTTTCCCAAATCTGATGGTGAGGGAGATCAACTGCAGAGGGTGTGGCCGGTGTGACGGCGTCTGCCCGCGGGGGGCAATCGCCGTCACTGCGGAAAAGGGCAGGGAAATAGACTGGGCCAGGTGCGACCAGTGCCTGCAGTGTGTGGATACCTGTATTTATCAATCGCTGAGTGTTTGTGGCCAGTATATGAAATTGCACGATGTTTTCAGTGAAGTGATCAAGGATAAGGTCTTCTACAAAAATTCAGGGGGTGGAGTTACTGTATCCGGGGGCGAACCCCTGTACCAGAGCCAATTTGTGGCTGGCCTGCTGGAGCTGTGCCGGAAAGAGGAATTACATACCGCCCTGGACACATCGGGACACGCCCCTTGGGCTGGAATGGAAGAGGTGTTGCCATTGGTCGACCTGGTCCTCTTTGACATCAAACACCTGGACCCCGCTGAACACAAAAGGAAAACCGGCGTAGACAATTATTTAATCATGGAAAATTTCAAAAAAACGTGCGCACTGGCCAAGGTATGGCTGAGAATACCAGTAATTCCTGGTTTCAACGATGACCGGGAACATATAAAAAATATTGCCTTGCTGGGGAAGAGCCATAACGTGGAAAAAGTTTCCCTCCTCCCCTATCACGAAGGGGGTAAATCCAAGTGCGGACAAATGGGGAGAGTGTATCCATTGCCCGGGCTGGTGACTCCGGGCGAGGAAAAAATGAAAAGGCTTCAAAGGGTTATTGAGGAAACGGGACTTAAAGTCTCTATCGGCAATTAGTGGCCCGTTTTTAGGAATATGATGGATACGATAATGAAAGGGAGATGGTCAATTACGGACATTATAAAAAAAGCCCTGGAGTTTGGCGCGGACTTAGCCGGTGTAGCGACCCGGGAATCTTTGGCCGCGCGGCATGTGGCCATTGATTCCACCATCCTTCCGGACTGGCGCAGCGCCGTCTCGCTTGCGGTAAGACAGAGCTATAGCGCCCTGGCCCCAGGAAATATTCAGGTTGCCCAGTACGATACTATTTACAGTTATGATGCGGTGGCCATGCCATCCCATCAAATTGTGCGCTATTTAGAAGACAACGGTTTCCGCGCCGTTGCCATACCGGCCTTTATTCCTATCGACATGAAGGACGGCACAAGATGGTAAATGTTTCCTGACCATTGCACATCTCCTTCCTCGATTTACCTGTATTAGCTTATACGATTGACATTCGGGCAGCCGGTAGTTGTCAGGTCCAAATTTACGGCTAGGCCAGAATCTCGAGCTGTCTCAGGCCGGGTTTTCTTGACTTTTTTGCGCTGTATGGTATACTCACAGTTGTCCATTCTCCCCGCCGGGTGGGGTACAGGGAGCCCATTGCGTGGGGAAATGGGAAAATTAATAATTTGATTTTTGGACCGGGCTGTTGTATAATTTAATATGCGCTTGGCGACAGGTAGCCCTGTGGCCGGGTCAATCGAACCGCGGAGAGATGGCCGAGAAGGTCGAAGGCGGTCGCCTGCTAAGCGATTATACGGGCTAAAACCCGTATCGCGGGTTCGAATCCCGCTCTCTCCGCCATTAATATGCGCCCGTAGCTTAATTGGATAGAGCACTTGACTACGGATCAAGGGGTTGGGGGTTCGAGTCCCTCCGGGCGCACCATTTAACCTAGGTGACTAGTGATTAGTGACTGGTGACTAGAGGAAGGGATCTGAGAGGAATACCCGGAAGAACTAGCAACTAGTCATTAATGCGCATGTGCCCGTAGCTCAGGAGGACAGAGCAGCGGTTTCCTAAACCGCGTGTCGGGGGTTCGAGTCCCTCCGGGCGCACCATTTTGCATGAAAGGTGGCCAGTGACTGGAATCCGGTCGCGAGCCACTAATCTGATGATAAAACACCCCGGAGCGAATGGGGGCGGGCGGGTGGACCACCGTTATTACATGGCGCTGGCCCTGAAAGAAGCCCAAAAGGCCTTCGACTTGGGTGAGGTTCCTGTCGGTGCCTTGATGGTTAAAGACGGTGAGATTGTATCCCGGGCTCACAACTTGAGGGAAACCAACCACGACCCAACGGCTCATGCCGAAGTCCTGGCCATCAGACAGGCTGCCAGGGCGCTGCAAACCTGGCGTCTTACGGGAACAACCCTGTATGTTACCGTGGAACCATGTCCCATGTGTGCGGGGGCCATCGTCCAGGCCAGGGTGGACACCCTGGTATATGGAGCCATTGATCCTAAGGCCGGGGCGGTGGATTCTTTAATGAATCTGGTACAGTTCCCCCGGTTCAACCACCAGGTCCACGTTATCCCGGGGGTAATGGAAGAAGAATGCCGGGAAATCATCCGGCGGTTTTTTGCGGAACTGAGAGGATAATTACCGGCAAGGCCGGCAATGAATACGGAGAGATGGCTGAGTTGGTTGAAGGCGCTCGACTCGAAATCGAGTGTGTCGTGATGAGCGGCACCGCGGGTTCGAATCCCGCTCTCTCCGCCATATTGCATACAAGTCAAGGGATTCAAGCCAAATTGGGATGGAATCCCTTGTTTTTTTTACCAAATTGCCGGAAACTGACAGTACTCCGTGCGGGTTGAACGGTATGGGTGTATTGGCGTGAGTCCACTTCTGTGATTAGAGATATTTTCTATTGTCTTGCACTCAAGGAAAAAAGTGATAAAATGTAACTAATAAATCGTCGCCTATAATCCGGGGGATGCGTATTACAGTATCCTTTGTGTTGAAGCTTTTGGCGTCTGGCATGGACCATACTGCCATTGTTGAGGCCTATCCGGAGTTGGAGGAAGAGGATATCCGCCAGTGTCTTGCATACGCGGCATGGCTAGCGGCGGAGCAAACGCATCCTCTTCCCCAGGAGGCTATCAGCCAGTGACTAAAGCGGGCTATCTGGCTGACATCCACATATCGCCTGTAACTCGCAGTCTTCTGCGTGAAGCTGGTTACAGCGTTCTCGTGTATCTGACGTCCTTCCTACCACCGTTCCGGACAGGGAAATCATGAACTACGCGCGGCCTCAGAAAATGGTCATTCTCACTCAGGATTTGGACTTTTCCTCTCTCCTGGCCTTAACCAGCGCAGCGGGACCAAGTGTCGTTTCTTTGCGGCTGTCCAATGCCCAACCAAGTGCTGTGGCCAAGGTGTTGATGAGAGTTTTACCCCGGGTGGAATCTGAGCTTGAAAACGGGGCTATAGTCTCCATTACAGAGCAAAAGATCAAGATCCGGCGTATGCCGGTGAATGCTCATTTGGACGTATGAACGGCCAGCCGCCCGAACGTCGCCTGCTCTCTCAGCCATTGTATTGAAATCAAGGGGTTCCGCAACTTAAGCGCGGAGCCCTTTTTTTACGCGGAGGAACGAGCGATAATAATACCAACGTAATGACATCTTAGCAGGATTTTTGGGTATAATGTGGAATTGTAAGCTAACTTTAGTGTACCAATTATATTTCAATAAATAACCGCCTGCAGCAGGGGGTTATCAAGAAGATTAGCCCGGTGAGCGAACATATAAGGAGGAAATGGGACACATGACGGCACTTGACACAGAACACGGCAACGGCAAAACCACGGCCATTCCGGAGGCACCGGCCAACTTCATCCAGGATATCATCACAAAAGACATGGAAACGAACAAGCACGGCGGCCGGGTGCACACTCGATTTCCACCGG
Organism: Clostridiales bacterium PH28_bin88; assembly: GCA_000987045.1. Lineage (GTDB taxonomy): Bacteria > Bacillota > PH28-bin88 > PH28-bin88 > PH28-bin88 > PH28-bin88. The sequence continues at coordinate 11,344 of LAKY01000064.1, read as the reverse complement.
AACCGAACGGTTATTTGCACATCGGGCACGCCAAATCCATTTGCCTTAATTTTGGCATCGCCGCCGCCAACGGGGGTCTTTGCAACCTGCGGTTTGACGACACCAATCCAAGCAAAGAGGACATTGAATATGTGGAATCCATTGAAAGAGATGTTCGCTGGCTTGGATTTGATTGGGACGACCGGATGTTTTACGCTTCAGACTACTTTGAGAAACTGTATCAGTACGCGGTCCAGTTGATCAAAGCGGGCAAGGCCTATGTTTGTGACTTGAGCGCGCAGGAAATCAAGGACTACCGCGGGACCTTGACTGAGCCCGGCAAGGACAGCCCGTACCGTAACCGTTCAATTGAAGAAAACCTGGACCTGTTTGCACGGATGAGAGCCGGCGAATTCCCGGACGGTTCTCGCGTGCTGCGAGCAAAAATTGATATGGCGTCTCCAAACTTAAACATGCGGGATCCGGTGCTTTATCGAATTCTGCGGGCAACGCATCACAGGACCGGCGACGAGTGGTGCATTTACCCGATGTACGATTACGCCCATCCCCTTTCGGATGCCCTCGAAAGCATCACCCATTCCATCTGTACCCTGGAATTCGCGGATCACCGGCCTTTATACGACTGGGTGATCGAAAACGTCGATTATTCAGAGGAAGCAGAGGCGTGCCCGCAGCAGATAGAGTTCGCCAGGCTCAATCTCACCCACACCGTGATGAGCAAGCGGAAGCTCCGGCAACTGGTAGAGCAGGGGTACGTGAGCGGGTGGGACGATCCCCGCATGCCTACCATATCCGGCCTGCGGAGACGGGGTTACACGCCCGAGGCAATCCGGGATTTCTGCGACCGTATCGGGGTGGCCAAGAGGAACAGTGTCGTCGATATCGCGTTGCTGGAGCACTGCATCCGGGAAGACTTGAACCTGCGAGCCCAGCGTGTGATGGCCGTGTTGCGCCCGCTGCGGGTAGTCATCGAAAACTACCCGGAGGATCAGGTGGAATGGCTGGATGCCGAGAATAACCCGGAGAATCCCGGTATGGGGTCTCGCAAGATCCCGTTTTCGCGGGTGGTGTACATTGAGCAGGACGATTTCATGGAAGACCCGCCGAAGAAATTTTACCGTTTGGCGCCCGGCCGTGAGATCCGGCTGAAGAACGCCTATATCATCAAGTGTGAGCGGGTCGTCAAGGACGAAGAAACCGGCGAAGTGGTGGAGTTGCGCTGTACCTATGATCCCGAGACAAGAAGCGGTGGCGCTGCCAGCGACCGCAAGGTCAAGGTAACAACCCACTGGGTTTCTGCCGACCACGCTCTCAGAGCGGAAGTGCGCCTGTATGATCATCTTTTCGCCAGCGAAAACCCGGACGAGCATGAGGATTTCAAAACCGATTTGAATCCAAACTCGCTGGAGAGGTTGACCTCATGCATGGTTGAACCTTCCCTGGCGGCCGCGGAACCGGGAAGCAGGTACCAGTTCTTAAGGCAAGGCTATTTCAGTGTTGATCCCGATTCGTCCGAAGGAGCGCCGGTATTTAACAGGATCGTCTCGTTGCGTGATACATGGGCCAAGGCCCAAAAAGCCTAGCGGTACGGCGGGGTAGAGTTTCATGGAAAACGGGCAGGTGGTAAGGAGTTCCGCGAATTCGACGTGGAACTCCGAGTTTCTAAGGGGGTTGAACAGTGGCCAAAGACGCTTCGTTTGATGTGGTCTCCGAAGTTGATTTGCAAGAGGTCGATAATGCGGTCAATCAGGCTATGAAAGAGATCGGCCAGCGGTTTGACTTTAAGGGCAGTAAGGTTAAAATTACTCTTGAAGGTGATGAGATTAAGATTCTCGCCGATGACGAGTACAGGCTAAAGAGCGCGATTGACGTACTGCAAAGCAAAGCCGTTAGGCGCCAGGTCCCTTTAAAGTCATTGAGTTATGGTAAAATTGAACCCGCCAGTGGGGGTACCGTCCGGCAGACCGTGAAGGTGCAGAGGGGGATTTCGAAAGAAAAAGGGAAAGAAATTGTAGCGGCGATTAAGAATACCAAATTAAAAGTGCAGGCCCAGATCATGGATGACCAGGTGCGAGTCACGGCCAAAAAGATCGACGACCTGCAGTCGGTAATTCAAATGCTTAAAGAAAAGGATTTCGGCCTGGAATTGCAGTTCACGAATTACCGTTCATAGCATCCGGTTTTCCCTCCAACGAGAGATCGTCTTACATGAATGGTTGACCGGAAGCGGGCTGATTAAAATAGTTCAAGCTGGTAAGTATGCCATGAATTTTGTTGCTAAATAGGCGGCTTTTGGTCGCCTTGACAGTTAAAGATGCTTGCATCCAAATAGAATTGACTGTATAATAATCTAGCCACGATGGTTAAAAAGATAATAACGTACTATCGGTAGACCGCGGAGAGATGGCTGAGTTGGTCGAAGGCGCTCGCCTGGAGAGCGAGTAGACGGATCACAAATTCGTCTCGTGGGTTCGAATCCCACTCTCTCCGCCATTGATATTTGTCAAAGGGTTTGACCGTGCTAGATGGGGAGGTAGCGGTGCCCTGTAACCCGCAAGCCGCTATAGCGGGATTGAATTCCCACCCGAGGGTTTGGTTTGTGGGGACCGGCCGGTGTAAGCGGCGAAGAGGGCTGGGTCCCGCGCAACGGGAACTCATGAACCCCGTCAGGTCCGGAAGGAAGCAGCGGTAAGTGAACCTTTCCGTGTGCCGCGGGGGAGCCTGGCCGGAGCCGGCTGCACCGGTAACGCCCGGAAGCCACTATTCAGAGGTGGGTGCGCGGTCTAAATTAATACAGGTAAAAAGGGATTATTCCTGCGGGAATAATCCCTTTTTGTAAAAAGAGGATAGCATGCCTTAAATGGCGAAAATATTAAACGGGAGGTGTCTATTCATGGGTTACCTGGCTCTTTACCGCCAGTGGCGCCCGCAGACCTTTCGTGAACTGGTGGGACAGGAACACGTCAGCCGTACCCTGCAAAATGCACTGGCAGCCCGGCGCATCAGCCACGCATACCTGTTTTGCGGTCCTCGGGGAACCGGAAAAACCAGTACCGCCAAAATCCTGGCCAAGGCAGTGAATTGCATGGCCCCGCTGGATGGTGAGCCTTGCAACGAGTGCCCCCAATGCCAACGGGTGAATAACGGTAGTTCCCTGGATGTGCTGGAGATCGACGCCGCCTCCAACCGGGGTATTGACGAGATCCGCGACTTGCGGGAGAAGGTGAAGTTTGCACCGGCGGAAGGCCAATACCGGGTATACATCATAGATGAGGTACATATGTTAACTAACGAAGCCTTCAACGCCTTGCTGAAGACTTTGGAGGAACCTCCGGCCCATGCCGTTTTCGTGTTGGCTACCACTGAACCGCAGAAACTGCCGTTGACTGTTTTATCCCGCTGCCAGCGCTTCGACTTTCGTCGGATTGGCAAGGATCAAATGGTTGCCAGGCTGCAAGACGTGGTCGCTCAAAGCGGTGTCCGGGTCAGTCCCGACGCGCTTAAGTTTATAGCCCGCTCAGCGGCAGGGGGAATGCGAGACGCCTTGAGTCTCCTGGACCAGTGTCTCACTTACGCGGGTGAAGAGGTAACCCTGGCTCATTTAAGAGAGATCCTGGGGGTAGTCGATACTGAGATTCTGATGGCGCTGGCTGAAGGGGTCGCAGGGTGGGACCGGGAAAAGGTGCTGCGATTAGTGCAAGAGGGAATAGCCGCCGGAAAAGACGTGCGCCGGATGACGGGAGACCTGGCGGGGTTTTTCCGCGACCTGCTGATATTGAAGGTATGTGGAGACGAAGAAATGACCGGCCTGCCGGTGGAAGACCTGGCTGGAGTAAGCGCCATGGCGGAACAATTCGAGACGCCCCAGCTGGTCAATATCATTGACAGCCTGTGCGCTGCTGAAGCGGAGATGAAGTGGAGCACCTATCCCGGGGTATTGCTGGAACTGGCCCTCTTAAAGGCGATGGAGCAAGCCAGGGGGCCGGCCCTGTTGGAAAAGCGCATTGCTGCTTTGGAGCAGCAGTTGGGACGCGGGCAGATGGCCGCTGCCCGTGAAGAACCCGTCAAGGTGCCACCTGTTCCCACAGCGCCACCTCCAGGTTTGACACCTCCGGCGTCGTTACCTCAAAAGGGAAGCATTGATCCCCCTGGGGGAGCGACTGTCGTACTGGCAACCGTTACACAACGCTGGCAAGAAATCCTGGATGCAATCAAAAAGATTAAGATCACGGCGTATGCCTTTTTGGTGGAAGCGGAACCGTTGGAGATGGATCAGCACACTCTGGTACTGGGGTTTCCCGCGGATCATTCCTTTCATAAGGAAAGGATGGAGCAGCCGGAAAACCGGCAGGCGGTTGAACGGGTACTGCAGCAAGTGTTCCGGCTGCCTCTAAAGATTAAGTGTGTGATGCAGGGTAATCCCGCGGGCCAAGGGGTAGCGGCGGAGCCGCAGGATGACCCGGTGGTGCGGATGGCAATTGAAATCTTCGGGGGAGAATTGGTTGAAATAAAAGAAGGGGGTTGATGTACGTGGGTTTTGGTAACATGAATAAAATGATGAAACAGGTCCAGCAGATGCAAACCCAAATGGCTAAATTACAGGAGGAGTTGGGGAGCAAGCTGGTGGACGCATCGGCGGGCGGGGGGATGGTCCAGGCGACCGCCAACGGTAAAATGGAGGTAACGGCCATCAAGATTAAACCGGAGGCCGTCGACCCGGATGATGTGGAAATGCTGGAAGACCTGGTGCTGGCCGCGGTAAACGAGGCCCTACGCAAGGCCCAGGAAATGGTCAACGCCGAGATGGGTAAGATTACCGGGGGCATCAAAATTCCAGGACTATTTTAGTTAATATGTGCATCAGCGCCATCGCAAGCAGGAAGTAAGAAGCATAAAGAAGGAAGAGAAGAGGGAATTGGCGAAGCCAATTCCTTCAAGCGATCTTGCCTCCTGCCTCTTGCCTCTTGCTTCCAGTAGGGGGGATGAGTTGTTGTACCACTACGCCGAGCCTGTAGCCAGACTGATCGCCGCCCTTAACAGGCTGCCCGGGATTGGGCCGAAGACCGCCCAGCGGTTGGCCTTTTACCTCTTACACACCCCAGGGGATGAAGCCAGAGAACTTTCTACCGCCATCCTGGAAGCCAGGGAAAAGATCCATCAATGTTCCACCTGCGGTAACCTTACGGATACGGATCCCTGCCGCATCTGCGCCGACCACTACCGGGATCAAACGGTGATCTGTGTGGTAGAAGACCCCAAAGACGTGGTTGCGTTGGAAAAAACCCGGGAGTTTAAAGGATTGTACCATGTGTTGCACGGGGCTATTTCGCCCATGGAAGGGATTGGGCCCGAACAACTTACCATTAAACAACTCCTGGGACGCCTCGCCGGGAACCAGGTGCGTGAACTGATTTTAGCGACCAATCCAGACGTGGAAGGCGAGGCAACCGCCATGTACCTGACCAGGTTAATCAAGCCGATGGGTATCAGAGTTACCCGGATAGCCCATGGCATTCCGGTAGGAGGGGATCTGGAGTACGCTGATGAGGTAACCCTGGCCAGAGCGCTGGAGGGCAGGCGGGAGGTAGATTGATTTCAAGGATCAAACGCTGTGAAAGCAGCGTTTTGCTTTTATTTTAGTCAGTTGCGTTTTGAAAATTTTTGATAACAAATACTGTAAAAAAGAGAATTCATGGCCATCTCCGGTACATATAAATAGTGGTAAGGACCGTGACCCGGCCTTCGGGCACGACGGTTAAAATTACCTAGGGGAGGGTGTACCGTGCTGGCCCAAGATTTCTGCTGGTTTTGCCGGCGGGTGATAGTTCACGTGGTCACCACCGTGGGCGAGACGTGGGGCCAATGGCTTCGCCGGATCTACGTCCTGTCTGTGGCACTCTTTATCAGGGGGATCCCGTCCTCCGGGATTCCTCGTAATCCCTGGACAGGTCGATTAACCCATAGACTGATCATACCGTCTCGACGGGCGGCAGCCAGCGTCCCCTTAACCGGCTTAGTTCATCAAGCCTACCTCGACTGGGTTAATGCCCAGAGATTCTTTGCTGAGGTCAGTGATCCTGACCTGGTTGATGAGGCTGTCTACCTGGTGAATGCCGCGGAAAAACGGTATATTTATTTACTGAAGCAGGCACGAAAAGCTGAGGTCGGCCAAGGAATTCCCGCGAGATTGACCTAGTTTTTCAAGGGCGGTCATATTAGTCCGCACTCAGTCATATACTGGAAATGGACAAGGAGGGGTGGACGGTGGTGACTGACGGTATTCAAGTCTTATTGGCAATGGTTTTTCTGGGATTCCTGGTCTATCTTGTTGGGAAGGTTCTGCTGAAACCTTTTAAGTTAATCTTCAAGTTACTGTATAACTCCATCGCAGGGTTGCTCGCCTTATGGTTTGTTAACCTGTTGGGTGCATACCTGGGCTTCCACGTACCGGTTAACTGGCTAACTGTTTTACTGGTCGGTTTTCTTGGGATTCCTGGCCTGTTATTGGTAATAGTCCTCAAGTTGCTGATAGGGTAGTGGCCCCATTTTTTCTTCGTGGCCCCTCATCCTTGACGAGCGGTACTCCTTGATATATGATACTGCTAGGGCTGTTTTTAAGATTTGATGGTATTGGTTGACTCATTTGGTTGATTTGTCGCATAATTAGGAGTAAAATGTAGAGGGTGAAAGCGAGGCCCATCCGCTAGGGTGCTTCTTTTTTCTTTTCTCCAGGAAAGCCAATTTCTGCTCATAAATGAATAGTGGAAGAGAATACTAGGGGCGAGGTGAGAAAAATATCGGGGCATCGATCAGCCAGCGGGTAGTTGAAGCGTATGTGGGGGAATATGCCAGTGGCAAAAGCGAAGTGGCGGTTAACCGTGCTTTGCGGTTGCTGGCGGAAGGGCGAGGAGTAACCCTGGTAGACCTGGACCTGGTGGAGCCGTTCTATACCTTGAGGCCCATCAAGAAGCTGCTGGAGGAAAAAGGTCTTACCGTCGTGGCCTGGGAAACCCGCAAGACCATGGGGTTGGGTGAGGCGGGGTCGGTAATGCTTCCGGCGGTGCGGTGGGTTTTGCGCCGCGCGGGGGATCTCATTCTTGATGTGGGGTATGGTGTTAAAGGCGCCCGGGCGCTTAACCTGATCGAAGGGGCGCGGGGAAGCCGGGAGTTAAAGACTTATGTGGTAGTGAACATTTCCCGCCCAGTAACCGGGTCGGTAGAGGACATTGTAGAGTATGTCGGTTCCCTCGGTAGCGTTGACGGCCTGATTAATAACACCCACCTGGGTGACGAGACAAGCCCCGCCCTGGTGCAGGAAGGGGCTCGGGTCATTACAGCCGCTGCTCGGGAATTGGGCTTACCGGTCATTGCTACGACGGCTACTGAAACTGTAGGAGAAGCTATCGGGGAAAAAGATTGCATGGGCAACCCGGTGCGCACATTGCGCCGGTACATGCCCGGCACTTTTTGGTAAACCTTTACCTGTCCCAAAACTTCACAGGAGGTGTTTTGTTTTATGGCCCCCAAGCCAATTGAGGGAGAAAAAAAGGTCTTCATGACCGGCAACGAGGCGGTAGCCTGGGCGGCATTGGCTTCCAATGCCGACATCATGTACGGTTATCCCATCACGCCTCAGAACGAAATCATGCATTATTGGACAAGGCTGGCACCCAAGTTTGGCCGCAGTTTCCTGCAGACGGAAGATGAAATTTCCGCGGGGTTTACCTGCTGCGGTGGAGTGCTGGCCGGTAAGCGGGCGTTCACCGCTACCGCGGGACCCGGTAATACGTTGATGCAGGAATCCATGTCCATGGCCGAAATGATGCGCCTGCCGACCGTGCTGGTGGTGACCCAGCGCGGCGGGCCGTCCACCGCGACGGTAATCTATTCCCAGCAGGAGGTCACCATGACCTGTTACGGCGGTAACGGCGAGGGGTTCCGCATTGTATACTCCACCGCCGGCCAGCAGGATCTCTTTGACTACACCATTAAGGCCTTCAATACTGCCTGGAAGTATCGCTTCCCTACCTTCGTCCTGGGAGACGGCTACCAGTCCAAAATGCGGGAACCCCTGATGATCTATGATCCGGAAACCCGCGGTATCGAAATGGTTCCCACCGATCCCTATGTGGTTAAGCCCGGTACACCTGGTTTAGACCGGGATCCTTCCCACTTGAGAAACACGTACAACATGGAAGACGAACTATTGGAAGTAGTACGCAACCTGGCCGCCGAGTATGAGCGGGTGGCTCCTGAAGTGGTGGAATACCAGGAGTTCGAAACCGATGACGCTGAAGTGATCATCGTGGCTCACGGGGTGGTTTCCCGGGCCGCCCAGGGGGCTGTTAAAGTGCTGCGCCAGCAAGGGCTGAGGGTGGGCCATTTCCGGCCGGTGACCCTGAGGCCTTTCCCGGACGAGCAACTTCGCCAACTGGCGGACAAGTCCCGTCACCTGGTGGTGGTGGAGTCCGCCTACGGGCAGTTCAAGAAGCTGGTTACCGATGCCCTCTACGGCAGTACCACTCCTATCATTCCTTACCTTAAGCCAGGCGAAGGGGTGACGGTTGAAGAAGTGGTTACAGAAGTGAAGAAGTTGTTTTAGCTTGAGAGGAGGTATTTGACATGTCCATCCAACCTCAGATGCCCAAGGTGTGGCGAACGGAAACCAAGCCGCACAAGTTTTGCCCCGGTTGCGGTCACCCGCTGATCTTAAAGGCCCTGGGCGAGGCTATTGATGACCTTGGTATTCAGGATAAAGTCGTCTTCGGTTGCGACATCGGCTGTTCCCTGCTGGCGTGGGACTTCTTCAACATGGACTCCGTGCAGACGCACCATGGCCGCACTACCCCGGTAATTACCGGGATCAAGCGGGCCAGGCCGGACGTAATCGGTATCGCCTACATGGGCGACGGCGGCGGTTACGCTATCGGGTCGCAGCACCTGGTGAACGCTGCGTCTCGTAACGAAAAAATCACCGTCATCCTGGTCAATAACATCCAGTACGGTATGACGGGCGGGCAGATGGCTCCCACCACCCTACCCGGACAAAAGACCGAAACCACCCCTTACGGGCGTGACGTAACGGTTACCGGTTATCCCACCCAGGGTCCGGAGATGGTGGCGGCTATCACCCAGGAAGGCGCGTACGTGGCGCGGGGCACGGTGGCCAACCAGCGCCTGTTGAAACGCTATATCAAAAAAGCCCTGGAGAACCAGGTGGCTGGTAACGGGTTCTCTTTCGTAGAAGCCCTGTCCCTCTGCCCGACCAACTGGGCCACCAACGCCGAGGAGACCTGGCGCATGGTGGAAGAAGAGATGCCCAAGTACTTTAAAGTGGGGGAACTCAAAGTACCCGGCGAAAAGAAGGAGGGTTAAGCATGGCCAGGGGAGCAAAGATTGCCCTCGGCGGTGAGGGCGGCCAGGGAGTTCAATCGGTTGCGGGGATCTTGTCAGAAGCCGCCTATGAAGAAGGTTTCGAGGCGCTGTATATCCCTAACTTCGGTGTAGAACAGCGCGGCGGGGTATCCGTGGCTTACGTACAGATTTCTGATGAACCTATTGGCTCTCCTAAGTTCAAGACGGGAGACATCGTGGTGGCCCTCAGCGACCGGGCGGTTTATCGCACGAAAAAATACGTTGGACCAAATACGGTGTTTGTCTACGATGCCGGTATCCAGGGTGTGGAGGACGGCATCCCTCAAAATGCCGCCAAAGTGTTGGCCATTCCGGCTGTACAGGTTGCCAAGGAAGAACTGCACCCTCGCGTGTTTAACGTGGTCATCCTGGGAGCGATCATCGCGGCAACCAAAGTGGTATCTATGGATAAGATTAAGGATGCCCTGGAAAAGAAACTGGGTTACAAGTTTGAACAGGATCCCAGCCTGCGGGAACTAAATTTCAAGGCGCTGCAACGGGGTGCGGAACTGGTGCAGCAGGGCCTGGTTTAAAGGAGGAAAAGTGGCGTGGCGGTAGAGTTTAAACCCATCAGCACTCCCAACGGCAAGGCGATCTTCCACGTGTTCCCGGCCCTGTGCAAGGGTTGCGGCCTTTGCATCGAGAAATGCCCGGTAGATACCATCAGCTGGGCCGAGGAGCTGGGTGTTTACGGTACTCCAACAGTGGAACCCGGTCACGGACAGGACTGTATTGCCTGTGGCATCTGCCAGATGGTTTGCCCCGATTGCGCAATATATATCGAAAAGATCGATAAGAAAAAGGAAAAGTCGGCATAGCCGGTAGGTAGAAGGTAGACTGGGCGGCGGCCGGGGATTTGAGATCCGCGGTCGCCTTTTTTGTACCATCAGAAAGTATAACTTTCTGTGGCATAAGTACTAAGGCTTCCGCCTGCGCCCGAAGGCTTGGCGTAAACCAAGTTTTCTTTACATCTGTCAACCTTATGACTGTTTTGTTGGTACATATTTTCAATGTTTCTCAGCTTTCCAGCCTTGACAACCGCGAACGGTTTATGGTATATTAAACACTGCCGCCAGGCCGCGACGAGAGTTGCGGGACAAAATCCGGCGGCGGAAACCTTTAAAAGGTAGTTGACATAACCGCCATGAATGTGGTACATTATCAAATGTCGCTGTGAGCTTCCGGCAAACGGCGGCAAGGCCACCAAAAAGTGGCGGTTGACGAAGCGAGTCCGGAAGTGATAGAGTAGAGGACGTCGCTTGAGACAAGAGTCAACGGAAAACACCTGGTCTTTGAAAACTGAACAGTGGTGATAAGCACATGCCCGATGTGAATAAGTGACTAGTGACTAGTTGCTGGTGACTAGTTTCGAGGAACCAGAAGCTAGGAACTAGGCACAAAAAGCATCGTAACCCCGTTAATAAACGGGAAGCATACGAGCCAAACAAACCACGTAAAGAAGCGGTGGCGGAGGACTAGTCACTAGTCACCAGTCACTAGCAACTAAATCTTTTACGGAGAGTTTGATCCTGGCTCAGGACGAACGCTGGCGGCGTGCCTAACACATGCAAGTCGAACGGTTGAGAGGTGAGAGGTGGGAGGTTAGAAGTGAGAGGAAGAAGGAATTGGCGGAGCCAATTCCAACATCGGAATCCCACATCCCGCTTCCCACATCTCACTTCTCAATAGTGGCGGACGGGTGAGTAACGCGTGGGTAACCTGCCCATAAGCCTGGGATAACACCGGGAAACTGGTGCTAATACCGGATACACTTTTTGGGGGGCATCCCCTGGAGAGGAAAGGGATACCGCTTATGGATGGACCCGCGTCCCATTAGCTAGTTGGTAGAGTAACGGCCTACCAAGGCGACGATGGGTAGCCGGCCTGAGAGGGTGACCGGCCACACTGGGACTGAGACACGGCCCAGACT